>JANPEF010000132.1:0-21455 GCA_031431875.1 Candidatus Eiseniibacteriota bacterium | reverse complement strand
GCGCGTCGGGTCGATCTTTCCCTGTCGGAGGCCCGTTCGGCCTTCCGGACCGCGACGGAACGCACCGCCTGACCTGCTGCGAGGCGGGGGGGACGGCTTGGAAAAGACTCTCGAAATCAAGCGCAAGGCCCAGCGATTCGTCCAGAACGGCGATCTCGATCGCGCGATCGAGGAGTATCAGAAGCTCCTCGCCGCGGACGAGAGCGACCCGTACACCCATGTCACGCTGGGCGACCTCTTCTACAAGAAGAGTGTCACCGACGAGGCCGGGCGCCGCTATCTCGAGGCGGCCGAGGCGTACCGCAAGGCCGGCCTGGTCAAGAACGCGATCGCCGTCTGCAAGAAGATGCTGCGGCTCAACCTGCGACCGGGGGACACGCTCAAGTCGCTGGCCGAGCTGCATGCGCTCGACGGACTTGGGCTCGACTCCGCGCTCTACTGGAGCCAGTACGCCGATCTCGAGCTGGCCCATGATCGCCGCACCGAGGCGGCCGAGGCGCTCGAGCAGGCGTCAAAGATGCTGCCCGACGAGCCGAAGTACCCCGAGCGGCTGGGCGACCTGTGGAATCTCGAGGGCGAAAAGTTGAAGGCCTCGCGGGCGCTCATTCGCGCCGCGCGGGCCCACGAGAAGATCGGTGGCATGGACCAGGCCGAGGCCTGCCGCGCCCGTGCCGAGGAGCTGTACCCCGGCGCCCGCGACCTGCCCGAGGAATCGCCGATCGCCGAACCGGCCGCGAAGACGCCGAGCATTCCCATGCCGATCACCAACGGCACGATGCGCGGCGGTTCCGCCTCCGCGCCAAACGGCACCCTCACGGGATCGTCGGTCGAGGGCAGCCGTGGCCGCTACACCACCCCCGGGGGCGTCGCGCCCGAAGGGCTCGAAGGCTCGCGCGTCAGCCATCCGTCGTTCGGCCAGCAGGCTGCGTCGGTCGGGGCAATGGCCACGGCCCAGCCGGCTGCGCCGGCTGAAGCTGCCGAGGTCCAGGTGCCGCCCGAGGTGGCGGCGCATCTCGACTACGCTCGCACTCTGTTGGGCGCCGGCGAACGCGAGCAGGCCGCCGAGGCGCTGGTGCGCGCTGCGCTCGCGTGGGAGTCGGTTGCCGGGCTCGAGCAGGCCGCCTCGATCTACAACGAGCTGTCGCGCAGTCCGCAGGCCAGTGAGCGCCTCTACCGCCTGTGGCTCGCCAACTGCGAGCGTCGCCAGCAGTGGATCGAAGCCGCCGGCGTGTGCTGCGAGCTCGGCGACTTCGCGCTCGCCGCGCAGGAGCCGGCGAGCGCCCACGAGTGGTTCGTCCAGGCGCGGGCCTACGATCCGAACAATGAGCAGGCGGCTCGCCGCCTCGAGCGCCTGTCCGACTGGGGTCGCCGCAAGATCGAGCCCGAGGAACTGTCGGCCGACCGCGTGACCGTCTCGCAGCGCATGCCCGAGGATCTCGACGTCGACCTGACCGAGTTGCTCGCAGCGTTCCAGGCCGGCGTGCGCCAGCAGGTGCAGGCCGATGACGCGGCCAGCCACTACGACCTGGGCATGACCTACCGGCAGATGGGCCTGATCGACGAAGCCGTCGCCGAGTTCCGCCTCGCCGCGCGCGACGCCGCGTTCAGCATCAAGTGCACGGACATGCTCGGGCGCTGCCTGCTCGAACGCGGGGACTTCGGCGCCGCGATCGCCGAGTTCGAACGCGGCCTGCAGTTGCCGAACCTGACGGAGGACAGCGTGATCGCATTCCGCTTCAGCCTGGGCCTGGTGCTCGAGGCGAGCGGCCGCCCGATCGAGTCGCTCGACCAGTTCGAAGCCGTGTTCGCACTGCAGCCCAACTACCCCGAAGTTGCCGCGAAAATTCGCGAGCTTCGGCGCTAGCGGCCGGCACCGTGGCGGCCGGCACGGTCGATCTCCACACCCACACCTTCCACTCCGATGGGACCTGGTCGCCGACCGAGGTCATCGAGCGCGCTCTCTCGGGCAGGCTCGCGGCGGTTGCGCTGACCGACCACGACTCGGTCGACGGCCTCGACGAGGCGCGTTCGCGCGCGTCGGGCACCGGGCTCGAGGTGATCGCCGGCGTCGAACTGTCGGCCCACGACGGGAGCGTCGAGGTGCACGTGCTCGGCTACTTCGTCGACGATCACGACGCGGAGTTCCGCCTCTCGCTGCAGCAGTTCCGCGAGCAGCGCCTGCTGCGCGCCCACTCCATCCTCGAGCGGTTGGAGGAGCTGGGCTACGACCTGTCGTGGGACGATGTCCTCGAGCGCGCGCGCGGCGGGGCGATCGGCCGGCCACACATCGCCGAGGCGATGGTCGCCGCGGGCTTCGTGCACTCGATCGACGACGCGTTCCGGAAGTTTCTCGGCACCAATGGTCCCGCGTATATCGCCCGGCGCAGCCTGACACCGCGCGGTGCGATCGAGCTGGTTCGCCGCGCCGGCGGGGTGGCCGCGATCGCCCACCCCGCGACGATGCGGAAGGATCTCGCCGTCGGTGAGGCCGCGAAGTTCGGCCTGGTGGGGCTCGAGGTGATCCACCCGCGTCACGACAACGGCGATCGCGGCCGCTACACGCGGCTGTGCGAGAAGTACGGACTGGTCGCCACGGGTGGCTCCGACAGCCACGGCGAGCGCACCGGCTACTCGCAGATCGGCGACGGCGACGTGCCGTATGCCGCGGTCGAGGGCCTGAGGGCCGCGCAGGCGAAGCAGGTCGCCGCCGAAGGGGCTTGACCGGCGACGAGCCGGCTTCCTAGTCTCACGGGACGGGCGGCGTCGCGCCGACCGCGCTGCCTTCCGCCGCCCGCCGACGAGGACGCCCGCCTGAACGCGCCGCTGCACCGCACCCGCCGCCTCGCCCTCGCCGGCATGTTCGCCGGCCTCGCCTGGGGCGCCGGCTATCTCGACAGCATTCCCAACTTCGAGTTCCTGACGGTGATCCTCTTCGTCGGAGGATTCGTTCTGGGCCCGGCCTGGGGCGCCCTTGCCGGCGCGCTCGGCGAGTTCCTCTACAGCGCGATGAACCCGTACGGCTCGGGCCTGGCCGTGCCGCTGGTGCTCGCCGCCCAGACCGCGGGCATGGCATGTGCCGGCGCAGCCGGCGGATTGGTCGGCCGATTCACGGTGCACGGTCAGGCGCGCCGGGGGGTGCTCGTGATCGCCGCGGGCATTGCGGTCACCCTCGTCTTCGACCTGATGACCAACCTCGCCTCGGCCGTGCTCTTCGGGCCGATCGTTCCCATGCTGCTCGCCGGGCTGCCATTCGCCGCGATCCACGTGGGAACGAACGCGGCACTGTTCGCGCTGGTCGGGGTGCCGCTGGTCGCGGCGCTCGAGCGCACGAGGCGGTCGTTGACGACGCCGGTCGCGTTCGGGGTGCTCGTCGTGGCCGGTTTCCTGGCGGCCGTGGCGTGGCCGGACGCGGTGGCAGCGCAGGAGCCCATCGACAGCGTGGCCGCAGCGGCGAGCGCCGGGTTTGCTCCGATCGCGCCGGCCGAGACGCCTTCGCCGGCCCCGCCCGACTCGACCGATCTCGTGCACGGCCGCCGCGCTCCGCCGCCGCGCTGGGGCGACGGACCGGCCGCGCTGAAGCGGCGAAGCGATGGGACCGCCGCCGTGTGGTTGACGCGCGAGGGCGCGATGACCGAGCGCTTCGCCGACGATCGCGGCTCGGCCGAGCCCCTATCGCGGTTCGGCCTGGCGGGCGCGCGCCTCGAGGTTGATTGGCTCGGCCTGCCGGTCGCGGGCAGCGGCGCGATCGGCAGCGGGATCACGCGCGTGCCGTGGAGCGCCGTCGGCTCGGTCGATGCGCCGCGGCTGCCGGTTTCGGCGCGCGAGGCGTACCGCGGCGAGGCCGGGCGCGTGACGCTCCATCCATGGACGCCGATCGCCGGGCATCCGCGGGTCACCGCGTGGGCTGCGCTCGGTTCGCCCGAACACACGCACAGCGGATTCTTCGCCGCCGCCACCGCGGGTCCTACCTCGGGGGCGGTCGCAGTCGAGGCGCAGGGGTTGGGCAGTCTCGAGCCACTCGGGCCCGCGGGCGACCATTCGATCGCGTTCGCCGGCCGGCACGAGGTGGGGGGGCTCGTCCTCGACGCAGCCTACCGCTCGACCCGCGAAGCCGTCGAGGACGAGACCACGCGCTCGGAGTCGCGCAGCGGCGAGTCGGGGCGCTTCGGCGCGCGCGTCGGGACCGCTGGCACCACGCTGGGGCTCGTCTTCGAGCGCACCGACGAGCGGCTCGTCGGCGGCGACTTCCAGTTCGCGACCGACCTCCGCCAGGCGGCGAAATCGTCACGTCTGCGTGTCGACGCGTCGCGCGTGGTCGGCGGCGGCGACGGCTGGCTGGCGTTCACCTACGGCGACGAGTCGCTCGAGTCGGGCGGCACGGTCACGTTCGCCCCGCGCCACGCGACGCTCCTGTGGGGCGCGGCCGGTTACGCGCGGGATCTCGACAGCGCGACCCGTCTGGACCTGGGGCTGGGCGCTGGCACCGCCGGCGGGGGCGGGCTCGACGTGGCGCCCTCGGTGATGCTCGAGCGGCGACTCGCTCCCGCTCGGCGTGCGTGGTTCGGTGTCGCGCGCGGGCTCGGGGCGCGGATCGGGACGCAGGACGCGGACACGCTTGCCCTGACGGGCAGGGTCGACACGCCGCTGATACGCTCCTCGACGTGGCTCGCGGGCCTGGGAATCGAGGACAGGAGCGCCGGCGAGGAGGACGGCGGCACCGTGCGCGGTGCGTGGCCGCGCGGCGAGCGACGGATGCGCGCGGCGCTGTACGCGGGACGGAGCGATCCTGGTCTCGACCTGGCGCGCGAGCCCTTCGCGCTCGATGGTGCGACCGGGCTGGCGAATGTCGTCGCGGGCGAGGCGACGGAGTTCGTCGCCGTCGTGGTCAACCTCGCGGTCGCACCGCTGCGCGGTGTGCGGGCCGAAGTCGGCGGGCATGCGCTCGGCCGCCAGGTCAGCCCGGTCCTGCGCCCGTCGGATCCGGACTGGCGTGCCCATGCCGAACTCGAGGCTGGCCATGCGTTCCTCTCCGGTGATCTCGACCTGCGCCTCGGCGTGACGGGCGAGCTGATCGGGCCGCGCACCGGCACGCCGGTGGGGGACCTGCCGACGGCGTCGCGCCTCGGGCTGTTCGCCGCCTGGATGATCGACGAGTTCGAGGTGCGGGTCGAGCTCCGCGACTTCGCCGGGTCGAACCGATTCCTCCCGGTCGAGGACTCCTTCGGCCGCCTGCGCCGGGCCGAGGAATCCCGCTTCGTCCTCGAAGCCCGCTGGACGCTCTGGGACTAGCGTGTCACCTGGCGCGGGCTTCGCCCGCGCATCCTTCCTCGCACAGCACCGCCCCCGCACGACCGCCTCCCGAACAAGCCCCCGGTTCCCTGCCCCCATGGAGTGATCCGCATGCTCACGCCCGATGAATCCCGCGCCCTCGCCGTGCTCGCCGCCCTCGTCGCCGTCGGGGCGGGACTGACCGTGCTCGAAGTCCATCGCCCCGATGTCCTCGCGCTCACCCTTGGCGACTCGCTGGCGCTCGGCTTTGTGTCGGAGGCGGGGGATTCAGTCCCCGCGCCAGCCAGGGCGCCGACCTCCCCGAGAAGGCCGGTGGCTGCCGCCGACAGCACCTCCGCCCCGGACACGACGGCCACGCCTTCGGCCTACTCAGCCGACGGTCGCCTCGATCTCAACCGGGCCACGGCCGAGGAACTGGAGGGCCTGCCCGGCATCGGCCCCAAGACCGCAGAACGCATCGTCGCCGACCGGACGAAGCGGGGGCGGTTCCGCGCGATCAAGGACCTGGGGCGGGTCAAGGGCATCGGCCCGAAGACCCTGGCGCGGCTGACGCCCCACCTGATCATCGAAAAGCCCCGGAAACCGTGACCGTGCAGAACGCGCGCTGCGCAAAAAAGGGGTGTTGCAGAGTGGACGATCGGCCGATCACGGGGACGAACCTGACATCGACCTGCACGAGCGCGCGCCCTTCCCGGCGGGCGCCCGGTGGGTCGGGCCGTCCTCGATCGCCCCCGCTGCTCCGGGGGATTCGGCGTGCTTGACGTAAGGAGACAGCCTTGCTCGACGACGTGGGACAGAAACTCATCGACGCGCGGGTCATCGACGACGCTGCGTTGCAGAAGGCCCATCTCTCGATGAAGAGCTCCGGGGGATCGCTGTCCCACAACCTGATCAAGGTGGGCGCGATCAGCGAGGAGGGACTGGGCGACTTCCTGGCCGACCTCTACCGGGTGGCCGCGGTCGACCTCCGCAAGGTGGAGGCCGACCCCGCCTGCATCAAGTTGCTGCCCGCCGACGTGGCGCTCAAGTTCATGGCGCTGCCGCTGTCGCGCAATGGCCGTCGCCTGACCGTCGCCATGGTCAATCCGTCCAACATCTTCGCCCTCGACGACATCAAGTTCATCACGGGCTTCGAGGTGGAGCCGGTCGTCGCACCCGAGCCGGCGCTCAAGAAGGCGCTCGACAAGTATTACGACCAGGCCAACACCATGGCCGACGTCATGAAGGGCATGGAGGACGACCTCTCCGTCGTCGAGGAGATCGAGGAGGAGACCAACGACGGCAGCATGTCGATGGCCGATGAGGCGCCGATCGTCAAGCTGGTCAACTCGCTGATCGCCGATGCGGTCCGCAAGGGCGCCTCGGATATCCACATCGAGCCCTACGAGAAGAGCCTGCGGGTCCGCTTCCGCATCGACGGCACGCTCTACGAGATGATGGCTCCGCCGTTCAAGTTCAAGTTGGCGATCATCTCGCGGCTCAAGATCATGTCCGAGCTCGACATCGCCGAGCGGCGCGTGCCCCAGGACGGGCGCATCAAGATCAAGGTCCTGAACCGCACGATCGATCTGCGTGTCTCGACGCTACCCACGATCTTCGGGGAGAAGATCGTGATGCGTATCCTCGACAAGACGAACCTCAACGTCGACCTCGAGAAGCTGGGCTTCGAGCCGCAGGCGTTCAACGACTTCACCCGCGCCATCCTCAGTCCCTACGGCATGGTGCTGGTCACCGGGCCGACCGGCTCGGGCAAGACGACGACGCTGTACTCGGCGTTGACCAAGCTCAACACGACCGAGACCAACGTCATGACCGCCGAGGACCCGGTCGAGTACAACCTCGACGGGATCAACCAGGTGCTGGTCAACGACGATGTCGGGCTGTCGTTCGCCGCGGCGCTGAAGGCGTTCCTGCGCCAGGACCCCAACATCATCATGGTCGGTGAGATCCGCGACATCGATACCGGCGCGATCGCGACCAAAGCCGCGCTCACCGGGCATCTCGTGCTCTCGACGCTGCACACCAACGACGCCGCCAGCGCCATCGGTCGACTCGTCGACATGGGCATCGAGCCGTTCCTGGTCGCCTCGTCGGTCAACCTCGTGCTCGCCCAGCGCCTCGTGCGCCGGCCGTGCAGCTCGTGTCGGCGCCCGGTAGATCCGCATCCCGAGGTGGTTCGCGAACTCGGTCTTGCGCCCGAGGAGGCGGCCGAGTTTCCGTGGATGGAGGGCGCCGGCTGCGTCGACTGCAACGACACGGGCTACAAGGGCCGCCAGGGAGTCTACGAGGTGATGACCATCTCGCCGAGCATTCGCGACCTCATCCTCGATCGCGCGCCGGCCTCGACGATCAAGAAGCAGGCGATGGCCGACGGCATGCGCACGCTGCGCATGGACGGGTTGTCCAAGCTGCGACGCGGCCTGACCACCGCGGAAGAGGTGCTGAAGGAGACGGCGGTCGACAATGTCTAGACCCATGGATGTGCGTGCTTGCGACCGGAAGGAGCCGGAGACCCCGTGATCACTCTGAAGCAGCTGCTCGAGGACATGATCCAGCGGAAGGCGTCGGATCTGCACATCACCGCCGGAGTGCCGCCCGAGTTCCGCATCGACGGGGCCATCACGCCGTCGGAATACGAGATCCTGACGCCGGACCTGACGACGGGGCTCGCCTATTCCGTCATGTCGGACGAGCAGCGCAAGAAGTTCGAGAACACCCGCGAGCTCGACTTCTCGTTCGGGATCAAGGGCCTGTCGCGCTTCCGCGCCAACGTCTACCTGCAGCGCGGCGTCGTCTCCATGGCGATCCGCCAGATCCCGTACGAGATCATGGCGTTCGAGAGCCTGGGCCTGCCGGCCGCGGTCCGCGAGTTCACCAACCGGACCAAGGGACTGGTGCTGGTCACCGGCCCCACGGGCTCGGGCAAGTCGACGACGCTGGCCGCCATGCTCGATCGCATCAATGCGACCCGTCCGGCGCACATCATGACGATCGAGGATCCGATCGAGTACATCCATCACCACAAGCGCTGCATCGTCAATCAGCGCGAGGTGAACGCCGACACCGACTCGTTCGTCACGGCGCTCAAGTACGTGCTGCGCCAGGACCCGGACGTGATCCTGATCGGGGAAATGCGCGACCGCGAGACGTTCGCCGCCGCCCTGACCATCGCCGAGACGGGCCACCTTGTGTTCGCCACGCTGCACACCAACTCGACGTTCGAGGCGGTCAATCGCATCGTCGACTCCTTCCCGTCGGACCAGCAGAAGCAGATCTACACCCAGCTGGCGTTCGTCATGGAGGGCGTGGTCACCCAGCAGCTCATTCCGCGGCAGCGCGGCGGCGGGCGCGCCATGGTCGCCGAGGTGCTGGTCTGCACCCCCGCGGTGAAGGCAACCATTCGCGAGGGCAAGACGCACCAGATCTACTCGCTCATGCAGGCCGGCCAGAAGTTCGGCATGCAGACCATGAACCAGGGACTGATGCAGGCCGTGCAGGACAAGTCGATCTCGGTCGAGGAAGCGATGAATCGCTCGTCGGATAGCGGCGAGCTCGAGCAGATGTTGGCCAAGCTCAACCTGCGCACGACGATCTAGTCGCGCGCACCCCGGGAGAGACGCATGCCGGTTTTCGTCTGGAAGGGTCGCACCATGGCCGGGGAATCCCAGTCCGGTGAGCTGACCTTCGATCGCCAGGAAGAGGCCGTCGACTTCCTGCGCAAGAAGCGCATCATGGTCACTTCGCTGAAGGAGAAGGCGAAGGGATTCAAGTTCGTCATGCCCGGCGCCGGGAGCGTCAGCACCAAGGAAATGGCGATCTTCACGCGCCAGTTCGCGACCATGATCTCGGCCGGGCTGCCGCTCGTGCAGTGCCTCGACATCCTCGCGGCGCAGACCTCGAACCTGGCGTTCGCCAAGGTCATTTCCGACGTCACGCGCGAGGTCGAGTCCGGCTCCACGCTGGCCGATGCCCTGGGCAAGCACAAGCGGACGTTCGATGACCTGTTCCGCAACATGATCGCGGCCGGCGAGGCCGGCGGTATCCTCGACGACATCCTGCTGCGGCTGGCCCAGTACATCGAGAAGGCCGACGCGCTCAAGCGCAAGATCCAGGGCGCCATGATCTACCCGGCGGTCGTGCTCTGCGTCGCCCTGGGCGCCACGGCCTTCATGCTCATCTTCATCATCCCGACGTTCGCCAGGATGTTCACCGACTTCGGCGGCGAGCTGCCGCTGCCGACGGCGATCGTGCTGCAGATGTCCAACATTCTGCGCGCCTGGTGGTGGGCGGCGGCGATCGCCATCGTCGCCTCCGTGATCGGGATCCAGAAGTGGTACAAGACGGACCTCGGGCAGAAGAAGATCGATCAGTTCCTGCTCAAGATGCCGGTGCTGGGCGACGTCCTGCTCAAGGGTTCGGTGGCGCGCTTCACGCGCACGCTGGGCACGCTGATCAGCTCGGGCGTGCCGATCCTGTCGGGCCTCGAGATCACGGCCCGCACGTCGGGCAACCGCGTGATCTCCGACGCCATCCTGCAGGCCCGCGCCGCCATTCGCGAGGGCGAAACGGTGGGCGCGCCGCTCAAGGCGTCGAACGTGTTTCCGCCGATGGTGGTGCAGATGATCTCGGTGGGCGAGCAGACGGGCGCCCTCGACGAGATGCTGACCAAGATCGCCGTGTTCTACGAGTCCGAGGTGGACCAGGCGGTCGATAACCTGACCTCGATCATCGAGCCGGTGATGATCGTGCTCATGGGTGGCATCGTCGGCGGCATGGTCGTGGCCATGTACCTGCCGATGTTCAAGCTCATCTCGGTGGTTTCGGGAGAGTAAGGGTGACCGCGGCCCGGGCTGGGGAGGTGTGGCGGGGGGAGACCCCGGGCGACGACCTCCTGCGCGCCCTGGCGGCGCTGGTTCGCTGGCGGGCGATCGTCGGCCTCGGGGCGCTGGGCCTCGGGCTGCTGGTGCGATCGGATATCCCGCCGGAGGCAAGGGTTTCCGTTTTCGTGGCGGCAGTGGTGGTGCTGGCCTTCTACACGACCGGCTTCGCCCTGCTTCTGCGCACACGCCTTGCGCCTTCGGCGCAGGGATGGGCTCAGGCGCTGGGCGACTGTGCGGTGGTCACCGCGCTGGCCATGACGACCGGCGGTGCGGAGAGCCAGTTCGTGCTGTTCTACGCGCTGGTCGTGCTGTGGGCCGGCATCGTGCTCGAGACGACGGGTGGCTTGCTCATCGCCGCCGTCGCCGCCAGCGGGTACCTCGCCCTGCCGACGCTCGCATCGGTGTTCGGTGCGGTGGCATGGGCGACCGAGGCGACCTCGGCGGCGACGCCGGTGCCGGCCAGTTCGAGCCTCGTCGGCTTCCTCCTCATCCTGGGGGCGGCCGCCGGGACACTCGGCGAACGGAGCCGACAGACACGCCAGACCCTGGCGCGGACGTCGCGGGAGATGGAGCGGGCGCGGCTCGATACGGACCGCATCCTCGAGAGCATGACGAGCGGCGTGCTGACGCTCGACGTGAACGGGATCGTGCTGCACTCGAATCGGGCGGCGGCGGAACTGCTGCTGGGCAAGTCGACGGTGGACGTGCGCGGCCTGGCGGCGCAAGACGTGATCGGGGTCGGGGGGAAGCCGCTGCTCGACCGTGTCACCGCGACGCTCGCCAGCGGCCGGCTCCTGTCGCGCGAGGAAGTGACGCTGACGACGGGGAACGGGCGGCAGGTGCCGGTCGGATTGTCGACCAGCTTCCTCACCGCCGAGGACGGGACGCGACGCGGCGTGATCGCGGTGTTCGCCGACCTGTCGGAGTTCAAGGCAGTCGAGGAGCGGGCCCGGCGATCGGAGACGCTGGCCTACATCGGGCAGCTTTCGGCCGGCATCGCGCACGAGATCCGCAACTGCCTCAATCCGATCTCGGGCTCGGTGGAGTACCTGCAGAAGGAGTTGACGCTCGAAGGCGAGAACGCGCACCTGATGGGCCTGATCGTCACGGAATGCGAGAGGCTCAACCGCTTCGTCACCGAGCTGCTCGACTATGCGCGCGAACCGCGGCTCCTGATCGAGGCCGTCCCCGTGCACGAACTGGCGAAGGACGCCCTCGACCTGGCGCGGCGGCATCCGGCCTGGAGGCCGGAGATCGTGCTGGTGATGGAGGACGCGAGCGAGGGATGTGCCGCGCGTCTGGATCGTGAGCACTTCAAGCGGGTGCTGACGAACCTGTTGCAGAACGCGATCGAGGCCCAGGAAGGGCCGGGACGGGTGACGGTGCGGATTCGCCCGCAGGGCGAGCGCCGGCTGGCCGTCGAAGTGCACGACACCGGACCCGGCATCCCGGCGGATCACCTGGACCGGGTCGCCGAGCCGTTCTTCACGACCAAGCGTGGCGGGACCGGGCTGGGACTCGCGATCGCCACGCGCATCATCGAACGCCTGGGTGGAAAGCTTGCCGTGACGAGCGCCCCCGGGCAGGGCACCACGTTCACACTGACGCTCGAACGCGAACTCGCGTTCGCGCACGCAGCCTGAGGCCCGGACCGAAGGAACGAACGACCATGGCAGGCGAAAAGATCCTCGTCATCGACGACGAAACCAGCATGACCCAGTTCTTGAGCATCGTGCTCAAGAAAGAGGGCTATACGGTCGTGGCCGTCAACGATCCGCGGGAGGCGCTGGAGCGCGCCCGGACCGAGTCGTTCGACGTCGCGATCACCGATTTCAAGATGCCCGGTGCGGACGGAATCGAGGTGCTGTCGGGCCTCAAGAAGTGCGACCCCAACCTGCCGGTGATCGTGATGACCGCCTACGCTTCGCAGAAGTCGGCCATCGATGCGGTGAACCTCGGCGCGTTCCAGTATCTGGAGAAGAACGCCAAGAACGAGGAGATCCGGGTCATCGTCAAGAACGCCCTGGAGATGCGCAAGGTGCGCAACGAGAACTCCTACCTCAAGCGGGAGCTCAAGCGCTCGCACGACGAGAAGGAGATCATCGGCGGCTCCGAGGAGATGAACAAGGTCTTCAAGATGATCGACAAGGTGGCGAACACCGACTCGACGATCCTCATCGTCGGCGAATCGGGAACGGGCAAGGAGCTGGTGGCCCGCGAGATCCACTACCGCAGCGGTCGCAATCACGGGCCGTTCGTGTCGATCAACTGCGGTGCCATCCCGCGCGACCTGCTCGAGTCGAACCTGTTCGGCCACGTCAAGGGCTCCTTCACGGGCGCCCACAAGGACCAGGCAGGCCTGTTCACGGTGGCCGAGGGCGGCTCGTTCTTCCTCGACGAGGTGGGCGAGATGCCGATGGCGACGCAGGTCAAGCTGCTGCGCGCGCTGCAGGAGCGGGAGATCATCCCGGTCGGCGGCACCTCGCCGATCAAGATCGACTGCCGCCTGATCGCGGCGACCAACGCCGACCTCGAGCGTGAGGTGGCCGAGGGCCGCTTCCGCGCCGATCTCTACTCCCGGCTCAACGTGATCCCGCTCAAGCTGCCGCCGCTGCGCCACCGGCGCGATGACATCCCGATCCTGGTCGACCACTTCCTCAAGAAGCTGGCGCCCCAGTCGGGGATCAAGACGATCACCAAGGAGGCGCTCGAGACGCTGGCCCGCTACGACTGGCCGGGCAACGTTCGCGAGCTCGAGAACGTGATCGAGCGCTCGGTCATCCTCGACGAGGGGGGTTCGATCGACGTGCAGGACCTGCCGGAGAAGATCCGCTTCGGGTCGACCCCGCGCGGCAGCCTGATCATCGAGTCGCCGAACATGAGCCTCGAGGAGCTGGAGCGCGAGTACATCCTCAAGGTGCTCGAGTACACGCAGTGGCAGAAGAAACGCGCCTCCGAGGTCCTCGGGATCAACGCCTCGACGCTCTACCGGAAGCTGCTCGCCTACGGCCTGGAGAAGCAGGGCGAGCGCGGCCGCATCCTGCCCGGACCGGGCCACCCGGAGTTCGGCGACCCGTCGTGGGGCGGCGCCGACGAGCGGACGGGCACCGACGACGAGTAGCGTGCCGTCGCACCAGTGACGGCCGGGGAGCGGCGGGACGCGAGACGTCCGGCCCACGGTCGAGAACATGACGCGGGGAGCGCCCTCCGGGGGCCGCTCCCCGTCGTCGTTCCGGTGGTGCGCCGTGCATCGCGCACGATCTCGGGGCCGACGTTGCGCTGCGCAAGAGCTGGCCGGAGGCAGCGGGCAAAAAGCGGTCTATTCCGGCCGCGCGAAGCGCGGCCAAGGTTGAAACGGAGATCGTAACATACAGGCCAACAATGGCTTGTGGCTTCAACCCATGGCTTCGCCTGAATGGCACGGCGGTTGCACTTGCTGTGGGGCGTGGGCGCTGTACCAGCACCGTGCGAGGGAAGGGCCTACACCACTCCAAGGAGGAGGAACCGGAATGCTGCGTAATCAGAAGGGCTTCACGCTGATCGAGCTCATGATCGTGGTCGTGATCATCGGTATCCTGGCCGCCATCGCGATTCCGAACTTCGTCGCCATGCAGGACCGCGCGAAGGAAGGCTCGACCAAGGCCAACATGCACACCGTCCAGCTCGGCGCAGAAGACGCCGCGGTCCGTGCGGATGGCGCGTATCCCGCCAGCAGCGTGGGCATCTCGACGCCGGCGAGCTTCGCCAATCCGTTCAACTCTGCCTCGACCTCGCTCGAGAACCGCGCGGTCTACACCCAGCCGGCGACGGCGACCTCGGGCATCACCTCGTACTGCGACTCGTCGCAGACCGAGTACAACATCAAGGGCCACGGCAAGTCGGCGGCCCTGACGCTGGTGCTGACCTCGGGCCAGTAGTCGAGTGAACGTGGAGACGGGGGCGCCGACCGGCGCCCCCGTTCCGTTCCTCCGCCACAGGGAGCGCGTCGTGATCCTCAACCGCAAGGGCTTCACCCTCATCGAGCTCATGATCGTGGTCGTCATCATCGGGCTCCTGGCCTCGGTGGCGATTCCGAACTTCATCTCGATCGTGGGACGCGCCAAGGAAGCGTCGGTCAAGACCAACATGCACGTGATGCAGATCGCAGCCGAGGACTTCGCCGCCGTTTCCGGTGGTCGTTATCCCGACGACGCCACCGACCTTTCCGATGCCGGTCAGACGCTCGAGCAGCATGTGCCGTTCGCGAGCTTTCCCGACAATCCGTTCACGGGAGTGCCCTCGGTCGTCCAGTTCGACGCCGACCCGACGGGCGGAAGCGCCGGCGAACTTTGCTTCAACCCGGCGACGCCAGACTCGTACCAGGTCAAGGGCAACGGCACCGACGGCACGCAGCTGAATCAGACCCTGCGCACCGGGATGTAGCAGCCGCGCGGAAAGACCAATCAAACGCCCCGGCCCGCTGCGGCAGGCCGGGGCGTCCACATTTGTGGCACGGGCCGTGCATCTTGCCTGTTCAGAACTCCCGCTCGGAGCGATGGATCGCCCGGGATCGTCCGCACAACTGACGACAGGAACGAACGATGGGAACGATCCTTCAACTCGTTTCAGGAACCCGCCCGGCCATGATGGTCCCGTCGGGACCGGCCCACCGGCCAGCTTCCGACCGGTCGGCCGTCCGCGTCGACGGCCTCGGCAAGGACTTCCGCCACCACTGGACCCGGCGGGTCAAGACCGCGGTCGAAGCGGTTTCGTTCGTCGTCCCCGAAGGGGGGGCGTTTGGCCTCCTGGGTCCGAACGGCGCCGGCAAGACGACGACCCTGCGCATGCTCCTCGGTCTGCTCCCGGCGACCCGGGGCCACGCCCGACTGCTGGGCCAGCCAGCGGGCACGCCCGAGAGCCGCGTCGACGTCGGCTTCCTCCCGGAGAACCCGTACTTCTACGACCACCTGAGCGGCCTCGAGTTCCTCGAGTACTCGGGCGAGCTCGCCGGACTCGGTCGGGCGGCCGCATGCGCGCAGGCGCGCTCGCTCATCGAGCGGGTCGGGCTGGGGCCGTCGGCGAACGTGCGGCTGCGGAAGTACTCGAAGGGGATGCTGCAGCGCGCGGGCCTGGCGCACGCGCTCATGGGGCGCCCGCGCCTGCTCTTCCTCGATGAGCCGATGACCGGGCTCGATCCGATCGGCCGGCACGAGGTGTCGGAACTGATGCGCGAGCTGAAGAAGGACGGCGTCACCGTCGTCTTCTCGAGCCACATCCTGCACGACGTCGAGACGCTGTGCGACCGGGTCGCCATCCTGCGCGCCGGCCGCCTGCTCGCCGAGGGCACGATGGACGACCTGCTCGCCCGTGGCGAATCCGGCGCCGAGATCGTGGTCGTGCCGCGGGGCACGCTGGCCCTTCCGCCCGAGTTCATTGGCGCCACGATGGAGGCCACGGGCGGGCGCGTGCGCATCGCGCTGGCCGACGGCGGCCGCGCCTCCGCGCTGGTCTCCTGGCTCGTTGCCCACGGGCACGAGGTGCAGGCGCTCGTTCCCCGGCGCCGCTCGCTCGAGGACCTGTTCATGGAGATGTTCCAGGGCGCCCACAACGTGGGCGGCGAGCCCGAGCGCGACGCCGATGCGACGCCCCGCGTGCGGAAGGCCGGCCGATGAACGCCATCTTTGTCGTCGCCCGCGGCACGTTTCGCGAGGCAGTCCGCGACCGGGTCCTGTTCCTCGTCCTCATCTTCGGTGGAGCCGTGCTCGTCCTGTCGCGCGTCATTTCTCCGATCGCGCTCGGCGAGGGACCGCGCATCACCGTCGACCTGGGTCTCTCGGCGCTGGGGTTGATCGGAATCGCGATCGTCGTCCTGGTCGGCACGCAACTGGTCCACAAGGAGATCGAGCGGCGCACCATCCACATCGTCCTCTCCCGTCCGATCGGCCGCGGTCAGTACCTGGTCGGCAAGTGGGCGGGGCTCGCCGCCACGATGGCGACCGCGGTCGCGGCGATGACCGTGATTCTCATGGCGGTGGGGGTCTCGGTCCGCGGGCCGTCGATCGTCGGGCCGCTCATCCAGGCGGGATTCATGATCGCCTGCGCCAACGTCGTGCTGGCAGCCCTCGCGGTCCTCTTCTCGTCGCTGTCGACGCCGGTGCTGTCGGTGCTCTATACGCTGGGCCTGTACGCGACCGGTTTCTGGACCAACGACCTGAGGAGCTTCGCCGCGCAGATCCCTGGCTTCGCCGGCGAAGCGCTGCGGGTCGCCTCGTATGTCGTGCCAAACCTCGAGATCTTCAACTTGCGTTCCCAGGTCGCGCACGGCGAGGGCACCACGCTCCTGCACCTCGCGCTGGCCGTCGGCTACGCGGCGACGTACACCGCGGCGGCCCTGTCGCTCGCGGTCGTCGCGTTCGAGCGCCGGGAACTCAAGTGAGCGGCGGGTCCTCGGCACGCCGTCCGGCGGATCGCCGCGCGCGGCGCAACAACCTCCTCGCCACTGGTGTGTTTGTCCTCGCGGCGGCCGCCTCTTTCGCGCAGTTGCGCGTGGCAGAGGAACGCCTGCCCCGGCCCGAGCCGCTGGGCGAGCTCGCCTACTACCCGTCGGGGACGTGGCTGCAGCAGGCCTCCTTCGGTGAGGCGACCGCATGGGCCGACCTCATGTGGCTGCGTGGCGTGCAGTACTACGGTCACCGTCGCCAGGTCGACAACGTATTCACCCACATGGCGCACGTGTTCGACATCATCACGTCGCTCGATCCAGGATTCCGCAGTGCCTACGTGTTCGGCGGGACGTCCCTGTGCCAGGAGGGCAAGCAGTTCGACGCAGGGGTGCGCCTGCTCGAGAAGGGAATGCGGGCCAACCCCCACGAGTGGATCTACCCGTTCCAATTGGGCTTCGTGCACTACGTGGGCAAGCGGGACCTGACCCGCGCGACCTTCGACTTCGCGCAGGCCGCACGCCAGCCCGAAGCCCCCGACTACTGCGAACGCTTCGCTGCGTGGTCGGGCCAGCGGGCCGGGTACGACGCGGTCGCGTTCGAGCTGTGGCGCCACGTCGCCGAGACGACGGACAATGCCGTGATTCGCGACAAGGCGATCGAGTACCTGCGGCGCCTGGTCAAGGGCACGCCGCAGCAGAAGAACCTCGAGGTGTGGGCGAAGGAGCTCCCAGCGCTCGTCGGCGGCATTCCGGGGGCAGGGCCTCTCGACGCTTCCCCGGCCCCGGGATCCGTTCACGACGACACGGTCCCGGAGCCGACCCGCGACGGGCAGAAGGTCTCGTCGCGCCAGGGTCCGCGGAGCGCGACGTGAGCGCCGACTTCTGGAATTGGTCGCCGTGGGGCCTGGCCGTGGCGGGCGCGACGTTCACGCCTCTGGCGTACCTGACGCTGTTCGCGCTCGGGCTGTGCTTCGGCTCGTTCCTCAATGTGGTGATTCACCGACTTCCGCTCGGGCAGTCGATCGTCGCGCCGCCCTCGGCCTGCCCGGCGTGCGGTCATCGCATTCGCCCGTTCGACAACGTGCCGGTCCTCTCATGGCTCGCCCTGGGCGGGCGCTGTCGGGACTGTCTTACGGCGATCCCGTGGCGCTATCCCGCCGTCGAGCTGGCCGCCGGCGTCCTCGTCGTCGCGTTGGCCGCCGAGCTGGGACCGCGCACCGCGCTGGCCCCGGCGCTCCTCTTCGCGCTGGCGCTGCTCGCCGTCGCTTTCATCGACTGGGATCACCGCATCATTCCCGACGAGATCTCGCTCGGCGGCACGCTCGTGGGCCTCGTCGCCCGCGGCTTCACCTGGCCCGGCGTGGCCGAGGGGCTGGTCGGCGCACTCGCCGGTGGCGGCGCGTTGTGGCTCGTCGCCTGGGCGTATCGCCGTGCGACCGGCGTCGACGGCCTGGGCGGCGGCGACGTCAAGTTGGCTCTCATGATCGGGGCGTTCCTCGGCTGGCCCGGGGTGTTCCTCACCATCTTTGCGGCGGCGGCCGCCGGCACGCTGGTCGGCGCCGTGATCGTCGCCGTGCGCCGCGGCGACGGCCGGACCGCATTGCCGTTCGGCACGTTCCTCGCTCCGGCGGCGGTGCTCACCGGGGTGCTGGGACCGGCCATCTGGCGCTGGTATGGGGGCCTCTTCCTCCTGCCGTAGCGATGTTGCAACGGGCGCACGACCTGGTTCGTGCCGAATGCACGAACGGCCTCCGCGGCTGACGCCGCGGGATGGAGAACGAGGCGAATCCAAGCTCAAGTTGCACGAACCCGGGCCGAAAACCCGGGTGACCACGAGGACGCGGTTCCCCGCGCCTCGATCCCTTCCGGCGGAAGCGAAGGAAACGCGACCGCCGGAGGCATTCCACCACGCGTGCCCCGATGGCGAAGGGCGCCCGGCTTCAGGGAGCGAAGCGCATGTTCTTCCGCAAGAAGGAGTCCCTCGTCGGACTCGACATCGGGAGCTACTCGGTCAAGGTGGTCGAGATCGAGACGTTGCCCAACGGTGGGCACAGGCTCGTCAACTACGGCATCTCGGAGCCCATGTCCGAGGCCATCGTCGACGGCGAAATCATGGACCGCCAGCTGGTCACCGATGCGATCGCGAACCTGCTCGAATCCCGCGGAGTGAAGACCAAAAACGTGGTCGCCGCCGTGTCCGGCCGTGCCGTCATCGTCAAGAAGATCGCGATGAACAAGCTGTCGGCCGAGGACGCGCAGCAGGCGATCGTCTGGGAAGCCGAGCAGCACGTCCCGTACGACATCAACGACGTCTCGCTCGACTTCGAGATCCTGGGCGACTCGCCGCAGGACGACAAGCAGATGCAGGTCCTGCTGGTGGCCGCGAAGAAGGACATGGTGCTCACCTTCGCCGACCTGATTCGCGAGGCGGGCCTGTCGCCGGTGGTCATCGACGTCGACTCGTTCGCGATCCAGAACGCGCTCGCCGCCAACTACGACTTCACCCCGGACGAGGTGATCGCCATCCTCAACGTCGGGGCCGAGATCACGAACATCAACATCGTGCAGAACGGCGTGCCCTACTTCACGAAGGATCTCCAGCTCGGCGGTCACACGTTCGTCGACGCCGTGCAGCGGCGCTACAACGTGTCGCAGGAGCAGGCCATCCAGGCGGTCCGCGGCAAGGTGCCGGACATCGACGTGGTTCCCGTGGTCGAGCAGGCCTGCGAGGGCCTGGCCACCGCGCTGGAGCGCGCGCAGGCGTACCTGCGCACGACCGGCGAGGCCGGCCTCATTTCGCGCCTCATGCTGTGCGGCGGCTCGGCGCTGACGCCCGGGTTGGTGCCCTTCCTGTCGAACCGTTTCGCGGTGCCGACGGAGGTGGCGAATCCGCTCAATCGGATCCAGTACGACCCAGGACTCTTCGGTGATCAGGATGCGGCCTCGGTCGCTCCGTTCCTGACGGTGGGCATCGGCCTGGCCCTCAGAAAGGTGGGCGACAAGTGATCCGCATCAACCTGATGCCCCTCGAGGAGAGGGGCCAGAAGGCACGCAAGGTCAAGAAGCACAAGGCCGGTGGCGCGAAGTCGGGCGGCCCTGCGGGTCTCCTGTTCCCGCTCGCCATCGTCGCCGGCGTGCTGGTCGCGATCGTGGGAACGATCGTCCACCAGCAGGCCCAGATCCACATGCTCGCGGGCGAAGTCGCGCGTGTCGAGGAGGAGTCGCGGGTCCTCGCGCCGCAGATCGCCATGGTCGAGCGGCTGTCGCGGGAACGCGCCGACCTCGACATGCGGCTGTCGCTCATCGACCAGCTGTCGCGCGGGCGCTTCGACTCGGTGCGCCTGGTCGATGAGCTCGACCGCGCCATTCCCGATCACATGTGGCTGTCCACGATGATGGGCGACGGCAGCGCGATCACGCTCGAGGGCGTCACGTTCTCGAACCTGATCATCGCCGACCTCATGATCCGCCTGGATCGCTCACCGCTGTTCTCGAACGTCGCGCTCGGCTCGTCCTCGCGCGGCATCATCGACGAGGTGGATGTCGTCCAGTTCAAGCTCACCATGAACCTGACCCCGGCCGAATCGGCTCCGGGCGACCGCTAGGAGGGGTCGATGGCCTCGTTGAACCTGCGCGATCCCCGGGTCCAGGGGTCCCTCATCACGGGACTGCTCGGCGCCGGTGCGCTCTACGTGTTCTTCGCCACGACGTACGTCCCGTTCACCTACCCGGTGAACACGACGAAGATCGTCGAGCTCAAGGCGATTTTCGACAAGAAGTCAAACGACCTGGCGCGGGCGCGGCAGTCCGTCGCCGACCTGCCACGCTTTCAGGCCGAGTTCGCGGCGCTCCACGAGCGCTACGAGATGGCGGCCGAGCTGTTGCCGACCGAGAAAGAGATGCCCGGCATCCTGCGGCGCATCACGCTCGCCGGCCAGCAGTGCGGCGTCGAGTTCGAGAGCTTCCGGCCCAACGCGGAAGTGGTCAAGGAGCACTACGTCGAGATTCCCATTCAGCTGCACGTGCGCGGTGGCTATCACGAGGTCGGCCAGTTTCTCGCCGAGGTCTCGAACATGCCGCGCATCATGAAGATCGGAAACCTGCAGGTCCTCGCCAATCCGAAGGCGAACGAGGACGCGGGCGTGACCACGGAAGCCCGCTTCACGGTGACGGCGTACACGCTCGATCCCAACGCGGCCGCCGCGGCACAGCAGGCCAAGAGTGAGAAGAAGGCCGCGGGCCAGGGAGGCACCGATGAAGGGAAGAAATAACGCCCGGGTCCATGCGATCGGCGCCATCGTGCTCTTCGCCTGTGCCCTGTTCGGCGCCGGTGTCGTCCGCGCGACGGAGGAGGCCACGGCCACGAAGTCGAAGCCGACGGAGTCGACGGTGAAGAGCGTGCCGGCAAGGGTCGCGACGACCAGCGGATCCCGGCCGCGCAACACGAAGCTGCCGGTCATGTACGTGCCGCCGGAGCAGCGCAAGCCGGCGACGACCATCCCGTCGGTCGGGAAGACCGCGACTGCCGCGAAGCCCGGCGCGGCCGACCGCCCGATCGCGGTCGCCAACGCGAAGGATTACGGCATGACGGTGTCGGCATCGCGCACCACGGCGAAGCCGGCTCCGGTGGCGACGAAGCCGGCCCCGGTGGCGAAGTCCATGCCCTCGACCGCGGAGCGGATGTCGAAGTCGAGTGTCGCGCGTCCTGTCGTCACGTCGGGTCCGAAGGCCGCCGTAACGCCGCCGACGAGGTCGACGCCGCCGCCGACACATGCGGCGAAGCTCACTCCCGCTGCGCCGTCGCTCCGTCCGAACGTGGCCGCGGCGAAGCCGATGGTGAGCCCCGCGAAGCAGTCGCTGGCGGC
>JANPEF010000131.1:0-52637 GCA_031431875.1 Candidatus Eiseniibacteriota bacterium | reverse complement strand
CTTCGCCAGCAACCCATCCCGCTTCTTGGCGAGCGACGCCATGAGAGCATTCGGCCTCTGCCCTTCGGGCAGAGATGCTCCGTAAGCGATCCCCGCGTCAAGGGTCGCCCGCGCGGCGGCGGTGTCCCCCGCCCCGATCTGCGCATCGGCCAGCGTCGAATAGACGCGGAGCTTGCGCGGACCGTACGCCTTGGCCAGCGACCGCTTCGCCGCCGCCTCCGCGTCGTCGTAGCGCTTGAGCGCGTTGTACAGCGCGGCGACGCGGGCCGGCGGGTTGTAGTCGTCGGGCAGGTCCCGCTCCGACGCCAGGAGCGCCGGCAGCGCTCGCTCCGGCTCGCCCGCCTCGATCGCGGCGCCCACCAGGTATCCATCCGAAGCGGTCCGTTGTTCGGCGGTCGTGTTGCGCGCCCGCGCGCCCAGCAGGAACGTGACCCACGCGTCAGCCGCGACCTTCGCGCCGGGTTCGTCCTTCGCATCCTGGCGTGCCGAGAGCAACGTGCCGAGCATGCCCGAGCGATCGTCATCGGCGAGCCCCAGGGTCGTGTCGGCCACGAAGGCGCGCGTCGCCGCCTCGAGCTCGGCGACTTTCGCCCCGCGCCCCGGCGTCGAATCCGGCAGCGCCAGCGCGAAGTCGAGCGCCTGCGCGGTCGCGCTCGCGCCGGCCGCGGAATGCCCGAAGCGCCCGCGCGCCGCCTCGGCGACGGCGAGACCGTCGGCGCCGCGGTCGGCCATCGACAGCGAGTACAACGCCGCCTCGACGGCGCGCGAGTCGGCTGCCGGGTCGGCCGGCGGATTCCTCAGCGCGACGACATACGCGCCGGCCGCCGTCTCGTAGTCCCCGGCGCCGTAGGCGCGCTCGGCCCGGGCCAGCGCGGTGTCCGCGGGTGCTGCCGCCTTTCCGCCACGTGCGGCGACGAGCGCGGTCTCCCCGGAGCGCAGGAACTCGCGGAGCTGGTCGACGGACATGCCGCCGACGCGCCGGCTCAGCACCGATCCGTCGGACGGGTGGACGATCATGAAGGTGGGCAGGGCCGAGGCGTAGTACGTCTTCTTCGCGGCGGCATTCTGCTTCTTCTCGACGTCGAGGGCGAGCCAGACGAACCGTCCGGCTTCACTCGCGAGGGCGGGGTTCGTGAAGACGAACGCCCTCATCGAGCGACACGAGTGTCACCAGGGTGCCCACGACTCGACGAACAGCGGCAGGTCGCGCCGTTTCGCCTCGGCGAGCGCCCGCGGGAGGTCGTCGTCGATGAACGGCAGCACCGAGTGGGCGGCCTGCTTCGGCGTCGCCGAGGGAGCGGCGGCCGCCGCGGCGCAACTCGCGCCCACGGGCACGGCAACCAGCAGGACGGCGAGCAGCACGGGGGCGTGGCGGAGGGAACGCATGCGCCAAGGCTAGCAGACCGCCCCGCCCCGGGCAAAAGGTGCTTGCCGTTGGCGGGCGCGGCCGTCAACTTCCCCCCATGAAACCCATCATGGATGTCGCCCGCACGCTCGGGCTCGCCCCGGAACACGTCATCCCTTACGGCCACACCAAGGCCAAGATCTCGCTCGCCGCGCTCGCCGGCCGCACGCCGAAGGGACGCCTCGTCCTCGTCTCGGCGATCACGCCCACGCCGGCGGGCGAGGGCAAGACCACGACCTCGATCGGCCTGGCGCAGGGACTGGCGAAGAACGGCGTGCGCGCGGCAGTCGCACTGCGCGAGCCGTCGCTCGGGCCGTACCTGGGCATGAAGGGCGGCGGCACCGGCGGCGGCGCCTCGCAGGTGGAGCCGGCCGACGACGTGAACATGCACTTCACCGGCGACATCCACGCGGTCTCGAGCGCGCACAACCTGCTCGCCGCGATGGTCGACAACCACCTGCACCACGGCAACGACTCCGGGCTCGATCCGCGGCGCGTCACGTGGCGCCGCGTGCTCGACATGAATGATCGTGCCCTGCGCCACATCGTACTGGGGCTGGGCGGCCACCTCGAGGGCGTGCCGCGCGAGTCGGGTTTCGACATCTCGGCGGCCAGCGAGGTCATGGCCATCCTCTGCCTGGCCGACGGCATCGACGACCTGAGGGCGCGGCTGGCCCGCATCGTCGTCGGCTACCGCCCCGACGGCACGGCCGTCACCGCCGGCGACATGCGCGCGGTCGGCGCCATGGCCGCGCTGCTGCACGACGCGGTGATGCCGAACCTGGTGCAGACCCGCGAGGGCGTGCCCGCGATCATCCATGGCGGCCCGTTCGCCAACATCGCGCACGGCACCAACTCGATCGCCGCAACGCGCCTGGCACTGGCCTACGCCGACATCGTCGTCACCGAGGCCGGCTTCGCCTTCGAGCTGGGAGCCGAGAAGTTCTTCGACATCAACTGCGGCTACGGCGGCTTCGCGCCCGCCTGCACCGTGCTCGTGGCCACGTTGCGCGCGCTCAAGATGCACGGCGGCGCGCCGCTCGACACCGTCAGCGCGCCGAATGCCGCCGCCCTCGCCGCCGGGATGCCCAACCTCGAGAAGCATCTCGAGAACATCCGGCGCTTCGAGCAGCCGTGCGTGGTGGCGATCAACCGCTTCCCCACGGACACGAACGAGGAACTGGCCGCCGTCGTCGCCCACTGCGCGTCGCTCGGGATCGAGGCGGTCGTCGCCGACCCGTTCGGCACAGGCGGCGCAGGCTGCACGGCGCTGGCCGAGCGCGTGCACGCGCTGGCCACCGCGAGCGCTCCGCACTTCCGCCCGCTCTACGACTGGAACTCGTCGATCGAGGAGAAGATCAAGACGATCGCCCACGAGATGTACGGCGCCGAGGCGGTCGACTACACGGCGCGCGCGAAGCGCGATCGCGCCCACCTCGAGAAGCTGGGCTACGGCGGGCTGCCGGTGTGCATCGCCAAGACGCAGCAGTCGCTGTCGGACAACCCCAAGCTGCTGGGCCGGCCCAAGGACTTCCTCGTCACCGTGCGCGAGATCCAGCTCGCCGCCGGCGCCGGCTTCGTCATCCCGATCACCGGCGAGATCCTGCGCATGCCCGGCCTGCCGAAGCGGCCGTTGGCGGAGCGCTTCGACCTCGACGGCTCGGGCCGCATCGTTCTCGGCGAAGGCGGGTGAACGACCTCAGGAAGCTGCTGTCCATCGCCGCACCCGTCATCCTGGTCCAGGTCGGGCTCATGGCGATGGGCATGGTCGACACGATCATGGTCGGCCGGGTCTCCCCCGCCGCCATCGCCGCGGTCGCCCTGGCCAGCACCATCTTCATGGTCGTCGCCACGTTCGGCATGGGCGTGATCATGTCGCTCGACGCGGTGGTCGCCCAGGCGATCGGCGCCGACGATCACCCGGCCGTGGCCCGCTCGTTCCAGCGCGCGATCGTGCTGGCGACCGTCATTTCCGTGCCAACCATGCTGATCCAGTGCCTGGCCGAGCCGATCCTGCGCTGGACGGGCCAGCCGGCCGAGGTCATCCCGCTGGCGTGGGCCTACGTGCGCACCGCGATGATCGGGCTGGTGCCGTTCTATTACTTCATCGTGCTGCGCCAGACGCTGCAGGCCATGCATCGCCTGACGCCGATCGTGATCACGATCATCATCGCCAACCTGCTCAACGCGCTCCTCAATTGGATGTTCATCTACGGCAACCTGGGCGCGCCCGCCATGGGCGTCGTCGGCTCCGCCGTCGCCACGACGATCGGGCGCTTCGTGATGACCGCGCTGCTCCTCGGGCTCGCCTGGGGCACGTTCCGGCCGATGCTCACGCCGTTCTCCCGCGCGGCGTTCGCGACGGGACCGCTGTGGCGCTTCGTCCGGCTGGGAGCTCCGATCGGCGCCCAGTTCGTGCTCGAGTTCGGCGTCTTCGGGCTGATCGGCGTCATGATGGGTCGGCTGGGCACGATCCCGCTGGCCGGGCACCAGATCGCGCTCGTCGTGGCCAGCTTCACGTTCATGGTCCCGCTGGGGATCTCGATGGCCGCGGCGGTGCTGGTCGGCCGCGCCGTCGGCGCGCACGACCCGGCGGCGATGCGCAAGGCAGCGCGGCTGTCGTACCTCTGCGCGATCGGGTTCGAGCTGGTGTCGGCAACGATCCTGTTCGTCTTCGCCGAGCCGATCGCGCGCATCTACACACCGGACGCGGAAGTCCAGGCCACCGCGGCAACGCTGTTGCGCCTGGCGGCGCTGTTTCAGGTGTTCGACGGCATGCAGGTGACGGGCATCGGCATCCTGCGCGGCATCGGCGACACGCGCGCCCCGCTGCTCGCCAACCTGGTCGGCTTCTGGGCGCTGGGCCTGCCGCTCTCGCTGTTCCTGGGCTTCACATTGAAGCTGGGCCCGGCGGGGCTGTGGTGGGGCTTCGTGCTGGGGCTGGCCGTCATCGCGGCGTGGATGTGGTTCCGCGTGCGGACCCAGATGGGCCGCACGCAGAAACGCATCGTGCTCGAGGACACCCCAGCGACAATCTGACTAACGCCCGTCCCCCGCGACGAACACCGCGCTCTTCGTCCCCGCGCCTTCGGCCGTGGTGAGGCGGTAGAAGTACACGCCGGGCGACACCTTCGCACCCGCGTCATCGGTCGCATCCCAGCTCACCGCATGCCGGCCGGCCGGCATCTCGCCGTCGAGCAGGCTCTTGACCCGTCGCCCCGCCACGTCGAACACGACGAGTGTGGCGCGGCCCGCCCGCGGCAGGTCGAACGCGAGGCTGGTCATCGCGGCGAACGGGTTCGGGCGCGCGGCGAGCAGCGCCAGCCGCGTGGCCAGGCCGTCGCCCGGCGCATCGGTCAGGCGCGGGTTGAACCAGCCGATGTCCTCGAACGCGAACTGCGTCAGGTCGACGTCGCTGCTCAGGCCGTTCGTGATGAACGGCTCCATGAGCAGGCTGGGCTCGGCCGAGGTGTCCCAGTGCGACACCGAGGAGCCCTGCTCGACCGGGTTCGGCGCGTACATGCGCGGCCGGCCCTCGTCGTCACAGCCGGCAATGAACCCGGCGTTCGGCCCCAGCGTCGCCGTGACCGGACCGGTCAGGAGCTGCGCCTTGATCGCGTTGCCGTCGGCCTGCGTGATGCTGACGACCGGGATGGTGAGGCCGGGGAGACTTCCGCCCATGGCCGGCGGCGCGCCCGCGACGTTGTTGATGATGATCACCGCGATCGCTCCCACCGCCTGTGCGTTCGCCGCCTTGTCGATGAACGGGCAGAATCCGCGGTCGATCAGCGCGATGTTCCCGGCCACCAGCGGACCGTTGCCGATGCCTTCGCAACCGTCGCTCACGGGTGCGACCTCGTCGTCGACGAGGACGACCTCGCCGCTGATGGCCTGCGCGTCCGGCCGCGGTCCGAAAGCGGCGTTGCCGAAGATCTTGATCCCGGCGATTGCGGGCGGCGAATCGATGCTCAGGTCCGTTCGCTGGCCCAGGATCGTCGGCGCAATCGTGCGCACCGCCGAACCGGTCCATACCAGGTTGCCCGAGTTGACCGCCGAGGTGAGCCGCTGCGCGTTCGTCATCGCGGGCCACTGCAGGCCGAGCGTGCGATCGAACAGGTTGCGCTCGTAGATGTTCGCCCGGCTGCTCAGGAGCGCGCCCGTCGTCAGCGAGGTCGTGCCCGCGAAGCCCAGCCCATGGCCCAGCTCATGGAGCACGACCGGCAGCAGCTCGACATTGGTCCCCTCGTTGCCGTCGATGCCGTAGTACCAGGTCGTCCCGCCGAGGCAGGTGCCCCCGTCGAGCGTGGAGTTGAACTGCGCGTTGATGTCGTTCGCCGCGCCGGCCAGGTCCACCCCGGCCATGCGATTGGCGAGCGCGATCGGGTACCACGTGTTGGTCTGCTCGGCGCCCGCGAAGTTCGCCACGTTCGTCGCCGAGTTGGCACCACCCAAGACGGCGCTCGTCGCATCGCAGCTCAGGGGGTTGAAGTTCGCGTTGACGCGGATCTCGACCGCGCTCGGCAGGAGCGAGCCCCAGATCGAGGCCGCGGTCTGGAAGACGAACAGCCGCTGCGCGCCGCGCGTCGTGCCCGGATTGCCGCCCACCGGCGCGACCACCGTCGCGTCGTTGAAGCCCTCGCCGGCGCTGTCGAGGTTGACGATGGTGATGGTCGCGGCGTCGGCCATCGGGGCGAGGGCCAGCAGCCCCGCGAGAATCGCGGCGGTCGCAATGCGGCCGGCGCTCATTGCGCCTCCCACTGCGTGCGCACCGTGCCGCCCGGCGTGGTCACCTTCGGCTGCACGGCTCCCTGCCAGCGCACGAGCCCGTCGAGGCCGCTCACACACGAGTGCGTGAATCGCCCGCTCCCGGCCCGCCGCGCCACCGAGAACAGCAGAAAGCGCTCATCGAGGTCGATGCGCCACATGCCGTCGGCCAATTGCACCGGGATGATGCCCTCGTAGACGCCGGGCGAGATCTCGCGCATCGGGTTCGTGGGGTCGAGGATCCGCGGTCCACCGAGGGGCGCGAACACGAACGGCGGGTGCGGGGTGATCGCGGGCCCCGCCGGAGCGGTCAGTGCAGCGTCGGTCCCGGGGAGTTCGAGGCGACCCGCGGCGGCGAACGCAGCCGACGTTACGGCGGCGACCAGCATCAGGGCGAGCAGCGATGGCAGGGCAGGGACTACGAAGCTGCGGCTGGGTGCGAACACGAGAGGACCCTCCTGGCTGGTTCTCGGGGCGATGGACGGCATGGGTGCAGCAAGCCTAGCACGCCCTCCCACGGTTCCCCGCGTTGCACGTTGCAACGGCCCGGGCCACCGCGAGCACGCGTTCGCAATCGATTCCGCTCCACTTCCTGTCCATGGCGGCCGAAAACATGCAGGTACGTCGTACGGGTCCTTCCCCGCCGGGAAGCGCCCCGCCGACCCACATCGGGGGGAACATGGCGCCTATCGAAAGCGCCTTCGAGGACGAGCTGGAGGAAATCGACCGGAGGAACTGGGGCCTGTGGATCCTCAACGGGCTGCTCCTCGTGGTCATGGCCGGCGTGATCACGTCGCTCTACCTGCCCCAGGTGTGGGGCCTGGTGGCGATGGACATCCCGGCCCCCGAGACGCGCGGCATGCTGGTCACCGGCATGTGCGGCCTCGTGCTCATCTTCATGTTCTACATGCTGCTCAAGCAGCGCGAGATGGCGAACGTGCGCGGCGACCTGTTCCGCTCGCGCATGAAGGAGGAGATCCTCCGCTCGCGCCTGGGCGAGATCACGTCGCTGTTCGACATGTCCACCTCGGTCAACATGCAGTTCACCGTGGACTCGATCCTCGACATCATCACGCGCCGGGTGCTGACCTGCCTCGAGGCCGACCAGTCGTCGATCCTCATGCTCGACCCCGAGACGCAGGTGCTCCACGCCCGCGCCGTCCACGGCGTCGACGCCGACTTCGTCCGCGACGCGAAGATCAAGCTGGGCGAGGGCGTCGCCGGCTACGTGGCGCAGAATGGCGAGCCGATGGTGCTCAATCCCGAGGACATGAACCGCCGCTTCGCCGCCCACAAGAAGAGCGGGCGCAACATCACCTCGGCACTGTGCATCCCGCTCATGGTCAAGGGCCGGGCGATCGGCGTGCTCAACATCAACCGCATCGACCGCGACCGGCCGTTCACCGCGGGAGACGCCCGCGTCCTCGCGGTGTTCGGCGAGCACGCGGCCGTCGCGATCCAGAAGGTCGAGGACTATCACGCACTCGACACGCGCGCCTCGCTGCTCGAGGACGCCAATCGCCGCCTCTCCGAGGTCAACCGGATGAAGGAGGTGTTCCTGACCACGGTCAGCCACGAGCTCAAGACGCCGCTGACCTGCATCATCGCCTACGCCGAGTTCCTGCGGCAGGACGAGAACTCGATCGAGCCCGAGCAGCGCCGCACGTTCTCGCGCATCCTCTACGATCAGGCGTCGCGCCTGCTCGAGCTGGTCAACGACATCATGGACCTGTCGCGGCTCGAGGGCGGCGCGATCCGCCTCAACCTGGCGACCATGTCGGTCAACGAGGTGATCGAGTCGAGCATGCAGGCGATCGAGACGCTCGCGGTGCGCAAGGGCATCCGCCTGTCACCGCGGCTCGCCGCCGACCTGCCGGACATCGCGGTCGACGCGTCGAAGTTGCGTCAGGTGGTGATCAACCTGCTCAACAACGCCGTCAAGTTCACCGAGAGCGGCGGCTCGATCGAGATCGGCACGCGCGTCCTCGACGGGCATGTCGTGGTCGAGGTGTCGGACTCGGGGATCGGGATCCCGGCGCGCGACTTGAACCGCATCTTCGACCTGTTCACCCGCTCGGACACGGCGATCAATCGCCAGTACGAGGGGCTGGGCCTGGGGCTCCACCTGGTGAAGCGCCTGGTCGAGCTGCATGGCGGACGCATCTGGGTCGAGAGCACGCCGGGCAAGGGCAGCCGCTTCTTCTTCAGCCTGCCGATCGCCGAGAGCGCGCAGCCGGCGGTGCCCGCGCTGCCGGCGGGAGCGGATGCCGCGGAAGCCACGCCGGTCGCCGGCGAGGAGTCGCGCGCGGCATGACCGCGAGCGGAGCGAGGGATTGACCCTGCGCGGGGAGCGACCTATGGTTCAAAGGTCGCTCCCCCTGCAATTCCAGTCCCGACATGGAGGTCCCATGAGCCCCATCCGCACGCTCGTCGTTGCCGCCGGCCTGATCATCGCCTCTGCCCTGCCTGGGCTCGCCCAGGCGGCCGAGCACGAGCCCATGCGCAATCACATCACTCTCGGTTTCGGCGTGGCCCGCCACCTGTCGGACGACTTCGAGGACTCCGGCCTCGAGACCGGGGGCCTGGGCCAGCTCGCCTATCGCTACTCGCTGAACCCGAGCTGGGACCTTTGCATCGACGGGCGTTCGATGGTAACCAGCGACGAGGTCACGGACGACACCGGCGGCTTCCCGAGCGAGGTCGACGTCCAGCACGACGCGTCGTACTTCGGCCCGGGCGTGCGCTGGTCGAGCGGCACGGGCTCGGTCCGCCCGTACCTGCAGGCCAACGTGTTCTTCGTCACGGAGACCTTGCGCTACGACTTCGGGAGCATCAGCACCGATGCCGACGAGGACGGTGCCGGCTTCGGCCTGATGGGCGGGGCGGACATCCGCCTGTCGCGGCTCCTGTCGCTGCCGGTCGAGGCGAGCTACCTGTACGGAAAGCCCGAGAACGACGTCTCGTCGCTGGGCATGTCGGTGGGGCTCACGTTCAACTTCACGCCGCTGCGGTAGCGGCCTCCGGCGAGCGCCCGGGCTAGAGCGGCCGGTCCGTCTCCTCGTCCGCGAGCGTGGCGGCGATCGCCACGCGCAGCGCATCGAGGCCGGCGGACTTGCGCACGATCTCGCTCGCGCCGTGCTCGAGGACGTACTGCTCGTCGTACGCGGGATCGTCGGTGTAGAGCAGGACCGGGATCCACGCCGCGCGGCGGCGCAGCGAGACCAGCAGCGAGACGGCCCGCGCGCCATCGGCGGCGGGTTCGAGCACGATCGCCTCGGGATCGAGGTCCTCCACCGCGGCGAGCGCCTCCTCCACCGTGTTGGCCACGTCGAACATCCACCCCTCGCGCTGGATCATGTCGGCGAGGGTTTCCTTCGTGTGCGCGTCGTCGTCGACCAGCAGGATGCGGGGCCCGTGCGGGCTCATGAGACCTCCACGACGGCGTCAAGGCGCGCCCGCCCCAGGCGGAGCGAGTTGGCCACGACCGAAACCGAGGACAGCGCCATGGCCGCCGCGGCAGCCATGGGATGCAGCGCGATCCCGAACGCCGGGACGAGGACGCCGGCGGCGAGCGGGATGCCGATCGCATTGTAGACGAAAGCCCAGAACAGGTTCTGTCGCACCGTCGCACGGGTCTTCCGGGCCAGCACCAGCGCCCGCTCCACGCCCGCCAGGTCGCCGCGCAGGATCGTCACGTCGGCCGCATCCAGCGCCACGTCCGCGCCGGTCCCCAGTGCCATTCCCAGGTCGGCCGCGGCCAGCGCCGGCGCGTCGTTCACGCCGTCACCCACCATCGCCACCCGCTTTCCCGTCCCTGCGATCGCGGCCACGCGCGCGGCCTTCTCCTCGGGGCGCACTCCAGACTCGACCTGCGTGATCCCGACGGCACGGGCCACCGCCTGGGCCGGGCCCTCGGCATCGCCGGTCAGCAGGTGGACATCGATCCCGCGCTTCAACAGCCGAGCGATCGCCGCGGGTGCATCGTCCTTCACCGTGTCGGCCAGCGCGATCAAGGCGATCGGCACCCGCCCGCGTGCCACGCCGAGCACGGCGCGACCGCTCTCGCCGAGCTTGGCGATGCGCGCAGCGTGCGGAGCGAGGTCGACGTCCTCCTCGGCGAGAAACGCGGGACTGCCGATCCGCACCGTCGCGCCATCGACGTCGGCCCGCGCGCCGCGGCCCGGCAGAGCGCGGAACGCGGCCGCCACCGGCAGGACGAGGCCCGCGGCATGCGCGTGCCGCACGATCGCCCGCGCGAACGGGTGCTCGCTCGGCGCCTCGGCGGCGGCGGCGAGCGCCAGCGTGTCGTTCGCCGTGAGGCCGAGCCCCGCGGCGTCGGGCAGCAACTCGAATGCGATGACATCCGGTCGACCGCGCGTCAGCGTGCCGGTCTTGTCGAAGACGATCGCGTCGATCGTGCCCGCGCGCTCGAGTGCCTCGCCGTTGCGGATCAGGAGCCCCGCCTCGGCCCCGCGCCCCATCGCCACCGCGATCGCGGTCGGCGTGGCGAGGCCCAGCGCACACGGGCAGGCGATGATCAGCACGGCGACGGTGCGCACCAGCGCCTGCGCCGGCTCGAACACGAGCCAGGCGAGCGCGGTCACGAGGGCGATCCCGAGCACGATGGGCACGAACACCGCGGCGACGCGATCGGCCAGCGCCTGCATCGGCGCGCGCGACCCCTGCGCCTCACGCACGTGGCGGATGACGCGCGCCAGCGCGGTCTCGCGCCCGACGCGCAGCGCCCGCGCCCGGAGCGCCCCATCGATGTTGGTGCTGCCACCGAGCAACGCATCGCCCTCGGCTTTCGCGACGGGCAGGCTCTCGCCGGTGAGCCACGATTCGTCGAGCGCCGAGGTCCCGGTGAGCACCACGCCGTCGACCGGGACGCGGTCGCCCGGGCGCAGCACGAACACGTCGCCGGTGCGCACCTCGGCGGCGGCCACCTCGAGCACCGTCCCGTCGCGCTCGACCCGTGCCATCGCCGGGCGGAAGGCGAGCAACGCGCGCAGCGCATCGCCCGTGCGCACCCTGGCCCGCGCCTCGAGCCACTTGCCCAGCAGCACGAGCACGACGATCGAGGTCGCCGTGTCGAAGTACGTGTGATGGCCCGCGCCCAGCCGATGCGCCACCCCCGGCGCAAGGGTGACGAACGCGCTGGCCACGAAGGCCGCCGTCGTCCCGATGGCGATGAGCGTGTTCATGTCCGAGCGGCCGTGGCGCAGCGCGGCCCACGCGCCGCGGTAGAAGCGCGCGCCGGCGAGGAACTGCACGGGCAGGGCGATCAGGAGCTGCACGCCGTCGAGCGCCGGGGTGCCGAACGCCATCGCCCCCATCGACAGCGCGAGGACGGCCAGCGCGGCGGGCGTGGCCCACGCGAGCGTGCGCACGAGTGCGCGCTCCTCGCGCCGGCGCGCCTCGTCGACGGCGGACTCGGCGCCGGGCGCATCGTCGGTCAGCGGGGCGAGCGCCTCGTAGCCGGCGTCCTGCACGGCCTTGCGCAGCACCTCGGGCGCGACGGCCGGGGCGGCGACGACCGTCGCCTCCTCGGTCGCCAGGTTGACGTCGGCGCGGCGCACGCCGGGCACGGCTCTCAGCGCGTCACGCACGGTCCCGACGCAACCCGCGCAGGTCATGCCGCGGATGGGGAGGACGAGCGTGGCGTCGCCGGGCTCGCTGGCAGGCGGCGGGGCCGCGGAGGGCTGCGGCGGCACGGCAGGAGACGCAGAAGGGTTCAGGGGAATGGATCGGACCATACGGGGTTCGATGCGGTCACCTCCCGCCGGCGTGCCGGTCAAGTGCCCGGCGGTGCCGGGTAGAGGTCGAGCGGCTCGTCGCAGGCCAGGCGGACCACGTCGGCAGTGGTTTCGCCGCGGCGGATCCGGCGGGCTCGCCCACCCTCGACCAGCACCTCGGGCAGCCGGCCCCGGGCGTTGTAGTTCGAGCTCATGGCGTAGCCGTACGCGCCGGCGTCGAGGATGGCCACGCCGTCGCCGGGCGACAGTGGCGCGAGAGCGCGGCCGCGCGCGAACGTGTCGCCGCTCTCGCACACCGGGCCCACGACGTCGGCGACCAGCGGCAGCGCACCGGCGGCCGGCTCGCGCAGCGGGACGATGCGGTGGTGCGCGTCGTACAGCGCCGGGCGCAGCAGGTCGTTCATCGCCACGTCGAGCACGACGAACGTGCGCGTCGGCGCACGCTTGACGTCGAGCACGCGGGTGACCAACGCGCCGGCGTCCCCGACGACGTAGCGCCCGGGCTCGACCAGCACGGTGATGCCGCGCGACATTCCCGCGGCGCACAGCGTGCGGCCCCAGGCCTCGAGCGGAAAGGTGACGCCGTCGCCCGCGTAGTCGATGCCGAAGCCCCCGCCCAGGTCGAGCGTCGTCAAGGGCGCCCCGGCGCCGCGGCCGGCGTCGAGGATCTGCAATGCCTCGGCCAGCGCATCCTCGAGCGGCCGCAGCTCGAGAATCTGCGAGCCGATGTGCACGTGCAGGCCGGCCAGCATCACGTGCGGCCAGTCCCGGGTGCGCGCGCAGGCGGCGAGCGCCTCGACGGGCGTCATCCCGAACTTGGTCTCGGCGAGGCCGGTCGCGATGTAGGGATGCGTGTGCGCGTCGACGTCAGGATTGACGCGGAGCAGCGCCCGCACGGTGCGCCCCGCGAGCCCGGCGATCCGCTCCAGCCGGTCGAGCTCGACGGGGCTGTCGGCGCTGACGAAGCCTGCGCCCGCGTCGACCGCGGCGGCCAGCTCGGCGTCGGTCTTGCCGTTGCCGTTGAGCACGATCTCGGCCGGCGCGTAGCCCGCGGCCAGCGCCAGCGCCATCTCGCCGCCCGAGGCGACCTCGGCGCCGAGCCCCCGGGCACGCACGCGCGCCAGCACGGTCGGGTTGGTGTTGGCCTTGATCGCGTAGCGCACGCCGGCGTGCGGCGCGGGGAATGCCGCGACCAGCGCACGGCACGCCGCGTCGACCCGCGTCGCGTCGTAGACGAACGCCGCGCCGGTCGCCGCGAGGATGTCCTCGAGCGCGACCCCTGCGGCGGTCAGCCGACCGCCCGCGTAGTGAAAACCCGCGCCCGCACGGATGAGTTCGGATGGAGCTTCGATGCGCACGCGTCCTCCTGCGGATCCGTCCGCGGATGATTGACAGGGATGGACTCCCTTTCTACCATGCATGGGTCGCGTTCGCCCCCGTTTTCCCCCGGACTTCGCCGCGAGGTGCTCCGTGTCCCGCTTCGTCGCTCCCATCCTCGTCGCGTGCGCCGTCACGCTGGCCCTCTTCGCCGCCGGGTGCACCGAGAAGCTCGTCGCCCCGCCCCCGCCCGAGCCGATCCTCGGCGTGCCCGACAGCATCCAGCAGGTCTTCACCGCGAGTTGTGCGTTCTCCAACTGCCACGGCGGCGCGACGCCGCGCCAGGGCATGGGGCTCGACGACGCGCGCACGTCCTACCTGTCGATCGTCGGCGTCGTGGCCGCGCAGAACGGCGCGTTCCAGCGCATCGCCCCGGGCGACAGCGCGAACAGCTACATGGTGATGAAGTTGCGCAATGATGCACGGATCAGCGGGCAGCCCATGCCGCAGGGCGGATTCCCGCTGGACCCCGCCGAGGTGATCCGGATCGCGGCGTGGGCGCAGCAGGGTGCGCCCGGCGAGGATCAGGCCTTCGCCACCTCGACGAACGTCGAGTAGAACGTCGCGCCGCCGCCGGCGTCGGTCAGTCGCTGCGAAGTGGTGCGATTCGCGTTGGTGCCGTCGATGGTGAAGCGCGACCACCAGCCGCGGTAGGTCGCCACCACGCCCGGGCCGGTCAGCTCGCCGATCGCGGCGATCGCGGTCCAGCCGCCCCGGTCGTTCGTCACCCGCACCTGGTCACCGTCGACGATCCCGCGTGCGGCGGCGTCCGGCGCGCTCAAGTAGAGCAGCGGGCCCTTCTGCATCCGGCGCCCGCGCTCGTTCTCGACCATCGACGAGTTGATGAAGTAGCGCGATGCCGGCGACAGGAAGTGCAGCGGAAAGCGGGCGTGCTCGGCGGCCACCGCCGGGTCGGCCTCCTCGGAGGTGAGCGCGCCCAGCACCGGATCGATGCCCGCGGCACGCATCCGCTCCGACGAGAACTCGACCTTCCCCGACGGCGTGTCGAAGCGCCCGTCGAGGAACGGCGAATAGTACGGCAGCCGCCCGTCCTGCGGCGCGAGCGGGATCGAGCGCTCGGCATCGAGTCGCTCGAGCGTGATGCCCTGCAACCGTGGATTGGCAGGATTGTCGAGCGCCGCGCGCACCAGCTCCTCGAACGTCGCGTCGAACATCCCGGCGCTCTTCGTCCCCGGCTCGTTGAGCCCCATCCTCCTGGCCAGCGCGCGGAACACCTCGAGCAGCGGCCGGCACTCACCCGGAGCCTTGACCGCCGGGCGATTGAGCTGCACGTGGTAGTGCCCGTAGGCGAAGTGGAGGTCGGGCTGCTCCATCGCCATCGTCGAGGGCAGCAGCACGTCGGCGTAGCGCGCAGTGTCGGTCGGCAACTGCTCGTGCACGACCGTGAACAGATCCTCGCGCTCGAGGCCCTTGATCACGCTCGCCTGGTCGGGGTTGGACGCGGCCGGGTTCGCCGAGTAGACGAAGATCGCCTTCACCGGCGCGTCCGTCGCCGCCAGCGCATGGCCCAGCTCCGTCATGTTGATCGTGCGCGGCGTGTCCGGTCCCGGCTCGAGGTCGGGGCGGGCCAGGGCCGTCTTGTTGAAGCCGAAGCCGCCGCTGGTCGACAGCCGGGCGCCGCCGCCGGGCCGCGCCCAGTCGCCGACGAGCGCGGGCAACAGCGCCACGGCGCGCACCTGCGTCGCGCCGTTGGCGTGGCGATTGAGGCCGTAATTGAGTCGCACGTACGCGGGGCGCGACGCGGCATCGGCGTACATCGCGGCGAAGCGCCGGATATCGGCCGCGGAGACGCCGCACAACGCTTCGGCCCGCTCGGGCGGGCACGTCGCCGCGCGCTCGCGGTAGAGGCGCCAGTCCTGCGCGTGCGCGTCGAGCCACGCCTCGTCGTGCAGACCGGCCGAGAAGATCTCGTGCGCGACCGCGAGGGCGAACGCGGGATCGCTGCCCGGGCGGATGCGGATGTGCCAGTCGGCGCGCTCGGCCGTCGGCGTGAGCAAGGGATCGATGACCACGAGCGGCGCGCCGGCAGCGCGCGCCTCCTCGATGAACGGCCAGTCGTGGATCGACGTGGCGAGCACGTTCGCGCCCCACAGGACGACCAGCCGCGCCAGCGGCAGGGCCTCGGGCGGCGGCCCCTGGCTCGAGCCGTAGCACGACCAGAAGCCGATCATTCCCGCCATGGAGCAGATCGTCTCGTCGAGCCGCGACGCGCCGAGCGCGTGGAAGAACCGGCGATCGAGCGAGCCGTTCTGGATCAGGCCCATCGTTCCCGCGTAGTGGTACGGGAGGATCGACTCGCCACCGTGCTGCGCATGGATCGCGCCGAGCCGCGTGGCGACCAGGTCGAGCGCCTCGTCCCACGTGGCGCGGCGGAACACGCCCTCGCCTTTCTTCCCGACGCGGATCTGCGGGTAGAGCAGCCGCTCCGTCGAGTTGAGCCGCTCGGGGTAGCGATTGACCTTGTTGCACAGGAAGCCGCGGGTGACCGGGTGCGTCGGATCGCCGTGCACGCGCACGACCTTCTCGCCCTCCACCTCGACCAGCAGCGCGCAGGCGTCGGGACAGTCGTGCGGGCAGACGCCCTTCTCGGTGCGCAGCGGCAAGCCGCTTGCGGGGCGGGCGGCCGGGGCGTCGAGCGGCGGAGTGGCGGTACCGGAAGGCGGGGTCATGATGCCGGCGAGATTACGTCCGGGGCTCGTCCTCTTCAAGGACGGCGCGGAGGTCGGCGGGCAGGTTGATGCTGCGCAGGCGCGCCGGTCCACCCGGCCAGGCCACCGGATCGGTGGTGTCGAGCTCGACCAGCCCCGCGGGACCGAGCGTCGTGAACGCCGCATGGACCGCCCGTTCCCCGGCCTCCCACGCGGCCCGGAACGCGATCGCCACCGGCGCGGGCCGGACGCAGGCGAACAGCGGCTCGAGCCCGTGCGGGGTGCGCGGCACGACCGCGACGGCCAGGGGAGCGCGGTCGAGCGGAGCGGCCAGGAGCGCGAACTCCGCCGCGGTGAAGCGCGGCATGTCGACGGCGAGGATGAAGGCGCGCACCGCACCCGCGGCCGCCACCGTCTCGAGCGCCGGCACGAGCCCGGCCAGGGGTCCAGCCCCCGCGGCGAGGTCCAGCACGCGAAGCGTGCGGTACGGCCCGGGTTCCTCGCCCACGAACTCGGAGAGGGAGGGCGTCGCGTCCGGCAGCGCGACTCCTTCCGGAGACGCAACCACGACCGTCTCGGCGACGCGGATGAGCGACGCGAGCGCAACCCGGAACAGCGGCACGCCCGACTCCGTCGTGAGCCACGCCTTCGATCGCCCCGCGCCATAGCGCGATCCGGCACCGCCGGCGAGCAGGATTCCAGCGACCCCGGTGCGATCCGGCGGTGTCGACATCGCCGTCAGCGCGCCGCGCGGCGCGACAGCGTCCACTCGCCGCGCCGCAGGTCGCCCCACACCACCTCGCCGACGCCGCGCGCGTGCAGTCCCTGGGCCAGGCGCTGGGCGATGGCGACGCGCACCGGACGATCGGCCTGGTTGAGGAATACGAGGTAGCGTGCCGCCGGCGGAACCGCCGCGCGGTAGCCCGTCGGGTCGGCTAGGGCGGCGTAGAACGCATCGTCCTCGAGGCGCGATCCGGGCGCGGCCGCTGTGCGCTCGGCGAAGAGCTCGGCGCGGTGCACGTGTTCGTCGTCGAGCGGCATGCCCCAGGCATCGAGCCCCGCGACGGCGACGACCAGCCCGGCGTCGAGCGGCACGACGGGCTCGCCGTCCTGGTGCGCCTTGAGCGAGCGGCCGCGCGCGCCGTCGGCCTTGATCAGCACCAGGTCGGCCTTCGACTGCTCGACCAGCGGCCTGATCTCGTCCACCTGGATCGACTCGAGCAGCCCCGGGCGATCGCCGCGGCGACCGACGACGAGCAGCTCGCCGCCGAGGAACGCCAGGGGCGGCCAGGCCGAGCGCGCGACCGGCAGGACGACGGTGCGCACGCCGCGCACGCCGCGCTCGGCGTGATCGGCGATCCGCGTCGTCGGCAACAGCAGCGGCCGACCGCCTGCCTGCGCCCACTCGGTGCCGAGCGTCAACAGCAGCGACATCTTGCCGCCGCCACCGATGGCGGCGACGTGGGTGTCACGGTGAACGTTCAGGGTTTCGGCGAGGGGTCGGGACGCCATGCCGTCGATCCTCGCACCGACGCACGGCGTCGGAAAGCGATGATTCGGGGGCGTTGCAAGGTGCATCACGACCGCGTTCCGCAGCGTCGACGCGCCGGATGCTCAATGCAGAACGGCCGCGACTGGAGAGGCTTTCATCAATTCACCGACCGATGGCCCCCGGCCCGCCGCCGGCCGCATCCGCGGCGCCATGGTCGCCGCGTGGCGGCGGGTGACACTGCCCGCACGATGACTCGCGGGTTTACGCCGATTCGTGCGAAGTGTCACCCCTGCGCAACGCCACGCGGCGAACCACCGTCACACGCTCCGCTTGACGAAGACATGATTCCGCCATTGCATCCCATGGCCCCTACCATTCTTGCACGAGACACGACTCTGCTTCCCCCTTCCCCTCGTGTCTTGCGGTGAGGAGCCACACCACGCGCGCGTCCAGTCTCCTGCGCGCGCGGCTCCGATCCACAGCGTTGCAACTCGAAGGTCTTCCGGCGCGACCCGGCGCACCGGCGGACTCGTCTCGCGGACGAGCAGGGCCATGCATTGCCTGTTCGCGCCGCGGATCCTGAATTGGAGGCGGCCATGCTTCTGCTTCGCCCGAGGGCGAAACGCGCACCCTGGAACTACTCCCCGGCTGTCGCTCTGTTCCTCTTCGCGACCATGATTCTTCCCGCCCGCGCACACGCGGGCCTCGAGGCCGGTGAACCGCAGCTGGGCGTCGAGAAGGCGATTCCCGGCGGCAACCGCGCCGGGGGCGCCCGCATGGGCGTCGCCAACTCGGACTGCGCCGGCACCGCCTGCGACACCGTGTGGGTCGGACACTCCTCGGCCGGACCCGGGGGCGCCTTCCTCGGCGTCGGCGTCGGCGGCGTGTGGGACTTCGACACCGGCGCGGCCGGCACGGACTCGACGCAGGGCTGGAAGCGCTACGCCATGCAGTACCGCTCCGGCGGCACGCGTCCTGCGATCAATCGCCCGGAGTGGGCGGTCGACACGGGCAACATGATCAACGAGGGCAACACGAACCTGTGGACCGCGCGCAACATTGCCGGCCGCAAGTACGTGAAGACGGGCATCGCCGGCGCCTGGCACTCGGACACGATGGCCGGGGTGAAACTCAACGTGCTGAACGGGGCCGAGCCGAGCGCTCTGCCGATCGCCGGCACGCGCTCCGCGTGGTGCGGACTGCGCGAGTCCGGCAACACGTCCGCGCAGGACGCCCTGACCGGCAACTACATCAACGGTGACCTCGCCGTCGAGCAGGGTGGCGCGGGCCTCGGCAACGAGCCCGAGTACCCGGGCTACTGCAACGGCTGGGACCAGATGCTCTACAAGGACTTCGCGGCCGGAGCCGCGGGCGCGCTCGAGTTCCGCGTGCGCACCGCGCTATCCACGTTCGTCGATCCGCTCGCGGCGGGCTCGGGCTGGTTCAATCCCGATCCGACGAACATCGCGAACTTCGTCAACAACCCGGCCGACTCGTTCCTGGTCTACGTCGGCTCACCGACGGAGACCGCCTACGACACGAATCGCCGCTGGTTCTCCGAAGTGCTCGACCAGAACCTGCCCTACCAGGAGGTCTTCGCGACGTCCGGGAACTTCCCGTTCGCCTCGGCCGACACCCTGATCCAGCGCAACTGGGCGGACCTCTCGCCGGTGGGCGGCAACCTTCGCGTGGTCTTCCGCGTCAAGACCAACCGCGTCCGAGCGGACCAGGTGACGGGAACACCGACCGGCTTCAACACCAAGGACGGCGCGGCGCTGGTCGACCAGGTCAGGGTCGGCGCCGGCGCCACGTACGGCTTCGAGACCGCCGGTGCAGTCACGGCGCGCTCCCTCATCGCCGACCTCGGCGCAAGCGGTGGCGCGTGGGCCACGACCGGCAAGCCGCCGGCCGTCTACTACCACATCGACAACATCGCGAACCTGCTCTACGAGGATCTCTGCGGTGGCGTCGGCACCCCGGCGCGCATCTGCGACCTCTCGGGCAACGTGATGGTCACCGGTGATGCCGAGAACGCGAACATCCTCGTCACCGAGCACTTCCACATGATCGAGTCGCCGACGATCGACCTGGCGGTGCACGGCGCGGCGTCCGGCACGAAGAACGGGCAGGGCATCGAGCAGGCGACGGCGGCGCGGACCGCGGTCGTCGCAGACATGGACATCTACACCGGGTTCATGAGCCTCGACGAATCCGTATTCTGGCGCGTCGGCGCACGGGCGTATTCCCCGACGGTGTTCAAGCAGCCGGTCTCGGGGGCCCCGATCTGGTCGAACACGCTGCTGCCCGGGATCATCAGCTTCAACGACGATCCGTTCTGCTACCAGGACCTGAACAACATCACGGCGATCGGGTTCCAGGCGGGCAACATCGACTCGCTGCGGCTCATCATCAACACGCTGACCCAGGGTTGGCGCTTCGGTGGCACCAACCTGGGCAACACGCGCGGCACGTACTTCGATCGCCTGCGAGTCGGCTTCGTCCGCGCCGCGGCGCCGGTGCTGGCGCAAGCGGTGTGGAACCGGCAGCAGGACCAGTTCCCCTTCAACGAGGGCGTGTCGCCCGGCGATAACGCCTCGTTCGACACGACCACGGCGTACATGAAGACGGGACTCAACATCGTGGCCGTCACCGCCGATCCCGGCGTCGTGGCGGGTGACACGATGGTCGTATTGTCGCCGTACGACGGGGACGGCATCGCCTCCGGCGTCCGGGTCGACCTGATCTTCCGCATCGATCCGGGCCCGGGCAACTACACGGTCAAGGGCAATCGTGCCTCGGCGCTGGTGAACAAGGATGCGGGACATCCGTTCTTCGCCCAGTACCTGGCGAACAATGGCACGTTCGGCACGCCGGGCGGACATGGCGGCACGTGGAACCGGCACGTCTGGAACTCGGCGCGCATGGACTCGGCGGAGATCAACATCTATCCGATCAATCCGCGCGCGATCGGCAATCCGATTCCGCCGCAGTGGATGAGCTCGCTGCACGAGGCCGATCCGAAGTTCGCAGCACTCGGCATCAACCACAGCGTCTGCTTCCTGGTCGATCCGAACGGTGCGAACGACATCTCGAACACGGATTGCACGGGCACGCCGCCGCCGGCCTACGGCGCGGTCAACGGCTCGTCGAAGGAAGGCACCAAGATCCTGCCCGACGGCTGGTTCTCGCCCGGCACGCACATCGAGTACTTCGTGCGCTGGTCGCGGACCGACGACCCGGGACAAGTCTCGTTGCTGTTCGACACGACGAACGTCTTCGTGCAGGACCCGGTCGGCAACCCCGACTTCGACGCGGAACGCTTCACCAGCGTCGACGTCCTGCCCGACATGTGGAAGTCGTCGCGCTACGGTGGCAGCGGCCTCGCCTGCATGCTCATGGTCGACGCCGGGGACCGGCGCGGGTCCGATCGCGTCTACCGCGGTGCGACCGACTCGCTGGGCTACGGCAAGAACAACGGCGCGTCGCAGGGCTGGAAGGGCATCGGTGCGGGCTCCGACCCGAACGATCCGACCGGCTTCGTGGCGGCGAACCTGGGCCAGTACGGCCTGAACTTCGACCACTACGACATCGAAGGCTCCGAGTCCGACCAGTCGGGTCACCCCGGCGTGCGCTTCGCCCAGAACCTGGGTGCGATCGCGGCGAAGGGCGACAAGTCCGGTCCGTCGGCGGCGCAATTGGCGACGTTCTACACGTCGCTGCTGCACCTCTCGGGCGACAACGGCGCCGGTGCGATCCACGACGCCTTCGACCAGGGCGAAGGAGCCGATGACGTGTCGCTGTACGAGGGCTTCCTCACCGGCGCGACGCCGGCCAACCGGCGCGGCATCTGGCTGTCGGGTGACGGCATCATGGAGGATGGCGCGATCAACTCGGATGATGGAACGGTCCTCTATCCGTTCCTCACCGAGCTCTTCGGCTCCGACCTGACGAGCCCGAATTACAAGGCGTACTCGCAGTCGAGTGCCACAACGGTCGGCTTCCTGCCGACCGCGGCGTGGGCCCACCCGGGTCGCGTCTACGGCTTCAATCACCAGTGCACGCAACTGGCCGACGTGCTGGCGGTCGTCCCGACCGTCGACGACGCGGCGGAAGCGGCGCGCTACCAGGCGCTCGGCGCGGGCACCACGTTCACCGCATCGGTCTACCGTCCGATCGGCACCGGGCGTGACTACCGCACGCTGATCGACGGATTCGACCTGTTCAACCTGCGCGGCAGCTACGCGACGCTCGCGGACATCGCGACGAAGCTGGGCTCGGACCTCGGTCGCATCTCGTGGTTCGACGACGCGGCCGCCGGCCACTTCCAGATCTGCGCGCGGCGCGGACCGGTCGTGAGCGCGGGCGACCTGCCGGGCACGGATGGTGGACGCTTCTCCAACCTGAACCTGGGTGCCTTCCCCAACCCGGCGCTGGCGGCGCGCAACATCACGCTGCGCTTCACGCTTGCGCAGGCGCAGGACGTCACGGTGCGCATCTACAATGTGGCGGGTCGCGAAGTCGCGAAGCTCGTGCAGAAGGGCCTGGCCGGACCGAACAACGTGGTCTGGGACGGCGCCCTCGCCAACGGCGCCAAGGCCGCGCCGGGCGTCTACTTCTACCGGCTGGACGGCATCGAGTTCGACGGCGGCGGCGCGCCGCAGAAGATGATCCTGCTCTCGGGGAACTGACCGCAGCAGGAAGAGCGAACGGTCCGAACCACCGGGGCTCGGACCGGGAGGCCGGGGCGGGGGGAGCAATCCTCCCGCCTTCGGCAATTGTGGTGATAGGCCGACAGATACTAACAATTCCATCACATTGTCTTGACATTCTGGCCGGCTGGCCTATCATCGATGCACAGATCCGAGCGCGAAGTTCCCCCCCGCCTCGGCCCGAGGAGTCACCATGCCACGGCACCTTCGTCCTCGCGCCCCCAGGCGTCGGCTGCGCATTGCCCTCCCTTCCGCCGCAGGGCCCCGCACGCCCGACCATGCCGCGCGCGCATCCGTCGATGCCCGCCCTGAGCCCCGAGTCCATCTCCACACGCAACTCATCGGGAGATCGCCCATGAGACGGATCGCGCTCGCCTGCGCATTTTTCACGCTCGTCGCCGTTGCCTCCGTTCACGCGGCCGAGACCCCAGAAGTCGAAGCACCAATCGTCCGACCGGTCCTTCGCGGTTCTTCCGCGCCTGGCGGCGCGGAAAATATCACCGCCAGCTCCAACTGCGCCGGCGCGGAGTGCGACACGGTGTGGATCGGGCACTCGAGCACGGGCCCGGGCGGCGCCTACCTCGGCGTCGGCGTGGGCGGCGTGTGGGACTTCGACGAAGGCGCAGCCGGCACGGACTCCTCCCAGGGCTTCCGCACGTGGGTCCTCCCTTACCGGAGCGGCGGGGACCGCCCGGCCCTCTCCCGTCCGGAATGGGCCCTCGACTACGGAAACGTGATCAACCACGGAAATACGCCGCTGTGGGCCGCGCGCGAACTGGCCGGCCGGAAGTACGTGCGCACCGGCATCGCCGGCGCGTGGCACTCGGACACGATGACGGGCGTGAAGTTGAACATCGCGAATGGAGCCGAGCTCTCGGCAATTCCGATCGCGGGCGCTCGCTCCGCCTGGTGCGGCCTCCGTGAGCACGGAAATCTCGCGGCACAGGATGCCCTGACCGGGAATTACCTCAACGGCGCGCTCATGATCGAACTCGGAACGAGCTTGAATTCACCCGAGCTCCCGGGGTTCTGCAACCTGTGGGACCAGATGATGTACAAGGATTTCCCCTCGACGGGGACGGGGACTGTCGCATTCAGGTTCCGCACCGACATCTCGACTTTTGTCGACACTCAGGCGAACGGCACCGGTTGGTTCAACCCCGATCCGACGAACATCGCCCACTTCGTGAACAACCCCGCCGACACGTTCATGGTCTACGTCGGTTCACCGAACGAGAACGCGTACGACACGAACCGGCGCTGGTTCTCGGAGGTCCTCGACCTGACGAAGCCGCACCAGGAGATCTTCGCGATCTCCGGGAAGCGGCCGGTCGCCGGAGCCGACTCGGCCGTGGTGAAGGCGTTCAGCAGCCTGCAACCGGTCGCGGGCCGCGTTCGCGTCGTGTTCCGCATCAAGACGAACCGGGTGCGTGCGGACTTTTCGACCGGAACCCCGACCGGGTTCAACTCGAAGGATGGCGCAGCGCTCGTCGACGAGGTGCAGGTCGACGGCGGGACCGTCTACGGGTTCGAGAGCGCGGCCTCGCTCACGGGCCGCTCGCTCATCCCCGACCTCGCACTCGACAGCGGGCCGTGGGCGACGACCGGCAAGCCGCCGGCCTCCCCATTCCACGTCGCCGATGTCGCTACGCTCGTCTACGAGGATCTGTGCGGCGCCGTCGGCGCCCCGACGCGGCTATGCAACCTGACCGGTAACGTCTGGACCCCGCAGGACCCTGCTTCGGGACAAATACCGATGGAGGGCTACTGGAACATCCAATCCCCGACCATCGACCTGGCCGTGCGCACGGCGGCACCGGGCACGAAGAACAGCCAGGGCATCGACCAGGAGACCGCCTCGCGGACGACGGGGATCATCCAGTTCGACTTCTACTCGGGACACATGGACCTGGATCAGTCGGTGTTCTACCTCCCGGGGGCACGGGCGTACGCGCCCGCCATCTGGAAGCAGCCGATCTCCGGGACTCCCGTCTGGTCCGGGGCGGGCTATTCGTTCATCACATTCAACCCCGACCCGTTCTGCTACTCGGACTTCCAGTCGCTCGGCGTCCTGGGCATTCCCGCCGGCTCCGTCGACTCGGTGCAAATGCTGCTCGCGGTGCGGACGTTTGGATGGCGTTTCGGCGGCACCGATCTCGGCAACACGCGGGGGACGTACTTCGACAATCTCCGCGTCGGGCTGGTTCGCGGCGGCGCGGCCCCCTCGCTCGCGCAGCCGATCTGGGACAAGTACCAGGACCAGTTCCCCTTCAACGAGAACGTGGCGCCCGGCGATAACGCGGCCTTCGACACGACGACGGCCCTGATGACCACCGGACTCAACATCCTCTCCCCGCCGACCGCTCCCGGAGTCGTTGCTGGAGACTCGATCCTGGTCGGTGCCCCGTTCGGAAGCGGGGACGGGGTGACGATGGGCACGCGCGTCGACCTGATCTTCCGCATTGACCCCGGCCCGGGGAGCTACGTGGTGAAGGGCGATCGCGCCTCGGCACTCGTCAACCGCGATCCGCTGCATCCGTTCTTCGCGACCTACCTGGCGAACAACGGTCCGTTCGGTTCGCCGGGCGGCCACGGTGGCACATGGAGTCGCCACGCCTGGAACTCGGCGCGCCTCGACTCGGCGGAGCTGCGGCTCTACCCGATCACCTCGCGCGGCATCGGCAACCCGACCGGGGGGACCTGGATGGGCACGCTGCACGAGAAGGATCCGAACTTCGCGGCGCTCGGGATCGACCGGCCGCTGTGCTTCCTCGTCAACCCGGATGGAACGAATGACGCCTCGAACATCTCCTGCATTGGCACAGCGCCGGCGATCTACGGCGCCGTGGCCGCGTCGTCACAGGAGGCGACCAAGATCCTGCCCGACGGCTGGTTCACGCCAGGGACGCACATCGAGTACTTCGTCCGAAAGTCGACGCTGGAGGCGCCCGGGACCTACGAACTCCTGTTCGACACGACGCGCGTCTTCCCGCAGGACGCGGGCGGAATTGCGGACTACGACCAGGAGCGCTGGTCGAGCGCTGACGTGCTGCCGGACATGTGGAAGTCGAGCCGGTACGGCGGCGCCGGTCTCGCCTGCCTTCTCATGATCGACGGCAATGACCGGCGCGGCGCCGACCCGCAGTACCGTGGCGCTGCCGACACGCTGGGCTACGGCAAGGATGACGGCGCGACGTCGGGCTGGCGGGGCATCGGGCCGGGGTCCGATCCGAACGACCCCGCCGGATTCGTGGCCGCGAACCGCGGGCAGTACGGACTCAACTACGACCACTACGACATCCGCGCCGCCGAGTCCTTTGAGGCGGGCCATCCCGGGGTGCGGTTCGCGCAGAACACGGGTGGCATCGCGCAGAAGGGCGATCGTTCGGGACCGTCGGCCTCAATGCTGGCGACCCTGTACACCACGGTGCTCCACCTCAGCGGGGACCTCTCCGGCGGAGTCGTGCACGACGGCTTCGACTCCCAGGAGGGCGCCGACGACATCGCGCTGTACGACGGCTTCCTCGCCGGCGCCACCTCCGTGAATCGTCGCGGCCTGTGGCTGTCCGGCGACGGCATGATGGAAGACGGCGCAATCAACTCGGACGACGGCACGTTCCTCTATCCCTTCCTCACGGCGACGTTTGGCGCTGATCTGACGTCGCCGGACTACCACGCCTACTCGGCGAGCGCGGCCACCACGGTGGGTCTCCTCCCCACGGCCGCGTGGAGCCATCCCGGACGGATCTACGGCCTGGCGCATCTCTGCACCCTCCGCCCGGACGTGCTGGAGATCGTCCCCACGGTCGACGGTGCCAGCATTGCGGCCGCCTACCAAGCGCTCGGCCCCGGCACCGAGTTCACCGCGTCGGTCTACCGCCCGATCGGCACGGGCCGCGAGTTCCGCACGCTGATCGACGGCTTCGACCTGTCGCACCTGCGCGGTCACTACGCAACGCTCGCCGCGATCCAGACGGGGGTGGGATCGAACATGGCGCGCCTCGGCTGGTTCGACGACGTGGTCGCGGGGCACTTCCAGATCTGCGCGCGGCGCCTGCCCGCGCTCTCCGTCGGCGATCTGCCCGGGACGCAGGCGCAGCGCTTCAGCAACCAGAACCTGGGCGCCTATCCCAACCCCGCACTCGCCGCACGTGCGGTGACGCTGCGCTTCACGCTCGCTGCGCCGGCATCGATCCGGGTGCGCATCTACAACGTGGCGGGCCGCGAGGTCGCCGCGTTCGCGCACAAGGGCGTCGAGGGCGAGAACAGGGCACCGTGGGACGGCCGGCTCGCCAACGGCTCGAGCGCGCCGGCGGGCGTGTACTTCTATCGACTCGACGGCGCGGCGTTCGATGGCACGGCACCGGGCGCGAGTGCGAAGGCGAAACTGATCCTCCTGTCGGGGAATTGACCGCGCGGGCGGGGCGTTTCGTCGCCCCGCCCTTGTTCCCGTCCCGCCCCTCCTGTAGCGTCGCCTGACCGGTGCCCGCGCCGGGGCGCGATCGGCCCCGGCGGCCTCCGGCGCCCCTCCGCCCCGAGGACGACGCCCTGAAATCGCTCCTGACGCTGCTGCCCTACCTGGCGCGCCATCGCCGAGCCCTCGTGTGGGGCGCGGTGTGCCTCGTGCTGACCAATGCCGTGGGACTGGCCGCGCCGTGGGTGCTCAAGAAGGTCGTCGACGGGCTGACCGTCTCGGTCACCGCCGCCAAGCTCGGCCGCTACGCGATGTGGATCGTCGCCATCGGGATCGTCGGCGGCATCTTCCGCTACCTCATGCGCTCGATCATCATCGGCGTCTCGCGCAAGATCGAGTACGACCTGCGCGACGACTTCTTCGCCCGCCTGCAGACCCAGCCGCTCTCCTTCTACCAGGCGCGCCAGACCGGCGACCTCATGTCGCGCGCCACCAGCGACATGAATGCAGTGCGCATGGTGCTCGGCCCGGGGATCATGCAGGGGCTGAACACGATCATCCTCGGCATCGTGTCGGTCGCCCTGATGCTCTATATCTCGCCGCAGCTCACCCTGTTCGCGCTGTTGCCGCTCCCGCTGCTGTCGATCTCGGTATCGGTGATGGGCTCGCGCATCCACGCGAAGTTCGAGGACATCCAGTCGCACTTCGCGCGCATCTCGGCCATGGCGCAGGAAAACCTGTCGGGTGTCCGCGTCGTCCGCGCCTATGCGCAGGAAGAGGCGCAGATCGCCCGCTTCGGCACTCTGAACGACGAGTACGTGAAGAAGAACGCCGGCCTGATTCGCCTGTGGAGCATGTTCTATCCGGCGATGGGGCTCCTCGCCGCCCTGGGCACCGTGATCGTCCTGTGGCTCGGCGGCACGCTGGTGATCGAGAAGCAGATCACCCTCGGCGAGTTCGTCGCCTTCAACTCGTACCTGGCCATGCTCACCTGGCCCATGATCGCGCTCGGCTGGGTGGTCAACCTGTTCCAGCGCGGCGCCGCGTCGTGGAGCCGCCTGCGCTCGGTGATGGACCTGCCGCCGGCCATCGCCGACCGCCCCGGCGCGGTCGATCCGCCCGAGGCCAGGGGGGCGCTCGAGTTCAGGAACCTCACGTTTTGCTACCCGGGCGCGGCCCGCAATGCGCTCACCGACGTGTCGATCACGGTGCCCGCCGGCCGCACCGTCGCCATCGTCGGCCACACCGGCGCCGGCAAGAGCACGCTGTTCCAGCTCCTGCTCCGACTGCACGAACCGCCGCCCGACACCGTGTTCGTCGACGGCATCGACGTGCGCGACTACAAGCTGGCCGCCTTGCGGCGGCGATTTGGCTACGTGCCACAGGAGACGTTCCTGTTCTCGACCACGCTGGCGGGCAACATCGCGTTCGGCGTGGGCGCGGCGAGCGACGAGGAGATCCGCGCCGCCGCGCGCGTCGCCCACCTCGAAGCGGAGGTCGACGTGTTCCCCAGGGGATTCCAGACGGTCGTCGGCGAGCGGGGCATCACGCTCTCGGGCGGGCAGAAGCAGCGCACCGCGATCGCCCGCGCCGTGCTGCGCAAGCCGACCGTGCTGCTGCTCGACGACTGCCTGTCGTCGGTCGACACCTACACGGAGGAGGCGATCCTCCGCGAGCTGACCCAGGTGATGGAGACGCGCACGTCGCTGCTCGTCTCGCACCGTGTCTCGACGGTGCGCCACGCCGACGAGATCATCGTGCTCGACGACGGCCGCATCGTCGAGCGCGGCTCGCACGCCGCGCTGCTCGCCGCCGACGGCGTCTACGCCGAGCTCGTCCGCCTGCAGCAGCTCGAAGAAGAACTCGAGGCATCCTGACGTGAGCGACACCGCCTACCACGAGGAAGAGGCGCTCGGCCGCGCCTACGACGCGCGCCTCATGCGCCGGCTTCTCGGATTTCTCGCACCCTACAAGCTCCAGGTCGTGGTCGCGGTGCTGTTCGTGCTGGCTGCCGCCGGGCTGCAGATCCTCGGCCCCTACCTGATCAAGGTGGCGATCGACGACACGATCGCGCATGGCGACATGCCCGGCCTGGCTCGCATCGCGGGTCTCTACATCTGCGTGCTGGTCGCCGAATTCGTGGTGGGCTACTACCAGACGTCGATCATGCAGCAGGTGGGCCAGCGCATCATGTACGACCTGCGCATGCAGCTGTTCGCCAAGCTGCAGCGCATGAGCCTGCCGTTCTACGACCGCAATCCGGTTGGCCGCCTGATGACGCGCATCACCGGCGACGTCGACGTGCTCAACGAGCTGTTCACCCAGGCCGTGGTCACGATCGTCGGCGACATCGTCACCCTGGTCGGCATCATGGCGGCGATCTTCATCCTCAATCCCGAGATCGCCAGCGTCACGTTCTCGGTGCTGCCGCTGATCGTGATCGTGACGCTGTGGTTCCGCAAGAACGTGCGCGCGACCTATCGCGACGTGCGCACGGCACTGGCACGCATGAACGCGAACCTGCAGGAAAACCTGACCGGCATGTCGACCACGCACATCATGAACCGCGAGGAGCGGCAGTTCGAGGGCTTCCGCGCGGTCAACGCCGAGCACCGCGACGCGAACGTGCGCAGCATCTTCTACTACGCCGTGTTCTTCCCGGCGATCGAGCTGATCGGCGCGCTCGCCACGGGGCTCATCATCTGGTACGGCGGCCGGCAGGTGATGGGGGACGCGCTGACGCTCGGCGGGCTGGTCGCGTTCCTGCTCTACACCGAGCGGTTCTTCCGACCGATCTCGGACATGTCCGAGAAGTACAACATCCTCCAGTCGGCGATGGCGTCATCGGAGCGCATCTTCAACCTGCTCGACGCGCCGATCGAAGTGCCGCCCCCGGCCACGCCGCGCCGCGTCGAGCCGGTGCGCGGGGACATCCGCTTCGACGGCATCCACTTCGCCTACCAGTCGGGAGAGGAGGTGCTGAAGGATGTCTCGTTCCACGTCGCCCCGGGCGAGAGGGTCGCGATCGTCGGCGCCACCGGCTCCGGCAAGACGACGCTCATCTCGCTGCTCACGCGGTTCTACGACGTGCAGAAGGGCTCGATCACCGTCGATGGCCTCGACGTGCGCGAGTGGGACCCGGCCGCACTGCGTCGCTCGATCGGCGTGGTGCTGCAGGACGTGTTCCTCTTCTCCGGCACGATCGAGGACAACCTGCGCCTCGGCGAGGACCTGCCCCGCGAGCGCCTGGTCGCCGCGGCAAAGGAGGTCCACGCCCACGCCTTCATCGAGCGCCTGGAGGGCGGCTACGACGCGAAGGTCGTCGAGCGTGGCGCCACGCTTTCGACCGGCGAAAAGCAGCTGCTCTCCTTCGCCCGCGCGCTCGCATTCGACCCCAGGATCCTGGTTCTCGACGAGGCCACCTCGAGCGTCGACACCGAGACCGAGCTCCTGATCCAGGATGCGCTGCACCGCCTGATGCAGGGCCGCACGTCGATCGTCATTGCCCACCGGCTGTCGACCATCCAGGACGTCGACCGCATCGTCGTGCTGCACCGCGGCCAGATCCGCGAGTACGGCACGCACGCCGAGCTGCTGGCGCTCAACGGGATCTACTCGCGGCTGTATCGGCTGCAGTTCCAGGGTGATGCAGGCGGGACCGGGACAGCCGCCGGGCGGCCGGAGAGGCATCGCGATGCGCCCGCACCCCTGAACTAGCACCATCGTCCGGGCATGATCAAGGCTCGTGGCACCTGAACGCATGCCGCGAGAGGAGGTTTCACCCCCGGGCTCGCGATGCGCTAGACTGGTCGCGCTCCGCCTCCCCCCCTCCTCCACTCCTGCGCCGCATTCCCCGTGGCGATCCCGGAGGTCTCCCGTGCGTTTCGTCGCCCCCTTCCTGACCGCAGTCGTGCTCGTCGCGCCACTCCTCCTCGCCTCGCCGGCTCATGGCTACATGATGATGCTGCGCCAGGGCGAGGAGTCCTCCGAGATCCCCAATGCGAACGACTTCCTCGGCTGGACCGTCGCCGCCGGCGACTTCGACGGGGACGGCTACGACGACGTCGCCATGGGCGCCCCAGGCGAGAACGAGGACATCTTTCCCGGGCGCGAGCACGGGGCGGTCGTCGTCAACTACGGCTCGGCGCGCGGCATCAAGCACACCGGCGCCGACTGGCTGACCGTGGGGGCGGTGAACGAGACGATCGTCCACTACGGGATCGCGATGGCGGTCGGGAACTTCAACAACGACTCCTACGACGACCTCGCGGTCGGGCTTCCCGACATGGACGGGAACTTCGGCGCGACGACCAGTTCGGGACAGGTGTGGATCCACCTGGGTGGCCCCGGCGGGCTGCAGGGCACGCCGAACTTCTTCTTCGAGTCTCCCTTCGCCGGCGATCCCGTCGAGGCCATGGACCGCTTCGGCGCCGCACTCGCCGCCGGCGACTTCGACCTCGACGGCTACGACGACCTGGCCGTCGGCGCCCCGGGCGAGGACGGTGGATCGGGCGCCGTGTTCGTCGTGCGTGGCGGCCCCGGCGGAATCGCCCCGGGGGGCACGGTCGCGCTGCGGCCGAGCGTGCTGGGCTTCACGCCCGAAGCCAACGGGCATTTCGGGGAAACGCTGACCGCGGGGGACCTGTTCGGCAGCGCGCACGAGGACCTCGCGATCGGCGCACCGGAGCGGGACGTCGTCGGCCAGCCAGACGCGGGCATGGTCTGGATCGCCGCCGGCAGCGCAACCGGCGTGACGACGACCGGAGCACTGCGGATCGACTTCGACGTGCTCGGCGCGCAGGTCCTCGCGGGGGCCGAGTTCGGCGCCGCCCTGGCCATCGGACGCTTCCGCGACTACCCGGGCGCGCCGCGCCAGCTTGCCATCGGCGCGCCGGGCCATGTCGGTTGCGAGTTCGCCAACTGCGGGGACGACGTGGGCCGCGTCTACGTGCTGCGCGACTTCGTGGCACCCTTCGCGTTCGCGTCCTATGAGGGCCTGTCCCAGCTCGACGTCGACGGCCCCAACGAACAGGAACTCGGCGACCGCTTCGGCCACGCCCTGGCCGCGGGCGACTGGGACAACGACGGCTGGGACGACCTCGCCGTCGGCGCGCCCTCCGAGGACATCGAGAACACGCCCGCCCCCGGGATCTCGCCGACCGGCGCGGGGCAGGTCTTCCTGTGGCTCGGCGGCGAATCGGGCGACCTGGGAGCGGACACCGCGCTCGAGTTCCACGGCCGCACGCTCAACGACACGCTCGAGACCTCCGCCCAGGTGGGCTGGTCGCTCGCCTTCGGGCGCTTCGACGACTCGGGACGCGCCAACCTGGCGATCGGCGCACCGACGAAGGATTACCGCAACTACGCGACGGGCGCGAACACGAACTCCGCCGGACAGGTCTACATCCTCGCCCCGTGGCGGCAGATCTCGAACCGCCCGAACCGCGCATCGATCGCGCTCGATTGCGACGGCTTCGTCGTCTATGCGCAGCGGCCGTTCCAGTCGATCACTCCCGCGAGCGTCACGAAAGCGCTCACCGTGCTCATCGCAGTCGAGGCGATCCAGGACAACGAGATCGATTCGAACTTCGTCTACACGGTTCCGGACTGGGTGGCGACCAAGGTCAGCGGCAGCCAGGCCGGGCTCGTCACCGGCCAGCAGATCAAGTTCGGCGACCTGATCAAGCTCGCGATCTCGATCTCCGCCGGCGATGCCTGCTACGGGATCGGCGACATCCTCACCGGCGGCAACCACGTGTGGAATGGGCTCGACGGCACGATCACCGACTTCTCGAACCGCATGAACATCCGGGCCGACGAGCTCGGGATGTTGCGCTCGAACTTCAACAACCCGTCGGGGCGTCCGTTCAGCACGCACGTCTCGCCCGTTCTGGACTGGGTGCTCTTCTCCCGCCAGGCGATGGCCAACCCCCTGTTCCGTCACTACGCGGGCACGCGCCAGTGGAACGGCATCCCGGGGTTCCCGGCGACGCAGAACGGCTGGCTCATGGGCATGCAGGACACCTGGAACTCACCGGTTGTCGGAGTCAAGCCCGGCGGGAACAGCATCTCCATGCAGACCGCGCTGTGGAGCGCATTCGACCTGGTGGATGGCCGCTGGGAAGCGGCGTGTTTTGGCGTGCCGACCACCACCTACGGCTCACCATTCACCGACAGCAATGCCGGCGCGGGCCGGGACCTGATCGCGCTCGCGCAGTCGGCCTGCGATGACAACATCACGGCACCGCCCCTTACGCCCGACCCCGACCCGTGGGCATGGGGCCATCTCACCGGCATTCCGACGGGGCCCGGTCCGGATCCCGCTCCCTGCATGCTGCTGCCGCTCGGCGCGGAGCTCGACGGAGACGCGCAGATCGAGGTCTACGCGCAGGATCTCGCCACGGCGAGCGCCGCCTTCACGATCGATGCGTGGCGCTCGAGCGAAGTGACACTCGGTCCCGGGCAATCGATCGAGATCACGGTGATGCCGGCCACCTCGCACCAGGGTTTCACGATCTTCAATGTCGCCCGCGGGACCGCCAACCTCCTGATCACGACCTCGTCGCCGGTCGTTGCGACGGCCGTCGCGCTCGCCAGCGAGGACACGCACATGGTGCCCGCATTCGCCGGCCCGCTACCGGGATCACACACGCTCACCATCGCCAATACCTCGAGTTCGTCCTCGGCGCGACTCCAGGTCGAGGAGCTGGGCTACGGCATCGAGGGCACCGTCGACGCGAACGGACCGTTCGTCGCCACGCTATCGCGCGATCCGAAGCAGGGCGAGGAAGTCGTGAAGCTGTGCATCGGTCCCGCCGATCCCGATCCGGGCAACGAGGTCTATCTCGTGGTCCGTCCCCCGGGTGCGACGGTCGGCGTCGATCCGCCGGTCGTCGTCGCCGGCGCCCGGGGCGTGCGCCTGCGTGCGGCCGCCCCGAATCCGTTCCGCTCGACCACGAGCTTCACCTATGAACTCGACGCCGGCGGCCCCGTCTGGGTCACGGTCCACGATGCGGCCGGACGGCGAGTTCGCCAGCTCGAACGCGGCGGGGCGCGCCCGACCGGTGCCCACGCTGTCGTGTGGGACGGGCGCGATGAACAGGGACGGACTGTTCCTCCCGGGGTCTACTTTCAGAGCGTGAAGACCGCATCGGAATCCGTGGCGCAACGGCTCGTGCGCCTGCGCTGACTCCCGCGCGGATCAATCGAACTCGTACTTCGCCTGGGCCGGCACCTGCTCGGCCCCCACGCGGCCGACCGTGATGTCGGCCTGCGCGTAGCTCTCGCCCTTCATCGGCGCGCCGTGCATGCGGCGCAGCATGGCGAGCTGGCCGGTGTGCGTGAGCGCATCGGCCAACCCGCCCTGGAAGAGCTTCTCCCCCGGCGTGGCCAGCGGCGCATCGCCCGCCAGGTAGTCGTCGAGCGCCGCGAGCGCGGCGTGGAAGCGCGCCTGCTCCGCTTCCCACGGCAGCGGCGTCGCGTTGTTCCACACGCTCTTCTCGCGCGCCAACCACAGCACCCAGTCGAGCAGGTCGCCGATGTGGGCAAGGATTTCGACCGGCGTCCGCGTCGTCTCCGCTGCGCGCCACGTCGCGAACTCCGGCGGCGCTCCGCGCAGCGTCTTCGCGCAGCGATACGCCAGGGTTGCCACGACATGCCGGAGGAACAGGCGATTCGGGTCGGGTGTCATGTCGAAATCCTCGTGGAAGTGCGGGGTCAACTCGCCCAAGTGCGAATTCAACTGGTCTCGAGACCGGTTGAAACGCGGATTCGGGGCTCGATCACCTGCTACGGGGCAGGTGAAATCGCATGCCGGCGGAGGCGTGGTGCCCGCGCCCGACTAAGCCCCGGGGGAGGCTTCGAGCAGCGGCCGCTCGATGTGCGACTCGGCGTGGTACGACGAGCGCACCAGCGGTCCGGACTCGCAGTGCTCGAAGCCCCTGGCGTAGGCGATCTGCTTGAACTCCGCGAACTCATCCGGGTGGACGTAGCGCACGACGTCGAGGCGGTTTTCGCGCGGCTTGAGGTATTGCCCGAGGGTGAGGATCTGCACGTTGTGCGAGCGCAGGTCGTCCATCGTGGCGAGGACTTCCTCGCGCGTCTCGCCGAGGCCGAGCATGAGGCCCGACTTCGTCTTCGCCGTCCCGTAGCGCCCGGCGCGCTGCAATAGCTCGAGCGACTGGCGGTAGATCGCCTTGGGTCGCACGCGGCGATAGAGGCGTGGCACGGTCTCGATGTTGTGGTTGAGCACCTCGGGCCGCGCCTGCATGACCACGTCGAGCGCCTCGTTGTTGCCCTGGAAGTCGGGGATGAGCACCTCGATCGTGCAGTCGGGCCGGCGGGCGCGCACCTCGGCGATGCACAGCGCGAACTGCGATGCACCCTGGTCGGGCAGGTCGTCGCGGGTGACCGACGTGATCACGGTGTGGGCCAGGCCCAGTTGCACGACGGCGTCGGCCAGGCGCGCGGGCTCGGCCGGATCGGGCGGACCCGCGTCGCCCTGCGGCACGGCGCAGAACGTGCACTTCCGGGTGCACACGTCGCCGAGGATCATGAACGTCGCAGTGCCGCGGCCCCAGCACTCCCCGATGTTCGGGCAGCGCGCGCTCTCGCACACGGTGTGCAACCCGTCGAGCACGGGCTTCATGCGCGAGATCGTGTCCGCGCTCTTCATGCGGACCTTGAGCCACTCGGGACGGCGAAGCGGGACGGCCTGAACTTCGGGAGCCTGCGACACGGTCGGATCCTTTGCCAGCGGTGCGAACCATGGGCCGGGACGAAGCCCGGCGCGACCTCCGCATGATACCCGTGCCGCCGGCGCCCCGCCACCCCCGGGGCGAACCTGCGGGGCGCAACCCGCGTCCTCACAGGCACTTCGCTTGACAGCCCCCGGCACCACGCCTAGCGTCCGGACTTCATGGTCCGAAGCATCGTCGCCGACTACGCGTCCACCACCCGCGAGTTCTCCCCCAACGCCCGGTTGTTCCTGATCTCGGTCCTCCTGTCGTGGATCGGGTTGTCGGTGAACCAGGTTGTGTTCAACCTGTACCTGGTATCCGGGGGCTACGCCGCGGACTTCGTCGGCGCGGTGACCGCGATGATGGGGCTCGGCATGGCCGCAACCGCGCTTCCCGCGGGCTGGCTCGCCGACCGCTTCGGCCGCCGCGCCTGCTTGCGCGCCGGCTCGTTGCTCGTCGCCGTCGGACTGTTCGCCCGCGCGCTCTCACTGTCACCGTGGGCGCTGTTCGGCTCGACACTGCTGATCGGCATGGGCCAGGCGATCGTCACCATCGCGGCCTCGCCGTTCATGATCGAGAACTCGAACGAGCCCGAGCGCACCCACCTGTTCAGCATGCACTTCGTCGTCATCCTGCTCGGCGGCCTGCTCGGAAACCTGATGGGCGGCGAACTGCCGGGCCTGCTCGAGCGCAACCTGCCGTTGCTGGCGTCCTCGCCGCTCCTGTCGTATCGCGGCGCGCTCGTGATCGGCGCGCTGGCCTCGTCGCTGGCGGTGTGGCCGCTGGGCTTCGTCCGCGAGGCACCGCTGCACGAACGCGAGGTCCACCCGACCGCGCGGGCGCGCGATCACGCGCCGCTCCTCTCCCGGCTGGCGCTCAATTTCCTGCTCATGGGAATGGGTGCCGGCCTGATCATGCCGTTCTTCAACCTGTACTTCGCCCAGCGCTACGGCGCGAGCACCGGGCAGATCGGCATCTACTTCTCGGTCGCGCAGGTGATCACGCTCGTCGCCACGCTGTCCGGCCCGCTGCTCGCCCGCCGCTACGGGAAGCTGCAGGCGCTGACCATGCTCCAGCTCGTCTCGCTGCCGTTCCTCGTCACGCTCGGCTTCGAGACCACGCTGGCCGTGTCAGTCGCCTCGTTCTGGCTGCGCTCGGCATTCATGCAGATGAGCTCGCCACTGCTCACCTCGTACGCCATGGAGATCATTCCGCCCGCGCTGCGCGCCCGCGCGCAGGCGATCGACAACATGGCGTGGTACCTGGGATGGGCGGTCAGCTCGGCGATCTCGGGCTGGATCATGGCGCGGTTCGGCTTCGCCTGGCCCTACTACCTGACTGCCCTGTGCTACGGCGTGGCGACGCTCACGTTCTGGTGGAACTTCCGGCCTCGCCCTAGAGTCCATGCCCGCGCATGACGATCTGCGCCGTGCCGAAGTAGATGACCACGCCGGTGACGTCGACGAGCGTGGCGACGAACGGCGCCGATGCGCTCGCCGGGTCGAAGCCGAGCCGGCGGAACAGGAACGGCAGCATCGATCCGCACAGCGTGCCCCACATGACGACGCCGAGCAACGCCACGCCGAGCGTGATGGCCAGCACCGGCGTGTGCGGGCCGTACGAGTGGAACGCCGCCTCCCAGACGAGCACGCGGATCACGCCCAGCGTCGAGAGGATCAGGCCCAGGCCGAGACCCGACAGCGCCTCGCGCTTGACCACCCGCCACCAGTCGCGCAGCCGCACTTCGCCCAGCGCCATGGCCCGGATGACCAGCGTCGTCGCCTGGCTCCCCGAGTTGCCACCGCTCGAGATGACCAGCGGCAGGAACACGATGAGCACGACGGCGCGCGCGATCTCGTCCTCGTAGTAGCCCATCGCGGACGCCGTGAGCATCTCGCCGAGGAACAGGACCGACAGCCACAGGCCGCGCTTCTTGATCATCGAGAACAGGCCGACCTCGAGGTAGGGCGCATCGAGGGCCTCGGTGCCGCCGATCTTCTGGATGTCCTCGGTGGCCTCCTCGCGCACGACCTCGACGATGTCGTCGGCCGTGACGATGCCCTTCATGCGCCCGTCGGTGTCGACCACGGGAATGGCGACCAGGTGGTGGCGATCGAAGAAGCGCGACAGCTCCTCCTGGTCCATGTCCTCGTGCACGGTGACGAGCTCGGTGCGCATGATGTCGCTGATCTTCTGGTCGGGTGCCGCGACGAACAGCTCGCGAAAGCTGACCACGCCGAGCAGCCGCTGGTCGGCATCGAGCGCGTAGGCGTAGTACAGGGACTCGGGACGCTCGCGGGCCTGGCGCCGCAGGTAGGAGATCGCCTCGTCGGTCGTCATCTCGGGCCGCACGCGGGCAAAGCGCGGGCTCATCAGGCCACCGGCATCGTCCTCGGCGTAGGCCAGCAGCGCCGAGACCTCGCGCCGTGTCGGCTCGTCGAGCAGCCCGAGGATGTCGGACCACTCCTCGCGCGGCGCCTCCTGGATGACATCGGCGGCATCGTCCGGGGCGAGCAGGCGGATCCACGAGCGGCGCTCCGCCGGCGGCAACGCGACCAGCAACTCGGCCTGGTCGCGCGACGACAGCATGAGGAACCAGTTCTCGGCCTCGGTCCGGGTCAGCGCGCGGAATGCGGCGAGTCGATCCTCGAGCACGAGTAGCGGCCACGCCTCGCGCAGGTCGTCCTGCGAGAGGTCGTCGCGAGCCTGGAGCGCGTCGGGGTTCGTGCCGGGCACGGGGCATCTCCGGAAGCCGGGTGAGAAGTGCGGAGGGACGCCCGGAACATACGAAGCTGAAACGAGTTGCACAAGCGAGAAGGCGGCAGCGGGTCGCCCCGTCGCCGCCTTCGTCAGCGCCCGGGGCGCGCCGCGCTACGGCGTGCGCACCAGCTTCTGCTGCGCCACCCGGCCGCCCTGCCCGACCAGCCGCGCGAAGTAGACACCGGAAGGCGTGCGCGCGCCGCGCTCATCGCGCCCGTCCCAGTACGCGACCTGGGCACTACCCGTGCCCTCGCCCGACCACAGCGTGCGCACGATCCGCCCGCGCAGGTCGATGACCTCGAGCGCGCCCTGCTCGCCGGTGGCCAGCGCGTACGACAGGGTCGCGGACTGCCCGGCCGAAGGGTTCGGGCGCGGCGCCGCCAGCGCGATCGCACCCAGCGGCGAGGAGCCGGTGTCGATCGTGTCCTGCGCCTGCTGCAACACGGCGTCGTATGGAGCGACATACGGGTTGTCGACACCCGCGGACACGGCGTAGTTCGTCGGATTGACCCACACCGTGCCGTTGGAGAACTGCCGCCTCCAGATCGTCGTGCCCGACAGCGCGAGCGAGGTCGCCGCACCCGTCGGCCAGCCCAGTTGCAGGTCGTACTCGGGGAGCCAGTAGTAGCAGCCGTAGTAACCGCTGTTGAGGCCGTAATAGCCGTCGCCCAGCAGCGCGCTGCCCAGCGTGAAGCGGAACAGCGAGCGGTGGACGCTGCTCGTCGGGTAGTTGAAGCGATCCCCGCCGCCGAGTTCCGCATCGAGGATGTTGCGCACCGGCGCGCGAAAGCGGGTGGGCAACTTGTCGAGATAGCCGTGCTCCCCGGTCATCGCGGCCTGCCAGCGGAAGTTCCACGGGTTCGGCGCGGGATCGATCGCCCCATGAATCGTCGGGAAGCGCTCGTGGAAGATGCCGTTCGCATCGCTGAAGTAGTTCATACCGTTGCCGACGATCACGAAGTCGTCGCCGAGGCGCTCGCGAAAGCGTGCGAAGATGACCGCGATCCCCTCGGCCCACCACGTGTCGAGCTCGGGATAGGTGTCGGCGACGCCGTTGGCGTCGAGATCGAACCGTGCTGTCGTTTCCGTCCCCGGCGTCTGCTGCGAACAGTCGTTGCCCGGGAGACAGCCGCCCATCTGGCCGTTGAGCCACGCCGGCGAACCCCAGAGCTGATCGAAGAACACGCCGTCGACCTTCGTCAGGCCGCCCTTGGAGGCGACCAGGTCATCGATCACGAAATCGGCGAAGACGTCGCACAGGCGCTTGCCCTGCGCGTTGGGCGGACACTTCGACGAGAAGTTCCCCAGCCACATGCCCCAGAACGCGGTCGCGTGGACGCGGGTGCCGAGCGAGTCGACGCCCCAGCACCAGAACTGGTTGTTCTCCAGCAGGTCCCAATAGCGACGGTCGTACCCGAAGTCGGGATCGGTCGCCGACCACGGTCCGGTCGTCGAGGGATAACCGGACGGACCCGCGTAGTAATACGAGTACCAGGATGGCGTGACCAGCGTGAGCCCGCTCGGGTTGAGCGTCTTGATCGAGTCGAACTTGGCGGTGGTCGCCCGCGACGACAGCGCGACCATGTCGTAGCGCGCGTTGAGCCGCGCGTTCGGGTTGTTCGTCCAGTCGACGTTGAACACGCGCGGATACGATCCGTCGGCGCGCGCATACGCGGGCACGGGGGCCAGCAGCATTGCCAGCAGCGCCGTCAGCGCCAGCGCCAGCACGAACGCAGGCGCGAGCACGAGCAGGGCCTGCGGTCGGGCGACGAGCGCCACGACGCGGGCGTCGGGGCGGGAACGAACGGGAACACGGGACGAACGGTTGATGGACACGGCGCCTCCCTGCAGGTCCAAACTCCATGGCGCCCGCGGCCGCGGGCGCATTCGATCGAAGGAATGGAGTGCAGGGGGCGTGCCAGATGTCAGCGGCCGAAGGCCGCTAAGTGTTTTCGTAAACCATTGCCGGGCAGCGGGTTGGAAATCGGCTGGAGACCGGTTCGGCCGGCGCGAGCCGGAGGACGCCGTGGTCGGGCACGGTGCAACACCACGCCGGGCGATGTGCAACGGTTGGGCGCCTGCGGCGCGTCGCCTACGGCGACAGCAACTCGCGCAGCGCGCCCTCGATGCGAATCGGTCGACCCGCGGGACCCAGAAAGCAATGTCGCGTCCAGCCGGTGGCCAGGACCTCGCCGGGGGCGAGTTCGATCCGGTAGTCGAAGCGGACGACGACGCGCGAGAGCTCGCCGACCCAGGCGACCAGGCGCAGCCGGTCGTCGTAGCGGGCGGGCTTGAGGTAGCGGCAGTACGCCTCGGTCACGGGCAGGAGCAGGCCCTCGGCCTCGAGTTCGCGATAGGACTTCCCGCGGGCACGGAGCCACTCGGTGCGGGCGATCTCGAACCAGCGCAGGTAGTTGGCGTGGTAGGCCACGCGCATCTGGTCGGTGTCGCCGTAGCGGACCGCAACCTCGAAGACGTGTTCGAACGGCACGGGGGATCCTCCGGGAGAAGGGACCGGCCGCGCGGAGCCCGGGCCGGGCCGGCGGATGCTACCGCAACGCGGCCTCGCCCGTCCGCCCCCGGAAGGTCTAGAATCGGAGGGTCCGCTCCCCCCGCGGCATCCCGATCGCCGGCCGACCGCAGCCTGACAGGAGCCTCCCGATGCGTCCGAACTCGCCCGCCCTGCTCGCCCTCGCCGCCGCCATCGCGCTCGCCGCCCAGGTGCCCGTGACCCTGCAGGCCGCGCCCTCGAGTCGCTCGCTGCGCGAGTACCGCGACCCGCTCACCGGTGCGCGCGTGCGCCCGCTGCGCTCGGCGCTGCCGACCGTGCTCGACCCGGCCGCCGTGGCGCCGGCATACCAGACCGGCGGGTACCGCCTGCAGCACGACGACGGCCCGGCCGAGTGGCGCAGCGGCACGTATCCCGAGCGCGTGCTCGACGAGCTGCTCAAGCATCGGCTCCGCCAGTACGAGACGATCCAGGCGCTGCCGACGACCCAGTCGTACGACCGTGGGGAGATCGCGGTGATCGAGGACGACGGCACGATCCTCGTCCCTCAGGGATCGCAGGTCTCGATCGATCCCGCCGCGCTCGGGCGCAAGTTCCTCGAGCTCCACGACGACGAGTACGACTACATCAACGTGTGGACGGCGTCGAACGTGACGAACCTCACGCTCGGAAGCGGGTTCGCCTACGAACTCAACGTGCGCAACGAGGTCGAGGGAATCGGGCTGTCGATCTACGACTTCGGGGACGACTTCGGCTCGAACGGCGTGCTCAAGTCATTCCTCAACATGAACCGCCTGTCCGCCTACCCGGTCGACCCGAACACGACGTTCCTCGGCACGAACACGACGCTCGACGTGCTCGGCCAGGAGGCGGGCCACCGCTTCGGCGCGTTCATCTTCTTCCAGAGGTACGGGATCAACTGGAACCACCTGCTCGGCCGCAGCCTGGCCCACTGGTCCTTCTTCTACAACTCGCTCGGCTCGAACCTCGAGGGCAACCGCATCCGCGACAACGGCGACGGGACGTTCACGACGATCGACGCCACGAGCGGATTCTCGTATCTCGACGAGTACCTGTTCGGCCTGCGCGACTCGAGCGAGGTGGATTCGCTGTGGTACGTCGCCTCGGCTTCCGCCTTCTCCCCTCCCGGACCTTTCGAGCCCAGCTCGTCGCCGCGGATCGGAGTCACGTTCTCGGGAGTCCGGGGCTACACCACGATCGGCGAGATCGTCGACGCCAACGGCCTGCGCACGCCGACGCCCGCCACGTCGCAGAAGACGTTCAAGATGGCGTGGGTGCTCGTGGTCCGGAACGGCGATGCGCCGACCGCCCCTGACCTGGCCAAGCTCGAGGGCATCCGTGCGGCGTGGGGTCCCTACTTCGCGACGGCCGTCGACGGCCTCGGCGCGATGGACAACACGGTACACTCGGTCGCCGGCTCGGTGCAGATCGACCACGTGGCCCTGAAGGACACCGAGGACACCGCCTCGCCGCGCCCGATCGACGCCACGATGTCGATTCGCCAGCGCAGCCTCCTGATCGGCTTCGACGCGTCGTCCCCCCGCCTGCACTGGCGCGCCAACGGCGGGTCGTGGAACGTCAGCGTCATGGGCAACAGCGGCGGCGACTTCTATGCCGCGGACATTCCGCCCCAGGGCGCGGGCACGATCATCGACTACTGGTTCAGCGCCGCGTCGGACTCGGCGGGGATCGCCGGTGTGCTACCGGCCGCTGCGCCCGCGCAGTTCTTCAGCTACCGCGTCGGTCCCGACGTGACGCCGCCCGCGCTGGCGCATGTCGCGCCGGCGGATCCGTCGTACCTGCAGCTGCCGCTCGAGGTGACGGTGAACGCGTTCGACAACCTGGCACTCGATTCGGTCGCCGTGGTGTGGCGGAAGAACTCGGGCCCCGCGCAGACCCTCGCGCAGGAGGCCACGGGCGACGGACCGTACAGGTTCTCGATCGGCGCGGGCGCCGGCTTCGGCGACGTGATCACCTACCACTTCACCGGCGTCGATGTCGCGGTGGTGAAGAATCGCGCCACCCTCCCCGCCGGGATCGCCCCGTACTCGATGCTGGTCGGCGGCAACTTCGCCGAGTCGTTCGAGAGCGGCGAGGGCGGCTTCGGCCACGGCGTCCTCAGCGGCGGGTTCTTCGACCAGTGGCATCGCTCGAGCGCGCGCAACTCCACGCCGGGCGGCGGCTGGGCGTGGAAGTGCGGCTCGATGGACGCCGCCCCCTACGGCGCGTCGATCCATGCGGCGCTCGAGTCCGGCCCGGTGACGATCGGACCGGGAGCGATCCTCAGTTTCAGGCACTGGTTCGACGTGGAGTCGTCGGACACCCCGGGGCAGGCCTACGACGGCGCGCGCATCGAGTGGTCGGAAAACGACGGTGCCACCTGGGCCCTGCTCACCCCGCTCGAGAGCTACTCGCACGTGATCATCGACAACCCCGACAGCCCGTTCGACCCTGGCGACGCCGTGTGGTCCGGCGCGAGCAATGAGTTCATCGACGCAACCGTGGACCTGAACTCGCCGTCGATCCGCACCGTTCGCCTGCGCTGGGTGATGGGCTGCGACTCGTTCGTCGGCGGCGAGGGCTGGTACGTCGACGACGTCACGCTCACCTACGACGGGGGCCAGCCGGTCGACGTGCCGCTCGCACCGGCGTCGTTCACGCTCGCCTCCCCCACGCCGAACCCGAGCCGCACCGGGCGGACGACGCTCGCGTTCGCGCTGCCGCAGGCGGCCACGGCGCGGCTCGCGCTGTACGACGTGCGCGGCCGACTGGTCCGCACGCTGGTCGACGGGCCGCGGCCCGCCGGGCCCTCGTTCGCCGACTGGGACGGTCGCGATGACGCCGGTCGAACGGTGGCGCACGGACTGTACTTCGCGCACCTCGAGGCCGCGGGCCTGGGCGAGAAGACGACGCGGGTCGTGCTCGTCCGTTGATCGAGGGGACGCAGCTCCTGACGATGCCGTCCGGCGGCTCGTTCGAGGTCGAGGTCGTCCGCGCCCGCCATCCGGCCGGACGCCCGCCCCTCGTCCTCGTCCCCGGGATCGGCGGACCGCGCGGCACGTTTCATCACCAGGTCCGCGCCTTCTCCGCGCACACGGACGTCGTCGCGACCAACCTGAACCCGGCCCAGGCCCCTGCCGTCGAGCCGATCGAGTCGTCGTCGCGCGACCTCCTCGCGGTGCTCGACGCGCTGTCGATCGAGTGCGCCGACCTGCTTGGAGCGTCGTTCGGATCCTGCGTGGTGGCGCACACCACGCACCGGGTGCCCGAGCGGGTCCGTCGCCAGGTGTGGACCGCCCCACCGGTCGTCCACCACGGCCCGTGGCGCGCCGCATTCGGGCCCGGCTGGCTGGTCGGGGGCGCCCTCATGAAGTTCGCGCCCGAGAACTCGCGTGGAGACGTTGCGCGGGTCCTCGCCGAGCGCCGCATCTACTCCGTCGAGCCGGATCTCTCGCAGGAAGAGCTGATGCTGCTGGCCGGGCGGGTGAGTGATACCGAGCTCGGACCCTTCTTCCGCCGGCTCGCCGGCCTGCGCGACTGGGACTGGCGACGGCTGCCGGAGCCCGCCTCCCGCCCGGCGCTCGTCGTCCAGGGAGCTCGCGAGAGCGCCGTCACCCCGCGCGACGTGATCCTTGCCTGGGAGCGCCTGAGCGAGCGTCCGGTGGCCGTTATTCCGGGGACGCATATGCCCTATCTTTCATTTCCACAAGAGTTTAACGATGCCGTGGAGATGTTTCTGAGCGCCCCGGTGGTCGCCGGCTAAATCTTACCGGATGCTGGGGATTGTGTTGATTTAACATTTCCTGAACGATTCTCTCGCAAGGCTTTCGCCTTGCGAGACTCCGAAGTGCTGTATCTTCGCGCCGGCCCGTAACCGCGAGCGAACGCTCACGACACCGGGTGGTCCCAAACAGGAGGTCCCTGAATGTTGAAGCGCTTTCTTGCCGTGGCGGCGTTCGCCATGCTGTTCGTCCCTGCAACGTCCCATGCCGTGGATCACAGCAAGCAGTGGGCTCTCGGCTACTTCTTCGAGGATGCCCCGATCGGCGTCCGCTACATGATGACCCCCAAGGTCGGCCTCGACGGCGGTTTCGGCTATCGGACAGACGAGGGTCCGGACTACGCCAGCTCCGATCCCGCTGCCACCGCTTCGAATGGGCAGTTCACGTTCGAGCTCGGTCTCCAGTACAACCTGGTCAAGACCGACCGCGCCGACTTCTTCGTCCGCCCGAGCTTCAGCATGACGTCGGTCCCGTACTTCATCGACAACGGAACCGATCCGGTCACGAGCGAGAGCGTCACGGACACCCGCTTCGGCGCGATGCTCGGCGCTGAGTGGCACGCGACGGACAACCTCTCGCTGAGCTTCGGCCACGGCGTCGGTATCACCTCGGGCCACGGCGTGTCTCCGGGTGGCGTCCGCGGCGCCGAGCCGGACGGCACGACGAACTTCGCGACGACCGGCCTGACGACCGGCGCGTCGTCGATCGGTTTCCGCTGGTACTTCTGATCCGGGAGTAACTCCGGGTCGGCGCTTCAAGCCGAAGGGGCGCTCCGCACACGCGGGGCGCCCCTCGTTTTTTCTGCTGCGGGCTCGCACCAGCCGGGCCGGACCCTGAGTGTCACTCGTAGCGCAGCGCCTCGATCGGGTCCTGGTTCGCGGCCTTGCGTGCCGGATAGAACCCGAAGAAGATCCCCACCGCCGCCGAGAACCCGAACGCCAGTGCGATCGACGACGGCGACACCGAAGTCGGCCACTTCGCCAGGTTCGAGATCAGCACCGAGATCCCCACCCCCAGCAGCACGCCGAACGCGCCGCCGAGCAGCGACAGGAACGCCGACTCGACCAGGAACTGCGACAGGATGTCGCGCCCGCGGGCTCCCACCGCCATGCGGATGCCGATCTCGCGCGTCCGCTCAGTGACCGAGACGAGCATGATGTTCATGATGCCGATGCCGCCGACCAGCAGGGACACCGCCGCGATCGACGACAGCAGAAGGGTCATGGTCTTGCTGGTCGCCTCGGCTGCGCTGGCAAACTCGGCCTGGTTGCGGATGAAGAAGTCGTCGTCCTGCCCGGCGCGAATCTTGTGGCGCTGGCGCAGGAGGGAGGTGATCTCCTCGATCGCGGAGTTGATCTCGCCCGCGGACTTCGCCGAGATGTAGACGAAGTTGATCGCGTTCGACGACAGGAACTTCTTCTGCACCGTCGTGCCCGGCAGGATGATCGTGTCGTCCTGGTCGGTGCCCATCGCCGAGCTGCCCTTGCGCACCAGCACGCCGACGACGCGGAACGGCAGGTTGCGGATGCGAATCGTCTGGCCGATCGGGTTCTCCGTGCCGAACAGGTTCTCGACCACCGTCGCGCCAAGGACGGCAACGCGCGCACTGTTGCGCACGTCGCTGTCGGTGAACGTCGTGCCCAGCTCGACCGGCCACTCGCGGATGGTGAAGAAGTCCTCGGTCGTGCCGATCACGCCCGTCTGCCAGTTGTTGTTCCCGTAGATCGCCTGCCCGCCGCTGCGCACCGACCACGCGACCTTGTCCACGGACGGGCACTCGCGGGCCATCGCGGCGCAGTCCTCGATCGTCATCGACGACGAGGAACCCTGCGCGCCGCGGCTGCCGCCCGAGCCCGGTCCGGTGCCGGGGAACAGCAGGATCACGTTGCTGCCCAGGCTCGCGATCTGGGCCTGCACCGAGGCGCGGGCGCCCTGGCCGATCGCGAGCGTGGCCACGACGGCGGCCACGCCGATGACGACGCCGAGCATGGTGAGCAAGGCGCGCAGCGGGTTGCGCGCCAGGGCGCGCCAGGCGAGCTTGAGCGAGAGGCCCAGATCCATCAGGTCCACACCTCCTCGGCGGGCAGGGCCGCCAGCTCACGGGCGGCATCCTGCGGCGCTGGATTGGGCGTGTCGGAAACGAGGTGGCCGTCCTTGAACACGAGCGCGCGGGACATGAACTGTGCAATGTCCGGCTCGTGGGTGACGACGACGACGGTCAGGCCCTCGTCGCGGTTGAGTTGCTGCAGTAGGGCCATGATCTCGAGCGCGGTGCGGCTATCGAGGTTGCCGGTCGGCTCGTCGGCGAGCACCAGCGTCGGCCGGGTCACCAGAGCCCGGGCGATCGCCACGCGCTGCTGCTGGCCGCCCGAGAGCTGGGTCGGAAAGTGCCCGGCGCGATCGGCCAGGCCGACCTTCGACAACGCATCGAGCGCGCGTGCGTCGCGCTCACCGCGGGGCAGCGGCCCGTAGATCAGCGGCACCTCGACGTTCTCGAGGGCGGTCGTGCGCGGCAGCAGGTTGAACCCCTGGAAGACGAAGCCGATCTCGCGATTGCGGATGCGGGCGAGCGCGTCGCGATCGAGCGACGAGACGTCGATGCCATTGAGCAGGTAGCGGCCGGAGGTCGGCCGGTCGAGGCAGCCCATGATGTTCATGAACGTGGACTTGCCCGAGCCCGAGGGGCCGCGCACGGCGATGAACTCGCCACGTCCGACCGACACGGTGACGCCGCGTAGCGCGCGCACCTCGTTGTCGCCCATGACGTAGGTCTTGACCAGGCCCTCGGCCCGCAGGACCGGGACGGCTGCGCCCGACGGCGCCGGGGAAGTCACCTCAGAACCGCCGCATTCCACCGCCGCCGCGCTGGCCGCCGGGTCCGCCCATGCCGGGGGGAGCCGTCCCCGTGCCTGCCGCCTGGCCCTTCTTCGGCATTGCACCGGTGACGACGAGTGCGCCTTCGGCGAGCTCGCGCGAGCGCAGCTCGGTGTGCGTGCCGTCGGTGATGCCTGTGGCCACGCGCCTCGGCTCGAGCTTGCCCTCGGCGCCGAGCGTGTAGACCATCTGGCGCTTGCCGTCGGGAGCTCCGCCAGCTCCGCCAGCTCCGCCGGAGGCGGAGTTTTCCTGATGACCCTCGGCCGGGCCGCGCCGTGCGCCGGTGGAGTCCCCACCCGCGCCGCCGGGACGACGTCCCCGCGGCCGACCCTCCCCCGCTGCCGCCTGTGCGCCACCGGCACCACCGGCAGCCGTCGCACTCGCACCGGCCGTGCGCGCACCCCCGCCGGTCGAACCGCCCTTTCCGGGCGTCTCTGGAGGACGGAAGCGCAGCGCGGCGTTGGGCACGCGCAGAACGTCGTCCTTCTTCTCGATGCGGATGGTGACGTTCGCCGTCATGCCGGGCTTGAGCTTGAGCTCCGGATTCGACACGTCGATCACGGTCGTGTAGGTGACGACGTTCTGCTCGATCAGGGGCTCGAGCCGGACCTGGCGCACGGTGCCCTCGAACGTGTCCTCGGGGAAGGCGTCGACGGTGAATGTCGCGGAGAGCCCGGGGGCGACGCGACCGATGTCGGCCTCGTCGATCTTGGTCTCGACCTGCATGCGGGTGAGATCGCCCGCGATCTGGAACAATTTGGGCGCCGACAGCGAGGCCGCGACCGTCTGCCCGATGTCGACCGCACGCGCGATGATGACGCCGTCGATCGGCGAGGTGATCGTGGTGTAGCCCAGGTTCACGCGCGCGCTCTGCAGCGAAGCCTGGGCCTGCTTGACCTCGGCCTTGCGCTGATCGAACGCCGCCTCGGCGGCGTCGAGGTCGACCTGCGCGATCACGTTGCGCTCCTTGAGCTCACGCGAGCGCTCGAAGTTCCGCGACGCCTCGGAGAAAGCCGCCTGCGCACGCGCGAGATTCGCCTCGGACTGCGCGACCGCGGTCCGGTACGAAGACGGCTCGAGCTGGGCGATGACCTGCCCCTTGCGCACTCGGTCATTGAAGTCGGCGCCCAGCCACGACAGGGTACCCGAGGCTTGGCTGCCCACTTCGACCTTCTCGACCGGCTGGATCGTGCCCGTCGCGGAGACGGTGACCTCGACGGCGCCACGGTCGACGGCCTGGGTCCGCCACTTCTCGGCGGAGCCCTCACGGCCGCGCAGGACGAAGAACGCGGCGGCCCCCACGACGGCGAGCACGGCGACGATGATCCAGGGACGCAAGCGTGGCATGATGAAGCCTCTCGGGGGTGGCAAACTCGGGACCGATTCCAGGGTGGGGCGAGCGTCACGGGCACGACGCGCGGACCGGGTGAAAGTAACGGAGGCCGCCTGCATGGAGGGTGAACTTTGAGTCAAGAGCCCGCAGAAAGCGCAGTCTGGTCGCTGGTTCTGGACCTGTTCCTGCGCGTCCGGCTGGAGGCGCTGGCGCGTGCGGCCGGCGTCGTTCTGCGCAACTTCACCGATCCGGCCGCGCTCGCCGCGGCACTGTCGGCGATCGCCGACGCCGCGACCCCTCCGCGCCTCGTCCTGCTCGACCTGCACGCGCGCGACAACGCCGCCTTCACCTTGCTCACCGCGCTGGCGACGCGCGACGCAGCACCACCGACGCTCGGGTTTCATTCACACGTCGACGTCGCGATCCGCGAGCGCGCTCTCGCGGCCGGCTGCACGCGCGTCGTCCCCCGCTCGGCGGTGATGAATCGCTTCGCCGCGCTCGTCGAGGAGGTCAGCGCAAAGGCGTGATTGCGGCGCGCCCGGCGATCGCCTCTTCCACCGCCGCAAGCCCTGCGCGCCGCGCCGAATCGGCGGGCGCGAGTTCGACCAGCGCGCGTGCCGCACGCAGCGCCACCCGCGCATCGCCCCTTTGCCAGGCGACCGCACCCAGCCCCAGCCACGCCGCCTCCTCGCGCGGTGCGACCGCGAGCGCGCTCTCGTACGCCGCCTGGGCCTGTGCCAGGTCCCCTGCGTCGCGCGCTGCGCGCGCCTGCTGCAGGTAGAGCCGCGGGTTGCGCGAGGACTCCGCGGCCGCGGCGAATGCCCGCGCCGCATCCGCCGGCCGGCCCTGCCGGTACCACGCCGCCCCGAGGAAGTCCCACGTCTTCGCGCGCTCGACCGCCGTCCGCTCCGGCCGCTCGCGCGCGAATGCCTCGGCGCGCGCGAGGCCGCGCGTCGCATCGGCCATGGTCCCGAGCGGAATCACGGCGAGCGCCAGCGGGACGACCACCGCGGCGGCGAAGGCGATGTCCTGTCCTGCGCGCGAGGCGCGCAGCGTCCTGGTTTCCTCCCCGAGCCCACGCACCAGGAGATACGCCGCCAGGCAGGCGACCGCGACCCCGGCCGGCGCGAACACGTCGACGTCGCGGAACAGTCCCTGCGCCGGATGGACGACCAACGCCTGGAAGACGAACGGCGCCGCCAGCGCAACGAGCGCCACGCCCTCGCGCGTCGCGAGCGAGCGGCCCGCCGTTGCCGCGAGCAGCAACGGCACGAGCCATGCGCCCGGGGTGAGGAACGTGAACAGGTTGAACAGGTCGCCCGGGCGATGGCCGGCGAGCGCGGCCCGCCACGGACCCCCCGCCCGACGCACGTCCTCCGCCGCGAAGTGCGACCCGAGGTCGTACCCGCCGATGGTCGACAGGAGACGCGGCGCGACCGCGACGAGCACAAGTGCGATCGGCGCCGTGATCGCCAGCGCCGGCCGCAGGCGGCCGGTCGTCCCCGTCGTGGGCCGGGTGAGGGCGTCGATCACCGCGAGCGCGCCAAGGGGCAGGAGCGCCAGCCCGGCGCGGTGCAGGGCGACCGCGAGAGCGATGGCAAGGCCGAGCGCGAGCCCGCCCCGCCGGTCATCGCGGGCAAGGCGCACGGCGGCCGCAGCGGCCGCGACGACGAGAACGACGAGCGTCGGGAACGACTTCGCGTAGCCGGTGAACAGTCCGAGCCAGCCCCCGCCGACGACGAGTGCAAGAGCCCCGGCCGCCGCGGCGCCGCGGACGCCGAGCGCGTGCACGAACGCGACGGCGGCGGCGACGAGCAGCCCGGCAAGGAGCGCACCCTCGACGCGGGCGCCCTGCGCGGCCTCGCCCATGCCCGCCGCAGCGAGCGCGCGCGGCAGGTCCACGTGGAGAAGCAGTTCGAGCGGCAGCGCCTGCGGGTAGAGCAGTTCCGCGCGGGCAGCCGTCTCGAGCGTACCGCGACGCAGGAGCGCATCACCGACGAAGAGCGTTCGATCCGGAAGGGCCAGGACGAGCGCCGCCAGGCCCGCACCCACGGCTGCGACGCACGCGAGCGGACGGGAGAAGAGAGCATCGCCGAGCCTGCCGGCGGCCCGGGCGAGCGGACGCGCGGCGGCGGGCACCAGGCAGGCCGCAGCGGCGGTCCACAGCACCCAGCCTGCGGGCGGGCCGAAGCGAAGCCACGAAATGCCCCAGAAGCGCATGTCGGAGAGGAACGGCGTCACGCCCCAGGCGAGCAGCGCCACGGTGAACGTCGCCGCGACCGTGCGCGCCGACCGGGTGGTCAGGGCTGGAGGATCCAGGCGCGACGTTGGCTCGTCTCGTGCGAAACGGAGAGGCGCGGCACGCCGGTATTGGCGCGAACCTCGGTATCGAGAACGTTCGTTCCCACGGTGATGACGCCCGGCTGGAGCAGCGCCAGGTCGCGCGCCGGGATGACGACGTGCCGCAGCCCCGAGTAGTTCTCGAGCTGGAACACGGTGCGTACGCGCGTACCTCGCGAGTCGGTCAGCGCGAGGATGACGCGCTCGACCCGGCCGGACCACGGAACTTCGATGTCGTCGCGCCCGGTGATCACCGTCGAGTCCGGGAACAGGGTGAGCTGCGACGGGGTGATGCGGATGGTGAACGGAGTCGTGATCGCCCCCCCGTCACGGACCTCGAAGCGCAGCGTGTCGCGCAGCCGAAGCGTGGGCAGCTTGGCCTCGACCTGCAGGGTGTACTGGCTCGGGTTGTCGAAGATGTCGCGCTCCTCGACCATCGCCGAATCCTGCAGGCGCACGTCGGGCAGGAACACCCGGCGGCCGATCGAGTCGGAGAGGATGACGCGGAACACACCCGTGAGCGGGCCGCCGGAGAGCCGCTCGGTCATGCCGCCATCGAGCGCGACGGCGACGCGCGGCTGTCCGACCACGGTGACGGCGTTGACCGGCGGGCCATCGTCGCCCGGGGGCATCGGTGCCAGCGGCGTCGTCTCGTCCGACGAGCACGAGGCGAGCCCGAGCGCTGCAAGGAAGCCGAACGCGTGGAGAGGAATGCGCAAGGATGGGGTCCGGTTCATGGCCGGGCGAGAATACACCATCGACCGTCCACCCGCTCCTCGACTCTTCCGGCGGCCTGCAGATGAATGAGGTGGGCCAGCGCCGAGCGCGCCGCCAGCGCTGGATCGGCCCCCGGAGTGTCGTCATAGGCCAGCGGCACCAGCTCCCCGAGCGTCCGCGGCTCATCGAGCGCACGGAGCACCCGGCGCTCCCGGTCGAGGCGATGCTTCCGGTAGTAGCCCAGGCGATGCGCCGGACCGCCGATCGGGGGCCCATGCCCGGGCAGCAGCAGCGTCGCGGGCAGCTCGCGCAGCACCTCGAGCGACGCGAGATAGGCGCCCATGTCGCCCTCGGGCGGGTCGATCACGATCGTCGACAGTCCCGAGACCAGGTCCCCCGCCACGATCGTCCCCGACACCGCGTCCCACAGCGCGAGGTGGCCCGGCGTGTGCCCCGGCGTGTGCAGCACCTCGAGGCGCCACGGTCGCATCGCGTCGGCCGGGAGGCCATGCACCGCGGGCAGGCCCGCCGCGAGCTCGATCACTTCACCGCCTTCGAGAACGTGATCCGCGCCGACCTTCGCCGCCGTCCACGCATGCGCGAACACCGGGCAGCCGAAGCGGGCACGCACCGCCGCGACCCCGCCCCAGTGATCGCCGTGATGGTGCGTGACCAACACGCCGTGCACGCGGCGGCCCTCGGCGAGCAGGCGGTCGAGCGCGGCGTCGAGCGCCTCCTGCTCGGCCGGATCAGCGCTGCCGGGATCGACGATCAGGAGCTCGGGGCCGCCGATGACAATGCAATTGGTGTGCGTGGCCGGTGGCAGTGTGGGCGTCCTCAGCGGGACGAGCACGAAGCCCGGGTGGACCTCGATGCGCGGCACGTCGCCGCCGCGCGCCTCGGGCGTCGTCGCGAGTGCGGCGCCCCATCCGCTGTCGCCCGCCGCGGCCTCATCGGGCCGGGTCGCGAGTTCGCGT
>JANPEF010000130.1:0-4584 GCA_031431875.1 Candidatus Eiseniibacteriota bacterium | reverse complement strand
GCCGGGCGTGATGTCGATCCGCCTGCCCGGCGGAGCGCTGGAGCACTTCGTGGTCACGGGCGGGTTCCTCGAGGTCTCGGACAACCGGGCGACCGTGCTGGCCGATGGGGCCGAGCACGCCTCGGAAATCGACGCCGCCGCCGCGGAGAAGGCCCTTTCGGAGGCCCGTGGCCGCCTGGCCGCGCCCCACCTGGGCTCGCATGGTGAGGCGGAAATCGACCGTGAGCGCCTGGCCGCCCACGCCGAACAGGCCGCGGCACGACTTGCGGTGTGGAAAGAGTACGGCGGGGGGCGGTAGACTCCTTCGCGCAACCCCGCGCGGTCACAATCTTGGTCACCGGCGGACTGGGTGTACGGGCCGGGGTCGTTCGCGGCCTCGGCCCGTCTTCAATTCTCGGAGGCATATCGATCATGAAGCGGCTCTCTCTCCTGGCCCTCGCCCTCGGCGCCCTCGTCGCCCCGGGTTGTGCCTCGTCCCCAGTCGCGACCGCCCCCGAGGCCGTGCTCACCGATCCTGCTTCTCCGTATCTCCTCGGTCCTGAAATGGCCGCCGCCGTCGCCGAACTCGAAGCCGGACTTCCGGCGCTGCCGGCCGAGACCTCGACGGGCGTTCCTCCGGCCGAGGCTGCCGGGGAGCCGGCCGCCGCAGCGTGCCTGCGCTGGAACGCTCTCACCACGACGCTCGCTGCCGAGTCGCGCCTGCCGCCGCCGCTGTTCGCCCGCGCTTACGCGCTGGTCAGCGTTGCGTGTCACGACGGGCTCGTGGCCGGAGGGCGCGAGGAGCATGCGCCGCTCGACGGCGCCTGTGCGGTTGGCGGCGCCGCAGCCGACGTGCTCGTCGAGTTGTTTCCGGCGAGTGGGGCCCGGATCGAGGACGCGCTCGCAGCCGAAGTCGCGGTCGCGACCCGGGCGAACCCCGGCGCCGCGCATCGCGGGCTCGCGTTCGGTCACCTGGCCGGACGCGTCGCGGTCCGGATCGCGCGGCGCGACGGCTCGGCCAATGTCTATAGCGGCACCGTCTCGACGGGCGACGGTTCCTGGACCGGCACGAACCCCGTGCTGCCCGCCTGCGGCACCTGGCGCACGTGGGTCGCGACCGACGGCGCCGAGTTCTCGCCGCCGGCGCCGTATGCGTTCGGCTCGGCCGAGGACCTGGCCGACGTGGCCGCGGTGTCTGACGCGGCCGCCGCGCGCACGCCCGAGCAGGAGGCGATCGTCCACAAGTGGGCCGACCGCTCGCCGCCGGCGATCTGGAACGCGCTGCTGCGCGAGGAGATCAGCGCGCGCAACCTGTCGGTGGCCGATGCGGCGCGTGTGCAGGCGTCCATGAACATGGCCCTGCACGACGCATTCGTCAGCTGCTGGCGGGCCAAGTACGCGTACTGGACGGCGCGCCCGTCCATGCGCATCCCCGGGCTCGTCACGGTGATCCCGACGCCGAACTTCCCTTCATACACGTCGGGCCACTCGACCATTTCCGCGGCGGCAGCCGCGGTGCTTGCGAACGCATTCCCGGACAAGTCCGAGTATTTCCAGTCCGAAGCCGTAGAAGCGGCGATGTCGCGGTTGTGGGGCGGGATCCACTTCCCGCAGGACAACGACCAGGGCCTCGAGGCGGGCAGGCGACTGGGCGCGAAGGTCGTCGGGCGCATGCAGGCGGAGGGGCGACCGCTCTGAGCTCCCGAACGTGATGACCTCCGAGGAAGCGCTCGCGGCGGGCCTCAAGCTCGCCGCGGCGCTCCCGGTCCTGCGCTGGCCGCTGGCCGGCGCGTTGATCGCGATCGCCGCCGACGGGCTCGACGTCGTGGTCATGAACTACGTCGACCTCGGTGGCGGCGGCATCCGCAACTACCACGCGTTCGACAAGTGGACCGATCTCTTCGCCCTCGCCACGTTCCTCCTCGTGGCCGTCGGCTGGAAGGGCCGCGACCGGATCGTCGCGCTGATCCTGTTCGCGCTCCGGCTCGGCGGCGTCGCCGTGTTCGAGAGCACCGGGTGGCGCGGCGCACTCATCCTGATGCCCAACTTCTTCGAGACCTGGTTTCTCTACGTCTGCCTTCGGACGGCGTGGCCGCCCCCGGGTGGCGCCAGGGAGCGTCCGGCCCTGCTCACGGGCCTGGTGGCGTTCAAGGTCCTCCAGGAGATCGCCGTGCATGGTCTGCAGGTGCTCGACCGCTACAATTTGAAGGAAGTCCTCGAGCGACTGGGCACCGGGCTTCGCTAGCACGTCCCGATCTGCACCACCTCGCCTCCCACCCCGCACCTCATTTGCGCTAGATTCCCCGGATGCTCCTCACTCCGGGAACCCGACTCGGTCCGTACGAAATCCTGTCTCCCCTCGGCGCCGGCGGCATGGGCGAGGTTTATCGCGCGAAGGACACGCGCCTGGGCCGCGACGTGGCCGTCAAGGTGCTGCCGACGCACCTGTCGGCGCAGCCCGAGATCCGCGCCCGCTTCGAGCGCGAGGCGAAGACCGTCTCGAGCCTCAACCACCCGAACATCTGCGCGCTGTTCGATGTCGGCAAGGAAGGCGACATCGACTACCTCGTGCTCGAGCTGATCGAGGGCGACACGCTCGAGGCGCGCGTGGCCCGCGGCCCGCTGCCGGCGCCCGAGGCGCTGCGCCTGGGCGCCCAGATCGCCGACGCGCTCGACCGCGCGCACCGCGCGGGCGTCGTGCACCGCGACATGAAGCCCGGCAACGTCATGCTCACCCGCGGCGGTGCCAAGCTCATGGACTTCGGCCTCGCCCGCGCGACCGGCCTCGCCGCCGGCCAAGGCAGCGGCGCGATGGACGCCACGCTCGCGCATTCGCCGACGATCGGCCGGGCGCTGACCGCCGAGGGCACGATCCTGGGCACCTTCCAGTACATGGCGCCCGAGCAGCTGGAGGGCCGCGAGGCCGACGCGCGCAGCGACATCTGGGCGCTCGGCTGCGTGCTCTACGAGATGTTCACCGGCCGCCGCGCCTTCGAGGGCAGGAGCCAGGCGTCGCTGATCGCCGCGATCCTCGAGCGCGAGCCCCCGCCGGTGGGCGAAACGCCTTCGAGCGCGAACGACGCGGTGACGTCGACGGGGAGCAGCGCGATCCGCAGCGCGCCGCCGCACGGCATCGAGCGGCTGATCCGCAACTGCCTGACGAAGGATCCCGAAGAACGCATCCAGACCGCGCACGACGTGAAGCTGCAGCTGCAGGGGATTGCCGAGGGTGCGGGACTCTCGACCAGCGGCATGCCGATCTCGGGCGCGAGCTCGGTGAGCGCTGTCGCCGCGGCGCACGCCGCCGCCACGCGCGCCGCCGGCGTGCCGCGTCCGATCGCCGCGGTGCTCGCGGCCGTCGCGCTCGCCTCCCTCGCCGGCCTCGCCTGGTTCGCGACGCGGCCGGCACCGACCACATTGCCGCTGCGCTTTCGCGTGGAGCCGCCGCCGGGCACGACGCAAGCGTACTGGCCGCGCCTCTCACCGGACGGGCGCTACCTGCTCATCCAGGGCGACGATTCCACGGGCACGGTGAGCGCGTGGGTGCGCCCGCTCGACCAGATCGAGGCCGTGCCGATCGCGGGGACGCAGGGCCTGCAACGCGCCTACTGGTCGCCGGACAGCAAGGAAGTGGTCTTCATGGACGGTGACGAGCTGAAGCGCGCGCCGATCGGCGGCGGCGCGCCGGTCGTCCTGCAGAAGATCCCGAACGGCGCCGACCTGAGCTGGGGCGCGAAGGGCCAGATCCTGATCGACGGAAACGCGTCCGACTCACTGCGCGTCGTCGCGGCCGGCGGCGGTGACGTCAAGCCGGCGACGCACATCGATCGGGCGGCGGGGGAGATCGGCAGCGCCTGGCCCGTCTTCCTGCCCGACGGCGAGCGCTTCCTGTTCATCGGCACGCGTGGGGACGCGACGAGCGGCGGGAACATCCGCCTCGGGCGGCTCGGCTCGCTCGACTCGAAGCTGCTCGGCCGCTCCGACGGCCGCGTCGAGTACGCGCCGGGAGACTGGGTCCTCTTCCTGCGTGGAACCACGCTCGTCGCGCAGAAGCTCGACGTCGGCGCGGGCAAGCTCACCGGCGAGCCGATCCGCCTGGCCGATGACCTTCGCGTGGGAGGGTCGCAGGGGCACTTCTCGGTCTCGAACAACGGACTGCTGGCCTTCTCGCTCAATCCCGGCGCCGTCGATCGCACGCTGCGTGTCGCGGATCGCCGCGGCGGCATCGATGCGCAGGAACTGGTGAAGGGGACGATCTTCAATGTCCGGCCCTCGCCCGACGGCCGGCGCCTCCTCTACCAGCGGTCAGCCTCCTCCGCGAGCGCGTTCGGCGAGACCTACGTCTTCGACCTCGATCGCCGCACGGATACGCGGCTCACGTTCACGGATGACGCCGTCCGCAACGCGCAGTGGTCGCCCGACGGCCGGCGCTTCGCCTACCAGGCGCGCCTGGCGCCCGGCGTGTGGACGCTGCGCATCGGCTCCGCCGACGGGCTCGGTGTGCAGGACACGATCTCGTATCCCCCGGGCAACGCGGTCCACCTGTGGCAGTGGTCGGTTGTCGACTCGTCGCTGACCGTCTTCACCGACGCAGGCCGGGTGACC
>JANPEF010000129.1:0-29578 GCA_031431875.1 Candidatus Eiseniibacteriota bacterium | reverse complement strand
TCGCGGTCGTCATGGCGCCGACGTGTCCAGGTGCGAGCCGACCGCGGCGCGTGCGGCGGCCAGCGCAGCGTTGACGTCGCTCAGCGTGCCGTCGAAGAGCACGAAGCCGCGGCCGCCAAGTCCATCGGCGAGCCGGATCGTGCGCAGGCGCACGGGCGCGGTCTTGGCGGCCCGGTCGGCGGCGAGCAGGGTCGACGGCACGCCGTCGGTCTCGATCACGCCCAGGGCGTCGCCGGCCGGGCCGGCGGCCTGCCCGGCGAGCACACGGTGCACGTCGCCATGGCACTGCGCGAGCACGAGCGAATCGGTGAGCGCCGTGCCCGCCGCTTCGATCCCCTTCGGCACGGCGGCCGCGACGTCGCCGACGGTCCCGCCGAAGACGACGACGAACTTGCCGGGCGAGATGGGCTGTGCGTGGAACAGCGTGACCGGCGCCATCTTGACGACGGCGTCGCCGACGCGGATGCCGCTGGAGACGGTGGCCGTCTCGATCGCGGCCAGCGACACGGGCGGACTCGCCAGTTCGCTTGCCAGCGGCCGTGGACGCGGCGCCCGCGGCGCGCTCATGCCGGCACCGTGCGCGACGACTGCTTGCGATAGACCAGGCTGCCGTTCTCCTCGACTTCGTCGACGATGCCGACGATGACCGAGTCGACCGGTTTGTCGCGCGTCGCCTCGGTCAGGCGGGCCGAGGATCCGGCGACGACGAGGACGACCTCATCCCGCCCGGCGCCGACGGCATCGGCGGACACGACGAGGTGGCCGGTCGGAGCGAGCGCGTCGTCGAGCTCGCGTACGACGAGGAGCTTGAGACCCGAGAGCCCCGCGTCCTTGCGCGTCGAAACGACGGTGCCGACGACCTGGCCCAGGATCACGCGGTCACTTCCGGGCGGCGCCTTCGGACTTGCCGATGGGGAGCACGTCTTCGAGCGCGGTGTGCGGGCGCGGAATGACGTGCACGGCGATGACTTCGCCGACGCGCGTCGCCGCCGCCTGCCCCGCCTCGGTGGCGGCGCGCACCGCAGCGACGTCGCCACGGACGATCGTGGTCACGTAGCCGCCGCCGATCTTCTCGTAGCCGACGAGCTTGACCTTGGCGGCCTTCACCATCGCGTCCGAGGCTTCGACCATCGCGACGAATCCGCGGGTCTCGATGAGACCGAGCGCGTCTTCCATGGAATCTCCTCTCGTTCGACGTGATCAGCGGCCGAGGATGCGTTCCTCGACGGGCGCGTACGGCATGGGAATGACATGGGAGGTGACGACGGTGCCGATGCGTTGCGCGGCGCGGACCCCGGCCTCGACCGCCGCCTGAACGGCCGCGACGTCGCCGCGGGCGACGATCGTGACCATGCCGGCATCGACGTTGGCCCAACGCTCGAGGTCGACGGAGGCGGCCTTGGCCATCGCGTCGGCCGCCTCGATCATGGCGATCCAGCCGCGCGTCTCGATCATCCCCACCGCCTGTCCCGCCATCTTCGCCCTCCATGCCCGTCCCGCGTCCCCGCAGGGACGTCGAAAGGGACGGTTCGCGGCACGGTAACAAGCGGGGAACCTGCTGTCAATCTTGCAGTTCGCTCAGGTGCCGCTCAAGTGCGGAGCCCGGCGACGAAGTGCCAGAGGACCAGGTAGTCGAACACGGCATCGGGGACCCGGCCGGCCGGGTGGCGGGCCCAGGCGAGCACGAGGTCGCGCGCCGGGGCCGCGAACAGGGGGGCGAAGGGCCAGCGGACCCGCGGGCGGCCCTCGACCGCCCCCGGTCCGGCCATCTCGAGCCAGCGGGCCAGCCCCAGGTCGGGCAGGGTCTCGGGGTGATCGGCGAGGAACAGGCGCAGCGAGTGCTCGCCGCAGATGCGCTTCTTCTCCAGGACCTGCGCCAGGTCGTAGGACTCGAGGTGGGTCGAACGAGCGCCGGCAACGAAGGCGAAGCGCACCCCTCGCTCCCGCTCGAGCCGCAGTCCGAGGTCCGTATCCTCGAAGCCGTAGGCCCGGTAGCGCGGATCGAAGCCGTCGACGGCCAGCAGGTCCTCGCGGCGGACCGAGGCGTTGTTCGAAGTGAAGTAGCGCCATGGGAGCGGTGCCGAGTCGCGGACCTTGTGCGCCCCGCGGGTCGCCATGTAGCGCCCGATCGGCGTGGCCCTGACCTCGGGACGCTCGTCGACGTCCCCCACCCCGCCGCGTCGTTCCAGCGGCGCGGCGGTGTGGTGCGCCAGGTGGGCGGCGATGAATCCCGGTGCGACGCGCATGTCATCGTCGAGGAAGATGACGATCTCGTGCCGCGCGCGCTCGAGCGCGGCGTTGCGCGCCGCGGCCCGCCCCACGTTCTGCTCGAGCAGCACCGGCGTCAGCGCGTACGGTGGGTGGTAGGCGCGAAGGAAGTCGGGCGTGCCGTCGGGCGAGCCGTCGCTGGCGACGATCACCTCGAAGCGCTCGGCCGGCTCGCTTTCGAGCGATGCCAGCGTTTCCTGGAGGATCGCCAGCTTGCGGTAGGTGGGAACGACCAGCGACGCCCTCATGTCCGGTGGACAAGTGGCGCTGCGGGCGGACGCGGGTGCGGGATGGCGAACGGGGCGCCGGTGCGGCGCGCCTTCGCCGCGGCGAGGTAGACCTCCTCGTTGCGGCCCATGTGGTGGTGCCAGTCGGCGCCGGCCCGGGCGGCGCGATGCGCGGCGGCACCGAGCCGTGCGCGCGTCGCCGGATCGTCGAGCAGTTCAGCGATCGCCGCCTCGAGCGGCGTGCGCTCGCCGGCCGGCACGATGCGGCCGGTCTCGCCCTCGACGATCCACTCCATGGCCGAGGGCAGCGCGCTGGCGACGATCGCCTTGCCCGCGGCCATCGCCTCGAGCAGCGACACCGCGGTCGCGTCGAGCGACGGGATCGTGATGTACACGTCGGCGGCGGCGACGACGTCCTGCAGGCGCTCGTGCGGCACGCGCCCGAGGAAGCGCACCGCGTGCGTCACGCCCAGGCGTTCGGCCTGCGCGCGCACGCCGCCATCGGCGCCCTCGTAGCCGGCGATCCAGAACACGGCGTCGGGGCGGCGCGCCAGCAGCGCCGGGATCGCATCGACGAACAGCGGGATGTTGTAGTACGGCTGGCTGAACGAGCGCGTCGACAGGACGACCGGCGCCTCGGGCGGCGTGGCGAACTCCTTACGGATCGCGGCCGTCGCCGCGGCCGGCACGTCCGGGCGAAACTGGCGGAAATCGACACCGAGTTGCAGGTGCTCGCAGCGCTCGCGGCGAGCGCCCAGCTCGATCGCCTTCTCCAGCATGTCGACCGAGTCACCCGAGACCCAGTCGGCGGCCGCCAGCGCATGCCGTGCGAGCCACAGTTTGGCGCGGCTCTCGAACGGAGTCTGATACACGTCGTCGCCCCACACCGTGAGCAGGAACGGACGGAAGCCCGACAGCCAGCCCCAGTAGCCGTAGCCGGTGAGGAAGTGGGTGTGCAGCACGTCGGGATCGAGGCGTCCCAGCAGCGTCCGCACGGTGAGCAGGCTGGTCGCGTAGCGCAGCGGCTTGGGGCCGGTGTGCGACGAGATATCGTGCACCGTCACCCCCGGCATGGGACCGGGCTGCACCGTGAGGAGATGCACGTCGTGCCCGCGCTCGACGAAGAAGCGCAGCCAGCGCTCGGTGTGGACGTGGCGGCCGATGGACAGGTAGGCGATGCGCAGGGTGGGCACCTCGGGCGAAGTTCCTGAAGGGTTTTTCGAGCCGGGGGCACGATAGCACGAACGGCGGTCCCGATTGCAGGAGCCGCCGTTCGAAGGGGTGAAGTCCGCCGTTGGTGCCGTGTGCCAGGTTCCGTGAGACTCTTGGGGTCAAGTAGGATTAGCACACGACCCGATCAAGCACGAGCACCCTAGCGAACTTCGCCGTCCTGACGATGTCAGTGCGCCGTCGTGGCGCGCTCGCCACGGAGAGAGAGCAACGCGTGTGCCAGTGGTGGTGCGGGGTTGAGCAACGGGCGCCGGGGAGCGTCCAGCGCGCTCTCCGCGCGGCCTCACCCGTGCAAGCGCCGATCGTCACGTGCGCGACGGGCGTCGCGGGACGGTGCATGCTGCACGCCGGCGGGCATCGTGCATGCTGCGGCGGTGCGGGACCGGGCGCGGATAGGCGCTCCGCGGGTGAAACCACGACGCGGGCCGGGGGATTTTCCCCGACCCGCGTCGTTCGTTCGGCTCGCGGCCGCGGTCAGCGTCGCAGGAGCGACCGTCCGGTCATCGCCCGCGGCGCGTCGAGCCCGAGCAGGTCGAGCAGCGTCGGCGCGACGTCGGCGAGCCGGCCCGCCTCGAGTCGCACGCCACGCGCCGCCTCGCCGAGCAGCACGAACGGCACCGGGTTCGTCGTGTGCGCCGTGTGCGGTTCGCCCCGGGCGGCGTCCCACATCTGCTCGGCGTTGCCATGATCGGCGGTGATGGCGAGCAGGCCGCCCGCGTCGCGCACGGCGGCCTCGACGCGCGCCAGGCAGGCGTCGAGCACCTCGACCGCGACGATGGTCGGCGCGAGCATCCCGGTGTGGCCGACCATGTCCGCGTTCGCGAAGTTGAGCACGACGAGGTCGGGCGGGCCCGCGCTGATCCGGCGCACCACCTGGTCGGTCACGCCGGGTGCACTCATCGCCGGCTCGAGGTCGTAGGTCGCGACCCTGGGCGAGGGCACGAGGCAGCGCTCCTCCCCCGCCAGCGGCGCCTCGCGGCCGCCCGAGAAGAAGTACGTGACGTGCGCGTACTTCTCGGTCTCCGCGATCCGCAACTGGGAGAGCCCGAGCCCGGCATACAGGTCGCCGAGCGTCTCCTGGATGTCCTCGGGCGGGAAGGCGACGGGCAGGTCGAGCGCCTCGTCGTAGCGTGTGAGCCCCACGAACGCGAGGTCGACGGAGCGTCCCGGCCGGGCGAAGCCGTCGAAGTCGTCGCGCATGAGGGCGCGCGCGAGCTCGCGCGCCCGGTCGGGGCGGAAGTTCAGGTGCAGGACGGCATCGCCGTCACCGATCCGGCCCAGCGGCACGCCGGCCGCGTCGACGATCACGGTCGGGGCGATGAACTCGTCGGTCGTGCCCGCGGCGTAGGCGGCCGCGATCGTCGCCGCAGCCGAGGGTGCCGTCGCGCCCTCGCCGAGGACGAGAGCGCGCCAGGCCTTCTCGACGCGCTCCCAGCGCTGGTCGCGGTCCATGGCCCAGTAACGCCCGCTGACCGTGGCGATGCGGCCGACGCCCGATCCGGCGAGCATCGCCTCGAGCGTCGCCACGTAAGCCGCGCCCGAGCTCGGCGGCGTGTCGCGCCCGTCGGTGAACGCGTGGACGAAGACACGCGCGACCCCCTCGGCCTTGGCCAGCGCGAGGAAGCCGGGCACGTGATCGAGGTGCGAGTGTACGCCGCCGTCGGAGATCAGCCCCATCAGGTGGAGCGCGCCACCGCTCTTCCTGACGTGCGCACAGGCGCCACGCAGCGCAGCGTTGCGCAGGAAGTCGCCGGTGCGGATCGCCTTGGTGATGCGCGTCAGCGGCTGGTTGACGATGCGGCCGGCGCCGAGATTCAAGTGCCCTACCTCGGAGTTGCCCATCAGCCGATCGGGCAGGCCCACGTCCTCGCCCGAGGCCGAGAGCTGTGTGCGCGGAGCGGCCGCCCACCAGCCGTCCCAGTGCGGCGTGCGGGCGAGCGAGATCGCGTTGTGCGGCCCGGCGGGTGCCAGGCCGAAACCGTCGAGCACGGCGAGGACGAGCGGGACGCGCCGGGCGCCGCTCACGCGCCGGTGACCTCCTCGGCGAAGTGGCACGCCGACCAGTGGCCCGGGCGGATCTCGCGCAGCGTCGGCACGTCGACCGAGCAGCGATCCTTCGCCATGAAGCAGCGCGGGTGGAACGGGCAGCCCGAGGGCGGTTTCGCCGGGCTCGGCACGTCGCCCGTGAGCACGATGCGCTGCGTCTTGCGCACCGGCTCGGCCACCGGGATCGCCGACAGGAGCGCCTTGGTGTACGGGTGCAACGGTGCCGCGTACAGGGCCTTCGCGTCAGACAGCTCGACGATGCGGCCCAGGTACATCACGGCGACGCGGTCGGAGATGTGCTCGACCACCGCGAGGTCGTGGGCGACGAACACGTAGGTGAGCCCGAGGCGCTGCTTCAGGTCCTTGAGCAGGTTGAGGATCTGCGCCTGGATCGACACATCGAGCGCCGACACCGGCTCGTCGGCGATGATCAGCTCGGGGTCCACGGCCAGCGCGCGCGCCACGCCGATGCGCTGCCGCTGACCGCCCGAGAACTCGTGCGGATAGCGCCGCGCGTGGTGCGGCGCTAGACCCACCAGCGTGAGCAACTCGGCGACGCGGTCCTTGGCCTTCTGGCCCGAGGCGAGCTTGTGGATGGTCAGCGCTTCCTCGATCATCGAGCCGACGGTCAGGCGCGGGTTGAGCGAGCTATAGGGGTCCTGGAAGACGATCTGCATCTTCCGCCGCATTGCCCGGAGCGCGCCCTTGTCGAGCTTGAGCACGTCCTGGTCCTCGTACCACACCTCGCCACTGGTCGCCTCGATCAGGCGCAGGATCGCGCGGCCGGTCGTCGTCTTGCCGCAACCCGACTCACCCACCAGGCCGAGCACCTCGCCGCGGCGCAGTTCGAACGAGACGCCGTCGACCGCCTTGACCTGGCCGACGACGCGGGAGAACAGGCCCTTCTTGATCGGGAAGTACTTCTTGAGGTCCTTGACGCGCAGCAGGACGTCGGCGCTCACGACGTGACCTCCTCGAACGCCTTGCCCATGTCGAGCGTGCCGGCCTCGGCCTCGCCGGAGCGCCAGCAGCGCACCTCGTGGCCGGGGCGAATCGTCGTCAGTGGCGGGTTCTCGACCTTGCAGCGGTCGATCGCCACGGGGCAGCGCGGATGGAACTTGCAGCCGGAAGGGAACTCGGACGGGTTCGGCACGTTGCCCGGGATGACGCGCAGGCGCTCGCGTTCCTCGCCGAGCTTGGGAATGGAACCGAGCAGCCCCACCGTGTAGGGCATGCGCGGCCGGGCGAAGATGTCCTCGACGCCGGCGTACTCGACGACCTGCCCCGCGTACATGACGGCGACGCGATTGCAGGTCTCGGCGACGACCCCCAGGTCGTGGGTGATGAGCAGGATCGCCATCCCCATCTCGCGCTGCAGGCGGTTGAGCAGCTCGAGGATCTGTGCCTGGATCGTCACGTCAAGCGCGGTCGTGGGCTCATCGGCGATGAGCACCTCGGGCTGGCACGACAGCGCCATGGCGATCATCACCCGCTGGCGCATGCCACCCGACAGCTGGTGCGGGTACTCGTCGACCCGCTGCTCGGGCGAGGGGATGCCGACCAGGCGCAGCATCTCGATGGCGCGGGTGCGCGCCTCTGCCTTCCCCACCTTCTGGTGGAGGATGACCGCTTCCATGATCTGGTCGCCGCAGGTGTAGACCGGGTTGAGCGACGTCATCGGCTCCTGGAAGATCATCGAGATGTCGTTGCCGCGGATCTTCCTCATGGCGGGATCCGGCAGGCTGAGCAGGTTCGTGCCCTTGAACAGGATCTCCCCACCCACGATCTTCCCGGGCGGGCTCGGGATGAGGCGCAGGATCGACAGTGAGGTCACGCTCTTGCCGCAGCCCGACTCGCCGACGATGCCCAGGGTCTCCCCGGCACGCACGGCGAAGGAGACGCCGTCGACGGCCTTGACCGTTGCGTCGTCCGTCACGAAATGGGTGCGCAGGTCGCGCACCTCGAGGACAAAGGCCTCGGTCATCAGGATTTTCCTCCCGTCACCTTCCGCGGGTTGAGCGCGTCGGCGAGACCGTCGCCGAGGAAATTGTATGCCAGCACGACGATGAAGATGAAGAACCCGGGGATCAGCATCCACGGCATCGACTTGAGCACGCGGATGTTCTGCGCCTCGGTGAGCATGTTGCCCCACGACGCCTGCGGCTCCTGGATGCCGATGCCCAGGAACGACAGCGTGACCTCGCCGAGGATGTAGCCCGGCACGGCGATCGTCGCGGCGACGATGAGGAACGACATGGTGTTGGGCAGGATGTGCCGGAACAGGATGCGCAGCGTGCCCGCCCCGAGGGCGCGCGCCGCGTTGACGTACTCCTGCTCGCGCAGCGACAGCACCATGCCGCGCACGATGCGCGCCAGGCTGGCCCAGCCGATGAATGCGAGGATGACGACGATGATCAGGTACATGCGGTCGCTCGGCACGTTCGACGGGAACGAGGCGCGCAGGGCGAGGATCAGGTAGAGAGCGGGCACGGACATGATGAGCTCGGTGACGCGCATGACGACCAGGTCGAAACCCTTCCCCAGGTACCCCGATAGCCCACCGACCAGCGTCCCGATCAGGAAGCTGATGGCGATGCCGATCAGGCCGATCGACAGCGAGACGCGCGAGCCGTAGAGCAGGCGCGAGTAGGTGTCGCGCCCGTACTTGTCGCTGCCGAACAGGTAGAGATGGGCCGGCGGGTCGACGCCGAACAGGCGCGTGCGGGTGGGGAACAGGCCGAGCACGCGGTATTCCTGCCTGCCCTGGACGAAGAAGCGCACGGGGTGGCGTTCGCCCGGGATCGTGCGGTAGGTGCTGCGCCCGATGTCGACCAGCTCGCTGGCCAGCACGTGGGGGCCGACGAAGCGGCCGTCGGCGAACCAGTGCACCGGCGTCGGCGGGTGGTAGCCGAAGTCGAGGTCCTGCTGCGGCATCGGCCACGGCGCCAGGAAGTCGGCGAAGATCGCGGCGCCGTAGAGCAGGATCAGGATGCCCGCGCCCGCGAGCGCCACGGGGCTCTTCTTGAACTCGCGCCAGAAGATCTGCCACGGCGAGCGGTCGTTGACGGCGGTCGTCATCGCGCTCCTAGTCGTACTTGATCCGCGGGTCGGCCAGCACCAGCAGCACGTCCGCGATCAGGTTGCCGAGCACGAGCATGGTCGCCGCGATGACGACCGAGCCCATGACGAGGTAGAGGTCCTGCTTGAGCAGCGCCTCGAGCGTGAGGCTGCCCAGGCCGGGCCAGCCCATGACGATCTCGACGATGAACGAACCCGAGAGCAGCGTCGCCAGGGTGAAGCCGAACAGCGTGATCAAAGGGTTGATCGCGTTGCGCACGGCGTGCTTCCAGACCACGACGTCCTCGTCGAGGCCCTTGGCCCGCGCCGTCGTCACGTAGTCGAGCCGGAGGACGTCGAGCAGGTTGGCGCGCATCTGGCGCATGCGGGCGGCCATGGGGACGGTGCCCAGCACCAGCGCGGGCAGCACGAGGTGATGCAGGATGTCGAGGAGTTGCGTCCCCCACTGCATCTCGTCATGGTCGATCGAGCGCATGCCGCCGACGGGAAACCACCCCGTCTTGGCGGCCATGTACATCATGAGCAGGGCGAAGAAGATCTCGGGGATCGACAGCCCGAGGAAGGCAAAGAACGAGGCGGCCTTGTCCTGCCACTTGTACTGCTTCACGGCCGACAGGATCCCGAGCGGGATCGCCAGGCCCCAGGCGACGACCGCGGCGGCGAGCGCGAGGATCAGCGTGTTCCCCAGCCGCGGCGCGATGACCTGGAACACCGGCTGGCGGAAGGCGAACGACTCGCCGAAGTCGAGGTGGAAGAACACGTTCTTGAGCCACAGCCCGTATTGCACGTACCACGGCCGGTCGAGGCCGAAGTTGGAGCGCATGCGCTCGATCGTCTCGGCCGAGATCATGGGGTTCTCGGCCATCTGCGACAGGAAGTCGCCCGGAGCGAGGTAGATGAGCAGGAACGCCAGGAACGTCACGCCGAGCAGCAGCGGGACGAGCGAGAGGACACGTCGCAGGAGGTAAGTGCGCACGGGCGGGCGGGGCGGGCGGGATCGCGCGGGGTCGCGGCGTCAGCGCGCCGCGACCTTCGCGTCCGCCTTGTCGACCCAGATCTCCTGGATGTTCCACGTCACGTGCTGGCGGATGACCGAGGGGCGGGCATTGCGGACATAGTCACGCAGCCCGACGTACAGCTTGCGGTTCACGATGTAGATCGAGAACTGCTCCTCCCCCATGATCTCCTGCACGCGGTCGAAGTACTCCTTGCGCTTGGCAATGTCGCTCTCGGCGATCAACTGGTCCATGAGGCGGTCGATCTCGGCCTCGGCCGGCGTCGACGGTGTCTTCTGCCGCGGGTTCCAGTTGTGCGTGATGCCGCTCGAGCGGTAGACGTTGCCGGACAGCGCGGCCTCGGGCGGCGTCGAGCTGGCGAGCCCGAGCAGGATCGCGTCGTAGCGGTAGTCGGCCCGCAGGCGCGTGATCAGCGTGTTGAACTCGAGCGGCACGAAGTTGACGCGGATGCCGATCTTGCCCAGGTCCTCGCTGATGACGGTGCCGAAGCTCTTGCGCAGGTTGTTCTCGGAGTTCGTGTGCAGCGTGAACTCGACCGGCTTGCCGGCCGGGGTCTCGCGGACGCCGTCGCGGTTCTTGTCGACCAGACCCATCTCGTCGAGCAGCGCCTTAGCCTTCTCCGGGTCGTACGGGAACTTCGGCACGTTCGGGTTCCAGAACGCCTTGTTGGTCCGCGTGTACGGCTCGTACAGCGGCACGCCGCGGCCCTGCAGCACCGACTTGACGATGCCCTCGCGGTTGACGCCGTGCGAGATGGCGCGGCGGAAGCGGACGTCGCGGAACAGCGCCAGCTTGTAAGGCTCGACGTAGGGCTTGCCGGTCGGGTCCTTGCCGGGGTTCTGGTTGAGCCACATGAAGTCGGTCGCCAGGTCGAGCCCCAGGTCGACGACCTGGTAGCCGGACTTCTCCGCCTCGTCCTCGAACAGCGGCACCTGGTCGAGCACGATGGGATCGATCAGGTCGGTCTCGCCGGCCTGGAACTTGAGCGCCATCGTGTTGAGGTCCTTGACGATGAGGAACACGTACTCGTCGAGGTAGGGCAGGCGCAAGCCGTTCTGGTCGACCTCCCAGTAGTGCGGGTTGCGCTCGAGCACGCACTTCTCGCCGGGGACGAACCCCTTGAGCCGGAACGGCCCGTTGCACACGATGTCGGCCGGCGGCGTGTCGGTCCCCCACATCGAGGCGAAGGTGCCGTCGGCGTACGACGCCGCCAGCCGGTGCTCGGGCACGATGTACATCGAGCCGATGACGTCGACCAGCGGGCCGAACGGTGCGGCGAGCTTGACCTGGATGGTGAGGCTGTCGACCTTGACGAACTCCCAGACCTTGCCGCCGCTCTGGAAGATGTCGCGCGTCGCGCCAGGCAGGGCTGGATCGAGCGAGACCTTCGCTGTGAAGACGACATCGTCGGCGTCGAGGGTGGCGCCGTCGGACCAGCGCAGACCGGGGCGGAGCTTGAAGGTGTAGGTGAGCCCGTCGGGGCTCGCCTCCCACGACTCGGCGAGCCCGGGCTCGGTGCGCTGGTCGGCGTTGTTGTAGGCGGTCAGGCCGACGAACATCGGGCCGTTGATGATGTCGGTCGAGGAGACCTCGTTGGCCAGTGGCGGGTTGAAGGTCTTCGGGTCGCCGATGGTGACGAACACGAAGCGGCCGCCGTGCTTGCCCTCGATGGCGCGCTTGTTCGCGCCGGCCGGGATGGGATGGGGGTCGACGAACGAGGGCCGGGCGCTTTCCTTCCGCCCGCAGCCGGGACCGACGAGCAGCCCCAGACCGACCGCGACGAGCGCCAGGGCGCTCCCGGACCACCGACGTCCCTTCCGCATCCGTTCCTCCCCCGGCGCCTGTGCGCCATTTGCAATGCAAGTGACGATGACGCTTGAGATTAGGAAGGTCTACCGGGGCTGTCAAGGGGCGCGGCGTGGGATGGACCGGAACCTTGCGCGGTCTGGACGTCACGCCCCAACCCCGCCGCCTCGTGCCATGCCGCGGCGAGCGCCTCACGGAACGCCCGCGGGTCGGGACGCCGGCCGAGCAACGCGGTGAGATTCGTGGTTCGCGCCTGCAAATCGGACTCGGCGTGCGCGGTGCGCGCGGGATCCGCCCGTGCTCCGGGCAGCAGGCGGGCAATCCGCTCGTGGCCAGGGCCGACCAGCAGGCTCCCCTGCTGCAGCAGGGCACGCCGCCCGCGGCGCTGGGCGCTGCCCATGAGCTTGCGTCCGTCCACGCCCAGTTCGTAACCGAAGCTGCGGGCGAAACACGTCGCGACAGCGGTCCCGGTGCGGACCGGGGTCCGCGCCTCCGTGGCGGGATCGCAGGCGATGCCGAAGGCGTCCGCGAGCGCCGTGGCGATGAGCATGGTCAACGCCCGCGTCGAGCGGGCGAGCGGCCCGCCCAGCGTCGGATGGTCGAGTGGAATCAGCGCGGCGTAGGTCCATTCGTCGACGTGGAGGACGGCCCGGCCGCCGGTGGGCCGGACCACGAGCGGGATGCCGGCTGCGGCGAGCGCCGCGGAATCGAACCCGGCGGGCGACTCGAGTCGGCCCAGCGACAGCGTGGGGCGATCCCAGGTGAACCAGCGCAGCCCGGCGGCGAGCGGACCATGCGCAGCTTCCGCGGCTGAAAAGCGTGCCGCGTCGTCGGCCATGTGCAGCGCACCCGGACGCGGGACGTCATCGAAGTCGAGGCTCAGAAGCGCACGATCCCGAGCCATTCGTCGAGCAGGAACATGAGTCGTCCGATGAGCAGCGAGATGCGTGACATCACCGTGAACCCGTAGGCGGCGCCGAAAGAGACCATGAGGTACCAGATGCCCACGCGTGCGGTCGCGCCGATCGCACCCTTGTGCTCCTTCGAGAAGAAGAAGAACACAAGCGTGGTGATCACGCCGACGACGAGGATGATGTTGTTGATCGAGCTGCCCAGGTCGCCGGTCCACAGCGGGACCATCGTGGCACGGACCTGTTCGACGACTTCCGCCTGGGCGAATCCGGTGACCTTGAGTCCGGCAAACGTCCCGATGAGCGTGGCGATCGTGTAGCGCGAGAGCCAGGAGATGCCCTGGAACAGGCGCGTGAACAGCAGGACGCAGAGCAGGCCGCCGACGTAGAACTTCCACACCTCGGGCGTGCCCCTGGTGACCGCCGGCTGGATCAGGTTCGGCCACAGCACCTGCCAGAACTGCTGGACGACGACGAACCCCGCGGAGACGCCGACGAAGAGATGCTCGGCGAACTTGTAGAGCGGGTTGTCCTTGTAGAGGAACGAGAAGATGAACAGCGTGAGCGCCGCCGCGACCCAGATGCCGAAATCCATGGAGATGTTCACGACGGCCTCCGCGCGGCGCCGCGCCGCGAGAAGTAGATCGCGTTGCCGAGCAGGATGAGGAACGCGATGAACATGTGGGCGCTCGACTGGGCGTCCATGCCCTTCGTGGCAGCGCCGGGGACGTTGATCGACTTCTCGTACTCGGCGGCGCCCGCCATGCCACCGAGCAGCCCGACCACCTGTCCGGACTGCAGGTACGGATAGATCTCCGGCGCCTGTACTGCCGTCGAGCCCGAGACCATCCGCACGTCGAAGCGGCCCTGCACCTGCTGGACCCACTCCTTCGTGCCCGGGTAGCCGGCGGAGATGTTCACGAACAGGGCCGTCTGCGCGAAGGTGTCCGCCTCACGCATGAGCGGCAGCTTCGACACCGCCGTCCCGCTGTAGTCGTTGGGAAACGTGCGGGAGAACGAGTTGCCGAACGACGGCATCACCGCCTCGCGCCCGGACTTGTAGCCGAGGTTCACATAGTCGATGCCGTACTTCTTGCCCAGCTCGTCGCCCACGTCGTGAAGGATGGCGTCGACGAGCGGCGGCCCGCCTTCCCACAGCTCGAGCGCGATGATGCGCACGTTCTTGCGGAACAGGTGGCGCACCACGGACTTGGTCATGGGGACCAGTTCGGGCGCCGACGCCGGGTCGAAGTCGCCGGCGAGGACCACGATCGAACCCGCGGGGACGGCCTCGACCGCCTCGTAGAAGTTGCGCGCGGGTCCGGAGACGGCCAGCGGCAGGCGCAGCGGGCGCAGCAGCGGGATGAGGACGAGCAGCGCGACGAGGAGGAAGATCCAGCGGCGGTCGAGTTTCTCGAGGGTGTCGCCGAACGCCATGTCAGGCCTCCTCGCGCATGTGCGAGCGCTCGATGCCGAGAATGATGCGCAGCCCGGTGGCCATCACGCCCAGGCCGGCGCCAATGGCGATTCCGCGCTTGGCGGCGTTCTGCGGCCACTCGAGCAGCCAGTTCGCCATGGTCGGCAACTGGATGGGCTCGGGGAACGCGGCGGTGAACAGGTTGCCCAGGGGCACGCGCCCGATCATCACGACGAGCGCGGCGACGGCCAGCAGGGCGGCGTCGACGGTGCGAATGCGGAAGGCGCGGAACGCGGCCGAAGCGATGAAGAAGGCGAGCAGCGAGAACATCGTCGCCTGCATGGGCACGTAGAGGAAGTCGTAGCCCCACTTGAACGGCGATCCCTCGTTGAGGAACTGCGTCCCGCCCGAAAAGAAGAACCCGACGACCATCATGCCGGTCATCGAGCCGAGCAGGATCCACTTGTAGACCCAGTCCTTCTGCCGCTTGATGGCCGACTCACCATTGACCTTGTAGACGTTCGCCGCGCCGAGCACGTAGCCCGAGGCGACGATGACGATCGCCCAGTCCTGCAGCTTCTGCGCCGGCTCCGCGATGTAGGGATGCGGCACGAAGAACGACAGGATGACCACGATGCCGACGATCGCGGTGAGGACGACGGGAAGCAGGTTCATCATCGCGGTCTCTCCCGGCGCCTATTGCGAGGCGAAGAAATGCTTGAACGAGGTCATGCCGATCGTCTCGAGCACGCAGCCCACGACGATCGCCGCGATGAGCGCGACCTTCATGTAATCGGAGCCCTTGAGCGATCCGAGCAGCCGGGGCTCGCGCGTCAGGTACGCGCCGGCGGCGTACAGTTCCTCGCCGATCAGCGTGTAGTCGCAGGCGACGACGAAGAACGGCAACTGGGCGACCTGCGCCGTGCCGGCGATCTGGATCGCCCCGGTCGAGAAGCCGGTTTCGGCCAGGAGCAGCGATTCGGCGTAGAACGAGCCCAGGTAGATGTTCGCCGCGGGCTTGTCGCGCAGCATGATGCCGGTGATGGCGGCGACGTAGGCGAACTGCTCGGTGGTCACGTAACGCACGGAGTTCGGATCGTAGCCGTCGGCGCGACCGGCGGCGACGTAGCCGTTCTTCACCATCTCCTGGGCCAGCGTCATGACGACCGGGTAGTTGCAGGGGACGACGATCGGCGTCTCGTACTTGGCGGTCACCTTGGCGACGGACTCGAGGATGTTGAGCGAGGCCATCGTCTGGATGTCGTCGATGTCGTTGATGCCCGGCACGTAGAGCACGGAGCGCCCCATCTCGGTGGCGCGGCCGATCGCTTCCTCGATCGCGTCGATGCCCGCGATGCGGCGAATGAACAGCTTCTCGCCCGCCTGGGCGCGAAGGGTGAAGAGGATGACGAGGCCGAAGAACAGAAGCATGGCAAGCAGCACGCTGACGCGACCGGTGTTGAACCACTGCGCGCAGGCCTCCACCGGCTCCGAGACGACCGGCGCGGCGGCCCCGCCGGCCCCGAGCGCGGTGACGCGGTAGACGTACGGCGTGTCGCTCTTCACGGTGTCGGTCTTCTTGTGGGTGCCGGCGCCGACCGAGTCGACGCGCGTCCACGGGCCCTCGACGGCGGGCGCGCGCTCGAGCAGGTACGCCGTGACGATGCCGTCGCCGGCGGATTTCTGTGGCGCGGGCGTCCACGTCACCTCGATTGCGTCGCCGCGGTCGTTCGGCACGTCGATGGCCTTCACGCCCCCCGCCGGGGCGGGAGCCGGTGCCGCCACGACCGCGGCGGCCACGACGAGCGAGTCCTGGCCCCGGGCCGAGCGCGGTGCGCCGAGGCCCAGGGTCAGCACGAGCGTGAGAATCAGGGGTGGAATGCAGTCGAGGAAGGAAAGCGGACGACGGGAGTGCGTGACGCGGGCGGCGCGGGCAGGCATCCGACGGTTCCTCGCGGGACGGGGACGAGCGCGGGTCGGACACTCCCGCACTGAGCACGTGGACGCTAGCAACCGGTCTCGCGACCTGTCAATCACCGATTCCGCGCTGCCCAGATCAGGCCTCGATCAATTCGATGTTCGCCCGCGGCAGGAGGACGCGTCCGACGCCCTCGATCTCGGCCTCGAGGACGCGGGCATGCGACTCGCTGCCCAGTTCCTGCAGCGGCGCCGGCAGCGCCGTGATCCGGCCGATGCGACCGAAGTGATCGCCGCGGATGCAGCGCAGCAGCGAGCCGATGTCCATGCCGGTGACGCTCCCGCCCGTCGCATCGCTCGCCGCCGACGATCGTGGCACCAGGATCTCGGGGCGCATCACGCCGGCGCGGATCTGGGTCGCGCCGCTGACGGCGGCGGCGCTGCCTTCGAGCGACTGCAGGAGGCGAAACGTCCGCTCGGCCATCCGGATGCGGCCGAAGCCCTCGGTCAGGACGAGCGTGATGCCGAGCGTCTCCTGCCCCGTGATCGCCACGCCCAGGTCGTAGCCCAGGAGGTCGCGCAAGTCGCGGTCGTCGAAGCCGCCGACGACGACGCCGCGCACGCCGAGGCGGATCGCCTCCTTGAGCACGGCGTGGTTCACGTACGAACCGCCGACCACGATCTTGCCCGCGAGATCCGGCGTGAGGCGGTCGACGGTGAGCTCGTCGTCCGGTCCCGCGACGGCGATCACGAGCGGACCATGCGTCTCGCCGCCGATGCCGAAGATGCCCTGGATGAACGCGGCGGGCGACTCGATGACAACGCCCTCCCCCGCGATCACCTCGACGACGGTGCCGGCGAGGAACGCGTCGATTTCGACCGGGATGGGCGGCTCGCGCAGGATGAGCTGCCCGGTGACGTCGGAAACGCTCTCGATCGTGCCCGCGGCGGGTGCTTTCGCCTCGGACTTCATGAGCCCGAACAGGGCCTTCGTCGCAGCCATGACCTGCCCTGCGGCGACGGTGCCGCCGATCGGGACGGCCAGCTTGCCCGCGACCTCCGAGGGTTCGAGCCCCAGCGCCGAGGCGAGGTTCACCGTCTGCACGTTGCCCGGCAGCAGGGTGCGCGCGACGACGGAGGTCGCGCTTACGCGGTCGCCGACGGCGACGAGCACGTCGCCCTTGAGCGGCAGGCGGCGTTCGCGGCGGACGATGGTCTGCGGCGTGACCCGGAGTCCGGGAGTGTAGGCGTGGGCCATCTTCGTCTCTCCTCGGCGGCTAGAGTTCGCGCGGATACACGTCGAGCGCGCGGTTCCAGCCCCGCAGCTTCTCGATGCGCTTCGCGTCGTCCTTCGGCAATTCGAACGGGCGGCGGCCGCGGCCGTCGAGCACGAGCCCGACGACGCCGCCGCGCACGGTGGCGGTCACGGGTTTGCCCCTGCCCTCTCCCATGTCGTACCCACGCTCGGGTTCGATCGTGAGCTCGAGCCGCGCATCGCCGTCGGCGGGCAGGGCGAGCAGCTTCATCTCGCCGGCCTTGCACGCGGCCTCCTCGACGCGACCGTCGGGGTGCTTGAGGCGGACCTTCATGCAGGCGGCGCCGTCCTTCGCGTTGCCGACCGGCGCGATCACGCTGCCGAGCCGGATCAGGCAGTCCCGGTCGAACACCTGCGTTGCGGCCTCCTCGTGCACGGTGGCGAGCACGCCGAGCTGTGGCATCATGAAGATCGAGTCCACGGCGATCTCGGTCACGAACTCGGGAAGGAATGCGTCGATCATCATGAGCGCGGCCTGCACGCGGCGCGGCGCGTGCGACAGCACGCCGCCCGAGCCCACGAGCAGGTTCAGGTCGGCCAGGTTGACCAGGGTCGCGCCGGAGTCGTCCTGCTCGAACACGTCCGAGATCGTGCGCTCCTGCTGGACTCCCTTGAGCCCCACCGCCAGCGCCTTGTGCTGCTCGAAGGCGAGCCGCAGCGCCTCGCGCGAGATGGCCTGCTCGATGACCAACTCCTCGAGCGTGTCGGGGATCGTCGTCGGGCGGATCATCTTGTTCTTGATCCGGTTGCGCAGCTGCACCTCGTCGACCGGGAACGACACCCAGCGCAGGATGTTGGGCAGGCCGGCCTCGGCCATCACGTTCGACACCGAGTACGACATACCCAGGTTGGCGCTCACAGTGCGGTTGAAGACCCCCTGGAAGACCGAGAACACGTCGGTCGTCGCGCCGCCGATATCGACGCCCGTCACCGTGATGTCCTCGCGCTTCGCGATCTTCTCGATGATCAGGCCCACCGCGCCGGGCGTCGGCATGATCGGCTGCGCGGTCCAGGTCATCAGCTTCTTGTAGCCCGGCGCGTGCGCCATGACGTGCTCCATGAACAGCTCGTGGATCGCGTCGCGGGCGGGCTTCAGGTTCTCGACCTCGGGCTTGGGGCGCAGGTTCTCGACGATGAGCAGCGCGGTCTTGTCGCCCAGCGTCTGGCGCACGATGTCGCGCGCCGCCGGGTCGCTGTTGCCCGCGTAGACGACGGGCAGCTCGTAGCCGGCGCCGAGGCGGGCCTTGGGGTTCGCTGCGGCGATCAGCTCGGCCATCTCGGCCACGCTCTTGACCGCGCCACCGTCGGTGCCGCCCGAGAGCAGCAGCATGTCGGGTCGCAGCTGGCGGAGGCGACGAATCTTCTCGTGCGGCCGTCGGCCGTCGTTGATGGCGATGACGTCCATGACGATCGCGCCGGCGCCCAGCGCGGCGCGTTGCGCGCTCTCCCCGGTCATCGACAGGACCAGGCCCGAGACCATCATCTGCAGCCCGCCGCCGGCGCTCGACGTGCTCAGGTAGAGGTCGACGCCCTCGTCGCCGTCCTGCGGGGTGAGGATCCGGTCGCCGTCGAGGAGCTTCCGGCCCCGCAGCTCCTCGACCTCCTTCACGGCATTGAGCACGCCGCGGGTCACGTCCTCGAACGGCGCCTCGACCGTGGTCGGGGCCTCGCCGCGGGTGACGAGGCGATAAGTGTCCCCCTGCTTCTCGATCAGGATCGCCTTCGTCGTGGTGGAGCCGCAATCGGTCGCGAGGATGGACCGGATCTCGCGTGTGTCGCTCATGGGCGTCCCTCGTCTCGTCGGTCGGCCTCGCGCTCGATGGTCGCGAGGAGGATCTCGAAGTTGTCCCGGTCCTCGAGGAGCCGGGCCAGCCGTTCGTAGTCGCGCGTCGCGAACAGGACGGACGCGAGCGGCTGGAAGAAGTGCATCGCCTGCGAGCCCACGAACGACAACGGTCGCGAGCTCTCGAGAAACAGGAGCGCGGGCGTCTCCAGGCGACGTTCGACCAGCCAGCGGGACAAGCGGTTGAAGATCTCCTGATCTCCCGGCGGCAGAGCCGCCGATTCAGTCATGGTCCTTCCCGCGCGTCCCACCCGGCAGATACACCGACAGCCTCACTTCCAGCTCGGCGGCGAATGCCCCCGCTTCGTCCCCCGGTTCCCACAACAGCAGCACCGCCGGCACGAAGCGCGCGGCGCCGCGGCCGCGCGGCGTGATCCATGCGGAGCGCACGCGCGGATCGATCCGGAACGACGCGAGCCCGGGCCACGGCCAGCGCTTCGTGCCGAACGGCGTGCGGCGCTCGACACCGTCGTCGTCGACCGTGTAGCGCGCCGCGGTCCACAGCGGACCCAGCAGGTACACGCCGGCGATGACGAGCAGCGGCAGGGATCCGCGCGGTCCGAACGCGCTCCACGCGGCGGTCCCCGCCGCCCAGGCGAACAAACCCCAGCGCGCCGCGGCGGGTCGCGCCCGGCCGGCTCCGACCGCCCACGTCAGCGGGCCGGGGAAGGCTACGCGTTCTTCCAGGTGAGCTTGAGCTCGCGCGCCGCCCGTCCCTCGTCGAGCCGCGAGACCGGCGTCGTCCACGGCGCGCCGGTGACGATCGACGCGTCGGTCTTCGCCTCGTCGGCGATGCGCAGCATGACGTCGGCGAACAGGTCGAGCGTGCGCAGCGTCTCGGTCTCGGTCGGCTCGATCATGATCGCCTCCTCGACGATGAGCGGAAAGTACACCGTCGGCGCGTGCACCCCGAAGTCGAGCAGGCGCTTCGCCACGTCGGTGGTGCGCACGCCGTACTTGCGAAGCCCGCGGCCCGAGAGCACGAACTCGTGCATGCACGGCCGGTCGAACGGCAGGTCGTAGGCGCCCTTGAGGCGGTGCATGAGGTAGTTCGCGTTGAGGATCGCCTCGGTCGACACCTCGGTCAGCCCATCGGGGCCGAGCGAGCGGATGTAGGCGTAGGCGCGGACGAGCACGCCGAAGTTGCCGTGCCAGCCGTGCACACGCCCCACCGATTGCGGCAGGTCGCGCTCGAAGCGGAAGGTGCCGTCCTCATTGCGGGCCGCCCGCGGCCCCGGCAGGAACGGCGCCAGGTGCGCCCCGACCGCGACCGGACCGGCGCCCGGCCCGCCGCCGCCGTGCGGGGTCGAGAACGTCTTGTGCAGGTTGAGGTGCATGACGTCGAAGATCTTGCCCGGCTGCACCAGCCCGACCAGTGCGTTGAAGTTCGCGCCGTCGAGGTAGAGCTGGGCGCCGGCGGCGTGGATCATCCCGGCCGCCTCGGCGATCTGCGGCTCGAACATGCCGAGCGTCGACGGCTGCGTCACCATGACCGCAGCGACGTGCGGGCCGAGCGCGGCCTTCAGCACGTCGAGGTCGAGCCGGCCATCCTTCGACTTGAGCTCGACCACCTTCCAGCCCACCGCGCGGACCGAGGCCGGGTTCGTGCCGTGCGCCGAGTCGGGCACCAGCACCGTGTCGCGCGCGACGTCGCCCCGCGACTGGTGGTAGGCGCGCACGACGAGCATGCCGGTGAACTCGCCCTGCGCGCCGGCGGCTGGCTGCAGCGAGACCGCGTCGAAGCCGGTGATCGCGGCGAGGTGCCGCTCCAGCGTCCACAGCAGCTCGAGCGCGCCCTGCAGGCCCTCGTCGGGCGTGCAGGGATGCGCCAGCGCCATGCCGGGCAGGAAGGCGAGCTCGTCGTTGATCTTCGGGTTGTGCTTCATCGTGCACGAGCCGAGCGGATAGAAGCCCTTGTCGAGGTGATGATTGAGGCCCGAGAGCCGCGTGAAGTGGCGGATCACCTCGGGCTCGCTCACCTCGGGAAGCGCCGCGCGCGTCGCTCGGATCGCCCACGCCGGGAGCGCGGTCGCCAGCGGGATCGCCGGCACGTCGCACGCCGGCAGGCGCACGCCGCGGTGGCCGGGGGCGGAGAGCTCGGACAGCAGCGGCTCGACGATCCCCTCGGGGACGAGCGGCAGCACCGGTGCCGAGGCCGGCGGCAGGCCGGCCAGCGCGCCCGGTGGCGGGGCCGGCGGCGCGGCGGCCGTGCCGCGCGCCTGCGCGGCGCCGGACTGGACGCTCGGGGGCGAGGTCGTGGGCGTCATCGCGCACCTCCTTCGAGCTGCGGCGTCCGGCCGATCGACTTCGCAAGTGCCACCGCCCAACGGTCGATTTCATCGCGGGTGCGCTTCTCGGTCGCGGCGACGAGCAGGATGTCGGCGTGCGCGGGATCGAACGCGCCGGCGTCGACGCCGAGCAGCATGCCGTGCGTGCGGCCGGCGCGCACCGCCTGCGCCGCGGACACCGGCAGGCGCAACGCTGCTTCGCGGACGAACGGCCCGGTGAATGCGGGCTGCACCCCCGCCACCGCGGCGGCGCGGGCGACCGCGTAGTGCGTCTTCTGGAACGACAGGTTGGCGACCTCGTACAGGCCGTCCTTGCCGACCAGGCCCAGGTAGATGGTGTTCATCAGCGCGATCAGCCCCTGGTTGGTGCAGATGTTCGACGTCGCCTTCTCGCGGCGGATGTGCTGCTCGCGGGTCTGCAGCGTGAGCACGAAGCCCCGGCGGCCGTGCTGGTCGCGCGTCTCGCCGACGATTCGACCGGGGAACTTGCGCACGAACTCCTTGCGCCCGGCGAAGAAGCCGCACACCGGGCCGCCCAGCGACATCGGCGCGCCCAGCGACTGCGCCTCGCCGACGCACAGGTCGGCGCCCAGCGCCCCCGGGGGCGTCAGCAGCGCGAGTGCGATCGGGTCGGCGACGGCGACCGCAAGCGCGCCCTTCGCCTTTGCGGCGGCGCACAGCGCGGGCACGTCCTCGATGGCGCCGACGAAGTTCGGGTACTGGAAGATCGCGCATGCCACGGTGTCGTCGAGTGCTCCGCCGAGCGCGGCCGCAGAGACGGTGCCGGTCGCCGGATCGGGCGCGAGCACGGTGACGACGTCGGGGCCGAGAAAGGTGCGCAACGCGCCGATCGAGTTCGGGTGCACCAGGCCGGCGACGACGACGCGCGCGCGGCCGGTCTGGTTGCGGGCCAGGTATGCCGCCTCGACCGCCGCCGAGGCGCCGTCGTACAGCGACGCATTCGCGACGTCCATGCCGGTGAGCTCGGCGATCATGCTCTGGAACTCGAAGATGACCTGCAGCGTGCCCTGCGCCACCTCGGGCTGGTACGGCGTGTAGGCGGTCATGAACTCCGAGCGCAGCGCGACGCGCGGCAGCGCGCTCGGGATGTAGTGGTCGTAGAGGCCCGCGCCGAGAAACGACGGCATGTCCTTCGCCGCGTCGTTCTTCGCGGCCAGGGCACCGATCTCGGCGCGCAGCTCGAGCTCGGAGGCGGCGGGCGGGACTGCCAGCGGCTCGTGGATGCGCAGCTCCTCCGGCACGTCGACGAGCAGGCCCTCGAACGAGGAGACGCCGACGGCGGCGAGCATCCGTGCCCGTTCGTCGACGCTGCGACCGACGTAGCTCATGCGCCGTGGCTCGCGAGGAGGGACGAGTAGGCCTTCGCGTCGAGCAGCGCGTCGTAGTCGGCGGCGGACGCGGGGCGCAGCTTGATCATCCAGCCCTTGTCGTACGGCGAGCCGTTGACCAGCGCCGGCTCGCCCGCGATGTCGCCGTTGACCGCGACGACCTCGCCGGCCAGCGGCGCGTACAGCTCGCTCACGGTCTTCACGGCCTCGATCGTGCCGAACGACTCGCCGGCCGCGACCGTGCGGCCCACGGCCGGCAGCTCGACGAACACGACGTCACCGAGTTCGCCCTGCGCGTAGTCCGTGATGCCGACGACGACGAGGTCGCCGTCCTGCTTCGCCCACTCGTGATCCTTCGTGTAGCGGAGACCGTCCGGGGTCATGCGATTCCTCTCGAGAGCGGCCGCGGTTGCGGACCGTCAGCGGTGCGAAGCCTCGGTGTAGAACGGGCGTGGGACGACGCGGGCCGGCAGCTCGGTCGTACCCGAGCGCACGACGTACTCGGTGCCATCGGCCGTTCCGGCCGCGGGCACGTAGGCCATGGCGATGCTCTTCTTCAGCGTGGGCGACGACGTGCCGCTGGTGACCGTGCCGACGACGGAGCCGTCCTTCACCACGTCCCAGCCGTGGCGCGCCACGCGCGGCGAATCGACGGCAAGGCCGACGAGCCGGCGCGTGAGGCCCGCCGCCTTCGCGGCGAGCATCGCGGCCTTCCCCATGAAGTCGGGCTTGGCCATCTTCACGGTCCACCCGAGGCTCGCCTCGAGCGGGTGCGTGGTGCGGTCGATGTCGTTACCGTAGAGGCAGAATCCCATCTCGAGCCGCAGGCTGTCGCGCGCGCCGAGGCCGATCGGGGCCAGTCCGACCTTCGCCCCCGCCTTGAACAGCTCGTCCCATACGCGGTCCGCGGAGTCGACGTCGAAGTAGAGCTCGAAGCCGTCCTCGCCGGTGTAGCCCGTGCGCGAGAACACCATCGGCGTCCCCCACAGCTGGACGCCGGTGAAGCGGTAGTAGCCCAGGTCGAGCGCGGCGTCGGGGACGAGGCCAGAAAAGATCTCGGCGGCGCGCGGTCCCTGCACGGCGAGCTGGGCGATACGGTCGGAGACGTTCTCGAGCGTGACGTCGAAGCGGCTTGCCACCTCGTTCACCCACGCCCAGTCGCCCTCGATGTTCGCGGCGTTGACGACGAGCATCGCCCTGTCCTCGAAGCGGTAGGCCAGCAGGTCGTCGACGATGCCGCCGTCGGGCAGGCACATCGGCGTGTAGACCGCCTGGCCCACCTCGGCCTCGCCCACCCTGTTGGTCACCAGCTTGTCGATGAAGGCCCAGGTGTCCTTCCCGCGGACCTCGAACTCGCCCATGTGCGAGACGTCGAACACGCCGGCGGCGGTACGGACCGCCGTATGTTCCGCCAGGATCCCGGCATACGAGACAGGCATGAGAAAGCCCGCGAACTCGATGAGCTTCGCGCCGGCCCTCTTGTGGTGCTCGAGGAAGGGCGTGGTGAGCGTGGTCATGGGTCTCCGGAGGCCGGGCGTCCCAGGCTTCGGAGACGCGCGGTACGGGGGCGCGACGGGGTCGTGAAATCGTTCACGAGCTTCGGCCGGACTCTAGCACGGGCCCCGAGGGCCCGCAACGGGACGCCGGGCCGCTCAGGCCGTGACCCCGAGGATCCCCATCTCGCGCCCGGCCTTGGTGAACGCCGCGATCGCGCGGTCGAGGTGCTCGCGCGTGTGCGCGGCGGAGACCTGCACACGGATGCGGGCCTGTCCCTTGGGGACGACCGGGAAGCTGAAGCCGATCACGTAGATGCCCTCGTCGAGCATGCGGCGCGCGAGGTCGTGGGCACGGCGTTCGTCGTGCAGCATGATGGGCACGATCGGATGGACGCCGGGTTTCACGTCGAAGCCGGCGGCGGTGATCCCCGTGCGGAAGTGCGCGGTGTTCGCCATCAGGCGATCGCGCAGCTCGGTCGTTTCGTCGAGCAGGGCGAACACGGCGAGCGAGGCGCCGACGATCGACGGTGCGAGCGTGTTGGAGAACAGGTACGGCCGCGCACGCTGGCGCAGGAGCGCAATCGCCGGGGCGCGTCCCGCGACGAAGCCCCCCATCGCGCCGCCCAGCGCCTTGCCCAGCGTCCCGGTGACGAAGTCGACCTCGCCGAGCACGCCGCAGTGCTCGGTCGCGCCGCGGCCGGTCACGCCCAGGAACCCGGTCGCATGGCAGTCGTCGACCAGGGTCATCGCGCGGTGCTGCTTCGCCAGCGCGACGATGCCCGCCAGGTCGGCGATCGAGCCGTCCATCGAGAACACGCCGTCGGTGACGATCAGGATGTCGCGCGCGCCGGCGGCCCGTGCGGCGACGAGCTGGGCCGCGAGGTCGGCCAGGTCGTTGTTGCGGTACCGGTAGCGCTTCGCCTTGCACAGGCGGATGCCGTCGATCAGCGAGGCGTGGTTGAGCTCGTCGGAGATGATGGCGTCCGCTTCGCCGAGGAGCGGCTCGAAGACGCCGCCGTTGGCGTCGAACGCGGCGGCGAACAGGATCGCGTCGTCGAGGTGGAGGAAGCGGGCGATCGTCTCTTCGAGCTGCTTGTGGACGTCCTGCGTCCCGCAGATGAAGCGCACGCTCGACATGCCGTAGCCGCGCGCGTCGAGTGCGATGTGGGCGGCGGCCACCACGCGCGGATCGGACGAGAGGCCCAGGTAATTGTTGGCGCAGAAGTTGAGGACGTGGCGCCCGTCGGCCAGCGTGATGACGGGGCCCTGCGGGCTCGCGATGACGCGCTCGTCCTTCCACAAGCCGGCCGCCTTGATCTCGGCGAGCGTCGCCTCCAAGCGTGCAGTGGTCGCGGCGTCCATCAGGCGTGTCCGGCGTGTGCGGGCTGGGTGGTGGTGGCGCCCGGCTTCGCGGCTTCGCCGCTCGCCGTTTCTCCCCACGGCAGGAGCACGATCTTCCCGGCCGAGCCGCCCTTCAGCTGGTCCATCGCCGCGGCGTAGTCCTCGATCGGCATCACGTGCGTCATCGCCGGCGAGATGTCGAGGCGACCCGAAGTGAGGAGCTCGTTCATCTGCCGCCACGTCTGGAACATGAGGCGTCCGTTGATTCCCTGCACGGTTGCGCCCTTGAAGATCACGAGCCGCGTGACGTCGAGCTCGAACGGGTCGGACGGCAGGCCCAGCAGCGAGACGCGGCCGGCGTTGCGCAGCGCCTCGAGCCCGTCGCGGATCGCCTGCGGGTGGCCGGACATCTCGAGCAGCACGTCGACGCCACGGCCCTCGGTCGCATCGCGCACCCTGTCGACGAACGACTCCTGCGCCACGTTGACCACGACATCGGCGCCGATCTTCTTCGCCAACTCGAGGCGATACGGATTGACGTCGCTGGCGATGATCGGCCCGGCGCCGCAAGCGCGCGCCACGGCAATGGAGAACAGCCCGATCGGCCCGCAGCCGGTGACGGCGGCCGAACAGCCAGCGATCTCCCCCGCCAGCACGGTGTGCACTGCGTTGCCCAGCGGCTCGAGTGCCGCGGCGTGGTCGATCGACATGCCGGTCGGGATCGGCCAGCAGTTGCGCGCCGGCACGGCGACGAACTCGGCGTACGCCCCATCGCGATCGACGCCCAGGATCTGGACGCGCTCGCAGACGTGCATGAGCCCGCGGCGGCACAGGTGGCAGGTCGTGCAGGCGACGTGCGTCTCGACGGCGACGAGGTCGCCCAGTCGCACTCCCTCGGCGCGGGTGCCCAGGGCGACGACCTCGCCGACGAACTCATGGCCGAAGACGAGCGGCGGCTTGATCCGCGTCTGCGACCAGCGATCCCAGCCGTAGATGTGGAGGTCGGTGCCGCAGACGGCGACGCGCCGGACCTTGAGGACGACTTCGTCGGCCAAAGGCGTGGGATCGGGGACCGTCAGGATTTCGGCACCGGGGGCGGGACGCGACTTGACGAGCGCTTTCATTCGATCTCCGTCAGGCGAGCACGGGGGCCGCCGCGAGCACGGGGGCGAGGGCGCGGCCCGTATGGCTGCGGGTCACGCGCACGAGGTCTTCCGGCGTGCCGGACGCTACCACGGTTCCCCCGGCGTCGCCACCCTCGGGGCCGAGGTCGACGAGCCAGTCGGCCGACTTGATGACGTCGAGGTTGTGCTCGATGACGAGCACCGAGTTGCCCTTCTCGACCAGGCGCTGCAGAACCTCGAGCAGCATGCGCACGTCCTCGAAATGGAGGCCTGTGGTCGGCTCGTCGAGCAGGTAGATGGTGCGCCCGGTCGCCACTTTCGACAGCTCGGTCGCCAGCTTGACGCGCTGCGCCTCACCGCCCGACAGCGTGGTCGCCGATTGCCCCAGGTGGATGTACCCCAGGCCCACGTCGCGCAGCGTCTCGAGCTTGCGGCGGACGGTCGGGATCGCGTTCAGGAACTCGAGGCCCTCCTCGACCGTCATCTCGAGCACGTCGGCGATCGAGCGGCCGCGGTAGTGCACCTCGAGCGTCTCGCGATTGTAGCGCCGGCCGCGGCAGGTCTCGCAGCGCACGAACACGTCGGCGAGGAAGTGCATCTCGATCTTGCGCAGGCCGTCGCCCTCGCACGCCTCGCTGCGCCCACCCTTGACGTTGAACGAGAAGCGGCCGGGGCCGTAGCCGCGCATCTTCGACTCGGGTAACTGGGCGAAGAGGTCGCGGATGAAGCCGAAGGCGCCCGTGTAGGTCGCCGGATTCGACCGCGGCGTCCGCCCGATCGGCGACTGGTCGATGGCGACGACCTTGTCGACGTGCTCGAGACCGTGCAGCCCCTCGTGTGCGCCCGCGCGCTCGACCGTGCCGTGCAGTGCGCGGCCCAGGGCGTTGTGCAGGATGTCGTTCACCAGGGTGCTCTTCCCCGAGCCCGACACGCCGGTGACGCAGGTGAAGGTGCCCAGCGGAAAGCGCACGCTGACGTTCTTGAGGTTGTTCTCGGTCGCGCCGACCACCTCGAGGAACGTGCCGTTGCCCCTGCGGCGGTTGGCCGGCACCGGGATCGTGAGCGCGCCCGACAGGTGCTGCCCCGTCAGCGAGCGCGGATTGGCGGCGACCTGCGCGGGCGTCCCCGCGGCGATGATCTCGCCACCGTGGCGACCGGCGCCGGGCCCCAGGTCGACGAGCCAGTCGGCGGCGCGCATGGTCTCCAGGTCGTGCTCGACGACGATGACCGTGTTTCCCAGGTCGCGCAGCGAGAGGAGCGTGCGCAGCAGGCGCTGGTTGTCGCGCGGATGGAGCCCGATCGACGGCTCGTCGAGGATGTAGAGCACGCCGGTCAGGCGTGAACCGATCTGGGTGGCGAGCCGGATGCGCTGCGCCTCGCCGCCGGCCAGCGTCTGCGCCGAGCGATCGAGGGTGAGGTAGCCGAGGCCCACGTCGACGAGAAAGCCAAGCCGCGCTTCGATCTCCTTGAGGATGGGCTCGGCGATCAGCGCCCGCGAGGCCGTGAAGTCGAGCTGGCGGACGCGCGCGTGTGCGGCGGCGACGCTCGAGCGCGTCCACTCGGCGATGGCGACGCCATCGACGCGGACGGCGCGGGCAACCGGGTTGAGGCGGGCGCCGTCGCACTGCGGGCAGGCTGCGGTCGTCATGTAGCCCGCGATCTTCTGGCGCACCGCGTCGGACGCGGTGTCGACGTAGCGCCGCCGCAGGTTGGCGAGGATTCCCTCGAACTTGCCATCGAACTCCCAGCGGCCGCCCTTGTCGGACTTGTAGGCGTAGTGGAGCTTGACGTCGCCGAGGCCGTTCATCAGGGCGTCGTGCACCTTCTTCGGCAGCTTCTTCCAGGGCGCCTTCGCGTCGAACTTGAGGTGCTTGACCAGCGCGCGCAGCTGCCCGCCGTGCCATGCGTTGTCGATGCCGCCCCACGGCGCGATTGCGCCCTCGGCGACCGACATCGTCGGGTCGGGGATGATCAGCCTGGGATCGACCTCGAGGCTGGTGCCCAGCCCGTCGCAGCCGTTGCAGGCGCCGTACGGCGAGTTGAACGAGAACAGGCGCGGCTGGAGCTCTTCGTACGACGTGCCGCACACCGGGCAGGCGGCGCTCTGGCTGAACAGCCGATCGGCGCCCTTCTCGGGGGCGACGGCGGCGACGCCGGAGGCGAGGCCCAGCGCGGCCTCGAGCGAGTCGGCGAGGCGGCGCGTGTTCTTCGCCTCGAGCGCCATGCGGTCGACCACGATGTCGATCGTGTGCCGCTTCGTCTTGGCCAGGCGCATGCCCTCCTCGAGCTCGACCAGCTCCCCGTCGATGCGGGCGCGCAGGTAGCCGGCCTTCCGCGCATCGTCGAGCTCCTGGCGGTACTCGCCCTTCCTCCCGCGTACGATCGGGGCGTAGATCGTCAGCTTCTGGGCGCCATGATCGGCGTACAGCGCGTCGACCATCTCGCTGACCGACTGGCGCGACAACGGGGTGCCGTCCTGTGGGCAGTGCGGCGTGCCGAGGCGGGCGAACATCAGGCGCAGGTAGTCGTAGATCTCGGTGAGCGTGGCCACCGTCGAGCGTGGGTTCGCGCCGACGCCGCGCTGCTCGATCGAGATGGCCGGGGAGAGGCCCTCGATCGAGTCGACGTCGGGCGACTCCATCTGGCCGAGGAACTGGCGGGCGTAGGCCGACAGGGATTCGACGTAGCGGCGCTGGCCCTCGGCGTACAACGTGTCGAAGGCGAGCGACGACTTGCCCGATCCCGACACGCCCGTGATGACGACAAGCTTGTGGCGGGGCAGGGTGAGCGAGACGTTCTTCAGGTTGTGTTCGCGGGCGCCGCGGATGACGATTCCGCCGCCGGGGGCGTGCTCCAAGGGAGGCTCCTCGATCCTGGGTTCCGGCGATCCGTTGGGGTCGGGCGCA
>JANPEF010000128.1:0-11848 GCA_031431875.1 Candidatus Eiseniibacteriota bacterium | reverse complement strand
ACCGCAGATCGGCAGGGTGTGACCCGATCTCCCTGGAAGGCCTCCTCAGGAGAAAGCAACATCGGAAGCCGAATTGGCTCACGCGCGTCAGAACTCGGAGCATTTGAGGACCCGGCCGCCCGCGGGTGCCCGCCCGCGGCGTTTTACGCGGGGCTGTACGTCCTCGCGGGCTTCATCGTGCTCGCGAGCCTGAAGGAGGAAGCCTCCCGGGAATGCGAGTTCAGCTCGATGCCTTCCGTACGGCAGCAGCTGTGGCTTGGCGCGACGTGGCCGCTCACAGCCGGGACGATGGTCCTCTTTCACCAGGACCCGATGGCTTCCATTCTGTAGCCATTCCTGAAGCCAGCGGCCCGACGGGGGGTTGACGAAAACCCCCGTAAACCGTTACTAATCATCACGTCGGAGAGGTGCGAGAGTGGTTGAATCGAGCGGTCTCGAAAACCGCCAGGCCCGCAAGGGTCTCGAGGGTTCGAATCCCTCCCTCTCCTCCAGATTGCCGGGGCCGGAACGCCGGCCCCGGTTTTTCTTTGGCGGTTCGGGTCCCGCGGGCCCCACGCCTCGCGCCGGCTGGCCCGTCCAGAAGTGCGGAGAGATGTCCGAGTGGTTGAAGGAGCACGACTGGAAATCGTGTAGCGGCTCATACCCGCTCGAGGGTTCGAATCCCTCTCTCTCCGCCAGTTCCCCTCTACTTGTTCTCGAGCGGCGGGGGCGTGACGGACGCCTCCGAGGCGGCCTTCGCGGCCTCCGGGTTGGCGGCCTCCCAGGCTGCGATCGACGCCTTGAGCTTCGCCGCCTCGGGCGCCTTCTGCTTCTCCAGGAAGGCCAGTTCCCCGCGGGCCTGCTTCAGCTTCCCGCTCTGGAGATAGGCCTCGCCCAGGTACTCGTGCGCGCCGGCGTGCTGCGGGTCGATCTCGAGGCACTTCCAGTAAGCGGTGAACGCGTCGTCGAGGCTGCCGGTCATGCGCCGCGAGTAGCCGAGCATGTTCCACGCGTTCGCGTTCGTCGGATCGGCCTTGACGACCTCCTCGAAGCGCGTCGCGCACTTCTTGAGGCGCTTCGTGGCCGAGGCCTGCTTCTCGTCGGCCTTCTTCTTGTTCTTCACGTCGGCGGCCGACGGGCCGGTGCGCAGTGCCGCCGCCTCGTCGAGTTCCTTCTGCGACTTCTCGACGTCCTTGTAGGCGTCGGCGTAGGTGCGCTGCGCCTGCGCTTTCGCCATCGCGGCCTGCTCCTCGGGCGACATCGGCACCTGCACCGAGGGCGTGGGCGAGGGCGGCGGCATGGACGGTGCGGAGCCGCCTCCGTCGGCGAATGCGGGTGTCGTGAGAGCGAGCAGCGGAAGGACGAAGCCGAGTCGGGCAATCAGGGCAATGCGATTCATGGCGGATCTCCCGGTGGCGCGAGGAAGGGCGCGGCGCTCGCATGGAGCCTAGCGCATCGGGGGGCGAACCCCAATGGCGCGTGGTAAGGTCGCCAACGTCCCATCCCGTCGCATCGGCTCAGGAGGCGCCCCAATGCTTCGCCACGGAATGCTCGCCTTTACCGTCGTCGCCCTTGCGGCCGGCTGCGCCCACACGCCCGACGGTGGCGCGAACCCGACCGCGACCCTGACCGGCACCGTCATCTACCTCCAGCGCATCGCGCTTCCGCCCGACGCCGAGGTCACCGTCACGCTGGTCGACGTCTCGCGCGCCGATGCCGCGGCAGTCCCGCTGGGCGCGACCACGTTCAAGACCGATGGCAAGCAGGTGCCGCTGGCGTACGCGATCGCCTACGACGCGTCGGAGGTGGACGAGCGTATGACCTACGCCGTCTCGGTGCGGATCAACGTCGGCGGGAAGCTGGCGTGGATCAGCGACACGCGCACGCCGGCGCTCACGCGCGGGGCGCCGAAGGATTCGATCGAGGTGCGGGTCGTGCAGGCGGGGGGCTGAATGGACGCACAATCTGTGTTGAGGATTCTCCGCGCGTTCGGCGTGGAGCACGTCGAATACAAACTCGTGGGCGCGATCGCCATGAGTGTCCAGGGGATCGTCCGGGCTACCCAGGACATCGACTTCTTCGTGCGTCCGGATGAGCAAAACGTCGAGCGGATTCGGCGGGCGCTGGGTACCCTCTGGGACGATCCGGAACTCGTGGAGATCACGGCTCAGGATCTGGCAGGGGACTCACCGACGATCCGCTATGCCCCGCCCGGCGAAGAGTTCGTCATCGATCTGATCGCCCGACTCGGCGAGGCATTCGACTACGATTCGATCGAGGCCGAGACGATCGCAGTCGACGGGATCGCTGTCCGCGTGGCAACTCCACGCATGCTCATCGCGATGAAGCGCGGGACCCTTCGAGGACAGGATCGAGTCGACGCTGAGGCACTGCGCCAGAAGTTCGGACTGGAGGAATCCTGATGCCGGTCCGCAAGTACCGAACCCACGAGGAAGCGCAGCGCGACCTGTGGCTGCCCCCGGGTGATCCACGAATCCTCAAGGCGATGGCATTCGTGCTTGGGCTCGGCGCTCTCGCGCGCGCGAAGCCCTTTCCCCGCGGCGTGCATCGATACCGCTCCAGCGAGGAGGCACGCGCTGCGCGTGAGGCGTGGGCCGACGAGAACATTCGACGACTCCAGGCCGAGCGGAACACGGGTGCGACGGAGGTTCATGACGTCGGGGGGGCGGCCGCTCCAGAGCCGGGTGAGGACGTCGGGGACTAGTTCCTGACTCGCGCGAACGCGCTATCGTACACCGCGAGCGCGGGCTTGGCCGCGAGGTCCGCGTCAACCAGGCCCAGCCGCGCGAACAGCGGCAGGATCGATCCCGGCGGCTGCGGCGGAAAGCTCGCAAGATCCAGGTCGGTGAACGTGAGCTGGTAGAGCCCGGAGAGCGGCGCGTGATCGGCGATGGCGATCTGCCGCCGCCACCAGCGCGCCTGCTTCGCCTCGTCGCTCGTGATCGAGATGCTGCCGGCGTTCACCGAGGCCGACGTCCAGCCGCCCTCGACCAGCAGCAACGGCCGCGCGACCTCGTCGCGCACGCGCTTGTACCAATCGAGCGGCACATCCTCGGGCTCCTCGAAGCTGCCGAGGAACGGATACGACGACAGCCCGAACTCCTGCGCGAACGGGAAGTCCGCGATGTCCTGCGCCACCGTGCCGTAACGCGGCGGGCCGGGCGTCGGCGAGATGCCGAGCCGCCCCCAGGCCGTCTCCACCTGCACGCTCACCGAGAGGCGCACCAGCGCATCGCGTGCGCGCACGTCGGCGGCCGCGCCGTTCGCCACCGCGACGACCGCGGCGTACAACGTCGGCGGTGCGGCTGCGCGAATGAGATTCGTCTCCATCGCGAGGCCCAGGTGCGCGGGCCGAAGCAAGGTGTCGACCGCGACCGCGTACGCGCGGTACAGCGCCTGCACCGCGGGCTCCGTCAGCGAGCGCCCGGCGGCGACGAGCTCCGGCGCGTCGGCCGCGCGATTGAGGCCGTCGGTTGCGTCGAGCGTGACGACCAACTCCAGGCCAAGCGCGTGGTAGTAGTCGGCGAGCGGCCTCTGGTCGCGCATCAACAAGGTGTCGGCGGGCACACCGGCGAGCAGCGAATCCCACGGCGGCGTGATCGCGAAGATCGCGCCGTCGGAACGCGCGGTCCACATCTGGATCGCGGCGATTGCCTGGCCGAAGTCCGCGCGCGGCGGGATGCCCGAGAAACCCATGCGATAGGTGCGCGGGCCCGGGCCGGTCGGCCCCGGCGCAACGGGATCACCGTTCGACGAGCAGCCCGATCCGGCGAAGCCGATCACGGTGACGAGGAGGGCAAGGATCCGGGCAGATGCACGCATGCGTTCAATATCGGCACCGCGCCGCGGGCAGTCGAGCCCAAAGCCCCTGTTCCAATCCGCAACCTATGGTAGATTTCGCGCGCCCTTCGCCCCTTCCGGCACCCCCACGCAGGAGCCCTGACAACATGACGCTCGAACCCGGCACCAAGCTCGGCCCCTACGAAATCGTCGGTCCCCTTGGCGCCGGCGGCATGGGCGAGGTGTACCGGGCGAAGGACACGCGCCTGGGGCGCGAGGTCGCGGTCAAGGTGCTGCCGTTCGCGGTCTCCGAGGACGAGGGCCTGCGTGCGCGCTTCGAGCGCGAGGCGCGCTCGGTCGCCGCGCTGAACCATCCGCACATCTGCGCGCTGTACGACGTGGGCCGCGAGGGCGAGCGTGACTATCTCGTGATGGAGCTGCTCGAGGGCGAGACGCTCGCCGCGCGCCTCGAGCGCGGGGCATTGCCCACCAACGAGGTGCTCAAGCTCGGCGCCCAGATCGCCGACGCGCTCGATCGCGCGCATCGCCAGGGCCTCGTCCACCGCGACTTGAAGCCCGGCAACATCATGCTCACCAGGCAGGGCGCCAAGCTGCTCGACTTCGGGCTCGCGCGGCCCACCACGCCGGCGGCGGGAACGCCCGGCAGCAGCGTCTTCGGCGGCACGCGCGCCTCGACGCCGATGGGCCCCACGATGACCGGGCCGCTGACGATGGCCGGCGCAATCGTCGGCACGTTCCAGTACATGGCGCCCGAGCAGCTCGAGGGCAAGGACGCCGACGCGCGCAGCGACCTGTGGGCGTTCGGCGCCGTGCTCTACCAGATGGCGACCGGCCGGCCCGCCTTCATGGGCGCGAGCCAGGCGAGCTTGATCGCCTCGATTCTCAAGGAGCAGCCGCGTCCCATCGCCGAGCTCGTTCCAGTCGCACCGCCCGCGCTCGATCGGCTGGTGCAGGCGTGCCTCGCCAAGGACCCGGAAGAGCGCATCCAGACCGCGCACGATGTGAAGCTGCAACTGCGCTGGATCGAGGAGGGCGGCTCGCAGGCCGGCGTGCCCGCGCCGGTCGCGGCCGCACGTCGGCGCCACGAGCGCCTGGCGTGGATCGTTGCCGCGATCGGCATGCTCGCCGCGGGCGCGCTCGGCACCGTGCTCGTGCTGCAGCCGAAGCCGGTGCGTCGCACCGTGCGCTTCATCGTCGAGGCGCCGCCTGGCGCCCAGTCGATGTCGTGGCCCCGGCTCTCGCCTGACGGTTCGATGCTCGCGTTCATGTCGCGCGACTCGGCGGGGACGTCGCAGATCTGGATCCGGCCGCTGAGCGCGACGCGCGCGTATCCGCTGGGCGGAACCGAGGGTTCGGCGCGCCCGTTCTGGTCGCCCGATTCGAAGGAGCTGGCGTGGTTCAGCGAGGGCAAGTTGCGGAAGGTCGGCGTGGGGGGCGGCAACGTGCAGACGCTGGGCGAGGCGCCCGGCGCGTCCGACGGCTCGTGGAGCGCCAATGGACTCATTATCTTCGACGGCGCCTCGGGCGACACGTTGCGCACGATCCCCGCGACGGGGGGACCGATCACCGCCGCGACCTCGCTGGATGCGGGCATGCGCGAGTCGCAGCACATGTGGCCCGCCGTGCTGCCCGACGGGAAGCGATTCCTCTTCCAGAGCGGTCGGGTCGGGACGGCGAAGTCGCTCCTGCGCCTGGGTCGTTTCGGCTCGGTCCAGTCCACCTTCATCGACAGTCTCGACTCGCGCGCCGAGTTCCTGGCGCCGAGTCATCTCGTCTACGTCGACGGGGAGATCGTCGTCGCCCGCCGGTTCGACCTCGGCAGCGGCAAGCTCACCGGCAATCCGATCGTGGTCGGCGAGGCGGCCGGGACGACGACGAATACGCAGGCCTTCTCGGTCGCGACGAACGGAACGATCGCCTTCCAGTCGACGGGAGCGGGCAGTCGGAACATCGTCGCGCGCTACGACCGGACGGGGAAACTCCTGGGCCGGATCGGCGAACCGTGCCTCGTCAACAGCATGGGGGTGTCGCCGGACGCCCGCCGCCTGTGCCTGGCGATCGCGGACCCGCGCTCGATCAAGCGTGACCTGTGGATCGAGGATCTCGTGCGCGGCACGCGCACGCGCCTCACGTTCGATCCGGGGAACGACATGTGGCCGGTCTGGTCGCCCGACGGCGACTCGATCGCATTCAGCTCGGACCGCGGCGGCACCTTTCGGATCATGATCAAGGCGGCCTCGGGCCTGGGTGAGGAACGCCTGGTCCCCGGACAGGACCAGGGCAACACCGGGCCGATCCAGTGGTCGGCCGACGGAAACTGGATCCTCGGGCAGGAACTCGAGCTCGCGGACGGCTCGTGGCGGGCGATCGCCATTCCGATCCGCGAGGCGGGGGCCTCGCCCTTGCGCGTCGAGCCCATGGCCGCCAACCAGCAGACCCCGAAACTGTCGCCCGACGGCCGGTTCATCGCGCTCGACAGCAATGAGTCGGGACGCTACGAGGTCTACGTGCAGACCTTCCCGCGCACGCTCGGTCGCTGGCAGGTGTCCGTGCAGGGTGGCACCAATGCGTGGTGGGTCGACGGGGGCGCGGCACTGCAGTTTCGCTCGAACTCGGGGGACTTCATGCGGGCGACGTTTGCCGTCGGTCCCGACGGGGTCCCGCGGATCGGGACGCCCACGCCGCTGTTCAAGTCCGCGGGGCCGTTGCTCTCGCCGTCGACGAACATTCCCGTCCGCGACGGGGCCGAGCTCCTGTCGATCGAGCCGGCCGGTCTCGAGTCGCGGCGGGTGTCGCCGATCATCGTCGTGCTCGACGCGGCGGCGGAACTGCCGAAGTAGGGGGTTCTTGCGCTCGTGACCAGATCGGACTATCATCTGGTCATGAAGAGTCAGGTTTCGATCTCCCGCCTGAAGGCTGAGCTCAGCGCCTACCTGCACCAGGTTCGGAAGGGTGGCGAGATCATCGTCATGGATCGGCAGACGCCGGTCGCGCGCATCGTGCCGTTTGACGACTCCACACCGCCAACCCTCACCATTCGCATGCCGAAGCCGGGCACTCCGCGGCCGTGCGACGTGCTGCTGCCGCCGCCGATTCCCGGGCTGCCGGACATCGTCGAGTTCCTGATCGAGGAGCGCGAGACGGACGGATGACGACCTACGTGGACTCGTCCGTCGTGCTCCGGCTCGCCCTGGGCCAGTCGGCTGCATTGGTCGAGTGGCCGACCGTCGCGCGTGGGATCACGAGCACGCTGACCCGAGTCGAGTGTCTGCGTGGGCTCGAGAACTATCGGCGGCGGGTCTCGATGTCCGATGCGGACTGGGCCGGGTGCCGGAACTCGACTCTCCGGATTCTCGAGACACTCGAGGTGATGAATCCGGATCCGATCGTCCTCGAGCGGGCCGCCGCGCCGATGCCGACTCCGCTGCGCACCCTCGACGCGATCCATCTTGCCACCGCGCTTCTGTGGACCGAGTCGACCGGAGAGACGCTCGTCCTCGCCACCCACGACCTTGCGCTCGGCACCGCTGCGCGCGCCTTCGGCATGGACGTGATCGGCCTCGGCTAGCGCTGTGCCGGGGCTGTGGTAGGCTCCCGGCCTTCCATCTCTTCAGATCGTCGTCGCACCGCCACGTTCGGGGAGGACGCGTGCCCGCAGATTCCGGATCGTTGATCCCAGGTCACTCGTTCGGCCCGTACCAGATCGTCGGCGCGCTCGGCGCCGGCGGCATGGGCGAGGTGTTCCAGGCCACCGACACGCGGCTGGGACGCGAGGTCGCGCTCAAGGTCATCCCCGACGCGATGGCCGCCGACGTCGAACGCATGGCGCGCTTCGAGCGCGAGGCGCGCGTGCTCGCCTCGCTCAACCATCCGAACATCGCGGGGCTGTACGGGATCGAGGAGGCGGACGGGCGCAAGGCGCTGGTCATGGAACTCGTCCCTGGCGAAGACCTGACGAAGCGCATCGACGCCGGGGCGCTGCCGCTCGAGGATGCCCTGGGCATCGCGCTCCAGATCGCGCGGGGGCTCGAGGCCGCGCACCTCAAGGGCGTCGTTCACCGCGACCTCAAGCCCGCGAACGTGCGGCTGACGCCCGACGGCCAGGTCAAGGTGCTCGACTTCGGGCTCGCCAAGCCGACCAGCGCCGACGCGTCGTCGTCGCAGGTCGACGTGCACCTCAGCCAGTCGCCGACGATCGCGAATGCCGCGACGCAGGCCGGCGTCATCCTCGGCACCGCGGCGTACATGTCGCCCGAGCAGGCGCGTGGCCGCAACGTCGACGCGCGCACCGATGTGTTCTCCTTCGGCTGCGTCCTCTTCGAGATGCTGAGCGGCACGCGCACTTTCGCCGGCGAGGACATCTCCGAGATCCTCGCCTCGGTGATCAAGGGCGACGTGCCGTGGAGTCGCCTGCCCGCCGACCTGCCTGCGCCGGTGCTCGCGCTCCTGCGCCGCTGCCTCGCCACCCGCGCCGACGAGCGCTACCAGGCGATCGGCGACGTGCGCTACGACCTGGCGCGGTTCGTCGCCGATCCTTCGACGCTGGCGCCTGCTCCGGCCTCGCCTGCGGCGGCCGCCGGCAGATCGCGCGCCGGCCTCGTCCCGCTCGCCATCGCCGGTCTCGGCCTGGTCGCGGCGGCGATCTTCGCCGGCCTGTACTTCCCGCGCCCACAGCCCCACCGGCAGACCGTGCGTTTCGAGATCGAGCCCGCGCCGGGCGTGCGGACGTTCCTCTGGCCGCGCCTCTCACCGGACGGCGAAACGCTCGCATTCCTCATGTCCGATTCGACGGGCGCGCGACGCATCTACATCCGGCACCTCGACGAGGCGAGTGCCACGCCGCTCGAGGGGACCGAGTCGGCCGGGCGCCCGTTCTGGTCGCCGGACGGGAGGTCGCTCGCGTTCATGGTCGGCGAGAAACTGAAGAAGATCTCGGCGGGAGGCGGAGCGATTCAGTTGATCGCCGACGCGTCCGGCCGCTTCGATGGGAGCTGGGGCGGCGACGGCACGATCCTGCTCGACGGCGGACCGGGCGACTCGATCCTGGCGGTCTCCGCCAGCGGCGGTGCCGTCCGCCCCGCCACGCGATTCGATCTCGCGCGCGGCGAGGTCGGCCACGCCTGGCCATCGTTCCTCCCGGACGGCAAGCGCTTCCTCTACACCGCCGACACGGCCGCTGGACAACTCGACCTGATCCGGCTCGGAAAGCTCGGCTCGTTCGAGACGACGATCGTCGACAGTTGCGATTCGCGGGTCGAGTACGTCGCGCCGGGCTACCTCCTTTACGCCCGCGAGGCGACGCTGTTCGCGCGGCGCTTCGATCTCGCCGCGGGCAAGTGCCTCGGCGAGGCATTCCCGATCGCCGAAAACCTCGGAAACCTCTCCAACTCCGGCGACTTCTCGGGCTCGCTCACCGGGTCGATCGCCTACCGCGCCCGCGCCGGGGAGTCGAAGGATCAGATCGTGGTCGTCGACCGGGCGGGGAAGGTGCTCGAGACCATCGAGGGGCAGGCGAACTACGGCGAGATCGCCCTCTCGCCCGACGACACACGCCTCGCGTTCGCCCGTAGCGACGAAGCGGGAAACGCCGACATCTGGGTGCGTGACCTGCGGCGGGGGACGACGTCGCGCCTCACGTTCGACAATGCCTCCGACGTCTGGCCCGTCTGGTCGCCGGACGGGACCCAGATCGCATGGGCCTCGGCGCGGGGCGGGCCGCACCGGATCTTCATCAAGCTCGCCAGCGGCGTGGGTGCGGAGCGCATGGTCAAGGGGCAGGAGGGAGTGGCGCATGGCGCCGTGAGCTGGAACGCGGCCCTTGACCGCCTGCTCGTGAGCTTCGTCAGCCCGGCGGGGAGCTGGGATCTCAAGACCCTTTCCCCGGGAGATAGCACCGTGGCGGCCGGGGTCGTCGGCGACGGCCCGTTCGACGAGTTCGATGCCCGCTTCTCGCCCGACGGACGCTGGGTCGCGGTGCAGTCGAGCGAGTCGACGCGCCCGGAGATCTACGTCCAGTCGTACCCCGTGCCGTCGAGCCGCTGGCAGATCTCGGCCAACGGCGCGCGCAACCCCGAGTGGCGGGCCGATGGCCGCGAGCTCTTCTTCCGCACCCTGGTCGGGGATACGATGATGGCCGTTCCGATCCTGCCCGGCACATCGTTCGAATGGGGAACGGCGCAGCCGCTCTTCGCCGTGGGCGCAACCACGGCGCCGCTCACCATTTCGCAATGGAAGCCGACGTCGGATGGCCAGCGGTTCTTCATCGTGCGCCAGCTCGAGCAGGGCAACGTGGCGCCGATCTCGGTCGTCGTCGACTGGGCCGCGGAGGTCGAGCGCCAGCAGGGCCGGAAGTAGGCCGGTCGCACGCCTTGACTTGCCCCCGCGACGCCCCTAAGATGCCGTCCGTGAGCCGCCCCCGGGCAGACCAGACGCGGGCGGCACAACACGTTAGAGGCCTCGGGGATGTAGCTCAGTTGGTAGAGCGCGTCGTTCGCAACGACGAGGTCACCGGTTCGATCCCGGTCATCTCCACCACTTTTTTCCGATCGCCCCGCCCGCGTCCCCGCCGGCGACCGATCGGACCCGATGGGCCAGGCCTCGCGCGACCCGAACTTGTGAACCCCGCCAGGACCGGAAGGTAGCAACGGTAAGCAATCACTCGGGAGCGCCGCGGGTCACCTGGCCTTTTTTTTCCGCAGTCCTGGCAGCGTCCGTGCCGACCAGCGAAGGAACTCCGCCCGCCATGGAGCACCGCGCACTCGCCCTCGCGTATCGACCCCAGACCTTCGGGGACGTCGCGGGGCAGCGCCACGTCACCGACGTGCTGGCCAAGGCCGTCGAGCACGACAGGGTCGCCCACGCGTACCTGTTCTCCGGCCCGCGCGGCACCGGCAAGACGACGACCGCCCGCATCCTCGCCAAGACGCTCAACTGCCCCAACCGCAAGGGCGTTGAGCCGTGCAACAAGTGCGACACCTGCAAGGACATCACCAACGGCGTCGCGCTCGACGTCGTCGAGATCGACGGGGCCAGCAACCGCGGCATCGCCGACATCCAGCAGTTGCGCGAAAAGGTGCGCTTCGCCGCCACCGGCGGGGGCTGGAAGGTCTACATCGTCGACGAGGTCCACCAGCTCTCGGCCGACGCGTTCGCCGCGCTCCTCAAGACGCTCGAGGAGCCGCCGCCCAGGGTGTGTTTCATCTTCGCCACCACCGATCCGCTCAAGCTCCCCGACACGATTCGCTCGCGCTGCCAGCGCTACGAGATGGCGCGCGTGTCGGTGCGCACGATCGCCGATCGCCTGGCCGAGATCGCGCGCCTCGAGACCAAGGCCGGCCGCACGATCGAGCTCGACGAGGCCGCGGCACTCCTGATCGCGCGCAAGGCCGAGGGCGGGCTGCGCGACGCCGTTTCGGCGCTCGACCAGGTCGTCTCGACCGGCCGCACCACCGTCGACGAGGCCACCGTCACCGAGATCCTGGGCCTCGTCTCGCGCGAGACGTTCTTCGACCTCGCCGAGCCGATCTTGACGCGCGATCCCGCTGCGACCCTGACGCAGCTTCACCGCGCCTACCGAGCCGGTTTCGATCCCAAGGACCTGGCCGACGGCCTGCTCGAGCACCTGCGCAACGTGCTCGTGCTCAAGGTCGACCCGGCCGCGAAGGACCTCCTCGCCGCCACGCCCGAGGAGTGCGCCCGCTACGTCACGCAGGGCGAGGGCTGGTCGAGTGCGGACCTCCTGCGCCAGGTGCGCATCGTCACCGACGCGATCGGCGTGATGCGCGAGTCGTCGCAGCCGCTCCTCCACTTCGAATCGGCCGCGCTCGAGCTGGCGCACATGGAACCGGGCCGGACGCTGGCGGCGATTCTTGCCGAGCTGGAGCGGATCGAGGCGGGCGGTGGCGGTGGCGGTGGCACGAGTGGCGGTGGTGGCGGTGGTGGTGGTGCGGGTGTGGGGGCTGGAACTTCGGAGCGGGGTGCGGCCGCGATGCCGGCGGCGGCGCCGATGCGCGCCGCGCCGCCCGCGCCGGCTGCACCCGCGGCATCG
>JANPEF010000127.1:0-2977 GCA_031431875.1 Candidatus Eiseniibacteriota bacterium | reverse complement strand
CCCTCGGCGGCGGCGGCTTCCTCGGACATGACGAGCATGGCCGCGGCTCCATCGGTGATGGGACACGAGTTGCCCACCGTGACGGTGCCGTTCCTGCGATCGAAGAACGGCTTGAGCTTGGCCAGCTGCGCGAGCGTCTGCTCGCGCCGCGGGCCGACATCGGAAGTCACCGGCGCAAACGTCGGCGCGGGGTAGACGGTCATCATCTCGGCGGCGAGGCGGCCTTCATCCATCGCGGCGATCGTCTTCCGATGAGAGAGGAGTGCGAACGCATCCTGCTGCTCGCGCGTGATCGCGAACTCGCGGGCCAGCACCTCGGCGGTCTCGCCCATGTTGAGGCCGCTGACCGGGTCGGTGAGGCCCTCGGCGATGGCGATGCGGGGGGCAAGGTCGGCGCCGCGCAGGCGCGTGAACGGCGCGAGGCGGGCGAGCGGGCTGCGACCGCGGGACGAGGCCGCGAACGCCTCGGTCAGGCGCGGCCCCATCATCAGGGGATAGTTCGACATCGACTCGGTTCCGCCCGCGATCACCGCCGCAGCGCGGCCGCTGGCGATCCGCGCCGCCGCTTCGGCGATCGACTCGATCCCCGATGCGCAGTTCCTGTGCACGGTGAACGCGGGCACGTGGGCCGGGATGCCGGCCTCGAGTGCGGCGACGCGCGCGATGTTCGCGGCGTCGGCGGGCGTGCCGCAGTTGCCGAGGATCACCTCGTCGATCTTCGCCGGGTCGAAGCCCGTGCGCGCCAGCAGCTCGCCGATCGCGAGGCGGCCGAGCTCGGCCGCCGGGACGCCGGCGAACGGCCCGCCCGCCTTGGCGAACGGCGTGCGCACGCCTTCGACGAGGACGATGCCGTCGTAGGCGAACGCGCTCACTTCGTCTTCGCCATCAGCTGCTGCGCGTCGGCTTTGTACTCGGTGTCGAACGGCGTCCTCGGCGGGCACGCCATCGCCTTCTCGAGTTCGGCGCGAGCCTTGGCCTTGAGCCCGAGCTTGAGCAGCGTGCGCCCCAGCTCGACGTGGTGGTTCGTGTAGTCGGGATTGAGCGCGATGGCCCTCTCGAAGTGCGTCACCGCCTCGTCGTACGAGGCGCCCTTCGGGAGCCCGCCCAGGATCGTGTTGGCCGCCGTCTTCTCGAAGAACGACAGCTCCGCGATCCCGCGATTCCAGCGCGCGATCACGTGCTCGGCGCGATCCTGCTTCGGATCGATCGCCAGCGCGCGGTCGGCCTCGCTCTTGATCTCCTTCGACATGCGGATCTTGGCCTTGCCGCCCTTGAACAGCGCCAGGCGGCCGAGTGCCACGGCGAGCTCGAGGTGGCCTTCGGGCTTCTGCGAGTCCAGGACGACGGCCTTGCGGCCTGCGGTGACGGCTTCTTGGAACGCGGCCTGGGCCTTCGGCTTCGCGCCGTCGTAGGTCGCGCGGGCGCCGCGATCGGTGAGCGAGCGGGCGAGGCGCCACGTGAGGTCATAGCTCGTGGAATCGGCGGCCAGCGCAGCCCGACAGGTCGCGAGCGCGGCCTCGAAGTCGAACTTCGCGTACTGCGCGTCGGCCTGGGTGACGGCCTGCGCGGAGTCGGCGGCAGCGGGCGCCGGCGCGGCGGCGAGCAGGGCGATGGCGAATGCAATGGCGGTCGTGAGGACGATGGCCGGGCGTGTGTGGGTCACGGGATCCCTCCGTACGAGCACTGTCCGGCGGCGGGCGGGGGATGTCAAGCCACGGGGCGGTGTGACGACGGTGCTGCGGAGAACGTGCAAATCCACATGCGCTGGGGCATGTCGTTCTGCATATCCGGCCGAGTTCGGGGTGGGTACAGCCAACTTGCGCTGGCGCAAGTTCAGGAACCGAACGGATCGAGAATCGGCCGCGAGACGCTCGCGCGAACCTGATCCCCGAGCCGTTTCAAGGACTCCGATGCCACGTACGTTCGCCCGCGATTCTCACCGATCGGCTGGAGCATCCCCGCCTGAACCAGAGCCTTGAGATCTCGCCCCGCCACATCCTCGGTCACCTGCACGTCATTCCTGTAGGTGGAGTTTCGAAGCCGGAATCCGAGAGCAGCATTGACGAGCGCCGCGTCGGCACGCTCGGGCAGGCGGCGCCGCGCGACCTCGGTCTCGATCTCGGACCACAGCTTGGCGATCGTCGCCTCACGCCACAGCGTCGTTGCTGCTTGCATGTAGTGTGCCTTGAGCATGAACCGGATCCATCGACCGGTCGCTCCTGTCGGCTCCCACCGTCCCTGGTCCATGTCCGTAAGCACGGAGTAGTACTCGGGGGTGTTTCGGGGATCTCCGAGAAACTCCTCGATGCTGGAGAAGGGCTCGGCCAGCGCGGTCTCGCGCGTGAGGATGAGCGTCTGCAGGCATCGAGCCATCCGACCATTGCCGTCGCTGAAAGGATGGATCTTCGCCAGGTTGAGATGGAGGAGGGCCGCGCGAACGATCGGGGGCGACGCGTCGGCGCCGATCTGGTCGATGAGCTCGTCGACGAGCGCCGGGACGAGTGCCGCATCCGGGCCTTCATAGACGATCTTCCCGAGGGCATCATTTCGGATCGCGATGTACCCGGGTCGCCAGCTCCCGGGGTTTTTCGCGAGGTTATACCAGAGGATCATGTAGTGCAGACTCCGGATGAGACTTGCGTCGAACCGGAAGTGGGGGTCGCTGCGGAGCCGCTGGACGTAGGTCATCGCATTGCGATACCCCAGCGTCGCCATCCACGCCTCAGCGCGAGGGTCAGCCTCGAAGGGTTCATCCTGATCCACGGCTGCAATCGCGTCGTCGACGCCGACCGTGTAGCCTTCGATCGTGTTCGATCCTCGAATCGCCCGGGCGAGGGCGGTCCGACGGAGGACCCCCTTCCACCGGGTGGGCTGGCTGACGGCGTAGTTGAGCGACTTGTGGAGGTCCGCGATCTGGTCGAGGACCTCCCCTTCCTTGGAGCCGAGCGGTTCGATCGAGTACAGCATGGCGGCCTCC
>JANPEF010000126.1:0-10509 GCA_031431875.1 Candidatus Eiseniibacteriota bacterium | reverse complement strand
CCGGGCCGCACCAGCTGCCCCGCGGCGAGCGCGCCGACGAGCGTGCCGAGCGTGCTCATGAGCGCCATCCAACCGCTGGCCGCGCCGCGCTGCGCCTTCGCCACGAGGTCGGGCAGGAGTGCCGCGTACGGTCCTGCGGCCCAGTTGCTGCCGAGCTGCACGCCGAGATACAACAGGGTGAAGAGCGCGAGCCCTGTGCCCGCGCCGCAGCGGGCCAGCAGGAAGACGAACGCGACGTTGATCAGGGTTCCGACCAGGATGAACGGGCGCCGCCGGCCGTGCCGCGAGCCCGAGCGATCCGAGAGCGCTCCCGCGAGCGGCGTGAGCACGAGCGAGAACAGGGCGCCGATCGCGGTGATGGTCCCGGTGGCGAACTCCTTCTGCGCGTCGCCGGCGAGCAACGCGACCTGGCTCGGCAGCACGATGGCGAGGAGCGCCGCCCATTGCAGGTTGTAGGCGAACCAGTAGGAGGAGAGCGAGGCCTGGCGGGCCGTCGAGAGCGGGGCGGGAGTGTCGTCGGTCGGCGTCATCGGGACCTCCGGGTCGGGGACCGAGACTACCCTCGACCGAGCCGTAGGGCAATGCGCGGCAGATCCTTGACCGGGCCCGTCGCGTCGATTAGCGTGCGACGCTCATGAGCGAATCCCCGCCACCCTTCGATCCGACCGCGCTCGGCGCCGCGATGCGGCCCGCGGGCCCGGCCTCGCCCGAGTCGCATCCGCCCTCGTCCAGCTCGAGCATTCACGGGCGTTTCCAGCCGGGGACGATGCTGTCGGAGCGCTACCGCATCGTGGCGTTGCTGGGTCGCGGCGGAATGGGCGAGGTCTACCGCGCCGACGACCTCAAGCTGGGGCAGACGGTCGCGCTCAAGTTCCTGCCGCCCGAGCTCGAGGGCGACGCCGAGCGCCTGCAGCTGCTGCTCGCCGAGGTGCGTCACGCGCGCCAGGTCTCGCACCCCAACATCTGCCGCGTGTACGACATCGGCGAGGTGGGGGGCAGCCACTTCATCTCGATGGAGTTCGTCGACGGAGAGGACCTGGCGAGCCTGCTGCGCAGGATCGGCCACCTGCCGGCCGACAAGGCGACGCAGGTCGCGCGACAGCTCTGCGCCGGCATCGCCGCCGCGCACGATCAGGGCATCCTCCATCGTGACTTGAAGCCGGCGAACATCATGCTCGACGGGCGCGGGCGGGCGCGCATCACCGACTTCGGGCTCGCGCTCGCCGCCGGCGACGTCGCGGGCGCGCAGGGGCATGTGGTCGGCACGCCGGCGTACATGGCGCCGGAGCAGATCCTCACCGGGACGGCGACGCCGCGCTCGGACATCTACGCGCTCGGGCTCATCCTGCACGAACTGTTCACCGGCAAGCGCGTATTCGCCAGCACGGACTTCGCAACGATTCGCGCGCAACACCTGGCCGGCACGGACTCGCTGGCGTCGGCATTGTCGGTCGACCTCGATCCCGCTGTCGCGCGCGTCGTCGCGCGCTGTCTCGCGCGCGATCCGCGCGAGCGCCCATCCTCGGCGTTGCAGGTCGCGGCCGCGCTGCCTGGCGGGGATCCGCTCGCCGCCGCGCTCGCCGCCGGCGAGACGCCGTCACCCGAACTGGTGGCCAGCGCCACGACGGTCGGAGCCCTGCCTCTGCGGATCGCGATCGCGTGCGGGGTCGCGTCGCTCGTGCTGCTCGTCGCCATCCTCGCGCTGCGCAGTCCGCTCTACGCGAGCTTCGGCATGCCGATCACGACCCTGTCGCTGCGAGCCAGCGAACTGCTGCGGGCAGCGGGGGTCGAGACGCCGCCGCGCCACTCGGCCGAGGGGTTCGTGCTCGCGCCGCGGATCGCGGTCGGAACGGCGAAGGTGGCAAAGGTACCCGACGAAGCCTACTTCTGGCGGCGCTGGAGCGAGCGCGCGATGATCCCGGCGGGGGTGCACGGGATGGCGGCGAACAACCGCGATCCGGCGCATGGCGGGGACGGCAGCGCGATGATCGTCCTCGATCGCGCCGGCCACCTCGTTGCGCTCGATATCGTCGCACCACCGGGCCTGGCGCCCGCCGTGACCGCCGACTCCGGGCGGGTCGATCCCGGGCTCGCGCCATTCGCCCCGTTCCTGGCGGCCGCGGCCCTCGACACGACGCGGCTGGTGGCGGCGCCGATGCGCCGTGCGCCGGCCGTCTTCGCAGACCGGGTCGGCGCGTGGCGCGATCCCGGCAATCCGTCGTCGGCGCCCCACGCGGAGGCGGGCGCCCTCGGCGCGCGCATCGTCCACTTTGCGCTCACCGACTCGGCGCACTCGACGGCGGAGATCATCCGCCGGTCCACGCCGCGGGAGCCGGCCGATGCGCCGGCGGACTGGTTCAGCTCGCTCTTCTTCACGTTTGGCGCGACGCTCGCGACGCTGTTCCTGGCGCGCCGGAATCTCGCCGCCGGGCGTGGCGATCGTCGCGGCGCCACGCGGCTCGCCGCCTTCGTGCTCATCGTGAACCTGCTCGAGTCCGTGTTCACGCACTCGCTCGGCCAGCGCGGCGTTCCGAATCTGCTGGCCGACGTGGCCGACGGGCGGGGGCTCGCGCACTCGCTCCTGCATGCCGTGACGATGTGGTTCGCCTACGTGGCGATCGAGCCGTACGTGCGGCGCCTGTGGCCCGACATGCTCGTGGGCTGGGCGCGCCTCACCTCGGGCCGCGTGAAGGATCCGCTGGTCGGTCGCGACGTCGTCGTCGGGGGCGTGGCCGGCCTCGCGCTGGTGCTGGTCCTGTTGCTCGCCCGGATCGGCGCCGCGACGCTCGGCTGGATCGATCCACAGACGCTGCCCGAGCAGGGCGTGCTCGGGCAGCTCGCCACGCTCGGCAATACTGCCTACTCGACGGTGTGGAGGGCGTCGATCAGCGTGCTCAATCCGCTCTGGACGCTGGTGTGGATCCTCCTCGTCCACTTCATGGTTCGGCAGCGGACGTGGGCGGCGATCATCGCGTGGGTGCTCGGCGCGACGGTCGCGGGACTCTCGGCGACGGAGCCGGGGGCGCTCGTCCCGGCCCTCATCGATCAAGGGATCGGTGCCGCGATCCTGACGTTCATCCTCCTGCGCTGGGGCCTGCTCGCCGGAATCGTCGCCGGGTTCGTCGGGCTCGTGCTCGGGGCCGTGCCGGCCACGCTCGATCTCTCGACGTGGTACGTCGACCGCACGGCGCTGGGCGTCGGCGCCGTCGGGCTCCTCCTGGCGTGGGGCTTCAAGAATGCCATCGCCGGGCAGGCGATGTTTCACGATCCGCTGGAGGAGAAGCGCCCTTCGATCCTCTGACGTGGATGGTGGAGTCAGCCCCTCCCGGCGATGGCCTGCGCAATCCATCCCGGCGTCGGCGTCAGCGCGACGAAGAGAAACATCTGCAGCGCCACCGCGACGAAGATCACGCTCTCGCCCTCGTGGCTCGCCGAGCCGAACGAATCGGCGAGGTGCCGGGCCACCAGGTCGATCGCGATCGCCCCGACGACGAGCGCCGTGACGAGTCCCGACTGCAGCGAGGTCGCGCCCGGCGCGCTCGCCCAGGCCGCGAGGCTCGCGGGGATGCCGGCCACGGCCAGCCACATCCAGAGGCCGCGCCGCTCGTGCCACGGCTGGGTCGAGATCGCGAAGGAAAACACGGCGGCCATCGTGCACACCGCCAGACAACCGAGCAGGTGCGACGCCGCGAAGGGCACGACCGAGACTCCCGCGAGCGCGAGCGCACGCATCGGCTCGTCCCACGCCGCGGCGTTGAACCACGGGCCCAGGAGTCGCGAACAGAGCCCGTAGCCCACGCCGATGAGACCGAGCGCGGCGATGCCGAAGGCGGTGCAGCGCCGCCGGTCCTCGAACGCCAGCGACAGCCCGGCCGCGACGACGAACCACAGCGCCGGTGCATGAACGAAGAACGCGAGGGACAGCAGCGCGCCTGCCCCGAAGGCGCCGACCACGCCGATCGTGAACCGCAGCGTCGCGAAGCCCAGCAGCGCGAACAGGAGCGCGATCGATTCCGGGCGAGCCGCGCCCGGCGCTGCGCCGAACAGGGCCGGTCCCACGAGCGCCAGGGTCGCGACGGCGAAGGGGAGCGACCAGCTCCCGGTCTCGGCCTTGACGATCCCGAAGACGAGAAGCGCTGCGACGATGGTGGCGAGCAGCGCGAGCTGCCGCACGATCCACAGCTGCGCATCGTCGGCGCCCATGAGGAGTGCGATCGCGATGCCGTAGCCGGGCATGAGGCTCACCGGCGCGTCGCCGGTCGGCTCGACGTAGGGCGAGGCATGATCGAGCAGATGATTCGCCTGGGCGAGGATGGCCGACTCGACCGAGTCGGGGGCGGCGGATGGTCCGGCCGTGCGTACGGTCGGCAGCGCCGCCGAGAAGTAGAGGACGAGACCGACGGCCGACGACAGCAGGAGGAGCGCGCGAAAACCGTGACGCAGCATGGGACCCCCGGGCGGGAGCGGTACGCGGACGAGCTGCTCCCTCCGTGATCGGCGGCCCCCGAGTGACGCTGAAGCGCCCCCGGAAGTCGTTGCAGCGCAGGACGAAACGCGCGCGCATGAAGGTGTTCAACGAACCACGGCAAGGCGTCTCGCGGCCGTCGCCTGCCCGGGAGCCATGGCCCGGACGAAGTAGGCGCCCGCCGGCAGCCCCGCCGGCACTGTCCCCGGCAGCGCGTGGCGGCCGGCTTCGAGGCGCCCTGCGAATAGCGTCTGCACGTGCCGGCCCCGGACGTCGTGCAGGTCGATCCGCACCGGGCCGGTGTTCGCCAGGGCGAGCGACAGGCGGACGGCGCCGCGCGTGGGATTCGGCGAGAGCGCGTCGAGCGTGAGCCCGGTCGCCTGCGGTGTGCCGGCGGGGGCCGCCACGTCCACGACACCGACCGACTGCGTGAGGGTGAGCACGCGATCGACCGGAAGGCCGACGACGGTGTCGCGGGTGCCGCCGGGCCACTCGGCGATCAGCGTGTCGATCCACGCGGCGTCGCTGAGACCGAAGTGCGCGTCGAGCATGTCGTGGCCGCCGTAGCCCGTCGACGCAGAGACTTCGCGCACCTGCCAGCGGGGCAGGCCGCCGATCACGGCGCGCACGCGCAGCTTCGCTCCGAGGACCGGGAAACGGCCGGTGGAACCGACCGCGTGGATCGCGGACCAGTGCGCGCCCGACGCGAGGTCATTGCGATAGAGGAGGCCGGGTCCGTTCGCGTCGCGCACCGGGGCGAACAGGTCGAGGTCGCCGTCGCGGTCGTAGTCGCCGGCGACCGCGCTCCAGTTGGAGCGTCCGAGGGTGACGAACTCGCCGGTCGTGATCGCGGTGAACGTGCCGTCGCCCGCGTTCTGGTAGAAGCGGTTGGCCTGTCCGCCGTCGCGCGCGACGTAGACGTCGAGGTCGCCGTCGTTGTCGTAGTCGCCCCACGCCGCGCCGTGCGCGAGCCCCGCATCGGTGGCGATCGTCCCGATGCCGGTGCGCTTGGTGAAGGTCCCGCCGCCATCGTTGCGATAGAGCATGTTCGGGTAGGTCGTGTAGTTGATCACGTAGGCGTCGCGGTCGCCGTCGTTGTCGACGTCGGCCCAGCTGATCAGCTGCGAGTCGTGGAAGTCGGTGACCAGCGGGCCCGTCGTGATCGGCGTGAAGAACGCGGTGCCGCTCTCGACCCGCATGTTGCGCCACGCGCGGTCGCGCTTTCCCGTCCCCACGCCGCCGGCGGCGAAGAACAGGTCGACGTCGCCGTCGTCGTCGTAGTCGCACCACGTCGCGGTGTGGTGGGTGTCGAGAACCGAGGCCAGCGTGGCGGTGTCACGCTCGGTGAAGGCGAACCCTCCGTCGTTGACGAAGAGGCGGTTCGCCGTCGTGATGCCGCCGGTGCCGAGCAGGCAGGCGATCACCAGGTCGGGATCGCCGTCCGCGTCGAAGTCGCCCCAGGCGCCCTGGCCCTTCACCGCGACGCCGGTGACGACGAGGTCGGGCCGCGCGACGAAGGTGCCGCCGGTCGACTGGAACAGGACGCCGCCGGCGGCGAAGAGCTGCGAGACGAACGGCTCGGGGCGGCCGTCGCCGTCGACGTCGGCCCAGCCGGCGCCGAAGGACTCGCCGCTCACCGTCTCGAGGCCGAAGCCCGCGTCGCGGACGAAGCCGGCGACGCCGTCATTGCGGAACAGGACGTTCGGCGTGGCCGCCGACCACGTGGTGACGAACAGGTCGAGATCGCCGTCGCCGTCCGCGTCGATCCAGCTCGCGCTGCTGCACGACTGGACGAACGCGTCGATCGCGGGATCGACGACGCGGGTGAAGGGTTGGGCGGTGGCGGGGGCGACAAGGAAGGAGAGCGCGACGACGGCGAGCGTCGTCGCGCGGGACGACACGGCGAACGAATGGCGCATGGATCGAGACCACGTCGAGGGAAGCCGGACAGCGCGCCGGGGAAGGCGCGGGGTGCGGATCGCCTGCGAGTGTACACGGGTTCGGAGTGCCCGTCTGCTCAACGATACTGTGCCTTCACCCCGCCCCACGATCCGGGCAGCGCCGGGGTCGGGGCGCCCGCCTCGCAGAACGTGATGTCGTCGAAGCCGACGCCGGGATCCGGCGAGTCATTGAAGCGCAGCGTCACGAGGACGATGCCCGGGCCGGAAACCACGAGGCGATAATTGCCCGGGGCGCCGGCCTGCGAGACGCAGGCGTCGCCGCCCACCAGGTCGACCGCACCGGTCATGGTGAGGACGTCGGTGTCGAGCACCGTGCTCGCCGCGTCATAGGCGGTCAGCGTCACGACGTGCGTCGGGTTGGCGAACGGGAAGAGGTCGCCGAAGTCGAGCATGCGGATCGAGAAGCACGACACGCCCGCCACCGCCGGAAACGCGAAGTCGTAGTCGAGTACGCAACCCGAGTCGTCGCCGAAGCCGCGGATTCCGTTGAGGCAACCGTTCTGCACTGCGCTGGTGGTTCCGTAGGAGACGAACGGAAAGAGATTGCCCTCCTCGATGACGGCGGCGCTACCGAGCGGGCAGGTCGGCCCGAACGGCCAGGCCACGCTCGAGATCGTCAGGTCCGGGTGGATCGCAGCCGGGCCCTCGACCGAGGTGCCGGGGGCCAGGGACTCGAAGTCGATGTACTGGAACCCCGTGCCGCAGGCGGCTGGGCCGCAGGCCTGGGCGGCGGCGATCGAGGCGGATCCCAGCGTGGTGGCGAACAGGAGCAAGGCGAACACGGCCGAGGGTCGCGGCGCGGCGAAGCGTGCGTACATGGGGGGCCTCTCGAAGAGGGGGCACGAAAGTGTGGACCAATGGACGACAGGGCGCGAACGATACCACGTCCGGGAATGCCGTGGGGCATTTCGCGGGAGGGCGGGCTCGCGTACAATCCGCTCGTCGAACGCATTCGTGGATCCGCCAGGAGGGTTCGCATGAACATGACTGTGGAAATCGGACACGTCGAAGCGATCTTCCGGTATCCCGTGAAGTCCATGCGCGGCGAACGTCTCGAGGTCGCCGACGTGGGATGGCACGGCATCAATGGGGACCGCCGCCTGGCCTTCCGGCGGATAGAGGACCGCGGCGGATTTCCGTGGCTCAATGCGGGCAGGTTTCCCGACCTGCTCCGCTTCGCTCCGCACCGACACGATGGCGCCGCTCCGGGTGAACTCCCGACGCATGTTCGCACGCCGGACGGCGAGGAGATGCTGGTCTTCGGGGATGAACTGGCCGCGGAGGTCGGACGACGCTACGGGGCACCCGTACAGATGATGCAGCTGAAACAGGGCATCTTCGACGAGGCGAGCATGTCGGTGATCGCCACCGACACGGTTCGAGAAGTCGGACGGCTGTCGGGGGGGAGCGCGGACGTGCGACGCTTCCGCCCGAACGTCGTTGTCCGGTCGTCACGATCGACGCCGTTCCAGGAAAATGAGTGGGTGGGCGGCGGGCTCACCTTCGGCGAGGGAAACGACGCCCCGGCCATCGCCGTCACGCAGCGCGACGTGCGCTGTTCGATGGTGAACCTCGATCCCGATTCCGCGAAGTCGGCTCCGGCAGTGCTCAGGGCGGTCGTTCGGGCGAACGAGAACAACGCGGGAATCTACGGCACGGTCACGCGCATCGGTCGACTGTCGGTGGGGCAGGCGATCCGGTTCCACCCGGCGAGCGAGAGTCGGAACCCCGGGTGATCGAAGCACCATGGGCGTCGATGCAGGAATGGCGTCCCTGAACCCGCCAAGTTGGAACCAGCTCGAGGTGTGGTTTAAGCGCCTGCAATCAATCCGGAGGGCCCTCAAGCTCGCCTGAGTTCCGATTGCGATGGTCCGTGCAGAGTGGACAGGGTATCCTTGCAGCCCCCAGAAGGAGTCTTGGATGCGCCGCCCCTTGCTTCCCGCCGCATGGTTCGCTGCTGCCGTCGTCCTACTTCTGACGGCGATTCCCGCCGCGGCGGAGCTGGTCGCTCTCTACAACTGGGATCGATGCGAGCCTTTCGTCCGCAACCGGGACTACGAGGGACCCGGCCTCTACACGCAGACGCTTTCCATCACCGGACTCCCCGCCAACATCCAGCTCTTTGTCCTATCGGTCGAAGTGAACACGGGCTATCAGACGGCCTGGGGATTCTTCCCTCGCGGTTGCCCCGGGCCGTCGGGGCTCGTGGCACGACCCTTCGTGGCCGACTGCGACACCATTCCGGGGCTCGACGTTCTCGCGGGATGGTCGCGTGGGGAGGACGCGGGGACGGACGAACTGTCCTTTTCATTTCGTTTCGACCCCACATTTGTCCCCGACCCGCTGCGACGGTACGGTCTCGCGACGATTACGTTCGACCATGGACTCGCGGAGACCGACTGCTTCTTCGTGGGCGAGTCGCTGTGCTTCCTGTTCGCGGGTGGCGTCTGCATCGCGGGGGACACGTTCGCTCAAGTGTTTCCGGAACACGATCGTCTCACTTGGAACGATCCCTCTGAAGTGCCTGATTGCCCGCCAAGAAGGCAGGGGCTCCCAGCGCATCCCTCGAGCTGGGGTCGAGTGAAAACGGTATACCGTTAGGGCACGCGGAGGTCCGAGGCATCAGGTGGCGTCTATTTCCTACCCGATCCCCAGTGGAGGGATGCGATGACAGGACGAGTGCTTGCGGCACTCCTCGTCTCGGTGGCCGGATTGACAGGCGCGGGCCCTGCGTCGGCACAACTGCCGAACGGCGACTTCGAATTGGGCGGCGCGAACTGGACGGTGGATGCTCTGCCTGCAGGATGGAGCGTCTACTTTCCATCGGTTGGCGGAAATCCCGGCGGTCATGCGCTGATCCGTGCGCCTGGGAACGGCTCCTCGCGGGAACAGGCGTGCATCCGCACGCGGTTCGACTGCGGAGAGCCCGCGGACCTGACCATTTGCGGGCTTGGCTATCAAGTCGTGCTCGAGTCGTCCTATCCCGATCTCAATACCGCGCGCATGTGTGTCTGGCTCGACGGTAGGATCGAGTACTGCGACAATGCGAATGCCTACGCGGGATGGACTACATGGGGCTCCGCCATCCCCTGCGGCGCGCACGAAATCGCGTTCTGTTTGGTGGTCGAGCCGGGAAGCCGGGACTGGAGTGCGCGATTCGACAACGTGAACGTCGTGCGCGAGATCAGCGTTCCCGCGGCTCAGGCGACCTGGGGGAGAGTCAAGGTCCGGTATCGTTGAGTGCCTCGAGATTGCCGTGAGATTGGCGTCCCCAGCGGGAGTCGAACCCGCGTCGCCGCCGTGAAAGGGCGGTGTCCTGGGCCACTAGACGATGGGGACGCAAAGGCGGGGGTCGCGGCGACGGCGGCGGCCCGCGAAACGGCCGCGACCTCCGCACCTTAGCCAGCCGGGCGGGCGCCTGTCAACCAAGGCCCTGCTTCGTGCGAGTCTGCCGAACCCACCCGGTTCGCGCGGCGCGATCTTCCGCAGGCCGCCATGCCGCACATCCGCTATCGCGAGTCCCCCTGCACCCCGGCGCTCAATCGCGTCACGGGCATGCCGTTCGCGTGGTCGCTCAATCCGTACACCGGTTGCTCGCATCGCTGCGCGTTCTGCTACGTGTGCGCGTTCGAGCGGCGCGGCGACCGATCCCTACCAGCCGACCGAGAGTCGCTATCGCCTCACGCTCGTCGCGGTGGGGATCGACGCGGCGCTTCCCTGCCGAGAGAGGTGGATGAGGGGATTCGAGCGACGGTGAAGGAGCTGTCGCGTCGGCACGGAATCGGCGATCGCCGCACCATCCGCCTCGCACCGGTGCCCGAAGTGGTGCCGGGGGAGCAACTCGCGCTCGGGCTGTCGGGTGCGGTCAGTCCTGGCGGGGCGTGTACGGAATGACGATGGCCTCGGCGATCATGCCGTTCGTCAGCAGCTGGTCGCCGCGCGTGCGCGCTGCGGACTCGCTGGCGAATCGCCCCAGCACGATGCGGTACCACGGATCGTCGCCGTCACCGGCGGAGGTGAGAACTTCGCCCGGAAGACCAGTCGTCTTCTCGTAGTCGTGGAGCACGCGGGTCGCGCGGCCCG
>JANPEF010000125.1:0-22569 GCA_031431875.1 Candidatus Eiseniibacteriota bacterium | reverse complement strand
GCACCGGCATCGACTCCGCCGAGCAACTCCGGAGGACCGGCGCGCAAAGACTCGACGCGATCGTGAAGACGACCGCGCATGCGGCGAGAGCGATGAAGAATCGGGGTGTCTTCATCTCGGGGTTCCTCCTTGTCGGACGGGGAAATGGTGCGGCCAGACGTGCACCGGGTTTCACGTCCGTCGATGAGCCCTCCGCATCCATGCGGTGGCGCGTGGGTTTGCACTGCGACTTTTGAACTGTCAGATCGACGTCCCCTCGGCCACAAGGCTACAAGGGGCGAGCGCCGTCAAATCTACTCCTCAGTTGCTGGCTGTCAAACAAGTTGAGAGCGGTATTCATAGCTTTTTTGGGGGGCCAGGCTCTCCAAGACGTCCTCGGACCTCCTCGATCTAGCTCGCCGAGGCGCTCCTTGGCAAACTAAGGCGTTGTCCTGCAAACAGATGAGACGATTCAGGAGGATGCGACCGGACTTCCGTTGGTCTTGGCGCGCAACCCGCGTTCCCTTCCGTTGGTGAGGGGAGTGCCAGGTCCGCAGGGGGGCAATCTCACCGGAGCGTGCCATCGACCGAGATCAAGCCCGGTGCGGTGGAGTCGCCCTGGCTCCAATGATGATCTTGGGAGCGCGTACGCTCCGTACGTTCTGACCTTACGCTCCTTCATGAAGACCTCCTTGCGCCCCAGGGCTGACAACTCGGCGCCTCGTGGGCGGCACCCTAGAGGGTACCCTCCCCGTCATGCTCGGCCGCACGCTCTCGCATTACCTGATCGAAGCCCGCCTCGGCGCGGGTGGCATGGGTGAGGTCTACCGCGCGGTGGATCTCGCGCTCGGCCGGCCGGTGGCGCTCAAGCTGCTGCGCGCTGCGGCACCCGACATGCCAGCGAGCGAGGCTGCGTTCCTGCGCGAGCGCTTCGTGCGTGAGGCGCGGGCCTTGGCGCGACTGCAGCATCCCGCGATCGCCACGTTCTACGAGGCGGGCGAAGTCGACGGCGAGGTGTTCCTCGCGCTCGAGCCGGTCCCGGGCGAGACGCTGCGGGCGCGCCTGGCGCGCGGACCGCTCGATCCGGCCACCGCGATCGGCGTCGCCGCCGTGCTGCTCGAGGGACTGGCGCACGCGCACGCCGCCGGCCTTGTCCACCGCGACATCAAGCCCGAGAACATCATGCTCACGCCGAGCGGTGGCGTGAAGCTGCTCGACTTCGGGCTGGCGCGCGCGTTCGACGCGCCGGGCGATGCAGGCGGCGGCGCGACCGGCGCGAGGCTCACCCAGTTCACCCAGATCGGAGTCGTGCTCGGCACGCCGGGCTACATGGCGCCCGAGCAGATGCGGGGCGAGGAGGCCGAGCCTGCGACCGATCTCCATGCGCTCGGGGCGGTGCTGCACGAGATGTTGAGCGGTCGCCCCGCGCACCAGGGTGCGCCGTTGCCGGCGAGCGTGCCGCCGGTGCTCGCCGAGCTGGTGCGTCGCGCGCTCGACCCCACTGCCGCGGCGCGGCCCGCATCGGCGGGCGAGTTCCTGCGCGCCCTGCGCGCGCTCCAGGACGCAGGTGCCGGCGAGGATCGCGGCGTTGCGACGCTGGCCGTGCTCGACTTCGTGAACACCGATCGCGATCCCGAGACGGACTGGATCGGTGGTGCGCTCGGCGAAAGCGTCGGCGCCGCGTTGGCGATGATCGACGGCGTGACGCTGCTGCCACGTTCGCGCGTGGCACGGGCGCGGGCAGAGGTGCGGCTTGCCTCCTCCGGCTCCGGCGCCGGGCTGACCGATCCGGCGACCGAGGCGCAGGCTGTCGGGCAGAGGGTCGCGTCGCGCTGGCTGCTGGCCGGATCCTACGGTCAGGTCGACGGCACGCTGGCCGTCCGCGTGCGCCTCACCGACGTGGCGACCGAGGACGTGCTGCACGAGGGGACGCTCGACGCGCCGGTCGCAGCGTTTTTCGAGCTGCAGGATCGCGTTGCCGCGAGCGTGAGGGACGTGCTGCTGGGCGGGCTCGCCCGCTCGGAGGCGACCGCGGCCGCTGCCCCGACCGTGGCCGCACCGGCCGCCAGCGACTCGCGTCGCGCGGCGTACGAGGCGCATGCGCGGGGACGCCAGCAGTGGCTGCGCCTCGAGAAGGGCGCGTTCGACGAGGCGCGTCGCCGCTACGAGGAGGCGATCCGGCTCGATCCCACGTTCGCGCCGCCATTCGCCGGACTGGCGTCGTTCCACGCGATGCAGTTCACGTTTCGCACGGAGCACGCCGAGCTTGACAAGGCCATCGGCTACGCGCGGCGTGCCATCGAACTCGATCCGTTGCTTGGGGAGCCGCACGTCTGGCTGTGCTATGCGCTGGCCCGCCGCTGGAAGCTGGAGGAGGCGCTGGCCGAAGCCGCGCGCGTCGAGGAGCTCGATCCGCACAACAATCATGGCCCGTACTTCGCGGGTTGCGCCCTGATCGTTGCCGGCCGCCTCGACGAGGCGGCGCGTGCGTTGCAACGTGCGGTCGCCATCGAGCCGACGTTCGGCTTCGCCTGGCTCGCGCTCGGCTGGGCGCACCTCGAGGCCGGGCGGAGCGACGAGGCGATCTGGTGCTTCGAGCAGGCGCGCCACTTCGAGGCGCACCCGATCCGTACGGGTCCGACCGCGGGCGTCGCGGCCTACATTGGCGAGGCGCGGCGACGGCAGGGTCGGCTCGCCGAGGCTCGCTCGCTCGCGATGGAGGGACTCGCAGTCGTCGAGCGCACGGACCACATGTATCGCGATACGTTTCGTAGCTTCGCGTTGGTCACGCTCGGTCGCACCGCGCTCGACCAGGGCGATCGCGCGGGCGCGCGGGCGGCGTTCGCTCAATTGATCGCGCACCTCGAGGGTCGCGTGCACACACTCGGCGGCGGGCACTACATGGTGATGGCGCTGGCCGGCCGGGCTGCGGCTGGCGAGGGCGCGGCGCACCTGGCGGCGGCGCGCGCCCTCTTCACGGACCGTGCGCGGTACGACTGGTCGTGGTTGTGGGGCTCGATGGACGTCGATTCCCGGGCGATGCTGGCGCGCGCCGAGGCCGTCCTCCGCTAGTCCCGCCCCTCGCTGGGCGCCCGCATCAATCCCACCCCCAGCCCGATCAACGCCAGCGGGAGCACGTAGTCGTTCGCCGCGGACACCGGCGCGACGAGCGACGTGGCGTTGCGGAACATCGCGATCGCACCCGAGACGGCGGCCACGAAGCCGATCCACGCGAACGGCCGCAGCCCGGCCGTGCGCGGCGTGCGCCACATCGCCCACGCGGTGAGCGCGAAGAACAGGTTGAGCGCCAGCTCGCCCACGAACTCGCCGATGAACACGCCGAGGTACAGGTTGAGCCCGTCGAACACGGCGGCGAGCGACGCGCGCTCGGTGCCGCCCTCCGGCGCGACGACCCACGCCTGTGCGATCTCCCACTGGATGCTCGGCCAGCGCAGGAGCCCCAGCATCATCGTCAGCGCCGAGATCGCGGCGAAGACGAGCGCCGTGGTCGAAGCGCCCGGCGCGCTGCGCCGGAATGCCCGCGCGACGCCGACACCGGCGGGCACGAGCAGCAACGGCAGCAATCCGTAGATCGCCCAGACGTCACGCCCGGCCGGGCCCAGCGCGAGCAGTCGCGGCAGCACCTCGGCGGCACCGCGATCGAGCACGTCGGGATAGTCGAACGTCCTCGCGAGGTAGCTGAACGCGGCGATGAACAGCACCGCCGCGGCAATCAGCGAGAGGCCGCCGATGCGGGCGGCGGCGGACGGCTCCGGGTCGGTCATCGGGTTGTCCTCCGCGAGCAGGGGTGGAAGGCGACGCGGCAGTATGACGCATCCGCCGCGACTACCGTTGCCGGATTGCGGTAGATTCCCGCCACCATGTCCCTCGCTCCCGGCACCCTCATTGGTCCCTACGAAATCCTCGGCCCGCTCGGCGCCGGGGGCATGGGCGAGGTGTTCCGCGCCCGCGACACGCGCCTGGCGCGCGACGTCGCGATCAAGGCGTTGCCCGCTGCGTTCGCGCAGGATCCGGCGCGCCTGGCGCGCTTCGAGCGCGAGGCCAAGCTGCTCGCCTCGCTGTCGCATCCGAACATCGCGGGTATCCTCGGGCTCGAGGAGGAGGACGGCGCGCGCTACCTGGTGCTCGAGTGCATCGAGGGCGAGACGCTTGCGGCGCGCCTCGCGCGCGGGGCGCTGCCGCTCGACGAGGCCTGCGACGTCGCGCGACAGGTTGCCGCGGGGCTCGAGGCGGCGCACGAGAACGGCGTCGTGCATCGCGACCTGAAGCCCGGCAACGTGATGATCACGCCCGTGGGCGACGTCAAGGTGCTCGACTTCGGGCTGGCCAAGTCGGGCGTCGCCGAGCGTGCGGGCTCTGATCCCAGCGTGTCGGCCTCGCCGACGATGACCTACGGTGGCACCGAGGTCGGCGTCGTACTCGGCACCGCGGCGTACATGAGTCCGGAGCAGGCGCGCGGCCGGCCGGTCGACAAGCGCTCGGACATCTGGTCGTTCGGCTGCTTGCTGTACGAATGCCTGGTCGGGCGCGCGACGTTCGGCGGCGAGACCATCTCGGACACGATCGCGTCGATCCTCACCCGCGAGCCCGATCTCGCGGCGCTGCCTTCCGCCACACCCGCCCGCGTGCGCGCGCTGCTCATGCGCTGCCTGACCAAGGATCCGCGCGAGCGCCTGCGCGACATCGGCGAGGCGCGTATCACGCTGGGGGTGGCGATGGACTCGGGGCCGCTGCCGACGCCCGCTGCGACGCTCGCGGCGAAGCAGTCGTCGCCCACGGCGAGCATTGTGCTCGCCATCGTTGCCTTGATCGCCGCGGCGGTTGTCGGCGTCGTGGCGACGAAGCTCCTGTCGCGGTCGGCGCCGGCCGAGCCGGTCGCGCTCAGCGTGTTGTTGCCACGGGGCGATCGGCTGGACGCGGGGATCGAGAACAACGTGCTGGCACTTTCTCCGGACGGGCACACGCTCGTCTATGCCGCGCAGCGTGACGGCGTGATTCGCCTTTACCTGCGCCCGCTGGGCGAACGGGTCGCCACACCGCTGCCGGGCACCGAGGACGGGCACAACCCGTTCTTCTCTCCCGACGGCGAGTGGGTCGCATTTTTCGCTGGCTCGCAGCTCAGAAAAGTTTCGGTTCGCGGCGGAACACCGGTCGATCTCGCCGAGGTCGGCGCCGATCGCGGCGGAGCGTGGCTCGACGACGGCTCGATCGTCTATTCGCCGACCTATGCCTCGCCGCTGTACCGGATTCCGGCGGACGGCGGCGCGCCCGTCGCGCTCACGCAGGTCGACTCGACGAAGAACGAGCGCACACACCGCTGGCCGTTGGGACTTCCGGGCGGCGAATGGGTCGTCTTCACGATCGGCACCATGGACAAGCCGGGCGACTACGATACCTCGCGCATCGAGGCGGTATCGACCCGCACCGGCGAGCGACGCCTGATCTCGGCCGGCAGTGCGGCCCGCTTTGCGCCACCCAACCGGCTCGTCGTGGCGCGCGCAGGATCGCTCTACGCGCAGAAGATCGACCCGCGGAATCCAGCCGGCGGCGGCACCCCCGTCCCGGTCTTCGACGGCGTCCTCGGCAAGCCGACCGCGGGCACTGTGTTCTTCGACGTCGCGCGTAACGGGACGCTCGTCCTCGTCGCCGGACGAGCCACGCGCTCGGACAGCCGCCTGGCGTGGATCGACTTCGAGGGACGGCAGACGCTCGTTGAATCGGAGCCGCGCGAGTACAACCGCATCGACTTCTCGCCCGATGGCACCCGCGTCCTCGCCGACGTCGGTCCGGGTGGCGGCGGGCGCTCGAACGTGCTCCTCATCGATCTCGAGCACGACGCGACCATTCAGGTGACGAACGACGACAAGGGAGCGGCACCCCTGTGGCTCCCCGACGGCCGGCACGGCGTGTGGGTTCACAACGATCCGCCGTACAACCAGATCCGTGTCGGCCTGGTCAACGGGGCGGATTCCGGGCGCGTCATCTTCACGAAGGAGACCACTCCGCTCGTGCTCCACGACGTGACGCCGGACGGAACATCGCTCCTCTTCGGAGAGTTCGGGGCGGCCGAAGCGGATGTATCGGTCATTCCGCTCGACGGTTCGGGATCGCCCGTTGCGCTGGTCGCCGAGCCGCGCGCACAGCTCAATGCGGAGCTGTCCCGCGACGGTCGCTGGGTCGCCTACGCGAGCGACGAGTCGGGGCGGAGGCAGGTCTACGTGCGTCCGGTGGGCCGCCCGGGCAATCGCGTCCAGATCACGCGGGAGGGCGGCACCGTGCCGATGTGGGCCCCCGACGACCGGACGCTGTACGCCATCAGCGGCGGCTGGGTGGTGGCGACGCCGCTGCTCGAGGACGAGGGCGCCCTGATTCCGGGCACGGCGCAACGCCTGTTCCCCATGCCGATTCTTACCGGCGATGGCGGCTTGCGGGACGTTGCACTCCACCCGTCGGGGCAGAAGTTCCTCGTGCGCGTTCCGCCCGAGGATGGGACCGAGCTGCGCGAGATCGCCGTGATGCCGGGCTGGGCACAGGCGCTCGGAAAGACCGCGAAGACGAAGTGAGCCGCGCCTTCGTCAAGGACGACGCGTGGGAAGATCCCGTCGTCGCGCCGCGCGCCCCGCTGCCGCCGGGCGCGCCCAACTACGTCACGCCGCACGGGCTCGCACTGCTGCAGGCCGAGATGCATGAGCTCGAGGCCGCGCGTGCCGCGCTCGAGGCCGATGTCGCGCTCGACGACGGCGTGCGCCGCCGCCGCGGCTCCGTGGTGACGCAGCGCACGCGCGAGCTGGCTGATCGCCTCGCCACCGCGCAGGTCGTCGATCCGCGAACGACCGCCGCAGGCACAGGGGCGACGGTGCGCTTCGGCGCGACCGTCACGTTGCGCACGGTCGCGGGGCCGGCGGCCGGCGAGGTCGAGCGACTGCAGGTCGTGGGCGTTGACGAGGCCGATCCCGAGCGCGGGAGCATCGCGTTCCTCGTGCCGCTCGCGCAGGCGATCCTGGGCAAGCGCGTCGGGGACACGGTCCGTTTCCGCACGGCAGGCGGCGAGCGCACGCTCGAGATCACCGTGGTCGAGTATGCGGTCGAAGGTGACGCGACGCAGGCTTGATCGATTCTGCACATCGCGCGGCCCCGGCGTGCGCCACACTCGGCGCGCCCCGGAACGGCTCGAACTCCCGAAGAGGAGGCCGCATGGCCATGTCCCGATTTAGCGCTGTCGCGACACTGCTGCTGCTCACGCTTCTCGTCGTCTCGTGCGCTCCGCCGGCCGCCGCGCGCGAGCCTGTCGTCGGCGGTCTGTGCGAGGGCTGCGACGCCGTGTTCATCGGCATGCCGAAGCTCGCGGGCCTCGGCGCGAGCGCGCGCATCGCTCAGGCCGGCGAACCCGGCGTTGCCCTGCGCGTCGACGGCATCGTGCTTGATCGGGTTGGAAAGCCTGCCTCCGGCATTGTGGTCTACGGTTACCAGACGAATGCGAAGGGCATCTATCCGCACGACGAGCGCTTCAAGGGCACGTCGGCGTATCGCCACGGCAAGCTGCGCGGCTGGGCGAAGACCGATGCCGCGGGGCGCTACGCGTTCACCACGATCCGGCCGGCGAGCTATCCCGACAGCGACATCCCGCAGCACATCCACATGCACGTGCTCGAGCCCGGGCGCTGCACGTACTGGATCGATGACATCGTGTTCACCGACGATGCGTTCCTCACCGCCGAGCAGCGCGCGGACCACGAGCACGGTCGCGGCGGCATCGGCACCGCCACGCCCACGCGCGACTCCGACGGGACGTGGCGCGTGCGCCGCGACATCCGTCTCGGCGCTGGCATCGCGGACTATCCGAAGTGATCCGTGCGCTCCGTTCCATCGCGCTCGTCGTGCGCGACTACGACGAGGCGATCGCCTGGTACGTGGGCGTGCTCGGCTTCGGGCTGGTGGAGGACACGCCGCTGCCGGGCGCGGGCGGCAAGCGCTGGGTCCTGATCGCGCCGGCGGGAACCGGCGCGGGTGCTACAATGCTTCTCGCGCGTGCCGCCAACGAAGCACAGGCTTCCCGCATCGGTGACCAGACCGGCGGACGGGTGTTCCTGTTCGTCGAGACGGATGACTTCACGGCGGACTTCGCACGACTATCGGCGGCCGGCGTGTGCTTCGTGGAGGGCCCGCGTCACGAGGCGTACGGTACGGTCGCGGTGTTCGTGGATCTGTACGGCAACAAGTGGGACCTGATCGGCCCGATGACGCGCGCCGAAGGCGCGCAAGGAGAGCACGCATGAAGCATCGCATCGGAGTCGCACTGCCGTTCGCGGCGCTCGTGTTCATGTTCAGCGGCTGTGCACCGCAGCCCGCCGCCGAGGCCCCTCCCGCCGCCACGAGCACGTCGCCGACGCCCGCGGCGCCCGCCGCCGAGCCCACGTTCGTCGATCGCACATGGCAGGTCGCGTCGTCGCCGCAGATCCAGCCCGGCGCGCACTATACGTTCTACTCCGATGGCCGGCTCGAGATCACCTCGACGGGCAACCAGCCGCTCATCGGCGCATGGGCACGCACCGACAGCGGGTTGACGATGACCGAGGAGGGGATCACCTATCCGGTCGACGTGCTCGAGCTGACGGCCGATCGATTCCGCATCCGGATGCACAACCCGGGCGAGTCGGTCGAGATCGTGTTCGTGCCGATGAAGAGCGAGTAGGAGGATCGACCTGTGAAGTATCTCGTTGTCGTCGAAAAGACGAAAACCGGTTACTCGGCGTACTCGCCGGATCTGGGTGGGTGTGTGGCGACCGGGCGGACGCGCACGGGAGTCGTCAAGGAGATGCAGCGCGCGATCGTGTTCCATCTTGAGGGTATCCGCGCGGAGGGCGGTCGAGTTCCGGCGCCGAGCACGTCTTCGGCCTACGTCGAGGTGGTTGCCTAGCGCGTGTTCACCGTGTCGATTGCGACCAACGAGCCGACCGGGTCACAGCGACCGGACCGGCTCGCTTCGCTGCCGTTCATGCCCGCACGCAGTTCCGGCCGACTCAGCCGGCGTTCATCCGCCAGAGCGTGAAGTTGAGGACGGCGGCAAAGCCGACCCAGGCGATGTAGGGCAGCAGCAACGCTCCCGCCCGGCGATCGTGTCGCCAGAATAGTACCGTCACGACGAGGATCATGAGCCACAACGCCACGATGTCGAGGAACGCCAGGTCGGGCCGGAACCGCCCGAAGAACAGGAACGTCCACAGCGCGTTGAGTCCGAGTTGCACGATGAAGAGGACGAGCGGAAGTCGTGCGCCACGGAAGCCGGCCCGTCGCCACACAAGCCACGCTGCCACGCCCATGAGGATATAGAGGGTCGTCCACACGGGGGCGAAGACGAAGCTGGGTGGATTCCACGACGGCTTGGCGAGGGACGCGTACCACGCTCCCGGCATGAACTGCGAGCCGAGGGCTCCCGCAGCCAGTGGAAGAAGCAGCCACGCGACGAGTCCGAGCCAGGCCTGCGCGGCGGGCATCGTGCGCCGCGAGGGTCGGTGGTCAGTTCGCAAACGTCACCGGCACCGCCACCCACGAGTCGACCGGAAGTCCGGCGCGCTCGGCGGGGCGGAAGCGAATGCGTCGCACCGCGTCGACGGCCGCCCCGTTGAGCAGCGGGATCGAGCGTTCGAGGGTCGTGTCGAGTACGCGCCCGGACGCGTCGACGTGCGCGCGCACGATCACAGTGCCGCTCGCGCCTGATTCGCGGGCCAGCGCCGAGCGTTCGGCGCGCGGAGCGAACAGCGGCGTGGCGGGAACGTCGACCACGTCGTCGATCGGGCGCCCTGCGCCCTGCGCCGTGACGCCGGGCTTGTCCCAGTCGATCGGTGCGAACGCGCTGTCGAGGTCGGCGCCGGTGCCGACGATGCGGTCGCCGGTCTCGCCGAGCGAGTAGGCGCGCGCGACCTCGCGCTGTTCGCGGATCTTCGCGTTGAGTTCCTGCGCCTGGCGCACCTGGTCCTGCATCTCTTCGGCGGTCAGCGGGGTCGGTGATTCGGGGCCGGTGTGCGATGGAATCTGCGTCAGCAGTCGGTCGGCGAAGCGCTGGGCGCCCCACCACGACGCGGCGAGCACCAGCGCGCACGCGCCCAGCACGAGCAAGCGGCTGCGACGCGCCAGCGCATCGATCGTCGCGGCGACGATCTCGGAGAGACGCTCGTGGTTCAGGCGCATGGGCCCTCCCCTGGCACGCTTAACCGCGGGGCTCGCCCGCTTCGACCTCGAAGAAGAGTTCGCGCACGAACGGCAGCGGCGGTGTGCCGTGCGCGAGCAACGCATCGTTGAACTCGCGCAGGTTGAACGCGTCGCCCTTGGCCGCCTTCTGCTCGTCGCGCAGGCGGACGATCTGCTGCCAGCCCACGAAGTACGTCGAGAGCTGCACCGACGACACCTGCGCGCGCTTGATCTTCTCCTCGGCGACCTTCTTGGTCTGGAAGCCTTCTTCGAGTAGCAGGCGCAGCGCCTCGTCCTCGGTCATGTCCTGGGCGTGCAGGCCGACGTCGATCATCGTGTTGAGCACCGCGCGCTGCCAGAACTTGAGCTGTCCCAGCTCGTGACGCAGGTCCGAGTTGATGCCGGCCTCGAGCATGAGCTGCTCGGAGTAGACCGCCCAACCCTCGGCGAACGCGCCGTTCCACAGCATGTTCGGCACCAGGCGACCGCTCTTGTTGGCATGCCACAGCTGCACGTAGTGCCCGGGCAGCGCTTCGTGGATCGACAGGATGCGCAGCTGCCACGTGTTGTACTCGCGCAGGTAGTCGTCGGTCTGCTCGGCCGTCCAGCTCTCGGGGATCGGGGTGATGTAGAAGAACGTCGGCAGGTGGGATTCGAGCACGCCCGGGGGATCGCACGATGCGCCCGGCACGCCGCGCGCGAACTCGGGCGTGAGCTCGATCTTGAGCGGGCTGTCGGTCGGCATCGACACCAGGTCGTTGGCGCGCAGGAACGTGTCGAGTTCGGCGCAGAACTTCGTGCACTCGGGCAGGAAGTCCTCGCGGCCCGGCTTGTCGGCTTCGAGGCGCGACAGCGCGTCCTTGATGTCCTTCGCACCCATCGCCTTCGCCACTTCGTCCATCCGCGCGCGCTGCTGCTTGAGCATGCCCTTCGCCCAGTCCATGAGCTTGGCGGGCGTCATGTCGCCGCCGGTGGCGAGCGCGAGTTTCTCGCCGTACAGTTCGTCGCCCAGACGCCAGTCGCCGCCCGGCTTGTGCGCGGCCTGCTTGAGGAACTTCTCGAAGCGCACGAGCGCCGTCGTCGCCTCGTCGACCGCCTTGCGCGCCCGCTCGGCGAGCTTGGGCGCCTGCGCATCGACCTGGCTGAGGAACGAGTCCTCGAGGAACTGCGACAGGCCGTCGACCTGCAACAGCCCGACCAGCACGTGCGGCTTGGGCATGCGCACGAGGTTGTGCTCGGCCTGCTCGAAGTATGCAGGGAACTGCTCGATGCGGCGGATCGCGTTCTCGAAGCGCGGCGCGGCGGGCGCGAACTCGCGCTTGAGCAGCGTCGAGACGCCCTCACCGGCCTGGCGGATGTAGAAGTTCGGGTCGTACTGCCAGGGGCGCTCGTCCTCGAGCTCGAACAGCGCACCCTTCGCGCCGTGCACGAGCACGCGCAGGTCGAGACGGTCAGCCGCGTCGAGCCCGTCCTCGGCGATGCCTTCGAGGCGTTCCTGCAGGGACATGAATCCGCCGACCGCGCGATCGCGGCTCTTCTTGTCGTGCGCCGGCAGCAGGTGATCGTGGTCGTGATGGCCGAGGACCGTGCCGTACACCGGGTCGGTGGTGACCAGGTGGTCCAGGAATTCCTGGGTGAGCGCGGCAAGGGAAGAGTTGGTCGGCAGTCCGTGCATGGATATCCTCGGTCCGGGAGCGAAGCCGCGTCCGGCTGGGAGCACGATGCTCCGGTCCGGGGGACGAGGGGGCGGCCTCGACGGGTCGCCCGGATTATGGAAAGGGCAGCCCGACGGGTCAAGGAAAGGCTGGTTGGTCCGACCGACAAGTTCGCGTGCGGTTTGGGCTTGGCGATTTTTGGAGGGGGTGCAATGAACGACGAGAAATGGTCCGCAATGGTCGGCCAGATCCATCGCAAGTTCACGGTGACCGAGCACACGACCAGCGATCCTGACCCCAGGGACAAGGCGGTGCGCGAGACTCTGGTCTTCGACGGGCCGACCGGCCCGATGAAACTGGAGCGGCTGACCCGACCGTTGGTGCTCGAGAAGAAGCCGATCTACTCGGGTCGGTCCGGGGCGGGAGTGCAGTACGACTATATCCTCGATCCGGTGGAAAAGACCCATCGCGAGAGCCTGTTCCGCTGGGAGAACAACGGTTGGACCGAGATGGACCTGTCGGCCATCAGCCGGGGCTAGCCCTCTTCCGAGTACTGGAATACCGCTTCGAGCGGCTGCCCGAAGACGCGCGCGATCTCGAACGCCACCGCCAACGAGGGCGAGTACTTCCCGCCTTCGATCGCGTTCACCGTCTGCCGGGAGACGCCAATCCGGTCGGCGAGCTCCTGCTGCGTCATCTCCGCCTGGTGAAAGCGCAAGACCCGGATCTGGTTGAGGATCTTCATCTTTGGCGGATTCACGATCCCATCCCCCGGCGGTAGTAGAGGAGCTGGAGGCCGAGCTTTGCCACCTGGGACAGCATCAGCGAGTGCATGAGCAAGTGCGCGATCCAGACGTCGCCGACGCCTGCGACCAGCCCGACGATCGCAGTGAAGGCGCCGGCTCCCAGGATCCACGAGGCGTGACTCTCTGCCCGCCACTCGATCAGCCGATCGCGTTCGTCCCGGGGCTCGGGTCGGCTGGGTCGGCTGGTGATCGCGGCAACCAGGTAGCCGGCGATCAGAACGACGACGAGGAGCACGACGGCCGCGATGAACAGGGGGATGTAGGCGCCGAGGACGGTGATGCCCTGTACCAGCATCCAGGCGGCGACTACGAAGTAGGTGCCCAGCCCGACGGTCATGCCGAGCAGCTGAATCCAAACGCTTTTTTCTTCGAATGAAGGATTCACCGGGCCTCCACGAGTTTCGAGGTGACAGCGTTGCTTTACGTGATGTCAAAGATAGTGGACATATCTAGACGTGTCAAGGGTTCTTGACACTCGTTCGGTGCTCTTTCTTATGGAGTGAGGTGTTTGGATCCCAGGCGGGTCGAGACAGGGAACGAGACCTGTGGACGGATGTGCGCAATGGTGTCAGGAGGCCTGCGGGGCAGTTCTAATCGATTGTATTCACGTTGCTTAGGCCAGAGATCCGGCGGCTTCCGTTATCCACCGCCGAATCGCGCCAGAGTGCAACACCGCTCGCCCCTATGAGTTGCCACGCCGATTGCCGACTTCAGGCGGGCTGGTGGGCGCGCTCTCGTCGAGCATGGTGCAGCGACCGGAGAAGCGCACGCCGTCCTCGATCACGATCGAGCTCGAGGTGAGGTCTCCCTTCACGCGCGCCCCGCTCAGCAGGAAGACGCGTTCCTCCGCCTGGATCCCGCCGTCGAAGACGCCCGCCACAATCGCTTCGCGCACATGAACATCGGCCTGCACGTGTCCGTACGGCCCGACGATGATGCGGTCGCAGTTGAGGATGTCCCCGTCGAAGTCGCCGTCCACCAACAGGGTGCCCTCGATCATCAGGGTCCCGCGGAAATTCGATCCCACCCCGATATGGCAGTTGGGAACGATGTCCCCTTCCTCTTCGCCGTCTCGGTCCCGCGCAAACGGATTCTTCAGGACGTTGCGCGACTCGCCCCCATCCGCTTCGGCGGAATCGAGCCCCAGCGCCCGTGCTGCGACACGATGGGCGAGCGAGCGCCCGCGTCCACTTCCGGTCTTGGCTTCCGGGCTCATTCCATCACCCCCAGGAGTTCGAGCAGGCGCTCGAGGTCGGTCTCACCGTAGTACTCGATTTCAATCTGGCCGCGCTCGCCCGTCGGCGCCGGCACGAGGCGTACCTGCGTTGCGAGCCGTCGACGAAGCACGGTCGTCCACTCCGCGTAGTTGCTAGAAACCGCATCCACAGCACCTTGCGGGCCTTCTCCAGTTCCGCGCAGACGCCGCGGCGTGCTCTTGCGGCGCAGCTTCCGCGCGATGAGCGCTTCGGTCTTGCGTACCGAGAGACCCATGTCGGCGACGTAGCGTGCATTCGCTTCGATCTCCGCGCCCGACTGCAGCGCGAGCAGTGCACGTGCATGACCGGCGGTGAGTGTTTCACGTGAAACCATCACCTGGACGGACGAGGGAAGTGCGAGCAGGCGAAGCGCATTGGTGATTGCCGAACGGCTCTTGCCGACGCGCTGGCTCATCTTGTCGTGCGAGTACTGCAACTCATCGATCAGGCGCTGGTAGCCGAGCGCTTCTTCGATCGCGTTGAGATCCTCGCGCTGCAGGTTTTCGATCAGCGCGACCTCGAGGAGTTCGTCGTCTTCGATCGGGCGGACGATTGCGGGGATCGTCGCGCGGCCGAGCTTCTGCGAAGCGCGGAAGCGACGCTCGCCGGCCACGAGCTGGAAGCGATCGCCGGCGGGACGCACCAGCACCGGTTGGAGGACACCTTGGACGCGGATCGATTCGGCAAGTTCGGACAGCGCCTCGACGTTGAACTCGAGCCGGGGCTGCTTGGGGTTGGGATCGATGCGGTCCAGCGGAATCTCGACCACGCCAGGCTCGAAGTCAGCGGCGGCCACGGCCGCGGGAGAGCTTGCGGTTGGCGCATAAGTGACTGCCGTGCTGTGCGTTGCTGGAGACCACGGGGGTGCCTCCGGGGGCGCCGCCGGAGGTGCCTCTGGAGCCGGTGTTGCTGCAAGCGCCGCCGCTCCGCGCGCCTCCGCGGCCGCGTCGGCCGCGTCGGCCGCATCGTGCGGCGTGGGCGCGCCGGGGATGAGGGCGCCGAGTCCTCGCCCTAGGGCTTTCCTCGTCATGGGGTCATGACCTCCTGGGCAAGAGCTCGATAACTCTCTGCACCGGTAGAGCTTCCGTCGTAGTGAATGATCGCCTTGCCGAAGCTCGGAGCTTCACTGAGCCGAACATTGCGGGGAATTACGGTGCGATAAACCCGGTCGGAGAAGAACTTCCGCGCTTCGTCCGCCACCTGTTGCGAGAGGTTCAGGCGTGCATCGAACATGGTGAGGAGCACGCCTTCGATCCGCAGCGCGGGATTCAAGTTCTCCTGGACGAGCTGGATCGTACGGACGAGCTGGGTCAATCCCTCGAGGGCGTAGTACTCACACTGGAGGGGGATGAGCACCGAGTCTGCGGCCGTGAGCGTGTTCACCGTGAGGAGGCCGAGCGACGGCGGGCAGTCGATGAAGATGTAGTCGTACTGATCGCGGACCGTGGCCAGCGCCTGGCGGAGCTTGGTCTCGCGGGCCATGACCGTCACGAGTTCGACTTCGGCGCCCGAGAGCTTCTGCCCTCCAGGCAGCATGTCGAGCCCGGGAAGGAGATCCCGGTGGATGGCCTGTTCGATCGGGAAGTTGTCGACCAACACTTCGTAGAGGGTTGGTTCGGCCTCGTCGGGAACGAGGCCAAGTCCGCTTCCCGCATTGCCCTGCGGGTCGATGTCGACCAGCAAGACGCGCTTCCCCTCATCGGCAGCGCACGCGCTGAGGTTGATCGCAGTGGTCGTCTTTCCGACGCCGCCCTTCTGGCTGGCGACGGCAATCACCTTGCCCATAGGAACATCACATCCTTGCGGGGGCTGGGTCCTGACTGCGGAGGCGAATAGCTTTCGACAAACTACGGAGCGCGTGGCGGTAGCGTCAATACCCTTCTCCCGGTGGCTGCGCTGCAAGAGGTTGCGGGGGTGATGCGACGCGGGCGCGGGGCGATGTTTCACGTGAAACGGTCGGAGATTCCGTTTCCAGGTGAGGTCTCTGGCTTGCGGGGGGCCCCTTGCGGAATCTGAGTGTTTCACGTGAAACACGGGTGACGGGGGACTGGTAGGTGCGGCAAGCCGGCGGCGGCCGCTCGTGTGGGCAGACCCCGTATGAACTCCCCATGGTCGGATCCCTGCCTGCTCCGATCCGCTTTCTCGCCGCCATCTGGGCCGGCACCGTCGGCTGGATGATCGGCCTCTTCCTGAGTTTCATTCCGGCGCACACAGTCCTGACCAGCCCGCTCCACCAGTCGAGGAAGAACCGGGTGGTCTTCTCCTCTTCTCTCGAGTTGCTGCTCCGGATCGGAAGACCCGCTCGGACGCTGCTGTTTGTGGTGGGGGTCGCGGTGGCGCTTGTCCTCGGCGATCGGCTCACCCACCCGGACCTCGCCGGCCTGAGGCGGCCCTCGGTTCGGCGTGCTGGCCTGGATCGTGATGGCCCCGTGGTTCGAGTTATACTTGCCATGAAACGTGCTCCACGAGCCTTGGCCCCTCGTGGTCTCGAAGCGGCTTGATCGTGGATCACGTTGACCTGTAGAGGATTGGGGGGTTCATCCGCATACGGATCTAGTAATTGATTGCTGCGCTTAGCATTACAACGTAGTTTCCCAACGCAAGAAACGGCAAGACGGTTCGCATTATGCGGTATCGTACTGGGTCGCAACACACTACAACGGAGCGTCCAATCCTCTTTCCACGCCAGGATCCACTTCTCGAGAAGGTGCGAGCCATCTGCCTTGCGCTCCCCGATGCACACGAAACGACCACCTCGGGGAAGCCGCACATCCGCGTGAAGGACAACATCCTCTGCGGCGATACCGACGACTCTTCCGCGCCCCGTACGTCAGACAGCACGGGTGGGTCGGAGTGCGCGCGCGCGATCCGGGCGAAGGACTGGCCCCGGGTTCGCGCCATGATCGTCGACAACTACCGGATGATCGCGCCGAATTCGTCGCTCGCGAGACTCGACGCCCCCAGGTTCCCGTGAACGCTGAACCCGGGACGCACCTCGCCATCCTGCGCCGCACGCCTGCGATCCTCGACGCGTGGCTCGACGACCTTCCTGACGCGTGGCTGCTCGCCGACGAAGGGCCGGGCACGTTCAGTCCGCGCGCGGTGCTCGGCCACCTGATTCTCGGCGAACTCGCCGACTGGATGCCGCGCGTGCGCATGATCCGCGAGCACGGCGACTCGCGGGCGTTCGAGCCCTTTGATCGCTTCGGCTTCGACGAGATGCTGCGCACGCGCACGACACGCGCGCTGCTCGACGAGTTCGTGCGGTTGCGGCGCGACAACCTGCACGAACTCGCTCGAGTCGATCTCGATGCGGACGCACTCGCCGCGCGCGGATTGCATCCAACGCTCGGGCCGGTCACGATGCGGCAGCTGCTCGCGACGTGGACGACGCACGACCTCAATCACCTAGCGCAGATCGCGCGCGTGATGGCACGCACGCAGGACGCCGCCGTCGGGCCGTGGAAACCGTTCCTCGGCATCCTCTCGTGGAAGTCGTGAGCACCCAAGGAGCGAACGCATGAACGCAGTGAACCTCGCCGCGAAGCTCACCACGTTCACGGAACACTGGCAGCCGCGCACCGTCGCGCAGTTCAACGGCCACGACATCATGGTGGTGAAGGCGCAGGGCGAGTTCGTGTGGCACGATCACGCGGACACGGACGACCTGTTCCTCGTGCTCAAGGGACGGCTCACGATCCAGATGCGCGGCGGCGACGTCGAGCTCGGTCCCGGAGAACTGTTCATCGTGCCGAAGGGCGTGGAGCATTGCCCCGTCGCGCGCGAGGAAGTCCATCTGCTCATCATGGAACGCGCGGGGACGCCGAACACCGGCGACCCCGGGACGGCGGCGAAGCGGCGCGAGATCTGATGCTGCCGATCCTCCGCATCCCGTCTCAACGAATGACGTCGAACTCCCCGGCCAGCACGCGGTCGAGGCGCCCCGTGCGCCAGCCGCGCACCCCATCGCGCACCAGCGGCGACGGTTCCTCGCGGTAGCGGCGCACGATCGCCGGCATGTCGGCCCGCGCGGCGAGCGCGCGTTCGGCCTGTGCACGCAGTGCGCCCTCGGCATCGCCGGCGGGCTCGGCGGGTTGTGCGACGACGGCGACCTCGGCGCGGGCGCGCTGGATCGCTCCGACCTCGGACATCTCGAGCACGTGCCAGCCGCGCTCGGGCGCGAGCAGCCGCAACGCGCCGAAGCCCGACACCGCCGCGATCCACCGTGGCTCCGCAGGCGTGATGTCGGGATCGGCGAGCACCGTGATGCGCATGCGCCGGCGCTCGGCCCACCCGGCGTACATGGCGGCGATACGGCGCGCGAAGGCGCGTGCGGCGGGCTCGTCCTCGGCCTGCTGCCACGAGGCGCGCACTGCAATGAACGCCTCCCATGGCTCGCCCGCCTCGAGCGAGGCGCACGCGGCCTCGAGCAGGTGCACCTGCTGCGCCAGGCTCTTCACCAGGTCGGCCGGGTAGCGCGCGCGTCCTCCGGAGCGCTCGAGTCGCGCCAGCAGCGAACGCGCCGAATCAAGCGCGTGCTCCAGCCGATCCGCATTCTCCGCCCGCCCCAGCGTCACGAAGCGATCGGGCGTGCGCCAGAAGCTGGCGTTGCGCATGGCCTCGAACGCGCCATGCTTGATCGCCTGTACAGCATCGCCCGCGATGCGGGCGGACAGCGTGGTAAGTCGGGCGTTCAGGAGCGCCCACTCCTCGTGCGTGCCGTGCGCCGTGATGACCAGAGGGGCGATGTCGCCCGTAGACCCGTTCGGGGCGTCGGCTGCGAACGAAGCGCCATCGACAGTCACCTCGCCGGAATCTTCGGCCTCCGGCGCATCTGGATCGACGAAGCGTACTTCGATGCGCTCGCCGTCGCTGCGCACGAACAGGAACTGGTCGCCGGCGGGAACCTCGTGACGGACGATCGTCGTCGCCAGCGGCGCGAGCAGATGCTGCTCGACGGCGCGACGCAGCGGCCGGGCGCCCAGGTCCGGGCGGAAGCCGCGCGCGAGCAGGAACTCGATCGCGGACTCGTCCCACTCGACGGCCCACTCGCGATTGCGCAGCCCGCGGCGCTGGAACACGTCGTGCAGCTCCTTGCGCAGGATGTCGCGCATCACCCCGTAGTCGAGCGGACGAAACACGACGATGCGATCGAGCCGGTTGACGAACTCGCGGCGAAACGTGTTCTCCACCGAACGCGTCACCAGTGCGTGCGAGAAGCCCGAGCCGTCGTCGCGGAAACCGATGCGCGCGCCGCGCGGGATCGCGGCCCCCAGGTTCGACGTCAGGATGATGATCGCGTGCCGGAAGTCGGCCAGCGCGCCGCGGCGATCGGTCAGCCGGCCGTCGTCGAACACCTGAAGGAACAGGTCCCAGACCTTCGCATGCGCCTTCTCGAACTCGTCGAGCAGGACGACCGAGAACGGCTGCCGGCGGATCTGGCTTACCAGCGAGCGCCCGAGCGCGTGCGGATCGCGATCCCCGAGGATGGCATCCATGGAGTCCGGCGACTGGAACTCGCTCATGTCGAGGCGGATCATGCGATCCGCGGCGCCGAACAGGAACTCGGCCAGCGTCTTTGCCAGCTCGGTCTTGCCGGTTCCGGTCGGGCCCACGAACAGGAACACGGCCAGCGGGCGGGCCGGATCGGTGACGCCGGCCTTGATCATGGCGACGCGCTCGACGAGGCAGTCGACGGCATCGGGCTGACCGAGGACGCGCGCCTCGAAGCGCGCGCGCAGCGCGTCGAGCGAGAGCTGCTGGCGCTCGTCGAGCACGCTCAGCGGCAGGCCGGTGAGCAGCGACAACGTCTCGAGCAGGTTGTCGGTGTTCATTGCGCGCGCCGGATCGCCGCCCTCGCGCAGGCGCTCCGCGGTGAGGCGCAGCAGCCGCAGCAGCGACCCGGGCTGGGCCTGGTCCGAAAGGTACTGGCGCGCCAGGAGCGCGGCCTCGCGCAGTACAGCCGCATCGGGCGCGTGGTCGCCGCTCATGCACGCCGTGGCCAGTTCGAGCGTGGTCGTGTCGTCGAGGGGCAGCACGCGCACGACCGTGAACAGGCCTCGCAGGCGCGGATGCCGCACCAGAAGCTGCTCGAGCGCCGCCGGATGGGTCTCGCCGAGAATGCGCAGGCGCCCGGACTCGACGTGCGGAAGCAGCGCCTCGAGCGCACCCATCGGGTTCTGGTTGTGCGCTCCGGCGAACGACAGTTCGTGGAACGAGGGAACGATCCACAGGACCGTCCGCCCCGCCAGCGCCTTCACCAGCGCCTGCACGCGCGCCTCGAATTGCCCGACGAACGACTGGCCCGCGACGAGCTCCGTCGCGCCCGCCTCGAAGATGGTCCAGCCCCGGGCACGCAGGCGGGCCGCGAGCATGCGCGCCACGGTGCTCTTGCCGGTGCCGGGCTCGCCGGTGAGGAGCACCGGGCGCGGCTCGTCGCCGGCCAGCAGGCGCTCGAGTTCGGCGCAGAGCGAAAGCGCGTTCGCGTGCTCGATCGCGGCGGGCTCGGAGCCGGGCTCGACCGGGCCCTGGCGCACGCGACCGATCGCCGACAGCGCCTCGACGTCGATGCGCGAGGCGAGCGATGCCTTGAACTCTTCGGCCAGTGCCGGCGGGGCGTCGTCGCCGAGCAACTGCAGGGCCTCGCCGATGAACGCATGCTGGCCCGCCGAGGCCGCGACGAGCGAATCGCCGAACGTCTGGACGCCATGGGCAAGGTTACTGCGCACGAACTCGCGCAGGTCCGGCAGCATCGACTTGAGGCGCATGGACTCGTCGTGCGGCCCGAGCACGAGAAGCACCTCGCCGGTGATCGGTCGCGTGGCGCGTTCGGCGAGCAGCTGGAGGGCGCGCCGCTGCGACCAGGCCCATCCCGAACGGAGCAGCGGCACGAGCGCCCCCGGCAGTTCGTCGTCGGACGCGAGGCGGGACACCGCGTCGATCGCCATGAGCGAAACCAGCCCGTTGGCGCCGAAGACAAAGTCCCCGGCCGGGCGGCCGCGCCGCACCTCCTCGGCGACCAGCCGAACGCCCTCCGCGTACAGCGGCTGCGTCAGCATGTCCCGCGGCGCGGACGCGGCGTCGTAGAACTTCTCGAGGGCGGCGGCGATCTCGAACGGAGTCGACTTGCCGCGCAGGCGATCGAAGATTCCCACGGAAGGCTCCGGTGTGCGCGGTTGAGCGGGGGGAAAACGTGGCGGGAGTATAGACCGGGATCGTGCGCCGGGGCTACAGTAGCTCCCGCCCCTCGTCGTGCAGCCCCGAGCGGGCCGGACTCCGGAGCCCGCGTCCCGTCTCGGGCTCATGGAGGAGAAGCGGTAGGATCGCCAACCGAGACGGTCCCGGACTCACACGCGCAAGAACGGAGGCCGCCCATGGCGCGCTACGTCGATGGATTCCTGATCCCGATCCCGCGGAAGAACGTCGCAGCCTACAAGAAGCTGGCGCAGAAGGCGTGCAAGGTGTGGATGGAGCACGGCGCGCTCGAGTATCGCGAGTGTGTCGGCGAGGACCTTGCGCAGAAGATGCCGTCGACGTTTCCGCGCCTGCTCGACAACAAGCGTGGCGACACCGCGATCTTCTCGTGGATCGTCTACAAGTCGAAGACGCATCGCAACCAGGTGAACAAGAAGGTGATGAAGGATTCGCGCATCCTCGCGATGATGGACCTGAAGGAGAACCCGTTCGACGTGAAGCGCATGCTCTACGGTGGGTTCCAGGTGATGGTGGAGGCCCTCAAATGAGCCCACCCATTCTCGCTCCCTCGTTCTGCCAGGTCGCATGGGTCGTCCGCGACATCGAGGCCTCGGAAAAGTTCTTCCGGAAGCTGATGGGCGTCCCGAAGTTCCTCCGCTTCAACAACCTCTCGGCCAAGGACACCAACGGAACGTACCTGGGCAAGCCGGCCGACTGGGTCATCCACCTGTCGATCGCCTACGCGGGCGACACGCAGATCGAGTTGATCCAGCCCGTGTCGGGCGCGAGCATGTACCAGCAGTGGATCGAGCAGCACGGCGACGGCGTGCAGCACATCGCCTACTGGCTCGACGAGTCCGAGTACGATGCCGCGGCCGGCCACCTGGTGGACGCCGGCTTCCCCGAGGTGCAGGGCTTCTCGATGCCCATGGCGCGCATCGGCTACTTCGACACCCGTGCTGCGATCGGGGTCGTCACCGAAATCATCGGCGCCAACGCCGCGGGTCACCTGTTCCGCGACAACCTCAAGACCGGCAACTTCTAGGAGACCCGCATGTCCCGCGTCCTGCACTTCGAGATCCACGCCACCACGCCGCAGGTGCTCGTCGACTTCTACACCGCGCTGTTCGGCTGGACCTTCCAGAAGTTTCCCGGCCCCATGGACTACTGGCTCATCGTCACCGGCCCCGACGGCACGCCCGGCATCAACGGTGGCCTCGTTCAGCGCCGCGGCGCCGCCGCCCCGCACGGAGCGCCGGTCAATGCGTACGTATGCACCGTCGGGGTCGATGCCCTCGATGGCCAGGTGGCGAAGAGCCTGACGTTGGGCGCGACGGTCGCGGTGCCCAAGATGCCGATCCCGGGCATGGGCTGGCTCGCCTACATCATCGATCCCGACGGCAACATCCTCGGCATGATGCAGCCGGATCCGGCGGCGGCGTGACGATGACACGACCGGTCGCGCTCGGC
>JANPEF010000124.1:0-39203 GCA_031431875.1 Candidatus Eiseniibacteriota bacterium | reverse complement strand
CGGCGGCGTGGGGCGCGCGCAGGTGCGGATCGCGGCACCGGCCCCGATCGCCAGCGATGCGGGCCCGGCCGGCGCGACACGCAGCGCGGGCGCGCTCATGGCGGAGGTCCAGCGCCACGCGGCGGCGGTGCGCTTCTGCTACAACCGCCATCTGCAGAAGAAGCCGGGCTCGAGCGGGCAGGTCGTGCTGCGGCTCACGGTCGTCGCCGACGGCACGGTCTCCGCCGCCGACGTCCTGCGCTCGACGATGGGCGATCCCGAGCTCGACACATGCCTGTTGAACCAGGCGCGCGAGTGGCGCTTTGCCCCCGCCACCGAGGCGCGCTTCACGTTCGACGTGCCGCTGGTGTTCACCCCGCCCGCGGGCGGCTGATCGACTGCGGCCCGGCGATTGCGGTCGCGGCGGGCCGAGGTGCCCTTCCGGACCAGCGTACGGTCCGTACGATTCGTACGAACCGTACGGTGCTCTCCAAGGACCTGGTTGCGCCGGCGCAAGTCGATCTGCGGATTCACTGCCCCCGGGGGCAGTGAATCGACACGTCGTGCGTTCTCGCTTCGACACTCACTTCGATTTCATCGCCCTCGTCGTCGCGATGCACCACTCGACGAGCGCCCGCGCGCCCGCATCGTCCGGATGCTCCGCGGCGAGGCGGGTCGCCGCGTCGGTCACCTGACCCACGCGCCCGCGGTCGCCCCGCTCGCCAAGTGCGATCGCGTAGGAAAGCTCCATCGCAAGGACAGCCCTGCGCTCGCGGGGCGTCGTTGCGGCAAGGACGCCCGGGCTTTCGGGCATCCCCCCGAACTTGATGACTTCGCCGGTGAACGGCATGCGGTAGGTCCCGAAGAACGGTCCTTCGGTTTCCCTTCGCAGGACGTCCTGCAGGATTCGGGGTGTGAGCGTCCGGGCGACCGCCGGATTTCCCCATGCTGCTGTCACGGCGGCCACACGCGTCGTGACGCCTGCGTCCGCCTCCGGCATCGCACGATACGCCTGCAGATCCGCCGCGCCCGTCGCCGCCTCCCCGCGGACCGCCTCGGACGACGAGGGCGCGCTCGACTTGGCGAGCACGCGAGTTCCCTCGGCGTTGCCCTCGGCCCTGCGCTCGGTGGGAGCCGGCGCCGGCGGCGGAGCCGTGGACGACGCGGCCGGAGGCGCCGCAAACGTCGCCTTCTCCTTCGCCTGCGACTGTGCAGCACCCTCATCATCCGCGCGGTTCGCGCTCTCGCGCTGCGGCACGGCCGGCTCCATCGTTTCCTCTTCCCTCACGCTCGCCGCCGCCGGCGTGCGCATGCGCGCGTCGCGGCCGACGACCGGCACGGGAGCCGGAGCGGATTCGGGCGCGGGCGCGTCGCTCGCGTCCTCTGGCGTGGCGACCTGGAGCTTCGCCCGCTGCTCTGTGTCGCTCGTTCCGACGGTGCCCACGGTCCCCAGCACACTCTCGGGCCGCGGCGCCTCGGGCGACTGCTGCGCCACCCAGACGATCGCCACCAGCGCGACCGCGAGCACGGGCGCGCCGAAGCGCACGGCCGGGCGTGCCCACAGCGCGGCCCAGGGCGACCGCGCGCGCGCTGCACCACGCGCCTCGGCAGGCATCGTGCGGACGCGTTCCCACAGCGCGCGCTCCTCTTCGTCCCTCATCTGCGGGCGCCGCTTCTTCCAGAACTCGCTCACGGCTCCCTCCGGAACTCGTCGCCGCCGGGCACGCCGGCCAGATGATCCTGCAGCGCGCGTCGCGCCCGCAGGTGATGAACGCGCGCCGTCGCCTCGTTGATCCCGAGTGCGGTAGCCACATCGTGGAACGACAGGTCCTCGACCTCGCGCAGCAGGAACGCGGCGCGTTGGCGCTCGGGCAACTTCGCCAGGGCTCCGTCGAGCAGGCGGCGCAGCGGGATCGAGCGTTCGTCGGGTCCCGTGGGTGCCGCTGTGTCGAAGTCCCGCGACAGTTCCTCGTCATCGACGGAATGCCTGCGCTTGCGGAACAGCTTCCGCTTCCAGTCGCGCGCCCGGCGGATGGCGACGATCGCGAACCACGCCTCGAGCGGGCCCTCGCCGCGGTAGCGCGCCAGGCCCTCGAGCGCGTGCAGGTAGACCTCCTGCGTCAGCTCCAGGGCCTCGTCGCGATTGCCGACGTGGTAGGCGAGCAGGGCGAAGACCCGCTCGTGGGTGCGATCGTAGATCACGCGCCATGCCGCGTCGTCGCGGGCGGCGGCGCGACGGGCGAGCACCACGTCGTCGGCATGAGCGCCGGCTGCACCGGCGACGGCATGAGCGCCGGCTGCGGAAGCGGGATCGGGCAGGGTCATGGCGATGTGCGGGGCCCTCGTGGTGCGGATGCCCGGAACGTCGACCGCGGCGGCGATGGCCATCTCCCCTCCCTTCGGAAGGAGAGTCGCCCGCCGGCCGCGATCTGTTTACCTGCGACTCCGGGTCCTAGTGGTGGGCGACCCCCACCGGCAGGAAGAACGCGGCCACCGCCAGGATCAGGTAGACCGCGATCAACTGGGCCCCTTCGAGCCAGTTCGACTCGCCGTCGATGGCGATCAGCGCCGCCACGATCGAGCCCAGGCCGATCGCGATCACCTCGAAGGGCGTGAACACGAGCGTGAGGGGATGCCCCAGCGGGATCGACAGGAAGCACAGAACGGGCGCCGCGAAGAGCGCGATCTGGGTCGCCGAGCCCAGTGAGACGGCCATCGAGAAGTCCATCCGGTTTTTTGCCGCGAGCTGCACCGCGACCAGGTGCTCGGCCAGGTTGCCGATGATCGGGATCAGGATGAGCCCGAGGAAGAACTCCGACACGCCGAGTTGTTCGATCACCGGCTCGATCGAACCGACGAGGATCTCCGAAACCCAGGCGAGGAACCCCGAGGCGACGAGGAGCCGGATCAGCGCCGGCTTCCACCCGCCCGGCGTCGTGACGTGGCCGGTCGCGTGCACCTCGTCGCCCGAGCGCACGGTCGTCTCCAGCGGCCGCGTCTGGTCGTACCAGACGCTCAAGCCGTAGAGCACGAGCAGCAGCGTGGCGACGCCGAGCGTGACGCTCTCGATGGGCAGGAAGTTCGACGCGATCTGCTCGCCGCCGACGAGGAACGCGAACACGGCGGGCACCACGAGGCCCACCGTCGCCAGCACGAGCTGCACTGCGTTCATGCCGGCGGCGCGCGCGTCGAAGCGCTGGATGCCGTGCTTCGCACCACCGACGATCAGGCTCGCGCCGCAGACCAGCAGCAGGTTGCCGATGATCGAGCCGGTGATCGATGCCTTCACCAGGTCGACGAGCCCCGCCTTGAGCGCGAAGACGCAGATGATGATCTCGCCCACGTTGCCGACGGTGGCGTTGAGGATGCCGCCGATCCGGTGGCCCAGGTAGGCACCCAGCTCCTCGGTCGATTCGCCGAGGATTCCGGCGAGGCCGAGGATCGACAGGCACGACAGGACGAAGACGACGAGCGGCGGCACGCCCGTGAAGCGGCAGACGATCGCGGCGACGGTGGCGAGCGCGGTGACGGCGAGGAAGATGTGTTTGCGCATGGGGCGCAGTTTCGTCTCGACCAGCCCTCCGCGCAAGCGCGAAGCGAGGACCCGGCCCCGGCTCCCCCCTGTGCTAGGCTGCCTGCGCCATGCCGACCGGGGAACTCCATTACAAGGCCGATGCCGCACGCGCCCGCTCGATCCTGATCGGCGCCGGGCTTGCGCTCGGCGTGCTGCTGGTCGCGGGCGCATTCGCCTGGGCGCTCAACCCCGGCCCGCAGTGGCGCATCGCCGAGACGCAGGCGGCCGACGGCAACGTGCTGCTCGACGACGATCCCATCCCCGCCGCCGACACCGAGGCGCTGGGCGAGTTGTTGCTCGCCGGCACGTCGATCGAGTGGCGCGGCCACGGCGACCTCGAGCTCGTCTCGACGCGCGCGGCCGCACTCGGCATCGCACCCGGCACGGTCGTCACGCTGCCCGCTCCCCCGCCGCGCTGGTTCGCCCGCGCCGTGAGTTGCAGCCTGTCCGAGGGCACGCTGCGCTTCGTGCCCGGCCCGGCGTTCCGCGGGGCGAGCCTGACGGTGCACACGCCCGCCCGCACGTTCACCGGCGGCGGCAGCGACGCCTTCGCGATCTCGCACGACCCCGCGACCGGCCGCACGCAACTGGTGACGACCGGGCCCACGATCGCGGAATTCGCCCGCCTCAAGCGCACGCAGCTCGACCGCTAGTCCGCGCGAGCGGCGAAGCCCGTTGCCCCCGGCGTTCCGATTCGAGACAATGCGGCCGTTCGACGCTGCATTCCTCCCCCATCGAAAGCGCTCATGATCGACCGCAAGCTGGGCCCCTACAAGATCTCCGAGGAAATCGGTGCCGGCGGCATGGCCACTGTGTATCGCGCCTACCAGCCGAGTATGGATCGCCACGTCGCGATCAAGGTCATCCGCACCAGCGCGCTGTCCGACGCCACGCTGCGCGACCGATTCCGCCGCGAGGCGCGCCTGATCGCGCGGCTCGAGCATCCGCACCTGCTGCCGGTCTACGACTTCGACGGCGATCACGAGCCGCCCTACATCGTCATGCGCTACCTCGAGGGCGGCACGCTTCGCCAGGTGCAGGCCAAGGGAGCGCTCCCCCACGGCGAGATCCTGTACACGCTGGGCCAGGTCGCCTCGGCGCTCGACTACGCGCACCGCCAGGGCGTCGTCCACCGCGACTTGAAGCCGTCGAACATCATGATCGACCGCGAGGGCAACGCGTTCGTCACCGACTTCGGGATCGCCCGCATCGCCGACGCGGCCGAGAACCTGACCGGCACCGGCCACCTGATCGGCACGCCCGCGTACATGTCGCCGGAGCAGGCGAAGGGCCAGGCCGACGTCGACTCCGCCTCCGACCGCTACGCGCTGGGCGTCATCGTCTATGAACTCCTGACCGGCGCGCAGCCGTTCGCAGACGAGAGCAGCCTCGCTGTGCTCATGAGTCACCTCAACGACCCGATCCCCAGCGCGCGGGCGCTCAATCCCCTCCTGCCCGAGGCGGTCGACGAGGTGATCCGCACGGCGATGGCGAAGGACAGGACCCAGCGATACCCGAGCGCTACCGCGCTCGTATCTGACCTTGCCCGCGCGCTCGACACCCGCTCGAGCGAGGCCCCGGCGCACCTGCAGTCGGTGACGCAGGTCCTCTCGGTCGACCAGCTCAAGGCGTTCGAGTCGCGTGGCAAGGGAGCCCCGGCCGAGCGCATGAACACACCCACGCCATCCGACCAGCAGCGCCAGATGACCGCCGTCCACTTCGACAATGCCGGGCTCTCCGAGGCGCTGTACGAGTCGGGCCTCGACGCCGAGACGGTGCGCGGGCGGCTCGATGCCCTGTGGGCGCGCTTCGACGAGATCGCCCGCGAGGGCGGTGGCGTCATCCAGAGCCGCAATGACGAGACGGGCCTCGCGCTGTGGGGCCGCGCGCGCATCAGCGAGGACGACCCGGAGAGGGCCATCCGCGCCGCACTCGCCATGCGCGAGGCGACGCTCGACGAGGCGCGACGCCTGTTCGGCCCCGCGTGGGAACCCAGCGACACCGAGCCGCTGCCGTTCGCCGCCGGGATCACGACCGGGCCGATCCTGCTCGAGCGCGCCGCCGACAGCGGCACGTACTCGGCCAGCGGGGTGGCGATCACGGTCGCCGGGCGGGTGCGCGAGGCGGCATTGCCGGGGGAGGTTCTCCTCGCCCACGATACGTTCACGCAGGTGCGTGGCGTGTTCACGCTCCACCCACATGATCCCATCCGCCTGCGCGGGCGCAAGGAGCCGCTCGAGGTCTACATCGTGACCGCCGCCAAGCCGCGTGCATTCCGGCTCAAGGCGCGCGGGATCGAGGGCATCGAGACGAAGATGGTCGGTCGCGAGATCGAGCTGCGGCTGCTGCAGGAGGCGCTCACGCTCACGCTCGAGGACGGCGAGACGCAGGTCGTCACCGTCGTCGGCGAGGCGGGCGTGGGCAAGTCGCGCCTGCTGTTCGAGTTCTCGAACTGGACCGAGCTGATCGACGAGACGGTGTGGCTGTTCGAGGCCCGCGCGACTCAGCCGTCCATGCTCCAGCCGTTCTCGATGACGCGCGACCTGTTCTCCTCGCGCTTCCAGATCCTCGACTCCGACTCGATCGAGACCGTGCACAAGAAGTTCATCGCCGGAGTCGCCGGTTTCCTGGGCGAGGACAGCACCGAGCAGGCGCAGATCATCGGGCAACTCGTCGGGTTCGACTTCTCCGGCGCACCCGGAGTCGCCGAGGCGCTCAAGGACGGCGAGGCATTCCGCCGCCGCGGGCTCGAGCTCCTTGGCGAATTCTTCACCGCCGCGTGCAAGCTCAACCCGGCGGTCCTCTACATCGAGGACATCCACTGGGCCGACGACCGCTCGCTCGACCTCGTGAACGTGCTCGTGCGCGACAACGCGAAGCTCCCGCTGTTCGTCATGTGCATGGCGCGGCCTTCCCTGTACGAGCGCCGCCCGCAGTGGGGCGAGGGGCAGCACTTCCACGAGAAGATCGCCCTCGAGCCGCTGTCGCAGCTGTCGAGCCGGCGACTCGTGCGGGAGCTGCTGAAGAAGGTGCCCGATGTGCCGGCGCCCCTGCGCGACCTGGTCGTCGAGCGCGCCGACGGCAATCCGTTCTACATCGAGGAGCTGATCCGCGCTCTGATCGACGACGGCGTCGTGGTCAAGGGCGACCCGGACTGGTCCGTCGACGAGACGAAGCTTTCGGGCGTGCGCATCCCCCCGACGCTCACCGGCGTGCTGCAGTCGCGGCTCGACACGCTGGCGCCGGGGCTGCACCAGATCCTGCAGCGCGCCTCGGTGCTGGGTCGGGTGTTCTGGGACTCGGCCGCGGTGTTCCTGAGCAAGAGCGCCGGACTCGACGAGGACGAGGTCCAGGCCATGCTCGAGGACCTGCGGCGCCGCGAGATGATCCTGCGCCGCGAGGAGTCGGGTTTTGCCGGCACCGTCGAGTACGTCTTCCGCCACGCCATCCTGCGCGACGTGACCTACGAGACCATCGTGCCGCGTCAGCGTCGCGCGCTGCATCGCCTGGTCGGCGACTGGCTGCTCGAGATGGGCGGCGAACGCGCCCGCGAGCACACATCGCTGGTCGCCGAGCACTACGAACGCGCCGGGGAGCCGCTGCTGGCGGCGGCGCAGCTGGTGCAGGCGGCCCGGGCCGCGCTCCAGGTCGGAGCCTACGACGAGGCGCTCGCCACCCTGGCCAAGGCCCGCCTCCTGGTCCACGACAAGGGCGAAGATCCGGTGCGCATCGCGGTCGAGCTCGCCATGGGCGAGGTGCTGTCGATGCACGGCGACCGGCCGCAGGCCCAGCAGGTGCTCGAGGCGATCCTGCCCGCCGCCCGGCGAGGCGACGATCGCATGGCCCTGGTCAGCCTGCTCGGCAACCTGGTACGCAACACCATCTGGCTCGATCGCCTCGACGAGGCGCGTGCCTATCTCGCCGAGGTGCTGCCGCTGACTCGCGAGAGCGGAGACGAGCGCGGGTTGATGTTCATCCTCCGCCAGGCGGGGAACTTCGCCGTTGACAACCCGGTCGAGGCCGCACCGCTGTTCGAGGAGAGCCTGGCGTTGGCCCGCAAGCTGGGCGATCGCGGCGGCGAGAGTTCGGTCCTCAACTCGATCGGCAACATGCATCAGCGCCAGGGGGACTGGGCTGCCGCCCGCGCGTCCTACGAAGCCGGGCTGACGGCTGTCGCCGCGGCGGGCAATCCGTACGTCGAGGAGATGCTGCGTGAGAACCTGGGCGTGAACTTCGCATGGGAAGGGCGTTACGACGAGGCCCAAACCCTGCTTGATGAGGCGCTCCAGATGGCGCGGAAGCTCGGGCTCGTCCTCGACGAAGCGAGCACGACCGAGAACGTCGTGTTCCTCGAGTTGCGCCGCGGCAACCTGGAAGCAGCGGCGGCCCGACTCAAGCACGTACTCGGCCTGTACCGGTCGCAGAGTGTCGTGCAGCCCGCGACCCTGGTGCTGGCAGCCATTCTCGAGGCGCATCGTGGGGACCGGCGCCGGGCCCAGTCGTGGGCGGGCCTTGCGCTGTCCCGCGGATCGACGTCCCAGCGGCAGATGCGGTACCTGCTCGACCTGTTCGACTCGGTTCTGCGCGGCGACCTCACCGATGCCGAGATCGCCGCGGCCCGCACGGAGGGAGAGAGCCTCGACCTTGCGTCGGTGCTCATCGCCGTCGAGAAGGAGCTCTAGGCCCGCGTGACGATCGACTCCAGGTAGACGGCCTCTCCCGCAAAGGTGCCGTCGGTGGCGCGGTTGTAGCGGTGGTAGAGCTTCAGCAACTCGGCGGAGAGCTCCGCCTCGCCGGCCGCCCCCACCACCTCGTAGGCGCGCACCGTCGGGCCGAAGTACTGGCGGAACACCTCGAGCGCGTGCTCTTCCGAGCGGAACTGCTGGTGGAACGTGCGGCGCTGCATCTTCAGATCGCGCAAGGCCGGTCCGAACAGCTCGCGCAGCCCCTCCTCCGTTCCCCAGCGACTCGAAGGCGGCACGCCCGGCGGCGGCGGCACCAGCCGCGCCTGGACGGCGAAGAAGTCGAAGACCATGCCCTCGGGCATCCAGCAGGAGAGGCCGATCTTGCCGCCGGGCCTGGTGACGCGCACGAGTTCGGCGGCCGCCTTCGCCTGGTCCGGCGCGAACATCACGCCGAACACCGAGGTCACCACGTCGAACGTCGCATCCGGGTACGGCAAGGCCTGTGCGTCGGCGACGCGGAAGTCGATCGGCGTGTTCTCGGCCGCAGCGCGCAGCTTCGCGCGCTCGATCAGCGCCGGTACGTAGTCGATGCCACTGACGTCGCAGTAGCGGCGGGCCGCAGCCAGGGCGGCGTTGCCGCTGCCACAGGCCACGTCGAGCACCCGCTGCCCGGGCCGCGGATCGACCGTCGCGACCAGCCGGTCGCTGACGCCGATCACCTGCCGCGCGACCTCGTGGAAGTCGCCCTTCGCCCATGTCTCCTGCTGGCGCGCGGTGATCGCGCCGAAGTCGACTGCCGGTGTCGTCCCGCTCATGGTCCGCCTCCTGCGAGTTTCAGCCTGCGTGCTTCGCCGCCTGCGCGGCGTCCTGCGCGACCGCGGCCGCGATCAGGTCGTCCTGGTTGAACACGCCTGCCTCGAGCCACGCCACTTCGCCCGCGAAGACGCGCTTCGCCAGCGCATAGCCGGCGACGTCGTCGTTGTCGCCGACGGCGCGGAACGACTGCTCGACGCGCCGACGCGCGCCCTTGCAGAAGTGGTCCGCCAGTTCGACGGGAGTGGTGTCGAGGGGAGTCTTCGCCCGCATGGCCTCGGCGGTGACGACCGCGGCCGACATCGCGTACAACTCGGCGGCCACGTCGACGAAGCGAAACAGCACCATCTGCCGCCGCTCGAGCCCGCCCTGGTAGCGCACCATGGCGTGGAACTGCGCTCGAGCCAGCTTCCGCGCCGTCCGGTCGACGAAGCGCAGGTGCCCGGCCAGCCGGCCGAACTCGCCGTACTGCGGCCAGGCGCCCCAGCCGATCCATCGCGCCGGGTACCACAGCGCGTAGAACAGGCCCGCCTTGACCATCGCCGACAGCTTCTTCCTGGCCGAGGCCTTCGGGTCGATCAGATCGCCGGCGACCTTCAAGTGCGTGTCGACCGCCTCGCGGGCGATGAAGAGGTGCAGGATCTCGTTGCTGCCCTCGAAGATGCGGTTGATGCGCAGGTCGCGCACCAGGCGCTCGACGGGCACAGGCGTCTCGCCGCGCGAGGCCAGCGAAGCCGCCGTCTCGTAGGCGCGGCCGCCGCGGATCGCCACCGTCTTGTCGGCGAGCTCCCACGCGGTGTCCGAGTTCCAGAATTTGGCGATCGCCGCCTCGAGGCGGATGTCCGACTCGTGCTGATCGGCGAGCATCGCGCCCAGTTCGCTGATCGCCTCCATGGCGAACGTCTTCGCCGCCATGTCGGCCGTCATCTGGGCGACCGAGTCATGCTTGCCCACGGCCTTGCCCCACTGCACGCGGTCGTTGCCCCAGTGGCGCACCACGTTCAGGCACCACTTGCCCGCCGCGGCGCACGACGCCGGCAGCGTGAGCCGGCCGGTGTTGAGCGTCACCAGCGCGAGCTTGAGCCCCTTGCCCTCGTCCCACAGCAGGTTCGCACGCGGCACCTTCACGCCGTTGAAGCGGATGACCGCGTTCTCGATGCCCTTGAGTCCCATGAAGTCGAGACGGTGCGCCATCTCGACGCCCGGCCAGCTGGTCTCGACGATGAACGCCGAGATCGGCCCGGGCTTGCCGGCCTTGCCCGGCGTGCGCGCCATGACGACCAGCAGCTCGGCGATCGGGCCGTTCGTGCACCACAGCTTCTCGCCCGACAGCGACCAGCCTGAGCCGTCCTCGAGCGGCGTGGCGAGCGTCGTCATGCGCGCGGGGTCCGAGCCGACGTCCACCTCGGTCAGTGCGAACGCCGAGATGGCGCCCTTGGCGCAGCGCGTCAGGTATTCCCTCTTCTGCGCCTCGGTGCCGAACAGCTTGACCGGCTGCGGCACGCCGATCGACTGGTGCGCCGACAGCAACGTCACCAGCGCGGCCGACTCGGAGCCGGCCAGCGCGACGGCACGCCCGTACGTGCGCTGCGAGAAGCCGAGCCCGCCGTATTCGCGCGGGATCTTGATCCCGAACGCACCCAGCTCCCGCAGTCCCTGGATCACCTCGGCGGGGATCCTCGCGTCGCGCTCGATCTGCTCGCCGTCGACACGCTCGCGCAGGAACGTCTCGAAGCGGGCCATCCACTCGGCGGCGCGCGTCTCTTCCTCGGGATCGGGGGCGGGGAACGGGTGGATGAGCGACAGGTCGAGCTTTCCGTCGAACAACTGGCGGACGAAGCTCGGCTTCTCCCACTCGGTCTCGCGCGCGGCTTCGGCGACGGCCCGAGCCTCCTGCTCCGAGACGTGGGCGCCGCGCAGGGCAGGCGACGGGGACGGCGACGCGGGACCGCTCATGGACGCTCCGGGACGGGGTCGAGGGAAGGGCTCTCCGGCAGGATAGCCCGTCCCCCGGGCGGTCACAAGACCGCGCCGGGGCGGGATGGTCTCAGCAGCTCGACCGCCGGGCGTCAGCCCTTGGGTCCGGCCGTCAGCGTCGCGTTGACCGCGGTCGTAGCCTTCTCCGCCGCTTCGCGAAACGCCGTCCGGGTGTCGCTGCTCGCTTCCCGGGCGCGGTTGTAGCCGTCCCGTGCCGCCTCGACGGAGTGACGCAGGGCTCCGGCGCCGCTCTCGACCGCGCCGCGCACCGACGACTTGCCGTCCTCGTACGCGTCGTGCGCCTGGTCCAACCGGTCTTCGGCGCCCTCGCGCAGCTTGCGCGCGCCATCCTTGAGCCAGGCCCGCGAATTGCGGCCCGACGTCGGGGCGACGAGCAACGCGACAGCCGCGCCGGCGGCGGCGCCGACCGCGGCGCCGATCATGAACGTCGCGAGCCACGACGTGTTGCGGTCCAGGGACGAGGTCTCGATCGGGTCCATCATGCGATCACGAATCATGTCCGGTCCTCCTGCGGGGGTACGTTGCGGGAATTGCAGAGTCGATCCCCTGAAGGAGCAAGATCGATGCCGCACCGCGCAGGATGTCCCGTCGGGGCGAAGTGCCGCCCAGGGCTGGGGATCCGGGATGTCCCGCGCTCTCACGACGGACGATCCCGCGCCCCCGCAGCAAGTTTGTCGCGCCAAATCTACAAACGGGCGGAGGCGAGGATCGTCGTCGCGGCCCGACTCACGCGCGTTGCCAGCGCGTTGCGTCGGCTCGCTGGATGGCACGAGTGATGCTCAGTCATCTCTGCACCCCCGGAGGCCCGACCGGCAAACCAAGGAGGAAAGCTCATGCCGCATTCCAGACGCATGCCCCAGTTGCCCGACGACTGCGCGTCGGATCCCCGCTTCTTCGCGGACGCCGAGACCACGCGCGAGATCGCATCCGTCGAGCCCGACCCGAACCTCTCGCGGGCCGCGGAACTTGACGACCTCGACCGCTCGTGGGCGTGGCGGGACCTGGACGAGGATTGAGCCTCAGCGCTTCGCCAGCAGGTCGCGGATCTCCTTGAGGTACGTCTCGGCCGCGGGGGGCGGCGGCGGCGGACCCGGATCGGCGGTCATCTTCGCCGAGAAGCGGTTGAACGGGATGATGATCATGAAGTAGAGACCGGCGGCCTTGATGATGAAGCTGACGATCGCGTTGATGAAGCTCCCCAGACCGATCGAACCGATCTTGAGCGCGGAGAAGTCGGGCTCGCCGCCCAGCATGCCGATCAGGGGCGTGATGATGTCCTTGACCAGCGAGTCGACGATGGCGCCGAACGCCGCGCCGATGATCACGGCGGCGGCGAGGTCGATCACGTTGCCGCGCATCAGGAACTTCTTGAATCCGTCCAGCATCGAAGCCTCCACGGTTGAGGGGCGAAGCGCGGGCTCAACCGGCCGCGAGCTGACGCACCACGGTCTGCAGGATTCCACCGTTCCTGTAGTACGCCACCTCGACCGGCGTATCGAGGCGCAGGATCACTTCGAACGTGAACTTCGTGCCGTCCGGGCGCGTCGCCTGCACGGTCAGTCCGCGCCGCGGCGCCAGGTTCGCGGCCAGTCCGCCGATGGCGAGCGTCTCCTCACCCGTCAGGCCCAGCGACTCGGCGGTCTCCCCGGCCGCGTACTGCAGCGGCAGGATGCCCATGCCGGCCAGGTTCGAGCGATGGATGCGCTCGAACGACTCTGCGATCACCGCGCGCACGCCCAGCAGCAGCGGGCCCTTCGCCGCCCAGTCGCGCGAGCTGCCGGTGCCGTACTCCTTGCCGGCCAGCACGAACAGCGGTGTGCCGGCGGCGCGGTAGCGCTCGCTCGCGTCGAAGATCGACATCGTCTCGCCGGTCGGAAGATGCCGCGTGACGTTGCCCTCGCTGCCGGGCACGAGCAGGTTCTTGAGGCGGATGTTGGCGAACGTGCCGCGCATCATCACCTCGTGGGTGCCGCGCCGCGCGCCGTACGAGTTGAAGTCCTTCTTGGTCAGCCCGTGCGCCTCGAGGTATTTCGCGGCAGGGCTCCCTGCGGCGATGTCCCCCGCCGGCGAGATGTGATCGGTCGTCACCGAGTCGCCGACCATGACGAGGACGCGCGCGTTGGCGATGTCGACCACCAGCGCCGGGTCCCTGCCCAGCCCGCGGAAGTAGGGCGGGTTCTGCACGTAGGTCGAGTCGCCGTTCCACGCGAACGAGCTGCCGCCGGCCACCGGGATCGCATTCCACTCCGGATTGCCGTCGAACACGTTGCCGTACGAACGCGCGAAGCTCCCGGGATCGAGCGCCGTGTTCAGCGCGGCGGCGACCTCGGCCTGCGTCGGCCACACGTCCTTGAGGTACACCGGCGTGCCGTCCTTGCCCTTGCCCAGCGGCTCGGTCGCGAGGTCGATGTCGGTCGTGCCGGCGAGCGCGTAGGCGACGACCAGCGGCGGTGACGCCAGCCAGTTGGCGCGCGTGAGCGGGTGCACGCGGCCCTCGAAGTTGCGATTGCCGGACAGCACGGCCGCGGCCACGATGCCCGACTCGGTGACGGCCTTCGCCGTCTCCTCGGGCAGCGGACCCGAGTTGCCGATGCACGTCGTGCAGCCATAGCCGACGACGTCGAAGCCCAGCGCCGACAGGTCGCCCATCACGCCGGCCCGGGTCAGGTAGTCGGTCACCACCTGCGAGCCGGGCGCGAGGCTGGTCTTCACCCACGGCTTCGCGTCGAGGCCCCTGGCCCGCGCCTTCTTCGCCAGCAGGCCGGCCGCCATCATCACCGACGGGTTCGACGTGTTGGTGCACGAGGTGATCGCCGCGATGACGACCGTGCCATGCCCCAGCGTCGCGGTGGCGCCGCAATCGGACCACGCGCCGGTCTTCCCCAGCTCCGCGTCGGACAGGCCAAATCCGCGGTCCTTGACCGGTGCAACGAGCGCGGCGCGGAACGTCGCCTTCATGTCAGCGAGAGCAACCCTGTCCTGCGGCCGCTTGGGCCCGGCGAGCGATGGGACGACGTCGCCCAGGTCGAGCTCGATCGTGTCGCTGTAGGTCGGCGGCGTGGCGCCGTCGACGCGGAACAGGCCCTGCGCGCGACAGTAGGCCTCGGTCAACGCGGCGGCTTCGGCGCGGTTGGTTGCCCGCAGGTAGCGCAGCGTCTCGTCGTCGACCGGGAAGTAGCCGCACGTGGCGCCGTACTCGGGCGCCATGTTGGCGACCGTCGCGCGATCGGCCAGCGACAGCGTCGACAGGCCGTCGCCGAAGAACTCGACAAACTGGTCGACGACGCCCTTCCTGCGCAGCATCTGCGTGACGGTGAGCACCAGGTCGGTCGCGGTGACGCCCTCGCGCAGCGCTCCGTGGAGGCGGAAGCCGACGACCCGCGGCGCGACCATGGTCAGCGGCTGGCCCAGCATCGCCGCCTCGGCCTCGATGCCGCCCACGCCCCAGCCCAGAACGCCGAGGCCGTTGATCATCGTCGTGTGCGAGTCGGTGCCGACCAGCGTGTCGGGGAACGCGATCGGCTTGCCACCGAGCGTGTCCTGCCGCACGACGCTGGCCAGGAACTCGAGGTTCACCTGGTGGACGATGCCCGTGGCCGGCGGCACGACGCGGAAGTTGCGGAACGCCTGCTGGCCCCAGCGCAGGAACTCGTAGCGCTCGCGGTTGCGCTCGAACTCGATCGCCGAGTTCTTCGCCAGCGCGCCCGGGGTGCCGAAGTAGTCGACCTGCACCGAGTGATCGATCACCAGGTCGACGGGCACCAACGGGTTGATGCGCGTGGGATCGCCGCCCAGCGCCTTGGTCGCATCGCGCATGGCGGCAAGGTCGACGACGCACGGCACGCCGGTGAAGTCCTGCAGCACGACGCGCGCGGGCAGGAACGGCAGCTCGGCCGGGTTCGGGTCGTTCGGGGTCCACCGAGCGAGGCGCTCGACATCCTCGCCACGCACGCGAAAACCGTCGAGGTTGCGCAGGGCCGCCTCGAGCAGGATGCGGATCGTGACCGGCAAGCGGGTCACGTCGACGCCGAGCTCGGCGCCGAGCAGGTCCAGACGGTGGATGAAGACCTCGCCCGCAGGGGTGCCGAGCGGGCGCAGAGTGTCGAAGCCGGGAGAGGAAGAGGTGGGCATCGTCGCGATCCGTCGTCAGGAGGGTCGAAGCGCGGCCGGCCGCGCGCACGCGGCGGGCGGGACGAGCGCAGAGTAGCATGCGCCCGCCCCGATCCCCAAATGCGGCTCGGACTACGCCTTTCGCGCGTGGAACACGGCCGAGACGAGCACCTGCCCCGCCGCGGCGACGTCCGCCGACGGCGGGCAGCACCCGCTGTCGGCGGCGGCGCGATCCAGCCCCTCGACCATGAGGGCCGCGTTCGTCACTCGCGGAATGGCCACGTCGACGAGCCCGACTTCGAGCAGCCGCGCGACGTACTCGCCGATCGGCGAGGCGCCGGCGATGCAGCCCACGTACGCTTCGACGCTCGAGCGCACCGACTCGGGCAGCGGGGCAAGCAGCACGAGGTCGCTGACGCTGATCGTGCCCCCGGGCTTGAGCACGCGCGCCATCTCGCGAAACGCGGCCGCCTTGTCGGGCACCAGGTTGACGACGCAGTTCGAGATCACCAGGTCGACGGTTCCGTCCTCGACGGGCAGCGCCTCGAGCCGGCCCTGGCGGAACTCGACGTTCGTCGCCCCGCGCGCCGCGGCATTCCTGCGCGCCAGGGCCAGCATCTCGTCGGTCATGTCGACGCCGATCACGCGGCCCAGGGGCCCCACGCGCTCGGCGGCGAGGAACGCGTCGAAGCCCGCGCCGCTTCCCAGGTCGAGCACGGTCATGCCGGGACGGATCGCCGCAAGGGCGAGCGGATTGCCGCAGCCGAGGCCCAGGTTTCCCTCGCCCGCGAGCGCCAGGTCCTGCTCGGCGTAGCCGATCGCCTTCGCCAGCGAGGCCGCGTCGGTGTCGCCGCCGCAGCAGCTCGGGCCACAGCAGGACTCGGTCGCCGGCGCACTCGATTCCGCGACGGGCGTGGCCCCCGCGCGGACGGCCGCCCCGGCGTAGCGGGCACGGACCTGTTCGACGAGCGCGGCGTTCGGGTCGGCAATGGTCGGGTTCATCGCTTCCTCCTCGTGTCGGGTTTCTGGTTGCGTGCGTCACTCAATGAGATGGATCGAACAAGGTCGATTTCCGCCCCAGGGATCAGCCGGCGTCCGCCTCCCCGTCCGCCCGGCGCGCCGCCTCGACCAGCGCCTGGAGTCCCGCCAGCACGTCGGGACGCTTCGCCGCCGGGACCGACTTCCAGAGCTTCTCGACCGAGTTGTAGATCGAGTCCTCGACCGCGGCCAGCGCGTCCTTGCCCTTGCGGGTGAGGGAGTAGTGGACGGCGCGGCCGTCGTCCCCCGCGCCCTTGCGCCGGGCCAACCAGCCACCTGCGACGAGCGGCTCGACGCGGCGAGTCATGCCGCCGGGCGTCAAGCCCTCGCGGGCGGCCAGATCGCTCAGGCGCAGCGACGGGTCCGCGGAGACCGCCCGCAGGACCCGGCACTGGCGTGGGGTCAATCCCTCGCAGCAGGCCTCGTCGGGACCGAACTGCGTGAGCACGCCGCGCAGGTCCCAGCAGCACTGTTCGAACAACTGAATCGGCGGTCGGCCCAGCGGTCCCTCCTGCTCCCGGTTCGATGCAGCATCGGCCATTTAGTTGCGTGCGTCAAGCAGTTGTTTCGACCGACCGGGATCCACGGCCGGCGGGGCGCGGCGGGAAACGCCGACTTCCGCGTGTTACTTGCGTGTTAGGATGCCCCCGTCGACGCATGTTGGTTCGATGCAATCCCCCCGTGTCGACGAGACCCGGAACCTGGATGGTTCCCCGGAACGAACACCCTCCGTTCCGGAAGCATGGAGGTCAATCGTGGCGAAGAAAGCTGGCCGCCGCCGTTATTCCGAGGCGGAGAAGAAGAAGATCCTCGCGATCGCAAAGAAGGAAGGGCTGACCGGCGCCGACGTGCAGAAGAAGTTCGGTATCGCCCAGCTCACGTTCTATCGCTGGCGCGGACCCGTGCGCGGGCCGAAGGCGCGGGCGAAGGCGGCCGGTCTGACCGCCGTCGCGACTGCCGTCGGCCGGACCGCCGGCCGCGCCGCCGCGGACCTCGATCACATCCGCTCCGAGGTGCGCGCCGGACTGCGGGCCGTCGTACCGCAGGTCATCCGCGAAGAGGTGGCGCAGTACCTCAACGAGATCCTTGGGCGTCGTGGTCCGGGGCGTCCGAAGGGCTCCGGCCGTGGTCCGGGGCGTCCGCGCAAGGCGAAGTAGTCCGCTCCGAACACGAAACATCGCGGGCCCGGCGCGGGAGTGCGCCGGGCCCGATTCTGTCTCCGCCCGCGGTCGCGAGACCCTCAGTCCGTGGCCGCCAGGCGCACCATGCGTGCGACGACGCTCGCACCCTCGCTCGTGGCCCGCACCAGGTAGACCCCCGCCGGCAGCATGCGCCCCGCCTGGTCGCGCCCGTTCCACGTGATCGCCGCCGCGCCGCCCGCCAGGCGGATGCCGGCGAGCCGCTGGACGAGACGTCCGCGCACATCCAGCACCGTGACGTCGACCAGCGCGCCGTCGGTTCCGCTCAACCCGAGGCGCACCGTTCCCGCCGCCGGATTCGGCGCGAGACTCGCGAACGCGAGCCCAGCAGCACGGCCCGGCACGGCAGGCCCGTCGACCGTCGACGGCGCACCGTAGTAGGCGAGATCGTCCACGCCACCTTCGACGACCGACCCGGAGCCCGTGTCGGAGGCGATGAAGCGCAGCTGCATCGTCGCGGTCGGCGTCACGCGATCAGCGACGTGCAGCTCGCGCCGCTCCCAGCCGCGCGTCGAAGTGCGCAGCGAATCGACATGGACCCAGCTGCCGCCGCCGTTGTTCGACACCTGGACCACGAACGCGTCGTCGACGACGCTGTTGCCGTCGTTCACGTACCACTGGTACCAGGCCACCACGGGATCGCTGATCGCCGACAGGTCGAACGTCGGCGTGGTCAGCGTCGTCCGGCCGTTGTCGACGTCGTGCACGCCGATGCTCTGGCCCACGCCGCCGAGCCCGGTGACGAAGCAGTTCGTGCGCACGCCGGGCGAGTGATCATCCTCCGGCGCGACCGGACCGGGACCCATGACCTCCTCGGCGTCGTGATCGGGATGGTCGAGCCCGGGACCCGGCTGCGGGGTCCCGCCGGCCGAGGTTGCGGCGAACGCGGGGCCACCCCCACCCGTGCGCAGGGCCGGCGGCCCGGTGCCGTTCGGGTTGCCGTTCGCCCAGCGCCCGACGGTCGTCGCGTTGTCACCCGCGGTGAACGCGGTCCACGCACCGAGCGCCTCGCAGGCGTCGTAGAGCACGACCGGCTCGAGCGCGAAGTCGTGCACCTCATCGATGCCGCCGAGGATCCCGATCGCGATCTCCGAGGGGACGTACGCAGGGTGCGCCGCATGCAGGCGCCACACACCGTTCGGGATCTCGCCGATCCGCCAGGCGCCGCCGGCGACCGCGATCGTGTCGAGCGGCGAGTCGTCGACGTGGAGCTCGCTTTCCTCGAGGGCAAGCCCGGCGGAGCCGAAGGCGCTCGCCGATGCGGCCGTCACAACGCCGGCGGCGGCCGCGAATGGAATGCGCTCGAGCACGATGACGACGCTGTCGGTGGCGCCGGTGACCATCGTCCCCGTGGCCGCGCCATCCGCGTAGCCGAACTTGTGGCCCTCGAACGTGTATGCCCCCGGATCGAGCGCGACCCGGAAGCGCCCACCCGCATCGCTGGTCGCCCCCGCGGAGGCGAGGCTGCCGCCCGAGGCCCCGGCGTGCAGATGCAACGTTGCGTCGGCCACGAGCGCCCCGTTCTGGTCGACGACCGTGCCGGCGACGATGCCGTAGTTCGGGGCCGTGCGGAACACCCACAGGCCGGTCTGCATGTCGCTGGCAATGAAGATGCCCGAGGGATACTCGGCGCACACTTCCCAGTTGCCGAAGAAGCCCACGCCCGTGCCGGAGTAGGTGTCGTAGTAGCCCCACTCGGCGGGTCGCGCCGGATCCGTGATGTCGAGCAGGCGCACGCCCTCGGTGTAGTGCGAGGCAAACAGCGTGTCGTCCCGGTTGTGCACGTTGTGGCAGATCGCGTTGGGCGCGGCCTTGTAGCTCGCCGTCTGCCTGAAGTTCCCCAGGTCGCTGATGTCGAACGTCTTCATCAGGCCCTCGGTGTTCTCGTTCGTCACGTAGAGAAACTTCTTGTCCGGCGACGTCCACGCGTTGTGCGGGAACGGATTCGAGAACGTGGTTTCGGTCAGCCGCGAGGCAGGCGCGTCGATCAACGACGGGTCGTTGACGTCGAAGGCGCGCACCCAGCCTTCGTTGATGTGCGCCGTGTAGAGGATTCCGTCGCGCACGTGACTGTCGTGGACGTAGGGCCCGGTGTAGGCACCGATCTCGACTGGCGCCTCCGGGTCGGCCAGCGACAGGACGCGCACGCCGTTGGCGGAGCCATTGGCCAGGCGCGTGCCGTTGGCGTAGAGCACGGCGTTCAGCGAGTCGACCGTCACTGTGTGCGCGGTGAGAAATGTCGCAGTGTACGTCGCGGCGAGCAGGGGAGCGTCGGGGTTGGTCATGCGGATGATCTGCAAGCCGGCGCCCGTCCCCGCGCCCTCGCTCACGATGTACAGCCAGTCGCGGTACTGCTTGAGCTCGCGCCACTGGCTCGCTGGTCCGGCGATGTGCCCCACCAGCACCGGGTTCGTCGGATCGGTCAGCCGGTAGATGGCCGTCCCCACGTTGGTGCCGATCGCCGCGTACTCGCGCCCGTCGTGGTGCACGTACGACCAGCAGGCCGCATAAGCCGACCAGCCGGGCGCCGGGTGCGACAGGAGCTGGACGTTGCGCGAGACCTGGGCGGACACCGAGCCGGCCACGGCGAGGGCAATCAGGGTGGCGAGAAGCCCGCAGGCACGGGTCAGGAGGCGACGGGACATGGAGGCTCCTTGCGAATCGCGTGGCGATTGGAGGGCGACGAAGACGGCGATCCGACAAGTCTACCCGAGGCGGCCCGTCGCGGACAGAGCCTGCCGTCGATCGAGATCCAGCAGCTCGTAGCGCGCCGGCTCCGCGTGGTTCATCCCCCCGTCGGCGAAGTAGATCAGCGCTGCCCGCCCCGCCACCTGGTCCGCCCGCGCGGCCTCGCCGGGGGTCCCCCGGGCGTAGCGAACCGTTGCGCCATCGGTCCACAAATGACGCAGTGGGCCCTCCTGCGCGGGGCCACGATCGCTCCAGCGCGGCATGAGCTCGCGACACTTCGCGTCGCGGATGTGGCCGGTCACCTGGGCAAGCCCGGGCGCGAGTCCGCGCGGGTCGAAACGCCGGCGCGGCGGGCCATCGAACAGTCCGGGCGGACCGTGGCCGAGGTCGGGATCGGCCGGTCGCTGCACGAAGATGCCACGCGATTCGCCACGTTCGGCCGCGCCGATCCGGTACAGCGGCTCGAGGTCAAGAGGCGCGCCGGCGGGCGCGCCGGGCGCGGACCATGCCACGACGGCATCCTCGAACCACTCCTGAAATGCCTCACCGATCACGACCGCGTCGGCCTGCGTGTCCTCGGGCAGGCCGAAGTGGTGAAGGTCGTCGCGCGTCACGCCGCCGTGCACGAGCAGCAGGTCCGGCGCCGCCGCCCACGCCGCGCGAAAGCGCCCCGCGATCAGCAGTGCCCCGACGATCGCGCGCTGGCGCGCCTCGAAGCCGGACCAGTCGCGCGCCGCAACGCCGACGCCGGGCAACGCGCGATGGCGCTCGAGGAACGCCCGCCGTCGCTCGGCGCGCCCGGGCGCGCTCATCGGCATCGCGCGCAACGCCGTCGCCTCGTCGTGCGCCGCACCGAACGTCGCGTCGTCGAAACCGGCAAGCTCGCCGACGCGCGCCAGGTCGTGGTTGCCGGTGAGCAGGACGACCTGCGATGCCGGGTGCGCCGCAAGCCAGGCCAGCAGGCGCACCGAGTTCTCGGCTGCGAACTTCCGTCCGCCCGCCGGTCCCCAGTCGAAGTGATCGCCCATGCTGACGAGTTGCACGTGCGGGTGGAGGCGGCCGTCGTCGGTCAACAAATCGTTGCGATCGAGGATCTCGAGGAACGTCGACAGCGGCGCCTGCGGGTCGCCGATGGCGAGGCGCAACTCGGGCTTCGCCGCCGGAACCCCGAGCCGGACTTCATTCTCGGCCGCGGCCAGGTGCGCGGGACCGAAGTCGGCCGCGGCCCAGGCGAGCGCATCCTCGCGGGCGCGGGCGAAAGCGTGCCGGGCGCGGGGGCCGAGGCGGGCCGGCGCCGGGTCGAGGTCAGCGGAGGAGTCGGTAGTGTCGGGCGACGGCGGAATCATCGTGGGGAGTGTAGCAGCGGACGCGTCCGCCTGCATCCGCGTGTACCACAAGCGTGTGCGGTCCCTGAGGAGTAGACTCCCGCGCATGCTCATCGGCCCGGGTACCCGCATCGGACACTTCGAAGTGCTCGCCCCGCTCGGCGCGGGCGGGATGGGAGAGGTGTGGCGCGCCCGCGACACCCAGCTCGGGCGCGACGTCGCGATCAAGACCCTGTCCGCGGAGTTCGCGCGTGACCCCGAGTTGCTGGCGCGACTCGAGCGCGAGGCCCGCTTGCTGGCCTCGCTCCGCCATCCAGGCATCAACGCCATCCATGGACTCGAGGAGATCGACGGCCAGCGCTATCTGGTGCTCGAATGCGTGGAGGGGCCGACCCTGGCGGAGCGGCTGCAAAAGGGGCCATTGCCGCTCACGGATGCGCTCGAGACTTGCCGGCAGATCGCGGCGGCGATGGAGGCGGCCCACGAGAGCGGCGTCATCCACCGCGACCTCAAACCGGCAAACGTCAAGCTGGGGCAGGACGGCGCGGTAACTGTTCTCGACTTCGGGATCGGCAAGGCCGCGATCCTGCCTGGACTTGCTGGAGATGCGACCCACATCCGGACGCTCACGATGGAAGGAACGAGCCCCGGGGCGATCGTGGGGACCGCACCATACATGAGCCCGGAGCAGGCGCTGGGTCAGGTGGTGGACCGGCGGACCGACATCTGGTCGTTCGGGTGCGTGCTGTACGAGTGCCTGACCGGGCGGCAGGCGTTCGAAGGCCCGGGGTTCGCGGCCACGGTGGCGCGGGTGCTGGAGCGAGAGCCGGATTGGTCGGCGCTTCCCGCGAGCACGCCGACACGGTTGCGCGCCCTGCTGCGCCACTGCCTGGCCAAGCATCCGAAGGAGCGGTTGCGGGACATGGGCGACGCGCGGCTCGAGCTCGAGCGGGTCATCCGGGGTGAGGACGAGGCCGATGCGACGGTCTCACGGCCCTCCCGCCGAGTGGCCCGCTGGCTTGGAGTCGCGGCCGGCGTCGCCGTGATCGCCCTGGCGCTCGTCTGGTGGGGAACGAGCCTGCGCCGCACGAAGAGTGCGGTCGAGCAACCGAGCGCCGACCTCCTGGTTTTCGCCGTCCTGCCGATCCGGAACCTCTCCGGCGATTCAGGCCAGGACTACCTGGTGGACGGAATGACCGAAACTCTCATCGCGACCCTGGCGCGGACGCCCGGTCTCCTCGTCCTCGACCGCAACAGCGTCTCCGGCTACAAGGACACGACGATCGACCCGGGAAAGGTCCGCCGCGAACTGGGCGCCCACTACCTGCTCGACGGAAGCCTCCAGCGCACCGGTGATCAGTTGCGGATCACCGCCCGACTCGTCGACACCGGCACCTCGCGGGCACTCTGGACGGACCAGGTCGAGCGCGGGGCGAACGATCTCTTCGCACTGCAGGACGAGATCGCCGGGCGCGTCACGACGGCGCTGCGCCCGGTCCTTCCGACGCAAGCCTACGCGTCGGAGCCGGAACGGCGCCCCGCGGGTCCGCCGACCCAGAACCTCGAGGCCTATGATCTCTTCCTCAGGGCCGGATTCATCTTCGGCAAGGACACCCCGGAGGACAATCAGCAGGCGCATGAGTTGCTGCTGCGCGCCGTGGCCCTCGATCCCGACTTCGCTGAGGCGCACGCCCGCCTGGGCTTCGTCGCCGCACATCAGTATTTCCGTGACGAGCCCCGCGCCGAGTGGGAGCAGCAGGCACTCGTTTCGATCGAGAAAGCCCTCGCCCTCGACCCACGGCTGGCGCAGGCGTACGTGGCGCGAGCGAAGTTGGCGTGGAGCCTGCCGAGGGGCTTCCAGTTCGAGCCAGCCCTGCGCGACCTGCTCAGGGCCGTCGAGCTCGAGCCCAGTTCCGTGGACGCCCACCACTGGCTCGGGGTCGTCACGATGCACCTGGGCCTTTTCGAGCGGTCGGCTGCGGAGTTCCGCCAGGCGTTGCGACTGGATCCCACACACCCGTTTGCGGGCGGTTACCTGGCCTGGATTGAGACTGATCTCGGACGACCCGAGGTGGCTCTGCAAATGTATGAACGCAACCCGAGGCTCGCCTTCGGGCCGGATGAGGCGCTGTTTCGGCTCGGTCGGGTCGAGGAGCTGCGGCCCAGCATCGAGGCCGAGCTGGTCAAGACTCCCGATGATGGCCGGGCCCTGTCCTGGTACGCGCTCGTGCTGGCGCGCGTCGGTGAGAACGCAAAGGCCGAGACGCTCCTGTTGCGCGCGGCGAAACGCATGCCGAGCGTCGGGCACATCCATCACGTCCAGTACGACCTCGCGCGCGCCTGTGCGATCCTCGGTCGCAAGCCCGAGGCGCTCGCCTGGCTCGAGCAGAGCGCCCGCGACGGCATGCCGAATCATCCGCTCTTCGCGACGGACCCCTCGCTGGCCAACCTCAGGGGCGATCCGGCCTTCGAGGGATTCCTCGGGCGCATGAAGATCCAGCACGACTACTATCGTGCGCTGATCGAGGGCGGGCCCACGCCGGGTCGGTGACCCAGCGCTGCGCAGGCAGCGAGGCGGAGCAGGTCAGAATCGGTTGTCGGGATCGGGCTTCAGGCTCGACGACTCGGTGCACGAGGTGGAGGCGGCACCGGGACTCGAACCCGGGAATAACGGTTTTGCAGACCGTCCCCTTAGCCACTTGGGTATGCCGCCTCGCGACGGCAACGTAACAACTTAGGGGGTTTTCCGCAACCGGCCCGCCCCACCGCCCGATGGGGCATGGCATCCGGCGGTGGAGTGCGGTAGTCTTTCTCGCCCCCCCCTCGGCTTGATTTCCGTGCAACGGCTCTACACCCCCCCGCCGTTCCGGAGCGAGCACCCACCCGCATTCGGGATTGTTCCTGCTCGAAGGAGCGCCGCAATGACTTCCTGGATCAAGCGCGTCACCATTCGCATCCTCCTCGTCGGCGGCGCCCTCTTCGTTGCTTCCGCCGCCAGCGCGCAACCACTGTTCTACGTCGCCCAGTGGGGCACCCTCGGCGCGCTCAGCGGCGAGTTCTTCGGGCCGAACGACGTCTCCGTGAGTTCCGTCGGCGACGTCTACGTCGTCGATCGACTCAACAATCGCGTGCAGAAGTTCACATCGAGCGGAGCCTTCCTCGGCCAGTGGGGTTCATTCGGCAGCGGCAATGGCGAGTTCGACGATCCCACCGGCATTGCCGTCGACGGCCCCGGCAACGTCTACGTCGTCGATCGCGACAACCACCGCGTGCAGAAGTTCGACGGCAGCGGCGTGTACCTGACGCAGTGGGGCACGCTCGGCAGCGGTCCCGGCCAGCTCAACTGCCCGCTCGACGTGGTCGCCGACAATGTCGGCAACATCTTCGTATCCGACCAGATCAACCATCGGGTCGAGCGCTTCACCAACACGGGCGGATTCCTTGGAGACTGGGGTTCGTTCGGCGCGGCGGCGGGACAGTTCGACCATCCCTCGGCGCTGACCATCGGCACCGGCGGCGAGGTGTACGTCGCGGACCTGATCAACTCGCGCATCCAGGTCTTCACCGTGACCGGTGCATTCCTCTCGCAGTGGGGCAGCCCGGGCAGCGGCGACGGCCAGCTCGCATTGCCATCGGGCCTCGCGGTCGACGTCTCGGGCAACATCTACGTCGCCGACATGCTCAACCACCGCGTCCAGAAGTTCAGCGCCGCAGGCGCCTACATCACGCAGTGGGGCGTCCTCGGCGCGGCCAACGGGGAGTTCGCGAACCCGGCGGGCCTGGCGATGGACGGCCCGGGCAACCTGTACGTCGCGGATCGGGACAACAGTCGCGTGCAGAAGTTCTCGGAACTGCCCATCCAGCTCGAGCTCTCCTCGTGGGGCCGCGTGAAGTCGAGTTACCGGAAGTAGCAGACCTCAGGGCAACGCGACGACGCGCCGCGTGCGCTCTTCCCGCGACGTCGCCAGGCGCACGAAGTAGAGCCCCGGCCGCACGCGCCGTCCGGCCTCGTCGCGCAGGTCCCATGCGGCCGTGTGCTCGCCCGCGACGGCGAAGTCGTGCGCGAGTGTGCGGATGCGTCGCCCCGCCACGTCGAGGACATCAAGCCGGATCGTTTCGTTTCGCATCAACGCGAAGCTCAGGCTCGTGCGGAGCGCCGCCGGGTTGGGCGCAGCGGCGAGCAGCGCGAGCGATCCCCCGCCGCCGGGCGCGACGCCGACGACCGGCGGGGTCAATTCGAAACCAAGCCGCTCCGCGGTCCATGGGGAGATGAACACGTGCTCCTCATTGGTCGGCTGCCAGTAGACCGCGTCGAACGGGGACCCGGCCGCCGGGTCCGCCAGCAGCGTCAAGTCGCGGCCCAGGTCCGTGTCGTCGACGTCGAGCGCGCTCACCGTGGGGATGAAGCAGTGCCGATCGTGCAGCGCGACGATGTCGCCGTACGGCGCCTGCGTCGTGTCGAGCTGCGCCATCGACGCGCGCCATCCACCCGGCGCCGAGTCGTACGGCCGCGTCCCCCCCACCGTCACCTGGCGAACCGTGTCCGAGACGAACAGGAAGCGGAGGCGCCCGTCGAACACCAGTGCGCTGGCGCCGTCCGCCACCGCGCGCACGTCCCCCGCGATGAGCACGAGGACATTGTTGAAGCCGTACTCGATGAGCTGGGCACCGGGCGCATACCCCTGGCCCGTCCCGTCGCCGGTGCCGTTGGCGAAGGCGATGCGCCGCGGCTGGGCCGGGTAGCCGCCGAGCCCCGCCAGCTCGGCGAGCAGCGTCGCGCGCAGCGGATCCGGAGCGGCCGCCGTGCCCGCCGTGCTGCCGAACTGGTAGACGAGCATCTGTCGCGCCGCCGGCGATTGCAGAATGCCGCGGAAGATCGCCGCGTCGGCGGATTGGCCGGCAAAGAAGTCGACCCAGTGCTGGAGCCCCAACGGAATGTTGGCGCCGCGCTGCGGCGAGTCGAACGAGACGAACGTGCGCACGCGGTGCGGCAGCGCGTTCGCCTCGAGCCAGGCCAGCCCGTAGCGCGCCACGAGCCCGCCCATGCTGGCGCCGACCACCGGCAACGTCTCCCCCGGCGCGATCGCGCTCTCGACCTGTGCCAGCAGCGCGGTGAACACGAACGCGTTGCGCTGGATGTAGTCCGTCGCATCCGTGAAGTCGAGTACGACGGCGTCGTAGCCGCGGGCGAGCAACGACTCGACGAGCGCCTCCTGGTTGAGCAGCGTGTACAGCTCGTCCCAGTCCATCGAGTTGTCGAGGTCGAAGCCCTCGACGACCACGATCGGGTGGGTGAGCGCGGCATGCCCGGGGGCGAGCAGCACGTACGCCCGTCCGCTCGCGGCCTGGCCCAGGTACGGCGCGGTCGCGGTGACCTCGAGCGTGTCGTCCGGAGCAGGCACGGGGCTGCCGGCGACGATCGGCGGGAAGAACAACCCGTGCAGGGAAGGCGCCGCGGCAGTGGCCGCCTGCGCCACCGTGGGCATCAGGAGGACGGTCACGGCCACGAGAAGGTGACGAAGCACGCGCGGACGGCGGGAGACGACGGGTCGGAGGGACATGGTCGTCCAGTCTACCGCATACCGAGCAGCGTGTGCCCGAGACCTCCGTAGAGCAGCGCCAGGCCGATCCCGACCGCCGCGCCGAGCACGACGTCGACCGGGTAATGCACGCCGAGGTACACACGCGAGACGGCCACAAGGGCGGCATAGCCGAAGAACAGCGGAGCGAGGACCGGCAGGACGACCGACAGGAGCAGGGCTCCCGCAAACGCCGTGGCGCTGTGGCCCGAGGGAAACGACCAGTCGAGGGGCACCCGCGCGACCCGGACATCGACGCCTTCGAGCGCGTGATATGGCCGCGTCCGCCGGAACACCGACTTGATCGGGAAGTTGACCGTGAGCTCGGCCAGCCAGAGGACGGCGATGAGGACGAGCATCGCCACCCAGTCGTGCAGCGGGCCGAACACCGCGACGAGCAGCGCGACCACCACCCAGAGCTCGCCGTGATCCATCGTCCGGGACACGAGCCGGGCGAGGCCGGTGCTGGTCGGCCCGACGGGGAGACGATTTACCCAGCGGTACGCCGCATGGTCGAGGCCGGAGAGGCGCCTCCACAGGGTGAGGCGCACGGCCGTGGCGGCCTCCGTGGCGACTGTCACGGGCGTCGCGGATGCGGGGGCCGCGACGACTGGCTCGGGGCCGGCCACCACGCGCAGGAGCCCCGGCGCGACGACGAGATCGATCGGCGTGTTGCCGATCACGTCCCCGTCCGCCTGCACCGGCATCGGCGACCGGCTCGCGATGCGCAGCGTGCGTCGTACCTGGAAGTACCGCGCCCGGCGATCCGACTGGTGGCGCCCCGTCAGGAAGCGCAACACGAGGCGCATCCAGTCGAGCAGGCTGCGCACGTCGTAGACGCCGACGTCGAGCACGCCGTCGTCCGGCTCGATCTCCGGACCCCACGTGAACGGCGGCGTCCCCATCGTCTTCGCATTCGCCACGACGACCTGCCAGGCGCGAATGCGCACGAGCCGACCGTCGATCGTGAGCTCGAACGCATGCGAGCGATACCCGGTCATCTCGCGGACGAGGGAATGCACGTAGGCCCATCGGCCGCTGCTCTGCTGCGCCTCGCGGGTCGTGGCCTCGATCATCCGGGCATCGAGCCCCGCCCCGAGCTGGGTCAGGTAGGAACGCTCCCCCACCTGGATCGCATCCAGCGCGACCACGCTCGCGCGGGCCACCGCCAGCCCCATCGCCCGCACGACGTCGAGCGGAACCTCGAGTTCCCGCGCGAGGACATTGGCCGTGCCCAGCGGCACGATGCCGAGCACGGGCCGCGACGCGGCATCGATCCCGACGAGCGCATTCGCCACGGCGGACACGGTGCCATCCCCGCCGACGGCGAGGACGAGGTCACAGCCCACGGCGACGGCGTCGCGAATGGCGCGGTCCAGTCGCGCGGACGAGTCGTCCCCGGCAGCGGTCTCGAAGCGGCGATAGGCCCGACCGGACGGCTCGAAGACGGTGGCCAGGCCGGCCTCGAACGCGTCCCGATCGAACTGCGCCGCCGCCGGGTTGGAGACGACGAGCGCCGTGCCGATCAGGTGCGAGCCATCACGGACTCCTGCCCGATGAAGTGCAGGAGTTCGCGATTCGCTTCCTCGGCGTGGGTCCACGTGAAGCCATGCGGCGCGCCGGGGATCGTCACCAACCGGCTGTGGGGCACGAACTCGCTCATGCGCGCCCCCGAGACGGGCAACGGGACGATGCGATCGGCGTCGCCGTGGAGCACCAGGGTCGGAATCGTGATCTTCCGCAGGTCGTCCCGGAAGTCCGTACCCCAGGTCGTCACGCACTCGATCGTCGCCACGGGGGAGGCGGCGACGGCGACGTTCCAGCTCGCGCGCAGCGCGTCGTCGCTCATGCGGGTCCCGCCGAGCCCGTCGACGTTGTAGAAGTCCTGGAAGAACTTCGCGAGAAACGCGGGGCGGTCCTTGCGGAGCGCCTGCTGGATGCCGTCGAACACGCCGCCGTCGACACCTCCCGGGTTGTCGTCGGCCTTGCGCAGGTACGGCGGGACCGCGCCCATGAACACGGCCGCACTCACGCACTTCGAGCCGTACTTGCCGAGGTAGCGGGCCACCTCGCCCCCACCCATCGAGAAGCCCGCGAGCACGACGTCGGCGAGATCGAGCCGGGTCAGCAGGACATCGAGGTCGGCGGCGAACGTGTCGTAGTCGTATCCGGCGGTGGGCTGGCTGGAACGCCCGAAACCCCGGCGGTCGTAGGTGATCACGCGGTGTCCCGCGAGAAGAAGCGCCGGAACCTGCTTTTCCCACGAGGCACCGCTCAGCGGCCAGCCGTGGATCAGGACGACCGGTCGGCCCGTGCCGTGGTCCTCGTAATGGAGATCGATGGTGGTCGAGTTCTCGTTGCCGACGGTGATGAACGACATGGTGGGACTCCCTTCACGGCAGCCGCTTGGTTCTCCCTTTGGGGGGGGCGGCTCCAGCCTACCTCATCCCGGCCGGGCTGCGAGGAGTGTTCCGGCGGGCCTAGGCGCGCGTGGCGGCGGCCTCGTCCTCGAGGCCATCGTCGGAATCCGCGTCGAACGGGGCAAGCGCGGGCGCGGAACGGCGGCGGAAGCGACGACCGAGTTCGTCGAGGTAGGTGTAGAACACGGGCGTGACGTAGAGCGTGATGAGCTGCGAGAACGCGAGTCCACCCACGACCGCGAGCCCGAGCGGGCGCCGCGATTCGGCGCCCGCACCCCAGCCCAGCGCGATCGGCAGCGTGCCCATGAGCGCCGCCATCGTCGTCATCATGATCGGCCGGAAGCGCACGCGGCAGGCCTCGAGGATCGCGTCGTGCGCGGACTTCCCCTCGCCGCGCTCGGCCTCGAGCGCGAAGTCGATCATCATGATCGCGTTCTTCTTCACCAGCCCCACCAGCATGATGACGCCCACGAACGCGTAGACGCTCAACTCCTGCTTGAACAGCACCAGCGTGAGCAGCGCACCGAAGCCCGCGAACGGCAGGCCCGACAGGATGGTCAGCGGGTGAATGAAGCTCTCGTAGAGCACGCCGAGCACGAGGTAGATGACAAGCACGGCCACGATCAGCAGCAGCAGCAGGCCCTGCTGGCTGGCCTGGAACGCCTGCGCGGTGCCGGCGAAGCTCGTCGTCACGTCCGACGACAGTGTCGTGCGTGCCGCTCCCTGCACCTGCGCCACGGCCGCGGACAGGCCCGAGCCCGTCTTGACGTCGAACGACAGCGTCACCGCGGGCATCTGCCCGGAGTGGTTCACCGACAGCGGGCCGATGCCGGTCGTGATGCGCGTCACCGCCGTGATCGGCACCAGCGCACCCGAGGTCGAACGCACGTTGAGGAGCTTGAGCGCATCGACGTCACGCTGCGCGTCGGGGCGCAGCTCGAGGAGAACCTGGTACTGGTTGTTCGGCGTGTAGATGGTCGACACCTGGCGCGAACCGTAGGCGTCGTACAGCGCCTGCTCGATCTTTTCGACCGAGACGCCCAGCGCCGAGGCGCGATCGCGATCGACATCGAGGCGCACCTCGGGGTTCTTGATCTGCAGGTCGCTGGTCACGTTGTCGACCGCGGCCAGGTCCTTCATCGCGGCTTCGAGCTTCGTCGCGTTGGCGGTGAGCGAGGCGAGATCGGTCCCCTGCAGCGTGAACTGGTACTGGCTCTTCGACACGCGCGTGCCGATCCGCACGGGCGGCGGGTTCTGCAGGAACACGCGCAGGCCCGTCACCTGCGCCAGCTTCGGCTGCAGGTCCTTGATCACCTCGTCGGCGCTCATGGTCCGCTCGTGCCGGGGCAGGAGCCGGATGAACATGCGCCCGGTGCTGCTGCCGCTCGCGTTGGGCCCGCCGCCGACCGACGACTGGAGCGCGGCCACCGCCGGGTGCGCCTGGACGATCGCCGCGGCCTTCTTCTGGCGCTCGACCATCGCGGCGAACGACGTGCCCTCGGCCGACTCGGTCGTGGCCTGGAGGAAGCCGTTGTCCTCGCTGGGGATGAACCCCTTGGGGATCGTCACGTACAGGCCGACCGTGCCGCCGAGGATCAGGAGCGAAAAGAACAACGCCGCGCGACGCCGGCGCATGACCCACGCGAGACTCGACTCGTACGCCCGCAGGGAGCGTTCGAACGCCGTCTCCGACCAGCGCAGGATCGGGTTTCGCCCCGGCAGCGTGCCCGGCGCGGCGCCCGGGCCGTGCCCCGAACCGGGGCGCAGGAACCGGCTGCACAGCATGGGCGTGAGCGTGAGCGAGATGAAGCCCGAGACGAGGATGGCCACCGAGATCACGACCGCGAACTCATTGAACAGGCGGCCCAGCAGGCCACCCATGAACAACACGGGGATGAACACGGCGACCAGCGAGATCGTCATCGACAGGATGGTGAAGCCGATCTCCTTCGCGCCGTCATAGGCGGCTTGCAGCGGCGCCTTGCCGCGCTCGATGTGGCGCACGATGTTCTCCAGCATGACGATCGCGTCGTCGACGACGAAGCCCACGGCGAGCGTGAGCGCCAGCAGCGACAGGTTGTCGAGACTGTGGCCCAGGGGCAGCATGACGGCGAACGTGCCGACGATCGACAGCGGCAGGGCGGCGCTGGCGATCAGGGTCGCCGACAGGTTGCGCAGGAACAGCCAGATCACGAGCACGACGAGGATCAGGGCGACGAGCAGCGTCAGCTGCACGTCGTCGACCGAGTGCTTGATCGACACCGAGCGGTCGTTGAGCGTCTCCAGACGCACCGAGCCCGGCAGCTGCGGCCGGAGCGTCTCGACCAGCGCATGGACCCGCTGGACGACGGCGACCGTGTTGGTGCCCGGCTGGCGCTGGACGGCGAGCACGATGGCGCGTTTGCCCTGGTACCAGCTGGCGGTGCGGTTGTCCTGCACGTCGTCGAGCACGGTGGCCACGTCGCCCAGGCGGATCGGCTTGCCCCCGTCGGAGCGCAGCACGAGCGTGCGGAACTCTGCCGCGTTCACCAGCTGGCCGTCGACGCGAATGGTCTGGGCGCGATCGGTCCCCCACAGCACGCCGGTCGGCTGGTTCACGTTGTTCTTGGCGATCGCGTCGGTCACGTCGTCGAGCGCGAGGCCGCGCGCATCGAGCTCCTGCGGATCGAGCTGCACGCGCACGGCGTACTTCTGCGAGCCGAACACGTTCACCTGGGCGACGCCCTGCACGGTCGAGATGCGCTGGGCGAGGAACGTCTGCGCGTACTCGTCGAGCGTCGACAGCGGCAGGCGATCCGACTGCAGCGAGAGAAACAGCACCGGGGTGTCCGACGGATTCGACTTCTGGTACGACGGCGGCGTGATGTCGCGCGGCAGCTGGCGCAGCGTCTGGGCGATCGCGGCCTGCACGTCCTGCGCCGCGGCGTCGATGTCGCGGTCGAGCGCGAACTGCAGCGTCAGGCTGGTCGAACCGAGGCCGCTGGAAGACGTCATGGCCTCGAGGCCGGCAATGGTCGAGAACTGTTTCTCGAGCGGCGTGGCCACGGCCGAGGCCATCGTCTCGGGGCTCGCGCCCGGCAGGTTGGCGCGGACCGAGATCACCGGGTAGTCGACGTTTGGCAGGTCGCTGACCGGCAACTTGCGATAGGCCAGCGAGCCGAAGACGAGGATGCCCAGCATGATCAGCGTGGTGGCGACCGGGCGCCCGATCCACGGCGCCGAGAGGTTCACTTCCCCTCCGCCGCAGCGTTCCGGATCGACGCCCGCGCGCCGTCGGACAGGCGGATCTGGCCGTCCGTCACCACGGTCTCGCCAGGCTCGAGCCCGGAGGCGATGACGGCGCGATCGCGCCACAGCCGCGCGACCGTGATGCGCCTCGCCTCGACGGTGGTGTCGGCCTTCACGACGTAGGCGAACTCGCCGTCCTGCGACAGCGTGACCGCGCTCGCCGGCACGACGAGCGCCGCGGCGTCCTCACCCAGGCGCAGCCGCACGCGCACGAACGTGCCGGGCCAGAACGCGCCTTCGGGATTCGCGAACTCACCCTTGAGTGTCACCGTCCCGGTCGCCTCGTCGACGGCGTTGTCGACGAACACGAGACGACCCTCGCTCCACGCGGAATCGGCCGCATCGGGGTTGCGCGCGTCGACGCGCAGGTTTGCACCTGCCAGCCGGCGGATCGACGGCAGGCTCCCGGGCGGAACGGCGAAGCGCACGTGCACCGGGCGGATCTTGTTCACGGTGACCAGCGCCGCGGTGTCCCCGGTGCGCACCATGTCCCCGAGGTCGAGGCGCAGCTCGCCCGCGCGACCGTCGATCGGCGAGCGCACCGTGGCATACGACAGGTCGAGCCGCGTTGCCTGGAGCGTCGCCGAGTCCGCGGCGGTGGTGGCGAGCGCCGCTTCCGCCGCCGCGCGCTTCTGGTCGAGGTCCGCCGCCGCGACGACACCACGTTCGGCCAGCGCCTCGGCCCGCGCAAGATCGAGCCGGGCGACCTTCGCCTGCGCGCGGTCGCGCTCGAGCACGGCGGCCGCGCGATCGACGGCGGCGCGGAACGGGCGGGCATCGATCTCGAAGAGGACCTGCCCGGCGCGCACGTCATCGCCGTCCTTGAACGCGATGCGCGAGATCGCGCCACCGACGCGCGCGGTGACGGTCGCCGACTGCGACGCCTCGACGGTCCCCGTGGCCTCGACCTCGAAGGGGATGACGCGCCGCTCGACGGTGGCCACGGCAATCGGCACGCGGCCACTGCGGCGCTCCACGGGCTTCGCGCAGCCGGCCAGGACGACCGCCACGAGGGCACAAACGAGGGTCTTCGCAGCGGGCATGGGGGTGGCTCCTGAGGCTGGAACGATCGTGACTCGTGAGTGTCCGCGCCCGGGCGCCGGGGCGTCAAGCACACGACCGCTCCGGGTGTGGCGAATGTGTCAAAACGTGCCCGCGGGACGCCCCACGGGCAACGCGGTTCTGCTAGCCTGCGTTCGAGGCGTGCGCCGGATGTCGCTTCGACACCGTCGAGTCCCACCGCCCCATCGCTCCCGAGCCCGACCCTAAGGAGGAACTCATGATCCGGATGTCCCCGTCCCGCTTCCGCATGGCTGCACTTGCCGCGGTGTCCACCGTCCTCACGCTTGCCCCGCTCGTCGCGCAGGCGGATCTGGTGCTGCCGCGGCCCAGCCCGAAGTCGAACCTCGTGCAGCAGATCGGCATCACGGACCTGACGCTGTCGTACTCGCGCCCGGGCGTGAAGGGCCGCGCCATCTGGGGCGCGCTCGTGCCCTACGACACGCCGTGGCGCACCGGCGCGAACGAGGCCACGACGTTCACCACGACCGATCCGATCACCGTCGACGGCAAGGCGCTCGCCGCCGGCACCTACAGCTTCTTCACCATCCCGACCGCCGGCGACTGGACGGTGATCTTCAGCCGGCAGCAGGGACAGTGGGGCGCCTACGAGTACGACCCCAAGGAGGACGCGGCGCGCGTCACGGTCAAGCCGACGGCGGCCGACCCGGTCGAGTGGATGCAGTTCACCTTCGATGACATGACGGCGAACTCGGCGAACCTGACGCTGCGCTGGGAGAAGCTGAAGGTCGTCGTGCCGATTGCGGTCGACGTCAACGGCCTGTCGCTGGCACGCGCCCGCACGGAGATCGGCGCCGCCAAGCCGGACGACTGGCGCACGCCCTACCGCGCGGCGCAGTACTCGTTCGACAACTCGGTGGCGCTGGACGAGGGTGCGAAGTGGCTCGACCAGTCAATTGCCATCGAGCCGGCGTACTCGAACCTGAACCTGAAGGCCCGCTGGCTGGCGAAGGACGGCGACACCAAGGGCGCGATCGCGACGGGCAACAAGGCGATCGAGATCAACCAGAAGGCGAAGACGCCGGCCGACGCTGCGTCGCTCGAGAAGCTGGTCGCGGAGTGGACCGGCAGCAAGAAGTAGCTACGCCGATCGGGGCGCTCTCGCTCGCGGCAACCATGCGGACAACGCAAGGGACACGCCGACGACGAGGGCGCACCCGATCAGGTTGTACCAGAGGAACGCGATCTCGGTGAACGCGAAGCAGCCCACGATCGCCGCCTCCGCCACCAGCGCCCCCACGAACACCGCCGTCCCCCCCACGCGCTTGACGTAGAACGCCGTCAGGAAGATCCCGAGGATCGTCCCGTAGACGAGCGAGCCGAGGATGTTCACCGCCTCGATGAGCGAGCCGAGCCGGCTCGCGTACTCCGCGAACAGCACCGCGAAGCCGGCCCACGCGACCGTCACCAGGCGCGGGCCGAGGAGGCCCCCGCCGCGTGCCGGCGCGTCCCCCGCATGGGCCTGCCCCTCCCGGCGGCCGCGCAGGCGGCCGATCACATCCACCACCGTGGTCGAGGTCAGCGCATTCAGCTCGGCGGCGGTCGAGTTCATCGACGCGGCGAAGATGGCGGCGAACACCAGGCCCACCAGGCCCGCCGGCAGGTGGGCCAGCACGAACGAGAGGAACACGTAATTGGTGTCGCTGGTCGGCGCCTTGGGATCGGTCGCCTTGATCAGCGCCACCGCTTCGCCGCGCGTCGCGGTGAGCCGGTGCTGGTCGGCGAGCAGGCGCCCGCGCGCCGCCGCAGTCGCCGCGTCGTCCCGCTGCCGGCGCGCCCACAGCCAGCCCTCGAGGCTCTTCGTGCGGTCCGTCGCCTCCGTCGCGTAGCGCGCCTCGAGCGCGGTCCACTGCGTCCCGGCGGCGCCGGCGCTCATCCTCGCGCTCGCCTCGGGCTGGAAGAACAGCGGCGGCGTGACGAACAGGTAGAACACGAAGACCAGCACGCCCAGCCCGAGGATCGCGAACTGCATCGGGATCTTGAGCAGCCCGTTGGCGATCAGGCCGAGCCGGCTCTGCGCGACCGAGCGGCCGGTCAGGTAGCGCCCCACCTGCGACTGGTCCGTCCCGAAGTAGGACAACTGGAGAAAGAACCCGCCGATCAGCCCCGACCACAGGTTGTAGCGGTCGTTGGGGTCGAACTTGAGCTCGAGCGCGTTGAGTCGCCCGAGCACCGCGGCCGCAGCGGTCGCGTCGCCGAAGCTGAGTCCCTTCGGCAAGGACAGCACGATCAGCACGGCCGCGACGAGCATCGTCGCGAGGATGATCGTGAACTGGAGCGCTTGCGTGTGGCTCACCGCGCGGCTGCCGCCGAACGCGGTGTAGGCCACGGCCAGGCCGCCCAGCAGCGCGCAGGTGACGCGGATGTCCCAGCCCAGCACGACCGAGAGCACGAGCGAGGGCGCGTAGATCGTCAGTCCCACGGCGAGCCCGCGCTGGAGCAGGAACAGTCCGGCAGCCAGCGAACGCGTCTTCCCGTCGAAGCGCTCCTCGAGGTACTGGTAGGCGGTGAAGACGCGCAACTTGTGGTAGATCGGGATCGCGGTGACGCAGAGCACGATCATGGCCAGCGGCAGGCCGAAGTAGAACTGCAGGAAGCGCATGCCGTCGGCAAAGCCCTGCCCGGGGGTCGACAGGAACGTGATCGCGCTCGCCTGCGTGGCCATCACCGAGAGCGCGACCATGGGCCACGGCATCGCCCGCCCCGCGACCAGGAAGTCGTCGAGGCCGCGCTCGCCACGCGAACGCCACAAGCCGTAGCCCACGAAGCACAGCAGCGTGCCGAAGAGAACGACCCAGTCGAGCGGGGTCATCCGCGATACGAGGCAATCGCCGCACAAAGCGCGATCATGAGGACGAGTTCGGCGACGAGGAGGCCGTAGAGCCTCGCCCAGCTCCCGAGCGGCGGCTTCTCCTCGCGATCGCTCACGGCAGCGCGGCCGTCGCCGGCGCGGCGCTCACCAGGTTGGCGAAAAGGCGATACGCCCCCGGCACACCGGCGGGCAGCTGGCGGAAGAACGCATTCGCCGCGTAGACGAACGTGCCCTTGCCGTGCCGCGCGAAAAGGAGGCCTCCGTCGCGGGCGGGCTCGCCGGGATCGTTGGCCGACAGCGGCGTCTCGTACCGCGCGTCCCATGGGCTCGCATAGTAGAGCCCCCGCTCCTGCACCCAGCCGCTGAAGTCATCGCTACCGATCTTGTTCGGCGTGGTCAGGAGGGGATGCCCCGGCAGGAGGATGCGCATCTCGGCCCCCTCGACCGTCACGCGCTCCCGCGAGACCTTGAACGGGAAAGGTCCGAGCTTGTCCTGCAGCCCGCTCTCCGCGGTGTTGTACTGGACGACGAGCCGGCCGCCCTTCTCGACCCAGTCGAGCAGTCGCTTCTGCGCCTTCAGCAGCCGCGGACGCGTGTTGTACGCGCGCACACCCACGACCACCGCGTCGAGCCCGGCGAGGTTGCCCTGCTCGATGTCGTCGTCGCTGAGCAGCGTGACGGCGAACCCCATCTGCCGCAACGCGTCGGGACCCGCGTCGCCCGAGCCCATCACGTAGCCCACGCGCGCGCCGGCGATGCGCACGTCGGCGCGGACGAGCTGCGTCTCCGCGGGGAGCAGCAGCGACTGGAGCGGAATGTGGGGGTAGTCGAGCTCCTGGCGGCGGAGGGCGGACTCGGGAGAACTCCCCATGGGCCTGTACACCGCGATCGCGCGAACGCGTTCGCCGGCGCCGGTCACGGCGCGGGGAGGCGTCACGGTGTAGGCGAGGGTGGTCTCTGCCGCCGCCGCCAGGACGATTCGCGCGGCCGGGGGCGCAACCGACCATCCCGGGGGAACCGCGAGCGAGACGTCGCCGCGCGCCCCGCGGCCGGAGGCGCTCACGACCACGTGGACGGGCCGCGGCGTCGCGTCGGCGAAGAGCGTCGCGCCCTGATCGAAGCGCACGGTCACCGGCGGCACGACCTGGAAGTCGCGGTAGCGCTCACCCTGCACGGGGTCGGTCCAGCGGTAGACGACGGGGCGCTCGAGGGCGAACGGCTTTCCGCCGACTTCGAACGTGAAGCGCACGGTGCGCGCCGGCGGAGTCTCGGGCATGCCGATGCGGGACGGATCGTCGACCTCGAACGCGCCCGGCCCGGGCGGCGTCGCCAGCCAGTAGGGCACCGTCGGCGTGGCGTTCACCGGGATCGCGAGGAGGAATGTGTCCGTGGTCGCGAGGTTGAATGCGAGGGTGCGCGGCGCTTCGTTCGTCGGCCCCCCGACGATCTCCACCTTCGTCAGCATCACCGCGGCCGGTCGGCGCAGGAGCGCCGCCGTCGCCACGCGCACCTCGGCGCCGGGCGTCGCACCCGGCGCACCGGCGATCGCCTCGGCCCACAGGCCCAGGCACGAGCGGATGATCTCGTCGAGGTCGTCGCGTCGCGCGGGGAGCAGCGGATCGGCGGGCGCTCCCGGCGCTGGACCCAGGCGGGCGAGGATGCCGCGCGCTTCCATCAGGGTGGGCACGATCCCCTCGGGCGCTTCGGGACGGAACTCCTTCTTCGCCTTGGCGAACAGTGCCGGCAGCTTCTCGGCGCCCTTGACGCGACCCCACGTCAGGTCGACGCCGTCGAAGAGGTCGTCGCCCGCGCGCTCTCCGAGGCGCGGCTCGAACGTGTTGACGAACGCGCCGCGCCGCTCGGCCGAGCCGAAGCCCTGGCTCTTGTGCTGGCTCCGACTCTCCCCCGCCATCTCGCTGTATGAGCGGCCGAGCAGCGCATCGTACGCGCCGACATCCACGCGCACGCGACCGGGCACCGTGTCGGCCCCCGCCGCGCCGAAGCGGAACACGTTCCACACCAGCCGCTTCGCCTGCCACGGCGCGAGCGTCGTCAACTGCTCCGGGAAGCGCGCGGGGTCCGCCGCGGCAGCGAACGCCTCCTCGGCCAGCAGCGACGAGGCGGTGTGATGCCCGTGGCCACCAGCGCCGTCGGTCGGAAAGCGCGTGATGATCACGTCGGGGCGGAACGTGCGGATGACGCGCACGACGTCGCCGAGGACGCGCTCGCGGCCCCACAACTCGAGCGTCTCCTCGGGCGTCTTCGAGAAGCCGAAGTCGAGCGCCCGCGTGAAGTACTGTCCCGCGCCGTCGATGCGTCGCGCCGTCAGCAGCTCCTGCGTGCGGATCGCCCCGAGCAGGATTCCCGTGTCCGAGCCGATCAGGTTTTGCCCGCCGTCGCCGCGCGTCATCGACAGGTATGCGGTCCGCACCTTCCGCCCGTTGGCGAGCCAGGCGAGGAACGCCGTGTTCTCGTCGTCGGGATGCGCGGCGACGAACAGTGCGCTGCCGGTGACCTCCATGCGCTCGAGGCCCTGGCGGATTCCCGCCGCATCGAGCACGGGCGGCGGCTCGGGCAGGGCGAGCGCGATGGGCGGGGCGAGGAGGGCGAGGACG
>JANPEF010000123.1:0-2113 GCA_031431875.1 Candidatus Eiseniibacteriota bacterium | reverse complement strand
CCACAGCTCGGCGCCTTGGCGCAGGCGCGCGACCGTGCGCTCCTTCCCCAGCAGGCGCATCACCTCGAAGATCCCCGGCGCCACCTTGCGGCCGGTGAGGGCGACGCGCGCCGGGAAGAACAGGTCCCCCGCCTTGACGTCCAGGCTCTCGGCCAGCGTGCGCACCGCCTCCTCGAGTGGCGCGAGGTCGAACGGCTCGACCGCGGCCACGCAATCGGCGAGCGCGGCCAGGCGGCGATCGCCCTCGCTGCGCTTGACGAACTCCGCGAGCGCGTCGGGTGCGATCACGACCGGATCGCGGAACGCGAAGCCGGCGTAGCCCTCGACGTCGGCCAGTGTCTTCAGGCGCTCGCCCACGGCATCGACGGCGCGGGCGAGGAACGCCTCGACGTCGCCCACGACGTCGGCGGCAGGAAGTCCGCCGGTCTCGACCAGGTAGGCGCGGACACGCGCGGTGCGTTCGGCCGAGGACATGGCCTTCAGGTACTGCCCGTTCATCCACTCGAGCTTGTCCTTGTCGAACACGGCGCCGGTCGAGCCCACGCGCTCGAGCGAGAACTTCTCGACCAGTTCGGGAATGGTGAAGATTTCCTGCTCGCCGTCCCACGACCAGCCGAGCAGCACGAGGAAGTTGATCAGCGCCTCGGGGATGAACCCGCGCGCCTTGAACTCGGAGACGAACGTCGCCTCCTCCCCGCTGCGCTTGCTCATCTTGGTGCGATCGGCGTTGAGGATCAGCGGCACGTGCGCGAAATCCGGGGGCGTGTGGCCAAGCGCGTCGTAGAGCATGAGCTGGCGCGGCGTGTTCGACAGGTGCTCCTCGGCGCGGATCACGTGCGTGATACCCATTCCTGCGTCGTCGACCGTGCAGGCAAAGTTGTACGTCGGCTGCCCGTTGCCGCGCAGGATGACGAAGTCGCCGACCTGGTCCCCCGGAAACGTGACCGTGCCCTTGACCTGATCGGCGAACGACACCGGCGTGCCCGGCACGCGAAAGCGGATCGCCTCGGGCAGGCCCTGCGTGCGCCGTTCGGCCCGCTGCGCCTCCGTCAGCTCCCGGCAGGTCCCGACGTAATGCGGTGCTTGCCCGGCCCTCTGCTGGGCCTTCCGGCGCTCGTCGAGCTCGGCGTCGGTGCAATAGCAGTAGAATGCCTTGCCCGCGGCGAGCAGGCGCTCGGCCTCGCGCTTGTAGAGCTCGGTGCGTTCGCTCTGGCGATAGGGACCGACGGGTCCGCCCAGGTCGGGGCCTTCGTCCCAGGCCAGGCCCAGCCAGCGCAGGTCGGCGAGCACCAGGTTCTCGGCCTCGCGCGTCGAGCGGGCGAGGTCCGTGTCCTCGGAGCGCAGCAGGAATGTGCCGCCGTGATGGCGGGCGAACAACCAGTTGAACAGCGCGGTGCGGCCGCCGCCGATATGCAGCGAGCCGGTCGGGCTGGGCGCGAAGCGCACGCGAACCGGGCGGGAAGGGACAGCGGTCACGGGCGGGGTCCTCCCTGGACGAGGGCGGCCCGGAGCGACGTACGCCGCTCCGGGCCGCGGGTCGATCGGTGGCCGCTCAGTTCCCGAGCAGCAGGGTCTTGCCGCGCAGGCGTGCGGCGCCGGCGACGAGTTCGTAGAAGTAGACGCCGGCCGGAGCGCGCACGCCGCGTTCGTCGTCGCCGTCCCACGTCGCCTGGTAGCGGCCCGGGGGCACGACCCGATCGACGAGCGTGCGGACCACCCGGCCCTTCACGTCGTACAGCTTGATGCTCGCGCGCACCGTCGCGTCACCGTCCCCGGGCACGCCGAACGCGATCGTCGTCCGATCACCAGCCCGCACCGGGTTGGGGAAGCTCTTGCCGAGAAACGCCAGCGCCGGCGCGTCGTTCGTGGCCATCGCCGCGAACGGACCGTAGCCGACGAAGCTCGTGCCCGGTGCCTCGGAACGACGCACCAGCAGGTAGCGATAGGCCACGCCCGGCAGCGCCGAGACGTCGGCGTAGTCGAGGAGCGCGCCCGGCGTGCCCGCCAGCGCCTCGCCGCTCACGCGAACGAAGTCGGACGGAAGCGCGTTCGAGATCGAACCCGTCGGACCCTCGCCCGCCGCGCGGTACACGTCGTACGAGCCAGCCGCATC
>JANPEF010000122.1:0-2218 GCA_031431875.1 Candidatus Eiseniibacteriota bacterium | reverse complement strand
CGTTCCTGTCGTACGTGAGCGATCCCTCACGCCTCGGTGCCGGGGCCGGCGGCGATCTCGATCGCGTGGAGATGGAGGACGAGGCGATCGTCGAGGCGGTGCAACGCGGCGTGCGCGCGCGCCTGTACGAGCGGGGCCGCTACTCGCCGGCGCGCGAAGCGGGTGTGCATCACTTCCATCGGTTGCTGGCCGCGGCGCTCGGCGGCTGAGTCTGGAGGCGGCTACGGGCAGTACGATTGCACGGGATCGAAGCGCAGGAATTCGGCTGTGAACCTCAGGTAATCGCCCAGGCCGGTGTTTCCGTTGAGATCGAAGTCCGTCTCCTGGGCGGCCGGGTTCGTGAGAAAATTCGCCGAGAACAGCACCAGGTCCCTCAACGCCGTCCGACCGTCGAGCCCGTCGATGTCGGTCGAGCGCGCCTTCACGTCGGCCAGGAGCTCCCCGTCCTTGATGATCACCGAGACCGCGTTCGTGTTCACCCAGCCACCGAGTCGCGCGACGAAGATGACCGTCCCCGCGGCATTCGTCACGCGGCTCAGCGTGCGCGCCGCGCAGTCGAGCGTCGTGCCGGGAGTCTGGACCGCGGAGAGCCGGATCGTCGTCGCGCTGAAGTCGAGCTTGACCACGGAGCCGGGCACGGGCGCGTTGTTCACGTCCTTCACGCTCACGTCAAACCCGGGCGCGGAGGGGGGAGTCCCGCCGATGGGCGTGCCTGACGTGTTTCCGACGAGGATCGGGTCACAGAAACTGAAGCGATTGTCGGGAACGCCCTGTGCTCGCGCCGTTCCCGGGATCGTGAGCGCGATCAGTGCGATCGCACCGAGGGTTTCCTGGAGCAGGCTGCGTTGCAGGATCCTCATGGGGTCTCTCCCTGGATCGAAACCGATCCTCGTCGCTACGGGCAGTAGGGCTGCGGCATGTCGAGCAGGAACTCGTTGTACATGATCGCGAAGTCACCCAGGCCGGTCGTCCCGTTCTGGTCGAAGTCCGTCTCCTGCGCTCCGGGCAGGTTGAGGAAGTTGTTCGCGAAGACAGCGAAGTCCCCGAGTCCCGTGCGACCATCCAGCCCGTCGATGTCGGTTGAACGCGCCTTCACGACACCCAGGGGCACTCCCGCGCTCACGAGCACCGCGTTCGCGTTCTCGAACTTGCCGATGCGCGCCGCGAACTTCACCCGCCCCTGGAGATCGGTGACGCGGCTGAGGGTGCGCGCCACGCAATCGAGCGTCGTTCCGGAGTTCTGCACCGCCGACAACCGGATCGGTGTCCCGGTGAAATCGAGGATTACCGCGCGTCCCTCGATCGGGACGTTGAACACGTCCCGGATCACGACATCGAAGCCCGGCTGAAGGCCGCCGAGCGGATTCCCGGTCTGGTTGCCGACGAGGACGGGATCGAAGGTCGTGAATCTCGGATCAGGCAGCGGCTGCGCATCGGTGCCCGGAGCATGGGCGATGAGGAAACAGACGAACGACAGGGTGAAGAGGAGATGTGGTCGGAGCACGCTGAACCCCCGGGTTGAGTGCGGCCAGTCAAGGATCGGCCCTCGGGTCGCGAGCATCAACGGCGAAAGCACCCCGCCCCGGCAATCTTCGGAAAAACGCAACGGGCCGGCTCACGCCGACCCGCGACCCTCCCAACTCTTTGGCTGCCCGGCAAGGATTCGAACCTCGACTAACAGGGCCAGAACCTGTCGTGCTACCGTTACACCACCGGGCAGCGTAAGCTGTTGCAGCCACTTCAAATGGACGCGCCGGACCCGGCGGGCCCGGCGCTCATTACCAGCGCACGATACGGGGCGCCCGGGGGGGCTGTCAACCCCGCGACCCGCGCCCGATCCCCGCCCCTAGGACGACTGGCGCAGCGCCGCCTGCTCCCGATGCCACAGCTCGGCGCCTTGGCGCAGGCGCGCGACCGTGCGCTCCTTCCCCAGCAGGCGCATCACCTCGAAGATCCCCGGCGCCACCTTGCGGCCGGTGAGGGCGACGCGCGCCGGGAAGAACAGGTCCCCCGCCTTGACGTTCTGGCCCTCGGCCAGTGTGCGAACCGCCTCTTCCAGCGGTCCCAGGTCGAAGGGCTCGACCGCGGCCACGCAATCGGCGAGCGCGGCCAGGCGGCGATCGCCCTCACTGCGCTTGACGAACTCCGCGAGCGCGTCGGGTGCGATCACGACCGGGTCGCGGAACGCGAAGCCGGCGTAGCCCTCGACGTCGGCCAG
>JANPEF010000121.1:0-50998 GCA_031431875.1 Candidatus Eiseniibacteriota bacterium | reverse complement strand
CGTCGCGGCGTGGACCCTGCCCGGCGTCGCGCGGCGGCTGACGCCCGCGCTGCCGGCGCTCGCCGGCATCGGCGTGGGCGCGCTGCTCGTGCTATTGCTACCGGGTCCCGGGCCGCCGGGCGGGGCGCTGGTCGTCACCGCGATCGACGTCGGCCAGGGCGACGGGCTCGTCGTCGTCGTGCCGGACGGTCGGGCGCTGGTCGTCGACGCGGGCGAGGCGCGGCCGGGCTTCGACCAGGGTACGCGCAGCATGCTCCCGGCGCTCAGGCGGCGGGGGATCGCGCGCCTTGCCGCGGCCGTCGCCTCGCATGGCGACCTCGATCACGCGGGCGGCTTGCCCGCGATCCTCCGCGACGTGCCGACCGATGTCGTCGCCGGTCCGAGCGCGGTTGCCGAGACCTTGCTTGCGCGCGCCAGCGCGCGGGGGGGCGCCGCGGGGGACCCGCGTGCCGTATCGCTCACGACCGGGGACGTGCTGCTGTCCGGCACCGGCTACGAGGTGCGCGTATTGTGGCCGCCGCCGGGGTTTCGCCGCGATCCGGCGTGGACCCCGAACCGTGAGTCGGTCGTCCTGCTCGCCAGCGTGTGGGCGCCGCCCGATCGGATCCGGCGGGTGCCACCCGACACCATCCGCGTGCTCCTGACCGGGGACATCGACACCCTGGTCGAAGCGCGGCTGCTGGCAGCGGGCCTGCCGCACCTCGACGTCCTCAAGGTCGCGCACCACGGTTCGCGCACCTCGAGCGGCGAGGCGTTCCTGGCGGCGACACGGCCCGCGGTGGGGCTCGCCTCGATCGGGCGCGCCAACCGCTTTGGCCACCCGCACGCCGACGTCCGGGCACGCTACGCGGCCCACGGCATCGCGTGGCGGGCCACCGATCGCGAGGGCGGACTCGACGTGGTGATCGACGCGACCGGCGAGCCCGGCCGCGCGCGCATCGAGGTGATCCCTGCGCGGGGCGCGCACCCCTTCGGACTTGCGGCCGGACGCGCGGGCGCGGTACGTTGCGGGTCAGATGACGTCGCCCCGCACGCGCCGCCTCGCAGTCCTGGCATCGGGCCGCGGTTCCAACTTCCGCGCCCTCGCCGACGCCGCGGCAGGCGGCAGGCTCGGCGGTGTGCTTGCAGTCCTTGCCTCCGATCATGCCGACAGCGGTGCGGTCGAGCTGGCCCGTGAGCGTGGGATCGCGATCGAGACTCCCGATCCGGGGCCGTACCGCACGCGCCTGAGCCGCGAGGCCGAGCGCGTGTGGATCGCGCGGCTCCACGCCCACGACGTCGACACCATCCTCCTGGCCGGGTTCATGCGCATCCTGCACGACGAGTTCCTCGCCGCCTTCCGGGGCCGCGTGCTCAACCTGCATCCATCGCTCCTTCCTGCATTCCCCGGGACGGAGGCGATCCGGCGTGCGCTCGAGCACGGCGCCCGCGTCACCGGCTGCACGGTGCACCTGGTCGACGCCGGCATCGACGAGGGCCCGATTCTCGCCCAGGTGGCCGTGCCCATCCACGACGACGACAGGCTCGACACGCTCGGCGCGCGCGTGCATGCCGCCGAGCACGCGCTCTATCCCGCGACGGTCCGCCGCTTTCTCACCGAGTCCTTCACGCTCGAGGGACGCCGCGTGCGCTGGGTGGGGGAGACGGCGTGACGCTCGCCGCGGCCGAGGCCGTTCTCTTCGACCTCGGCGGCACGTGCCTCCAGATCGACCATGACTTCATCGCCGAGCGCGTGGCCGCGTGCGGTCCGGCGCCCGATGCCGCCTGGGCGGCGCGCGGTGAGCAGGCCGGGCGCCGCATCCTCGAGTCGATGCTGCGCGAGGGCAAGAGCTCCGATGAGCAATGGCGCGGCTTCTTCGAGGGCATGCTCGCCGAGGCCGGAGCCGCACCAGCCGACCGCGATGCCATCTTCGCCGAGCTGGTCGCCTTCCATCGCCGCCACCACCTGTGGCGCAAGGTGATGCCGGGGATGCCCGAGACGCTGCGCGGGCTCCTCACCCGCGGCTACCGCGTCGCGGCGATCTCGAACTCCGACGGCCGGGCCGAGGCCATCCTCGCCACGCTCGGCCTCGCTCACGAGTTCGAGTTCGTGCTCGACTCGCGCGATCTCGGAGTGGAGAAGCCCGACCCGCGAATCTTCCTCGACGCCTGCACCCGGCTCGGCCTGCCCCCGGCGCGTTGCGCCTATGTCGGCGACGTCGTCGCCATCGACGTCGAGGGAGCGCGCGGCGCCGGCCTGCACCCCGTCCTGTTCGACGCCTACGGTTCGTACGACGCGACGACCGCGGGCGGCGCGCCGCGCGCGGCCGAGCCCGCGCAGCTCCTCGGCCTGTTCCCGGATCGCCGCCACGAGTTGTCCCCGCGGCGGAGCGCCCCACGATGAACGCATTTCCCGCGGCGCGCACGCCGGGCCTCATTGCCGTGCCGATCCCCGGCGTGACGCCGTGGCGGCGTGGCAAGGTGCGCGACGTGTACGACCTGGGCGAGCGCCTGCTGGTCGTCGCCACCGACCGTCTCTCGGCCTACGACTGCGTGCTGCCCACGCCGATCCCCGACAAGGGCGCGATTCTCACGGCGCTGTCGGCGTTCTGGTTCCGCACGCTCGTCGCCGCGACGCCGCACCATCTCCTGTCGACCGATCGGGCCGACTTTCCGGTGCCGTTCCGCGACCACCCCGAGCTCGACGGGCGCGCCATGCTCTGCCTCAAGGCCGAGCGCATCGACGTCGAGTGCGTCGTGCGTGGCGCGCTCACCGGATCCGGCTGGCGCGAGTACCGCAGGCACGGCACACTGCACGGCGCACCGCTGCCGCCGGACCTGGTCGACGGGTCCCCGCTCGACCCGCCCGTGTTCACGCCGACGACGAAGGCCGAGCAGGGGCACGACGAGCCGATCCCGCGCGGCGCCCTGCCGGCGCTCGTCGGCGCCGGGCTGGCCCGCGAACTCGAGGAACGGAGCGTCGCGCTGTTCGTCGAGGCGCGGGTTCGCGCCCGCGTGGCGGGCCTTGAATTGGCCGACACCAAGTTCGAGTTCGGCCACGTGGCGGGGCGGCTCACGCTGATCGACGAGATCCTGTCGCCAGACTCGTCGCGCTACTGGGATGGGGCAGAGTACGCGATGGGGCGCCACGTCGGCTTCGACAAGCAGTTCGTGCGCGACTGGCTTGACCACAGCGGCTGGAACCACCTGCCGCCAGCGCCCGCCCTGCCGCCGGACGTGGTCGCCGCGACGCGCGAACGCTATCTCGAGGCGTTGGCCCGCCTCGTCGGCCCCGCGGCCGTGGCGGCGCTGGCGTGAGTGCGCCCGGCTCGCTCGGACCGTTCACCCCGACGACGCTCGCGCCGCGGAACGCCCTGCTGTCGCTGTCCGATCGCACCGGCGCGGTGGACCTCGCGCGCGCGCTCGTGGCGCACGGCGTGACGCTCTGGGCGACCGAGGGCACGGCCGCTGCACTCGCCGCCGAAGGGATCGCCACGCGCCCGGTCAGCGACCTGGTGGGGCAGGGGGCGTGGCTCGGCGGGCGCGTCAAGACGCTCCATCCGTCGCTGCTCGGCGGCGTGCTGGCGCGCCGCGCGGTCGCGGCCGACCTGGCCGACCTCGCCGCGCTCGACGTGCCGCCGATCGACCTCGTCGTCGTCACGCTCTACCCGTTCGAATCGCTTCCCGCCGACGCCGACTGGCCGCGCACCATCGAGACCGTCGACGTCGGCGGTGTCACGCTGCTGCGCGCCGCGGCGAAGAACGTGTGCGACGTCGCGGTCCTGTCCGATCCACGCCAGTACGAGGCGTGCACCACGGCGCTCGCCGAGCTCGGCGGCCTGTCGTGGGAGCTGCGTCGCGACTGGGCACGCGCTGCGTTCGAGCGGACCGCGCGCTACGACGCCGCGATCGCCGCGGCGTACGGCGCGCGCGCGGGCGCCGAGGACGCGGCCGCCGGCAGGCCCGCCGAGGGTCCGCCGCCGACCTGGCTCGCGGCGTACATCCGCGCCCGCACCCTGCGCTACGGCGAGAACCCGCACCAGGCGGCTGCGCTCTACGTCGCTGCGCATGCGCCGCCCGGCGGGGGTGGGTTCGACTCGGTGGTCGAGGGCAAGGAACTCTCGTACAACAACCTGCTCGACCTCGCGGCAGCGAACGCGCTGGTCGCCGAGTTCGTCGGGCCGGCGTGCGTGGTGGTGAAGCACAACGAGCCCGCCGGCGTCGCCCGCGCCGCCTCGCCGGCCGAGGCGTTCGAGCGCGCGTTCGAGGCCGATGCTCTGTCCGCATTCGGCGGCGTCATTGCGTTCAATGTCGAGGTCGACCGCGACACGGCCGTCGCGCTGGCGAAGCCGTTCCTCGAGTGCGTGGCCGCGCCGTCGTTCACGCCGGCCGCGCTCGATGCACTGGCTGCGAAGAAGAACCTGCGCCTCGTCCGCTCCGCGCCGCATGCAGCCGGCGCGCGCTTCGAGGCGCGCGCCGTGGGCCGCGGCCTGCTCGTGCAGGGCGAGCGTCCCGACGCGCCCGCGCTGCAGCTCACCGTGGTGAGCCGTCGGGCGCCCACGCCCGCCGAGATGGAGGCGTTGCTGTTCGCCTGGACCGTCGCCGGCCGCGCGCGCTCGAATGCGATCGTCGTCGCCGCGGCCGACCGCACGCTCGGGATCGGCTCGGGGCAGACCAGTCGCATCGACGCCGTGCATGTCGCGCTACTGAAGGCGCGCCGCGCCGGCCACGACATGACCGGCGCGGTGCTCGCCTCGGACGGATTCTTCCCGTTCGCCGACTGGGTCGAGCCCGCGCTCGCCGCCGGGATCACCGCGGCGATCGAGCCTGGCGGCTCGGTGCGCGATCCCGAGTCGATCGCTGCCTGCGACGCCGCCGGCCTGGCCCTGGTGTTCACCGGACGCCGCCTGTTCCGCCACTGACCAAAATGGAGGAGCCTTGAAGCGACGGCAGTTCGTGCTCGTGCTCGATTTCGGGTCGCAGTACACGCAGCTCATCGCCCGCCGCGTGCGCGAGGCCGGCATCTACTGCGAGGTCCGCCCGTACGACCTGCCGCGTCGCGAGATCGCGCACCTCAAGCCCGCCGCGATCATCCTCTCGGGCTCGCCGCAGAGCGCCACCGCCGCCGACGCGTACCGCTTCGACCCACGCTCGCTCGACCCGAAGGTGCCGCTGCTCGGCATCTGCTACGGGATGCAGGTTTCCCTCTTCGCCCTCGGGGCGACTCTGCGCAAGGCGCGTCGCGGCGAGTACGGGCAGGTCACCTTCCGGCTTGATCGCGCCGACGCGCTCACCCGGGGCCTGCCCAGGACGTTCAAGGCATGGATGAGCCACGGCGACGAGGTGGCGACGCTCCCCGAAGGCTTCGTCGTCACCGGCCACACGGTCAACTGCGCGCTCGCCGCGGCGCGCCACGAGACGCGCCCGTGGCACTTCGTCCAGTTCCACCCCGAGGTCGTGCACACGCCGGTGGGGAAGAACCTGCTGCACAACTTCCTGTTCAAGGTCGCCCGGCTCACGCCCGACTGGAAGATCGAGGACTTTCTCGCCGAGCAGGTGGTCGCCGTGCGCCGCCAGGTCGGGCCGCGCGGCAAGGTCGTCTGCGGCCTGTCGGGCGGCGTCGACTCGAGCGTCGTCGCCGCGCTGCTGGCGCGCGCGATCGGGGATCGGCTCACCTGCCTGTTCGTCGACCACGGGCTCCTGCGCCGCAACGAGGGCGACGAGGTGATGGCCGCGCTCGCGCCACTCGGCGTGGAGATCGTGCGCCTCGACGCGCGGGCGCGCTTCCTCAAGGCGCTGGCCGGCGTCGAGGACCCGGAGAAGAAGCGGAAGATCATCGGCCGCGAATTCATCCGCGTATTCGAGGCCGCGGCGAAGAAGGTGGGCAAGGTCGAGTTCCTCGCCCAGGGGACGCTCTACCCGGACGTGATCGAGAGCGCCTCGATCGGCAAGGGCGCGCACGTGATCAAGAGCCACCACAACGTGGGCGGCCTTCCGGCGCGCATGAAGATGAAGCTGGTCGAGCCGGTGCGCACCCTGTTCAAGGACGAGGTGCGCGCCCTGGGTCGCGCCCTCGGGTTGCCCGCGGCCCTGATCGACCGGCACCCGTTCCCCGGGCCGGGCCTGGCCGTGCGGATCCTGGGACCGGTGAACGAGCCGGACCTCAAAATCCTTCGCGAGGCCGACGCAGTGTTCATCGATGCGTTGCGCGACAGCGGCCTGTACGGCAAGGTGTGGCAGGCGTTCGCCGTCCTGCTTCCCGTCCGCACGGTGGGGGTCATGGGCGATGCCCGCACCTACGACCGGGTGATCGCGCTGCGCGCGGTCACCAGCCAGGACGGCATGACCGCCGATTGGGCGCGCCTGCCGCACGCGTTCCTCGCCCGCGCGGCGGGACGGATCGTGAACGAGGTGCGCGGTGTCAACCGCGTGGTCTACGACAACTCGAGCAAGCCGCCCGCGACCATCGAGTGGGAGTGAGGGAGAGCGGATGAGCCTGTTGCCCGAGATCCGTCGCAAGGCCATTCATCTCTCGTTCATCCTCATTCCGCTCATCTACCTCTACGACGTGCTGCCCAAGCGCATCATCGTGCGGGGGTTGCTCGCCGCGGTGCTGGTCTCGCTGGTGTTCGAGCTGATGCGCCTGCACGACGCGCGCGTGCGGCTGCTGATCTCACGCTTCTTCCGCGACCTGGTGCGCCGCCACGAGCAGAAGCAGCTGCTCGGCTCGACCTACCTGCTGATCGCCTCGGTGCTGACCATCGAGCTGTTCAGCAAGGAGGTGGCGGTGGCCGCGCTCGGTGCGCTCGTGCTCGGCGATACCGCGGCGGCGCTGGTGGGGAAGACCATCGGGCGCCAGCGCATCCTCGGCAAGACGATCGAGGGCAGCCTTGCCTGCTTCCTCGTCTCGTTCGCATTCGCCTGGGGCGTCGTCGGCATGCCCGCCTGGCTCGCCGCGGCGGGCGCGTTCACCGCCGCGCTGTTCGAGTTGTTGCCCATTCCGCTTGACGACAACTTCCGCATCCCGCTCTCGGCGGGCTACGTCATGAAGCTGCTGGGGGGCTGACCGGTGCGCATCGCAGCCATCGACATCGGTACGAACTCGATTCACGTCGTCGTGGCCGAGGCGGGTGCGCACGGCAGCTTCGACGTGCTCGACCGGGAGCGCGAGGTGGTCCAGGTGGGACGCGGCTCGTTCCTCGGTGGTCGGCTGCGCGCCGACGCCATCGCCCGGACAGTGGAGTCACTCGCACGGTTCGTCGCGCTGGCGCGAAGCCTGGGCGCCGAGCGTGTCATCTGCACGGCGACGGCGGCCGTGCGCGAGGCGAAGAACGGCGGCGAGTTCGTGCGCAGGGCGCGACAGGTCGCCGGGATCACGCCGCGGATCATTCCCGCGCGCGAGGAGGGGCGACTCATCTGGCTCGGCGTGCGGAGCGCGCTCGAGCTGCCCGAGAGGCCCGTGCTGTTGCTCGACATCGGGGGCGGCTCCCTCCAACTCGTCGTCTGCACGCGCGAGAAGCTGCTCAAGGTCGTCTCGCTCCCGCTGGGTGCCTTGCGCCTGAGCGAACTCAAGCCGGTCGGGGATCCCCCCGATCCGGCTGCGCTGGCCCGGCTGTCGCGTCACGTGCGACGCACGATCAAGGCGGTGATCGAGCCGATTGCGGCCCTCGGCCCGATCCGTGCCTACGGTTCTTCGGGCTCGATCCACGCGCTCGCCCACGTATTGCGTCATCTCGAGGGCGGGTCCCCGCTGCGCCACGTCAACGGTCGCGAGCTCGAACGGAGGGCCCTCGAGCGCGCCACGCGAGCGCTCGAGGCGATGGCCCTGTCCGAGCGGCTGCGCCTTCCCGGGCTCGACGCGGCGCGTGCCGAGATCCTGATCCCCGGGGCGATCGTGCTGGTCGAGGCCCTCCGCGCGTTCGATCTCGATACGCTCACGGTGTCGGACTTCGGCGTGCGCGAAGGACTCCTGGCGGATTACATCGCCCGGCACGCGCGGGAGATCGAGCGACTCGACCCGGTCGAGGACCTGAAGCTGCGGAGTGTCCTGCGCCTGTTGGCTCGGTTCCGCGGGGACGAGCCGCACGCCCGCCACGTCACCGCACTCGCGCTCGGATTGTTCGACGAACTGCGCCACGAGCACGAGCTCGATGACGAGGCGCGGCGTCTCCTCCAGTACGGGGGCCTGCTGCATGACATCGGCTCGGTGATCGGCCACGACGAGCACACCGAGCACTCGTACTACATCATCCGCAACGGGAACCTGCGCGGGCTGTCGGCCGATGAGGTGGAGGTGGTCGCGACGGTCGCGAGGTATCACGGCAAGGCGCGGCCGCGCAAGCGCGACCGGGCCTTCGCCGCGCTCCCGGCGGACGCGCGCCGCGCGGTGCGCTGGCTGGCCTCGCTCCTGCGCATCGCCGAGGCGCTCGATCGCAGCCAGTACCAACTCGTGCTCGGCGTGCGGGTGACCCGCGGGGGTGACGCGGTCACGATTCGCGCAGCCGCCCGGGAGGACGCGCGACTCGAAGTGTGGGCGGCGCGGCAGCGGACCCGCCTGCTGGCTCGCCTGCTGGGTCGTCGGGTACGAGTGGAGTTGGAACCGCCGCCGTTGTCGCCGCCGCCGCCGCCGCCGCGAGCGCTGCGATCGAGCGTCGAGCGTGCAGCAACGCCACCCGGCGCTCCTCGCGGACGCGCCGGAGGAGCGGGGAAAGCGCCTGCGCCCGCTCGGTCCACCCGTCCGCCTGCCACCGCCGCACCGTTCGGTCGAGCGAAGCCAGCACCTCCGCGCGGTCGTGCACTGTCCCGAGGCTCCGCTGGACGTGGCGCAACGCCGCGATCCGCCGTGGATCCACCAGGCTCGGTGCGCTCGAAGGGTCGACCGCGGCCAGGGCCTCGGAGGCGTAACGATCCTTCTTGATCGCGATCCGCGCCGCGTGCAGCAGCGCGTCGCCGACTTCCGGACCGGCGGCGAGCGCGACCGCGCGGCGGGCCTCCTCGCGCCGATGTCCGGCGCGAGCGATCGCGGCCTGTCGCGGGTCCGGTCGCTCCACGACGCGTCTCACGAGGCCGCTCGCCGCGGCGAGGACACGCCGTCGAATCGATTCGATCCGGCCGGCAGAGGCCCGTCGTGCGGCCGCCTTCCGCCCGCGCGCGACCCGGCGTTCGCTGCGGCGCAGCACGGGCTCGAGCGCGAGACACAGCGAAGGGTCGGCATCCTCGCGACGGGCTGCCAGGTATTCCTGCTGGATCTCGTCGTCGCGCACGGTGCCGAGCCGTCGACGCAGGTCGCCCAGGCGGCGGCGCGCGGCGGCCGCGGGCCGGGCGGCGAGCAGGGCGCGCCAGGTCGCGAGCGCCTCACTGAGCCGTCGCGTGGCGACCCGCAGGTCGTGGATGGCTTCGGGATCGGGGTGATCGGTGCCCTGACGTGTGCGCCGTGCCGCCGCGTCGAGCGACGCCACGCGGCGCTCCAGGTCGGCGGCGAGGCGTTGGGCGAGTGCGGCGGTGTCCATGGGCGACTCTCCGGCGGCTGAACACTGCTCACGACCGCGCCAGGCGTCCGGCCGGGGCCTAGGGCTGCGGGATCGCGTCCTCGGATTCATGCGAATGCCGGGCCAGCAATCGCAAGACGCGGGCTGAAAGGTCATCGGCGGTTTCGTCGATCGGGCGGGTCGCATCCAGTGTCTCGAAGCCATACTCGAGGGCCAGTCGATCGAGCTCATCGATGACCCTCGTCTGGTAGTTGACGAACGAGTCGAACAGGTCGGTGCCCATCGGCAGGTCCATGCCCGATTCCCAGTAGTCGAATCCGCCCTGTGCCAGCACGCGCGGCACGAGCTCGGGGACGTCGATGCGCAGGTAGTAGACCGCGTCGGGCTTGAGCGAGAACGAGTACACGTCCTTGATCCAGTCCGGGTCGGCGCCGCGCACGATGGCCCGGGCCAGCAGCGAGTACGTGTAGCGATCGGTCAGCATGACGAATCCGGCGCGCAGCGCCGGCAGGATCTGGCGCTCGAGGCGATCGGCGAAGTCTGTGGCGTAGAATAGGTTGTACGCGTTCGAGCCGAGGGTGTTGCCCTCCTTGGCGCGGCGGATGCCGGCTGCCGCGAGGTCCGAGCGAGTGAGGCCCGTCTCGGCGACCGCATAACCTTCGCGCTCGAGCACGCCGCGCAGGTGGTTGACGTGCGTCGTGCGGCCCACACCGTCGGTCCCCTCGATCACGATCAGCCAGCCGGTCAGTTCTCCCGGATCGACGCCCGGAATGTTCTTGCCGTAGGTCTCGAAGCGCCTCATGACGTCACCTTCGCGTGCATGGCATCCGTGCGCCGCAGGCCGACAAGATGCGGCGCGATGTGCTTGCGCAGGAGCTTCTGCTGGGTTTCGATGGCGCGCGTCGCGTCCATCACGGTCAGCGGGTACTCCTTCACCAGACGCTCGTATTCGTCGAGGATGCGCGCCTGGAAGATGCGGTAGCTGGCTTGCGGTTCGGCGTGCAGGCCGAGGTCCATGCCCGCCTCGTACCACTTGAGCTTCGGGCGGCCGCTGAGAATGCGCTTCAGCGCCACCTCGAGGGGCGTGCGGAAGTAGAACGCCATCGTGGGGACGACCGCGAGGCGGTAGAGCCCGCGCACCCAGTCCGCGTCGACGCCGCGGGCGAAGTCGCGCGCGAACGCGGTGAAGACGTAACGATCGGCCAGCACGATCGCACCGGCCTTGAGAAACGGAACGATCTCGCGCTCGACGCGATCATGGAAGTCAGTGGCGTGGATCAGGCTGAACGTGAGCGGCGTGAGGATCTGGCGCTTCTTGCCGCGGCGCGTCGTATTGCGCACGATGGGCGAGCTGTTCCACTCGCTGAACACGACGGGATAGCCCTCGCCCTGCAGCCATTGCGACAGCAGGGTGAGCTGCGTGCTCTTGCCGGATCCGTCGATTCCCTCGACGATGAACAGCCGACCCGGCCAGGGCGGCGAGACCTCGCCGTAGGCGGAGTGGGCGGCGGGAACGTGATTCATGATGCTCCGTGAGCGGCGCGCGTGCGGGCGCCGAGCGCGCGCAGCAGGCGCGGCGAGAGGAACCACTCGAGGTCGCCGAGCTTCTTGCCCGGCGCCCCGTCGAATGAAAGTGCGCAGGCGCCGGCCTTCTTGAGCGGCAGCGCACGCGCGGGATCGACCAGCAGTGAGCCGGCGAGCCGGCCGAGCTCCGGTTCGTGGCCGACGAGGACAATCGTCGCCCCGGCGTCGTCGGCGACGGTGGCGGCGAGCAACTCGAGCAGCGCGCGTTCGGATCCACCCGAGGCGAGCGCGGCGACCGTCCTCGGCCCTCGGGAGTCGAGTTCCCGGGCGAGGATTTCCGCCGTGCGGGCCGCACGAACGAGCGGGCTCGTCCACACCGCGGCAGCGGCGGGCAACGCGCGGGCCAGCCCCTTGGCGGCGGCACGCGTCTTCTCCTCGCCGCGCGGCGTGAGCGGCCGCGCGCTGTCATCGGGCCAGCGGGAAGGGTCAGGGCGACCCGCCGGGCCATGGCGGAAGAGAATGAGCTGCATCGGGATGCGACCTCCGATTCGACGGACTCTCAAGGTAGCACCGTCGTTTCTCCCCTCGCAAGCGGTTGCCGCCCTGTTCCGGGCTCGCCAGCGGCCGTCCGGCCGCCTAGACTGCCCGCATGGACGATTCGTCGACACCTGCCGAGAGCCCGCTCTGGGATGAGGTCACGCGCCTGCGCCGCGCCGGCCGTCCGGCCGAGGGGATGGCCGCGCTCGAGGCGCGCACCGCCGCCGATCCCGCGCTGGCCGCCCACGGGCAGACGCGGGCGCTGCGCGCGCTGCTCGCGGCCGACCTCGGAGACCTGCACCTCGCCGCTGGCGCGCTTCCCGAGGCGATCGCTGACTTCGAGCGGGCGGTCGCCGACGCGCCCCGCTTCCCGGACCTTCATCATCGCCTCGGCGTCGCCCGCCTCAAGGCCCGCGATGCGAAGGGCGCGCGCGGGGCGTTTGCGGCCGCGGTGCAACTCGCGCCGGGCTACGCCGCGCCGCGGCTCGAGCTGGCGCTCCTCGAGGCGCGCGAAGGCCGTCTCGGCGAGAGCCTCGCTCTGCTCAAGCGGCTGGGCGAGGTGCGCATGCCCGCGGAGGGCGCCGAGTTCGAACGTGGCCTGGCGCGCCTTGCCGAGGCCGATTGGGAGGGCGGGGGGGAAGCCCTGCGCCGCGCCTTCGGCGTCTCGGGCGGCGGCGTGGACGAGCGTCTGCGCGAGATCGGCACGCGGCTCGCCGACGGCCGCTCGGGCGAGGCGCTGGCGCTGGCGCGCGGGCTCCTGTCGGCGCACCCGCAGTTCCCCGACGCGCATCTGGCGCTGGCGCTGGTGCGCCGTGAGCGTGGCGAGTGGGACGACTGTGCCGAGTCGTGCGGGCGCGCGCTCGAGCTCCATTCTTGCTACCACGAGGCCCGCGTCTACCTGTCCGAGGCGCTCCTGCGCCGCGGTCAGCGGGCCGAGGCCGAGGCGCAGCTCGACTTCGTGCTCGCCGCCGACCCGGCGCATCCGCTGGCGGCCGCGCTGGCCAAGACGTTGCGGCGCACGCCGCTGGCCGCGCCCACGCCGCCCACCCCTCATTAGAGTCTTGCGAATCTCTTGACCGCGAACCGGGGCGCTCGCTAGGCTGCCCCTCGGTGGCCCGTGCGCGTACGCCGACATGGAGGAGGTTGGTCCATGCTCAGAGGCACGGTCAAATGGTTCAACGATGCCCGCGGTTACGGGTTCATCGCGCGCGAGAACGGGGAAGAGGTGTACGTGCATCACACCGTCATCGAGGGGCCCGGGTATCGGACCCTCCATGAGGGCGAGCAGGTGGAATACGAGGAACGTCAGGGAGAGAAGGGACTCGAGGCCGCCCACGTCGTAAAGGTCTGACTCACCAGGAGACACGGCGCCACCCGACCCGACGGATGCACATTCGTCGGGTCGCGCTTTAGTCCGCACTCGCCAGATCGAAAGGGACCATGCTCGGAACGCTGCTGACGAAAGTCTTCGGATCGAAGCACGAACGCGAGGCGAAGCGCCTCGGGCCGGTGGTGGAGGAGATCAACCGGGTGGTCGCGACCTACGCCACCCTCTCCGACGACGAGCTCCGCGGCAAGACCGCCGAGTTCCGCACCCGCCTCGCCGAGGGCGACGCCCTCGACGACCTCCTGCCCGAGGCGTTCGCCGCCGTGAAGGAGGCCTGCCGCCGCCTGGTCGGCCGCTCGTGGCCCGTCGTCGGTGTCGAGACGCGCTGGGACATGGTTCCCTACGACGTGCAGCTGCTGGGCGGCGTGATGATGCACCAGGGCAAGATTGCCGAGATGGGAACCGGCGAAGGCAAGACCCTGGTCGCCACGTTGCCGCTGTACTTGAACGGGCTCGAAGGCAAGGGCGCGCACCTGGTCACGGTCAACGACTACCTGGCCCGCCGCGACGCCGAGTGGATGGGCGAGATCTTCCGCTTCCTCGGCATGACGGTGGGCTGCATCCAGAACGCGATGAACTACGACGAGCGCCGCGCCGCCTACGGCTGCGACATCACGTACGGCACGAACAACGAGTTCGGCTTCGATTACCTGCGCGACAACATGGCGTCGCGTCCCGAGCACCGCGTGCAGCGCGGCTTCCACTTCGCGATCGTCGACGAGGCCGACTCCGTGCTGGTCGACGAGGCGCGCACGCCGCTCATCATCTCGGGCCAGGTCGAACACGCCCGCGAAGTCGACTACGGCCCGCTCAAGAGCGCGATCGACCGCCTGATCCGCCGCCAGCAGGAGTACGTCACCGAGCTGCTCAAGGAGGCCGAGACGCTGCGCGCCGACGGCAAGGAGTTCGACGCCGGCGTCGCCTTCCTGCGTGCCCAGCGGGCGTTCCCCAAGCACAAGCGCCTGATCAAGCTGCTGTCCGATGAGCCGATGCTCAAGCAGCTGATCCACAAGACCGAGCTCGAGTTCCTGCGCGACAAGCGCATGCAGGACATCGACGAGGAGCTGTACTTCGCCATCGACGAGAAGAACAACAACGTCGACCTGCTCGACAAGGGTCGCACCCACCTGGCGCCCGAGGATCCGACGCGCTTCGAGCTGCCCGACCTGTCGATCGACCTCGCCGCGCTCGATCAGCGCACCGACCTCACGGCCGAGGAGATCTTCGCGCAGAAGGACGAGCTCTATCACCGCTTCGCCGAGCGTACCGACGCAATCCACAACGTGCTCGCCTTGCTCAAGGCCTACGCGCTGTTCGAGAAGGACGTCGAGTACGTCGTGCAGGACGGCAAGGTCATGATTGTCGACGAGTTCACGGGCCGCCTGATGCCCGGCCGCCGCTACTCCGACGGCCTGCACCAGGCGATCGAGGCGAAGGAAGGCGTGAAGATCGAGGCCGAGACGCAGACGCTGGCCACCATCACGCTGCAGAACTTCTTCCGCATGTACGCCAAGCTCTCGGGCATGACTGGCACGGCCGAGACCGAGGCGCGCGAGTTCTACGAGATCTACAAGCTTGACGTGGCGGTCATCCCGACGCACCGGCCGATCGCCCGCGACGACCTGGACGACGTCATCTTCCGGACCAAGAAGGAGAAGTACGTCGCTGTCATCGAGGAGATCGCCGAGCTCAACACCAAGGGCCAGCCGGTGCTCGTCGGCACCGTCTCGGTCGAGGTCTCCGAGCTGCTGTCGAAGCTGCTCAAGCGCCGCGGCGTGCCTCACAGCGTCCTCAACGCCAAGTACCACCAGCAGGAGGCTGGCATCGTCTCGCTCGCCGGGCAGAAGGGCGCGGTCACCATCGCGACCAACATGGCCGGCCGTGGCACCGACATCAAGCTGGGCGAAGGCGTGCAGGATCTGGGCGGACTCCACATCCTCGGCACCGAGCGCCACGAGAGCCGCCGCATCGACCGCCAGCTCCGCGGCCGCTCCGGCCGCCAGGGCGACCCGGGCTCGACGCGCTTCTACCTGTCGCTCGAGGACGACCTGATGCGCCTCTTCGGGACCGAGCGCATCGCGGGGATCATGGACCGCCTCGGCGTGCAGGAGGGCGAGGTCATCGAGCACCCGCTGGTGACGCGGGCGATCGGCAACGCGCAGAAGCGGGTCGAGGCGCATAACTTCGAGATCCGCAAGCACCTGCTCAAGTACGACGACGTCATGAACAAGCAGCGCGAGGTGATCTATGGCCTGCGCAACAAGATGCTCGACCACGGCGACCCGACCGAGGAGGTCGAGTCGTGGGTCGAGGAACTCGTGGCCGGGCGCGTCTCGCACTTCACCGGCGGCGATCGCAACCATCCCGATGGCTGGAACCTGCCCGCGCTGCAGGACGACCTCGGCTTCATCCTCCACCGCCCGGTCGAGCCGGTCGCGACGGGGGACGTGCAGCCGAGCTACGAGGCGATCGAGGACGCAGCCTGCACGCACGCGCTCGAGGAGTTCCGCGCCCGCATCGAGATGTACGGCGGGGAGCCGTTCCTCGAGGTCGTGCGCCACGTCATCCTGTTCACCATCGACGACAAGTGGCGCGACCATCTCTACGAGCTCGACCAACTCAAGCACGGCATCGGCATGCGCGCCTACGGCCAGAAGGACCCGCTGCTCGAGTACAAGGCCGAGGCGTTCAAGATGTTCGAGCAGCTGGTCCGCGAAATCGAGGAGGAGTCGGTGCGGCGCATCTTCCGCATCGAACCCGCCGCGCCGCCGCCGTCGGTGGCGACCACCACCGTTCACATGACCGCCAGCAAGGCCGACGCGCAGAGCGTGTTCGCCTCGACCGGCGGCGGCGGAGTCGCGGTCGCCGAAGGCGACGGGCCGCCGGCTCCCGCGCCGGCCGGCCCGGCGCCGGCGCCGCGTCGCGCGCCGGTCGCACTGCGCGCCGGACGCAACGATCCCTGTCCCTGCGGCAGCGGCAAGAAGTACAAGAAGTGCCACCTGCCCGCGGACGAAGGGACGGCATGAACGAGAAGGTGAAGGCGCTCCTGCGCCGGGTCGCATTCCAGCTCCGGGCGGCCCTCGACGGCGACGAGTTCGCCCTCGAGGAGCTGCAGGACGTGCTCGCCTCGTCGGACGTCCCGGGCGACGAACTCGCGGCCGCGATCGAGGCGATCCTCGCGCTCACCGATTCGAACCGCGAGGAACTGCCCGCCGGCGAGACCGGTTCGCCGCGTGGCAATCGCGTCCTGTCGCTCGAGGAGCGCAGCCGCCTGACGCCCGAGGCGTACGGCTACCTGCTGGGCGTGCGCGGTGCCGGATCGATCGACGAGGAACAATTCGAGTGGGTGCTCGAGCGCGCGCTCGCCTCGAGCGATCGGCGCGTCGGCCTGGACGAGGTCCAGGACCTGGTGCTCGAGGCCGCGCTGGGCGGTGGCCTGGGCGGCGATCGGAGTGACTTCCCCGGTGTCCACTGAGGGTCCCGTGAAGAAGGCTGCCCGCAAGGCTGCGGTCAAGAAGGCCGCGAAGAAGAAGGCTGTCGCGAAGCCGGCCGCGCCGAAGAAGGCCGCCGCGAAAAAGGTCGCGCGCACGAAGGGGACGAAGGCCGCGACGAAGCCGCTGGTCGGCCGAGGCGCCGAACGCGCCGCCGAACTGGCGATCGCAGCCGCCGAGCGCGCCAATGCGCGCGACGCCGCGACAATGGCGAAGATCGCGCGTAGCGAGGGCAAGAGCCTCGTCATCGTCGAGTCGCCGGCCAAGGCCAAGACGCTCGAGAAATTCCTGGGCCGCGACTATTTCGTGCTCGCCTCCTACGGGCACGTGCGCGACCTGCCCAAGAGCGGGCTCGGCGTCGACATCGCGAACAACTTCGAGCCCGAGTACGTGGACATCGAGGGCAAGACCAAGATTCTCGCCCAGCTCAGGATGGCGGCCCACGTCGCGCGCGAGGTCTATCTCGCGCCCGACCCCGATCGCGAGGGCGAGGCCATTGCCTGGCACCTGGCGACCGCGCTGGCGGCCGACCAGAAGAAGCTCCGCCGCCTGACCTTCAACGAGATCACCGAGCGCGCCGTCAAGGGCGCCCTCGAGCAGCCGCGCGACCTCGACATGAACCTGGTCAACGCGCAGCAGGCGCGACGCGTGCTCGACCGCCTGGTCGGTTTCCAGGTGAGCCCGCTCCTCTGGCAGATCATCCGCTACGGCCTGGCGGCCGGGCGCGTGCAGTCGGTCGCGTTGCGCCTGATCTGCGAGCGTGAGGCCGAGGTTCGCGCCTTCGTTCCCGAGGAGTACTGGTCGGTCGAGGCCGAACTCGAGACCGCGGCGGGGGAGCGCTTCCGCGCGCAGCTGTTCCGGGTCGGTGACAAGAAGCTCGAGGACCGCGAACTGAAGGCCGAGCCCGAGTGCCAGCGCCTGATCGACGAGATCCGCCAGGGCGCGCCGGTCGTCGCCGAGGTCAAGGAAACGGATCGCTCGACCAAGCCGCGGCCTCCGTTCATCACCTCGACCTTGCAGCAGGACGCTTACGGGCGCCTGGGCTACGGCAGCAAGCGCACGATGCAGATCGCGCAGAAGCTCTACGAAGGCATCGCGCTCGGTGCCGAAGGACCGGTCGGGCTCATCACCTACATGCGCACCGACTCGACGCGGCTCGCGGCCGAGGCGGTGACCGAACTGCGCCAGTTCATCGACACGGCGTTCGGGGCGGCCTACCTGCCGGCTACGCCGCCGGTCTACGGCAAGCGCGCGGGCGCACAGGACGCACACGAGGCGGTCCGCCCGTCGAGCGTGCTGCGCACCCCGGACGACGTGCGGAAGTTCCTCACCGACGAGCAGGCGAAGCTGTACCAGCTGGTGTGGGCGCGCGCGGTCGCGTCGCAGATGAACCCGGCGCGCTACAAATCGACCGCGATCGACGTCGCGGTCGGCCGCCTCGGGCTCAAGGCCACCGGCTCGGTGCTGGTCTTCACCGGGCACCTCAAGGCCTACGGGGAGACCGAGGAGGAGCGCTCGTCGCGCCTGCCCGCGCTCGCCGTCGGGCAGGAGCTGCGCCTCGTCGACCTGCACTCCGAGCAGCACTTCACCCAGCCGCCGCCGCGCTATACCGAGGCGACGCTGGTCAAGGCGCTCGAGGAGTTCGGCATCGGGCGGCCGTCGACCTACGCGGCAATCATCACCTCGATCACCGGTCGCGACTACGTTGGCCGCGACGGCGGGCGCCTCGTGCCCACCGACCTCGGGATGGTCGTCTCGAAGCTTCTGGTCCGCATGTTCCCGGACATCTTCGAGGTGAGCTTCACCCGGCGCATGGAGGAGGAACTCGATCGCGTCGAGTCCGGCGAGGACGAGTGGCACCAGGTCATGCGCGACTTCTACGCGCCGTTCAAGATCGACCTCGACAAGGCCGCGGCGGACCGGAAGTCGCTGCGCGCCAGCACCGAGGAGAAGACCGAGATCCAGTGCCCGACCTGCGACGCCGAGGGCCGGGGCCTGTCGTTCCTGGTGCGCAAGTTCGGGCGCAACGGCCCGTTCTACGCCTGCCCGAACTACCCGGACTGCAAGTTCACCCGCCCGGTCGACGAGTCCGAGATTCCCGAGGACCTGAACGAGAGCTGCCCGCAGTGCAAGACCGGGCGCCTGTTCGCGCGCACCGGCCGCTACGGCCGATTCGTCGCCTGCTCGAATTACCCGACGTGCAAGTACACGCGCCCGCTCGGGCTCGGCGTGCCGTGCCCGATCGACAACGGCCTCGGCGAGCTGGTGGAGCGGCGGAGCAAGCGTGGCAAAGTGTTCTATTCGTGCAACCGCTACCCCGAGTGCGAATACGCCACCTGGGACCGCCCGGCGATCGGTCGCCCGTGCCCCTCGTGCCAGTTCCCGTTCCTCTCCGAGAAGCTGTCGAAGAAGAAGGGGACGTACTTCAAGTGCCAGAAGTGCGGGCATGAGGAGCAGGACGAGGCGCTGGGCGAAGCGGCCTCGGCCTGAGGCCCCGGCCCGGCATGCGCGCCGTCCTCGCCGACTTCCTCCGTCACCTCGAGGGCGCCCGCCGCCTCTCGCCGCGCACGCTCATCGCCTACCGCTTCGAGGTCGAGCGGCTGCTCGACGCGCTCGCCGCGCGCCCCGGAGCCGACGTGCCGCCCGAGCGCTTTACCTCGCTCGCGCTGGCCGAGGCGCTCGCGACGCTGGCGCGGCGCGGGCTCGCCGCCTCATCGCAGGCGCGCGCGGTCGCCGCCTGGCGCACCTTTTCACGCTATGTCGCCGAGCAGGGGGCGGCGACCGACGCGGCCGCCGCGCTGCCGCTGCCGCGCAAGCCGCGCCGGCTGCCGCGGACGCTGCCGTCGGAGCCGCTCAACCGCGCGCTCTCGGCGCTGCCGATCGGCACGCCGACCGAGCGCCGGGACCGCGCGCTGCTCGAACTGTTCTACGGCTCCGGGCTTCGCCTGTCCGAGACGCTCAGCCTCGACCTCTCCGCAGTCGACTGGGGCGGCCGCACCGTGCGCGTGATCGGCAAGGGGGACAAGGAGCGCATCGTGCCGTTCGGCGCCCACGCCAAGGTGGCGCTGCTCGGCATGCTGCGCGATCGCCGCGGCCGGCCCGCACCGGCGCGAACCGTGGGCGGGGACGAGCCGTTGTTCCTCGGCCCGAGCGGCCGCCGCCTGTCGCCGCGCACCGTGCAGCGCGCCGTGCACGCCGCGCTCGCCGAGACGGCGAAGGCGACGGGCGTGAGCCCGCACGCGCTGCGCCACTCGTTCGCCAGTCACCTGCTCGACGCCGGCGCCGAGTTGCGCGCCATCCAGGAATTGCTCGGCCACGCTTCGCTCGCCAGCACGCAGGTCTACACGCAGGTCAACCCGCGGCGCCTGCGCCGCGCCTACGAGAAGGCTCATCCGCGGGCTTGATGTGCCCGTCGCCGGAGAATCCATGCTCTCACGCCCGCTGGTCCGACCCCCGTTGCGCGCCACTACCGTGCTCGCCCACGTCCATGGCGGCGTCGCCGCGCTCGGTTCCGACGGACAGGTCACGCTCGGGGACATGGTGGTCAAGGCGAATGCCCGGAAGATCCGCCGCCTCGGTGGCGGCGAGGTGCTCGCCGGATTCGCCGGCGCCGCCGGGGACGCGCTGGCCCTGCTCGATCGCCTCGAGGAACAGCTCAAGCGCCACCCGGGGCAGCTCGAGCGCGCCTGTGTCGCGCTGGCGAAGGAGTGGCGCACCGACCGGCTGCTGCATCGGCTCGATGCGACGCTCGCCTGCGTCGATCGCAAGCGCGCGCTGTTCGTCGCCGGCAGCGGCGAGATCGTCGAGCCCGACGACGGCATCGTGGCGATCGGCTCGGGCGCGCCGTACGCACTGGCCGCCGCACGCGCGCTGCTGCGCAACACGAAGCTCGCGCCCGAGGCCCTGGTGCGCGCCAGCCTGTCCGTGGCCGGAGAGCTGTGCATCTACACCAACCAGTCGCTCGAGATCGAGGTTCTCGCGTGAAGACTCGCGGCTCGAGCGGGCGCGGCGCCGCCGCCGGGAAGGCACCGCCGCGGGCCGCGAAGCCCGCCAAGACGCAGCCCGGTCGCCGGAGCGGGCCGGGCACCGCGGCGGGGGACGACGAGGTCGCCGAGCTCACCCCGCGGGAGATCGTCGCCGAGCTCGACAAGTACGTGATCGGCCAGGCGAAGGCGAAGAAGGCGGTCGCCATCGCGCTGCGCAATCGCTGGCGGCGCTGGCGGATCGACGACGAGATCCGCGAGGAGATCCAGCCGGCGAACATCATCCTCATCGGCCCGACCGGGGTGGGAAAGACCGAGCTGGCCCGGCGCCTTGCGTTCCTCGCCCAGGCGCCTTTCGTCAAGGTTGAAGCGTCGAAGTTCACCGAGGTCGGCTACATGGGCCGCGACGTCGAGTCGATGGTGCGCGACCTGGTCGAGCTCTCGGTCGGGCTGGTGCGCGAGGAGCACATCGACGATGTCGAGGACGAGGCATGGGAGCGCGTCGACGCGCGGCTGCTCGACCTGTTGCAGCCGCCGCAGGCGGCTGCCGAGGGGCCGGTGAATGCGTCACAGAAACGGGCGGCCGCCGCGTGGGTGGCCGAGCGGAAACGGCTTGTCCGGCGCTTGCGCGCCGGACGACTTGACGATCGCAAGGTCGAGATCGAGGTCGCCGTGCGCCCGGGCCCGCCGCCCGAGGCGCTCGGTCACCTGCCGTTCGACGAGGGCGAGGCGAGTCTCGGTGACTGGCTGGCCGATGCGCTGCCCCCGCGCAAGAAGCAACGCCGCCTCGACGTGGCCGACGCGCAGGAGATCCTGTTCGACGAGGAGGTCGATCGGCTGATCGATCACGACAAGATCGTGATCGAGGCGCTCGACCGCGCGGAGAACACCGGGATCGTCTTCATCGACGAAATCGACAAGATCGCGGCCGCCGCGGGCGCGTCCGGGCCGGGTCCCGACGTGTCGCGGGCGGGCGTCCAGCGCGACCTGCTGCCGGTGGTCGAGGGGACGAACGTGCCGACGCGCTACGGGATGGTGAAGACCGAGCACATGCTGTTCATCGCCGCGGGCGCCTTCCACCACGCCAAGCCGAGCGACCTGATCCCCGAGTTGCAGGGTCGCTTCCCGATCCGCGTCGAGCTGGCCGCGCTCACCGAGGCCGACTTCGTGCGCATCCTGACCGAGCCCGAGAACGCGCCGATCAAGCAGTACAAGGCCCTGCTCGCCGCCGACGGCACGCGGCTGCGCTTCGAACGGGCGGCGATCCGGGAGATCGCCGCGCTGGCGGGCCGGCTCAATGCCACGAGCGAGAACATCGGGGCGCGCCGGCTGCAGACCGTGCTGGCCACGCTCCTCGAGGATATCCTCTTCGACGTGCCCGACCCGAAGCTGAAGCAGGTCGTGATCACCCGCGAGGACGTGCGCCGTCGCCTCGAGGCGCTGTTCGTCGACCCCGACACGGCGCGATTCATCCTGTGAAGCGGCGGAACGCCAGGATCGCGATGGCCGGGCTGCTGTGCGGCTGGGCGCTCGCCGGTTGCGCGCGCAAGCTGCCGCCGACCGGCGGGCCGCGCGACGTGGCGCCGCCCGAACTCCTGTCGATCGAGCCCGACTCGGGCGCCACCGGTGTCGACACGGCGGCGGTGATCCGCCTGTCGTTCAGCGAGCCGATGGATCGCGCCAGCGTCGAGACGGGCCTGCTCGTCGCGCCGGGCGTGCGCGGCGGAACGTTCTCGTGGGCGGGCGGGCGCACGGTCACCTTCCGTCCTGACCGGCCGCTGCGCGCCTCGACCGTGCATACGATGCTGCTCGTCGCCGGCGTGCGCGACGCCCGTGGCAACGTGGTCGACCGGCCATTCGCCGTCCACTTCACGACGGGCGCGGCCTTCGGGCCCGGGTTGATCACCGGGCGGCTGGACGGGCGTGGGGTCGTGCCCGAGGGCGTCTATCTGTGGGCCTACCGCGAGGACCGCGCCCGGAGACCCGACTCCACGGCGCTCGACATGGACGCGCTGGCGAGGGCCCGGGCCGGCGGAGTCTTCCGCTTCGTCGGGCTCGAAGTCCCCGGGACGTACCGCCTGTACGCCTTCGTCGACCGCTCGCGGAACCGGACCTTCGAGCCGGGGTCGGACCTCCTGGTCCGCTCGGAGAGCTTGCTCGTGCTCACCGCGGCGGCACCCGAGGCCCGGGACGTCCGGGTGATCGCCACCGATCCCGAGGCCTTGGCCCGGGTGGAAGGGGCTGTGGTAGACTCTCTCGCACCCGGAACGGCCCCGCTCCGTGTCGAGGTGCGGGGTGTCCCCCTCGAGCCGGTGGCGGCGGCGGATCGGGCACCGGTGATCGTGCTCGACGTGCGGGAGGGACGCTTTGTCGGCAACCTGCGGGGTGGTCGCTGGCGCCTGACGGGCTTCCGCGATCTTGATGAGGACCGCACGTTGGCCGCCAACGAGCCGCGCTCGGCCACCATCGAAATCGACCTGGAGCCCGCCGGTCGCGTGGCGGACCTGACCCTCGTCCTTCCGGCATCCCCCTGAGACCGCCCGTGATCAGCATCCCGTTCACCAAGATGCACGGCGCCGGCAACGACTTCGTCGTCGTGGATCGGCGCGACCAGCCGGAACTCGCCGACGCGCTCGGCCATGTCGCCGCCTTCGTGCGCGACGTGTGCGATCGCCGGCGGGGCATCGGTGCCGACGGCGTGCTGTTCCTCGATGCGGCGGGGGACGCCACAGGAGCGGGGGAGCGGCTCGACTTTCGCATGCGCTACTTCAACCGCGACGGAGGCCGGGCGGAACTCTGCGGCAACGGCGGTCGCTGTCTCGCCGCGTTCGCGGTCGCCCGTGGCCTGGGCCAGGAAGGGTGCGTCGGGTTCGCCTCGGATGCGGGCCGCCACCGCGCGAGCGTGCGCGGCGACCGGGTCGAGCTCGTGCTCGGCGACGCGGACGCGCCAGTGCTCGATCGCCCGTTCGCCACCGTCTCCGGCGTGGTGCACGGCGCGAGCCTCACCGTCGGCGTGCCGCACCTCGTCATCGAGGTAGCGGATGCCGACGCGGTGGACCTGGCGACGTTTGCGCCGCCGCTGCGCGCGCACGCGGAGCTCGGCCCGGCGGGAGCGAACGTGGATGTGGTGAGCGTCCGCGGGGCGAGCCGCGTGCGCCTGCGCACCTTCGAGCGCGGTGTCGAGGGCGAGACGCTCGCCTGCGGCACCGGCGCGGCGGCGACTGCAATCGCGCTCGTGGCCGCGGGGCGCGTGACCGCGCCCGTGACGCTCGAGGTGGCGAGCGGCGACGAGCTGGAGGTTTCCTTCCGCGAGGAGCGTGGCCGCTATCATGATGTGACGCTGACCGGGCCCGTCGTGACTGGGTTCGAAGGGACGTATTTCTGGCGACCGTCGGGGACCCCCTCCCGATCTCTCTAGGCATCGCGGCGCCACGGCGCGCCGCGCCCCCCGGCCGTTCGTGCCGTCGAGTCGGAGTCGAGATGCGCGGGTCCGTTCGCGGCCGGCTGGTCCGGCCCTCGATCCTGCATGCGTGTGCGCGCGCGGCAGCCTTGCTGGCGGCGCTTGCCGCGGGCTTCCTGCTGCCCGGCCCGTTGACCCTCGCCAGGGCAGCGACGTTGCACCAGCGCTTCGACTTCGAGCAGCCCGGTTACGGCCGGGCCGGCCAGGCAATCACGGATCACTTCCTGCTCCAGTCGGGCGGCCTGTGGCATCTGTTCTACACGGAGCTCGCCGGCCCGACGACCCCGGAGTGCCGGATCGGGCACGCGCAGAGCACCGACCTGATCCACTGGACCGAGCGGACCACCGTCACGACCGCGGGCGGGAACGGGTGGACCGCGACGGGCACGTGGGCGCCGCACGTCATCGCGAAGCCGGGCGGCGGGTGGCAGATGTTCTTCAGCGGGCGCAACGCGTCGGGTGCCCAGGCGATCGGCGCGCTCACCAGCAGCGACCTCGAGACGTGGACCCCCGTCGCCGGCAATCCGCTGTGGGTGCCCCCGACCTGGGCGCGCAACGACGGCACCAGCGCGACCTCCTGCCGCGACCCGTTCCTGTGGACCGACGGCACCCTCTACCACATGCTCTACACGGCGCACACGCTCATCGGACGGCCCGCGATCGGCCACGCAACCTCGTCAAATCTCCTCTCGTGGAGCGATGCGGGAGCATTCATGATCGACGTCGACAGCGTCACGCCGATCGACCTCGAGAGCCCGCAGCTCGTGTTCGACAATGGCCGAGTGGAGTTGTTGTACACACGCTTCCGCCTGCGCATCCTCACGGCGACGACGTCGGCCGGCCCGTGGGACCTGGCGGAGGAGGTGACGCTCGATCCGGTCGGCGGCGCGGCCGAGAAGCTCCGCGTCGGCGCGACACAGTTGCTCTCGCGCGTGCGCTTCGACATCTGCGACGCGCCGACGAGCCTCATCGTCATCGACACCGTCACCGCGTCTCCCGATGGGTACCTCGTGCCGGGTCCGGGCGTGGCTCCCGGCTGGCGCACCTTTGGCGAGGCGTTCGAGCGCGGCTCGACGTTCGGTGACCCGCCGGCGTGGCGCGGCGAGACCCCGGCGGCCCCGCTCGGCTGGCGCTGGATGGGAAGCGGGGAGTGGTATCGCCAGCCCGCGGACCCCCAGGCGGCCTGCTCCGGGCTGGTCAACGAGACACCAATCGGATCGCTACGTTCGCCTCGGTTCACGCTTTACGGTGATTCCCTGTGGTACCGCGTGATGGGGGCGGCGTCGCTCGATTCGGCCGCGCTCCGTCTCGTCGACGCCTGCACCGGGCTCGAACTCGCCCGCCGAACCGGAGCGAACTCGAACGCGCTCACTCCGGGCGCCTGGCCAAGCAACGGGTGGCGCGGGTGGCCGGTCCACGTCGAGTTGGTCGACCTGCTGACGCGGCCGGGTGGGTTCATCGGCGCTGACGCGATCCGCGATTCGACGATGGGCACCTACACCGCACCGACGCCGATCGCCATCAACCAGACCGCACCGGCGGGGGGCGAGATGCTCGCCCCCGGGGAGAGCTACGTGATCCGCTGGACGAGCTTCAGTACCGCGGGCGTCGATTCGCACGTCGTCTACGCGTCGTACGACGACTTCGCCACACCGCCGATCCGTTTGCAGAAGCGCAATGCGAACCAGTTCTCATGGACGTGGACGGTGCCGAGCGTCATCGCGTTCGCGGTCCGCATCCGCGTCGTGGCCTACGCCAGGAACGCCGTGCACGATTGCGACACCTCGCCGCCGTTCGCCATCGGCTTGACCACCGATGCACGGCCCCCCGACGTGGTCGGCGCCGCGGGAATCGCGCTCGTTGCGCTCGGGAGCCCGGGACCGGCGCCCGGGCTCGAGTGGAGCGCGCCGCCCGGACGCCGCATCCGCCTCGAGCTGATCGACGTGCGCGGCCGCCTCGTCCGGGCGCTCGTCGCCGGTCGCACCATGGGTGCCGGCGGGCGCGAACGGGTGACCTGGGACGGTGTCGACGAGCGGGGACGGCGCGTGCCGCCGGGCCTCTACTTCGCGGCACTCTCGGTCGATGGTGGGCCGCGGCACACCGTCCGCCTCGTGCGGCTTGCCCCGGGTGTCGCCGCGCCTTGACGCCTCGGGGCCGAGGGCGCACACTCGGCTCCATGTTCGAAGGCCTGTCAGTCGCCCTGGTCACCCCGTTCAAGGACGGCGTGCTCGACGAGTCCGCCACCGAGCGGCTCGTCGATTTCGTCGTGCGCGGCGGCGCCGATGCGCTGGTCGTCGCCGGCACCACCGGCGAGGCGCCTGCGCTGACGCGCGACGAACGTCGGCGGCTCTACGCCCTCGTCAAGTCCGCCAACGGTAGCCGCGCCCGCCTCGTCGCCGGCACCGGCACGAACGTCACCCGCGACACGATCGAACTCACCGCCGAGGCCCGCAGCGCCGGCTACGACGGCGCGATGATCGTCGTGCCGTACTACAACAAGCCCACGCCGGCCGGCCTGGTCGCGCATTTCACCGCGGTGGCGAAGGCCGTCGACCTGCCGCTGATCGCCTACAACGTGCCGTCGCGCACCGGGACGAACATGCTTCCGGACACGGTCGTGCGCATCGCGCAGCTCGACTCGGTGGTGGCGATCAAGGAAGCCTCGGGTTCGCTCGACCAGGTGAGCGCGATTCGCGCGCGCTGCGACCTCACCGTGCTCTCGGGCGACGATTCGCTGACGCTACCCATGCTCGCCGTCGGCGCCCGCGGCGTCGTCTCGGTCGTGGGCAACGTCGCGCCGCGCGCCATGCGCGACCTGCTCACCGCGTTTGTCGAGGGACGCCTGGTCGACGCCGAGGCGACTCATCGCCGGCTCACGCCGCTCATGCGCGCCTTGTTCCTCGAGTCGAACCCATCGCCGACCAAGAGCCTGCTCGCCGACCTCGGGATCCTGGTCAATGAGCTGCGCCTGCCACTCGTGCCGGTCGAGCCCGCGACCGCGCTCGCGGTGCGCGACGCGGCGAGGGTCGCCGGCATCCTGCTGCCCGACCCGACGGGAGTGGCGCGTTGAGCCACCTCCCCGTGGCCGTCGCGGGGGCCACGGGCCGGATGGGCGGTCGCGTGGTGCGGGCACTCGAGGCCGACGCGGAGTTCCGTGTCGTCGCCATGCCCCCCGAGGGCGGACTCGCGGCCGACTGGAACGGCGCGCGCGTGCTTGCCGACTTCACGGCGCCGGCCGGGACCGCCGCGCTGGCGCCCCTTGCCGCGGCTCGTGGCATCGCGCTCCTCGTCGGCACGACGGGCCTCGACGCCGCCGTCCACGCCGCGCTCGATGCCGCCGCCGCGCGCGTTCCCGTCCTGGTCGCGCCCAACCTGAGCCTCGGCGTCGCCGCGCTGGCGCGGGCGTTGAGCGTCGTGCTGCCGACACTTCCGGGGTACGACGTCGAGATCGTCGAGCGCCACCACCGGGCCAAGGTCGACGCGCCATCGGGCACCGCGCTCGCGCTGGCCGAGGTCGTCGCCCGGGCCCGCGGCGACCTGGCGACGGGGGTCCGCGCCGGGCGCTCGGGCGCGGTCGGTCCGCGTCCGGCGGGGGAGATCGGCGTGCACGCCGTCCGCGGCGGGGCGTGGGTGGGCGAGCACACCGTGTTGCTCGCCGGCGCGCATGAGACGCTGGAGTTCACCCACGTCGCGCACGATCGCGACGCGTTCACCGCGGGCGCCATCGTGGCGCTCCGCGTCCGGGCCGGCGCACCGCCCGGTCGCTACACCCTGGAGGACGCACTCGTGTGACGGACCGCGCCGCACCCGGGATGCCGGCGCGAGCCGCACGGGTCCGACCATGCACTCTCGCCTTCGCCTTGTGACCGTCCTCGGGTTCGTCGCCGCGTGCCTCACCCTCGGCGCGCCGGGACGACCCGTGGCCCAGGGCCTGTACGGGCAGAACAAGGTCCAGTACGACCGGCTCGACTGGCGACTCCTCCGCACCGAGCACGTCGAGATCTACTTCTACGACGAGGAAGAACTGCTCGCCCGGGAACTGGCGGCCATCGCCGAGTCCACCTGCGCGGAGTTCGACACCACGTTTCGCATGCGCCCGCGGAACCGGATTCCCATCCTCACCTACTCCTCGCACCAGGCATTCCAGCGCACGAACGCCACGCCCGGGTTCATCGGCGAGGGCACCGGTGGGCTCACCGAGCTGATCAAGGGTCGCGTGCTGATCCCGCACAACGGCTCGCGCCACCGGCTCGTGTGGGTGACGCGCCACGAGCTGGTGCACGCCTACATGCTCGAGAGGCTGGCGCAGGAGCGGCACGACCACAAGAACTACCGTGGCGCGTGGCCGCCCCTGTGGTTCACCGAGGGGCTCGCCGAATTCCTCGCCACCTCGTGGGACGCGACCGCCGAGGGCCTGCTGCAGGACGCCGTCGTTACCGGCACCGCGCGGCCAATGACGCAGAGCTGGGACATCGAGGGCACCGTCCTCATGTACAAGGAGGGCCAGTCGTTCCTCGAGTTCATCGCCGCGCGCCACGGCGGCAAGCGCGCGGTCATGGAGATCTTCGAGCGCTGGATGGATGCGCCGACGTTCCCCGAGATCTGGGAGAAGACGTTCGGCGAGAAGCTCGAGGACGTCGACAAGGAGTGGTTCGAAGGGCTGCGTCGCCGCTACTACCCGAAGGTGGCGACGCGCACTCCGGTCAAGGACGTGGCGCGCTCGGTGACCTGCTGCGGCCCCACGTTTGATCTCGCCCCGGTCGTGCTCCCGCCGGCCGCGCCGGGCGACACGACGCTGCGCTTCGCTTACCTGCGGGCCGAGGACGGTGCGGTCGACCTGCGCGTGCGGCGCGAGCGGGGCGGCACGCTGCTCGACGATCGGCGGCTGTTGCGTGGAGGGTTCTCGCCGCGCTTCGAGTCGTTCCACTTCTTCCGCAGCCGCATCGGGGCCAGCCGCGACGGCCGCCTGGCGCTGGTCGCCCAACAGGCCGGGCGCGACGTGCTCCACGTCGTCGATGCCACGAGCGGCGAGGTCGAGCACACCTGGGCGTTCCCCCGGATCGTCGGCCTCGCGTCGCCGACGTGGGTCGCCGGTGACACGACGATCGTCGTCGTCGGGCAGGCGGTCGGCGGGAGCACGGACCTGTACCGCGTGCGCCTCGCCGACGGCACGCTCGCGGCGCTCACCGCCGACCCGGCCGACGACGACGATCCCACGGCGCACCCGACGCGGCAGGCGATCGTCTGGGCATCGGATCGCGAGAGCGCGGGCGGGCCGCAGCACGCGCTGTACGAGATGGACCTCGCGACCGGGGCGGTGACGAAGCTCACCGCCGGCCCCGCAGACGATCGCCGCGCGACCTGGTCGCCCGACGGGACGACGCTCGCGTTCCTGTCCGACCGCGTCGAGATCGACGACCTGTGGCTGTGGCGCGCAGGCCAGGTTCAGCGGGCGTCGCGGTTCCTCGGGCCGGTCTACGATCCCGCCTGGCGGCCCGACGGCAAGGGGCTGCTCTTCGCCGGGCAGTCGGGCTGGTCGTTCCACCTCTACGAGGTGCCGATCACGCCGCTCGACAGCCTGTGGGCGCCCGCACTCCCGGCACCCGAATCGCCGGGCGGGGCGGGCGTGTGCCCGCTGGCGCTCGCCGCGGTGCCGCGGGCGTTCGAGCCCGCCGAGCCGTACCGGCGACGCCTGTCGCTCGACATCGCGCAGAGCATCGTGTCGGTCGATCCGGCGCTCGGCACCGGCGGGACCGGCGGCATGATCGCGCTGTCGGACGTGCTGGGCAACGAGGGCGTCTACCTGTTCATCGCCAACGACGCGGCGTCGCTCGATGACTTCCTCGCCGGCATGGAGTTCAGCGCCACCTACTTCAACCGCGCGCAACGCCTCAACTACGGGCTCGGGCTGTTCCGCCTGACCCGCATCTACGACATCGACATCGACCTCTACCGCCGCGAGCGGCGCATCGGCGGGACGGTGCTGGGCTCGTATCCGCTGTCGCGCTTCACGCGCATCGAGGGCTCGACCGTGCTGCGTTACGCGCAGGATCACCTGCTGAACAACGGCGACTTCCGGGACCTGTGGCTGTTGTCGAATTACTTCTCGTTCGTGCACGACGACGCGCACTTCACCCAGCACGGGGCGGTGGGGGGGCACCGCATCAACGTCACCGCCGGCTACACGCGCGACCTGTCGACGGGATCCGGCGACGCCGTCTCGCTCCTGCTCGACGGGCGCTTCTACCGCACCCCGATCAAGGACGTGGTGTGGGCGAACCGCATCGTGACGCAGGTGTCGAGCGGGGACGACCCCGAGCGTTTCTACTACGGCGGTCCCTACGCGCTGCGCGGGTGGGACCGTCGCGTGCTCTACGGTACGCGCACGGCGCTGGCGCAGACCGAGCTGCGCCTGCCGATCCTCGGCCGCACGCGGCTGGGGGCGCCGCTGCCGATCGAATTCCCGCGTGTCAGCGTGGCGTTCTTCCTCGATGGCGCGATCGCCGGCGGGGCGCCAGGCTCGATCGACCGGCTCGGCTCGATCGGGGCGGGCGTCTACGTCGGCGGTGGGTGGTTCCCGGTGCTGCGGCTCGACTGGGTCAAGTTCACGGACTTCCGCCGGATCGGGCCGACGACGCACACGCAGTTCACGATCGGCTACCTGTTCTAGGCTCCGTCAGGGGAGGTCGCGCGGCCCCGGGTCGATGCGTACGTCGAACGGGGCGCCGAAGCCGCCCGTGCGGCCCAGCACCACGCCGGCGCTCGAGACGCGCACCACCTCGCCGCTGGCGATCGCGGCGACCCACACCTCGCCCGTGCGATCGGCGACCGCGAGCCCGCGCGGGCGCGCGATGCCCTCGACGCGGCGGACCTCGCCCCCGGTGCGCCGGTCGAGCGCCACGACCGCATTGCCGGTGTCGAGCCCGATCCACACGAGGTTGCGGCCCTCGTCGATGTCGATCGCGTACGGCCCGGGGCTGAGCGCGGTGCGCGTGAGGATCTCGCCGTCGGGGGAGAGCTTCATCACCTCGCCGGCGGCGAAGCGTGTCACCCACACCGAGCCGTCGAGCGGGTCGACGGCGACGCGGCGCGGGTCGCCGCCGAGGGAGGCGACCGGCCCACGGGCGCCCGACGCAGCGATGCGCATCACGATGCCCGCCCCCGGGTCGACCACCCAGGCACCGCCGCCGGAGGTGAGCGCGAGGTCCTGCGGGTTGGTGAACAGCCCGGCCGCGGCGAGCGGGGCGCCCAGGCGATTCATGCGCACGACACCGCCGTTGTCCTCGTCGGCGATCCACGCCGAGCCGCTCGTCGGGTCGACGGTGATGGCGTTCGGCGCGCCGTCGATCCGGAAGCTCGAGAGCGGCCCGCCGCCGGCGGCGAAGACGCGCACGCGACCGTCGAACGGTTCAGTCGCCCACACGGCGCCGTCACCGACGTCGATGGCGATCCGGTTGACGCGCAGGACGCCGGTGATCGTGAGCACGCGCGCCCGGCCGTCGGGCGTGAGGCGCGCCAGCTCGTCGAAGCCGGGATCGCTGACCCACACGACCTCGCGGCCCGGCCGGGCCAGCGCGGTCACAGGAGTGCCGCTCGTCACCGTGTCGCGACCGACGAAGGCGAGGCGGTACTCGAAGTCGATGTCGTCGAGCACGGCGCCGTCGTCGTAGCCGGTGGCGTCGAGTGCCAGGAGGGGCCCGACCTGCACAAAGGGATCCGAACCGAGTCGTCGGCGCTCGAGCCGGAAGCCGAGGAGGTCGGTGCCCGCCGGCGCGGCCCGCCAGTGCAGCCCGACGGTCGAGGAGCCGGCCAGGGCGCGGAAGCCCTGCGGGCCGCCACCGGTCTCTGGGTTTCCGGGATCGAGCGGATTCGTCCGCGGCCGCTCGCCACAGCCCGCGGCCAGCAGCGTGAGCGCGCCGAGCGCGACGACCCTAGAAACGCAGGTCGAACGCAAGGACCGGGCCGTCGGGACCGAGGCAGGGGGCGATCGACCACGTCGGGCGCGGTCCGGGGCCGACCTGGTGCGCGGCACCATGCGGCGGATCGTGCAGGAAGCGCCGCCACAAGCCGTAGAAGAGAGCCACCTGGCCGGCAATCAGCGTCGCCGCCGCGAGACGGTCGAAGCGTTGTGCGGCGTCGTAGTCGTCCTCGAGTTGGGCCGGATCGGTCCCGGTGACATAACGGTCGTACGCGCGGTCCCCGCCTTCGGCGAGCAGGAATGAGGCGACCGTGAGGCCGGCGCCGACGCCGATCGCGATGTGCGCGGTCGTGTGGTCGGGGCCGATTGGTTCATCCGCTGGATCGGCGGCATGGGCGGGGGCGACGATCGCCGGCGTCGCCAGCAGGCAAACGAAAGCGAGGACGAGCGCGGCGCAGGGCCGCGAGCTCGTCCTCGCCGAAGACATGGTGCGGAAGCTCCCTAGGCGGGGAGCTTGTGCACGAAAAGCGTCAGGCGCGACTTGTAGCGGCTGGCCGTGGCCCGCGGGATGACGCCCTTCTGCGCGGCGCGATCGAGCACCGAGAGGGCGGTCTGGAGGCGGGGATCCGCGTCCGTCCGGCTCTTGGCTTCGCGCACCTTCTTGACCGCGCCACGGACCTTCGACTTGACCGCGAGGTTGGCCAGGCGGGCCTTCTCGTTGGTCCCCACGCGCTTCTTCGCAGACTTGTGATGCGGCATTGCTCCTCCTGTTGGAATCAACTGACGGTACCGGCGGAAGTTAGCGAATCCGGGGCGATCCGTCAAGTCCGGCGGCGGGAGGCGCCGGGAAGTCATCGGGCGGGCGGGTGGGAGGGAGGTCATGTTGACAATAATCCCGGACCCGTGCGAATCTCGACCCACACCGGGACTCACGGAAGGAGGCCACCTCCCTTGCTGCAGGACCGCGTTCGCGCGACCCTCGAACGCCTGCCGCCCAGCCCCGGCTGCTATCTCTTCAAGAGTCGCCTGGGCAAGATTCTCTACGTCGGGAAGGCGAAGCGCCTGGACCAGCGGGTGCGTTCGTATTTCCAGGCTGGCCGTGCGCCCCATCCGCGCACTGATCGGCTTGTCGCGCTCGTCGGGGACCTCGACGTGATCGTGACCGGCGGGGAGGCGGAGGCGCTCATCCTCGAGGCGACCCTCGTCCGCGAGCACCAGCCGTACTTCAACGTGCGGCTCAAGGACGACAAGTCGTTCCCATGGGTGAAGCTGTCGATCCAGGACGAGGTGCCGCGCCTGACCGTGACGCGCCGCGTGCTCGAGGACGGCGGGCGCTATTTCGGTCCGTACACCGACGTCAAGGCCCTGCGCTCGACGCTGCGCTTCCTGCGCCGCATGTTTCCCATCCGCACCTGCCGCGACTTCGAACGACATCGCCGCGAGGACCGCCCGTGCCTCAATGCGCACATCCAGCGCTGCGTCGCGCCCTGCTGGTCGAAGTCGGGCGTCGACGCGGCCGCGCACCGCGCGCTGGTCGATCGCTTCACGCTTTTCCTCGCCGGCAAGGACGAGGACCTGCGCGGCACCCTTGCCGACGACATGAGCCTCGCCGCCGGCGAGCGGCGCTACGAGGACGCGGCACACGTGCGGGACCGCCTGGCGCTGCTCGATCGCATGACGCAGGGCCAGCGCGTGCTCGGGCCGCGCGCCTACGACGCCGATGCGCTCGGCCTGGCGCGCCACGGCGACCGCGCGGTCGTCGTCGCGCTGCACGTGCGCGACGGGCGCGTCGCGGGGAGCGACACGATGCTGCTGCGCGGCGTGCGCGACCAGGGCGAGGAGCGGATCCTGGCCGACTTCATCCTCCAGCACTACCTGCGCGCGGCGACGTGGCCGCGGGCGCTCTGGCTGCCGGTCGTGCCCGAGGACGAGGCGACGCTCGCGCTGGCGCTCAAGGCGCAGGGCCGGGCCATCGCGCTCGAGGCGGGAAAACGGGGCCGCGCCCGCACGTTGCTCGACGCGGCGGGGGAGAACGCGCGGCTCGGCCTCGAGGTCGCGCTGGCGCGTCGCGGTGGGCATCGCGTGCGCTACCAGCCTGGCGTCTACGAACTGCAGCGGGCGCTCGGCCTGCCGGCGCCGCCGTTCCGCGTCGTCTGTTTCGACATCTCGAACATCTCGGGCACCGATCCCACCGCCTCGGTGGTGGTCATGGAGAACGGGCAGCCCAAGCGCGGCGACTATCGGAAGATGCGCATGAAGACGCCCGGCCCCGACGACTTCGCGATGATGAACGAGGCGGTCGGGCGCTACTTCGCTCACGTCGCGGCCGGAGAGTGGCCGCAACCGGACCTGATCGTCATCGACGGTGGCATCGGCCAGGTGGGCGCCGCCGCCGCCGCGCTCACTGCGCTCGCTGCGGAGAACCCCCTCGCGGCGGGGCTCCCGAACCTGCCCCTGGTCGGCCTCGCCAAGCGCGAGGAGACGATCGTGCGTCCCGACGGCGGCGAGATCCGTCTGCCGAAGCGCTCATTCGCGCTGCGCTCGCTCATGCGCCTGCGCGACGAGGCACACCGCTTCGCCATCACATATCACCGCACGCTGCGCTCGAAGCGCACCGTGCGCAGCGCACTCGACGACGTGCCGGGCGTCGGCCCCGCGCGCCGCCGCGCGCTGCTCGGCGCGTTCGGCTCGATCGCCGCACTGGCCCAGGCCGACGTGCCGACGATCGTCGAGCGGGCCGGCGTGCCGCGGATCGTCGCCGTGCGGGTGAAGGACGCGCTCGACCCGACGCGAGACGCGGGGGGCGCCGCGTGAAGGGCCGTCCGTCGAAGCGGCTGGCCGACGCCGAGGCCCGGCGCACGATCCCCGAGGACGGGCTCGAGCGCGCCGGGCGGGCGTGGCTCAGCGACCTGGCGCTGCTCAAGCGCGCCTCGCCACGAACCACGGCGGCATACCGCTACGATCTCCAGGACTACCTGGGTTTCCTGCGCGCCCGAGGCCACGCGGAGCCGAGGCAGGTGATCGCCCCGGACGTCGTCGACTACCTGTTGGCGCTGCGTCGTGGCGGCGCGGCCGCGGCGACGCTGGCGCGCCGCCGCTCGACGCTGCGCGGCTACCACTCGCACTGCGCGCGCGCGGGAACGGCGCCGCTCGATCCCACGGCCGGCCTGCCCGCGCTCAAGCTCGGGCGGAGGTTGCCCAGGGCGCTGGCCATCGAGGAGGTCGAGCTCGTGCTCGCCCAGCCGGTGGGCCACGAGCCGCGGACACTGCGCGATCGTGCCTTGCTGGAACTCGGCTACGCCAGCGGGCTGCGGGTGAGCGAACTGGTCGGCCTCGATCGCTCGTCACTGCTGTGGGATGACCGGGCGGTCCGCGTGCTCGGCAAGGGGGACAAGCAGCGTCTCGTGCCGTTCGGGAAGCCCGCGGGCGAGGCGCTCGAGCGTTGGCTCGAGTCCGGCCGGCCGCACCTTGTGCGGCGGACCAACGAGGAGGCACTGTTCGTCAACCGCTGGGGACGCCGCCTCTCGCGGATGGGTTTCTGGAAGATCCTCGCCGGCTACGCCCGGCTGGCGGGGCTGGCGGGCCGCGTGAGCCCGCACGTGCTCCGGCACTCGTTCGCCACGCACCTCCTCGCCGGCGGTGCCGACCTGCGCGTCGTGCAGGAGTTGCTGGGCCACGCGTCGGTCGTCACGACGCAGATCTACACCGCGGTGGACCGGGGCTTCCTGCTCGAGGTGCACCGGCAGTTCCACCCCCGGCCGTAGGCCGGGGGACGCTCGAAACCGGAGGGATCGTGATCACAGGACTCGCGCCTCGTCGTCGACTCGCCGCACTCGCTCCCGTCGCGCTCGCCGCGGCGCTCGCTGTTTCGCTCGGGCTCGGGCTGGTCATGCCTGCCGCCGCGCAGGACCCACCACCGGCGGCGCCCGCCGCCGAATCGGGCTGGCGGCCGCGGCCCGTCCGCTCGGGCACGGTCGCGCTCCATGGGGCGGCGATGTACGGCACGCTGCTGGGTGGCGGGCGCTTCGCCGACGAGTTCAGCAACGGTCTCGGCCTGGGTTTTGCGCTGCGCTACCGGAACTCGACGGAGAGCTCGATCGGCATCGGCTTCGAGTCGCATCAGTTCGACGGAACGTCCGCCGCCGATTCGGCGGCGACGCCGGTGAAGCTGCAGCTGGTCATGACCACGATCGACTACTACCGGCACTTCAGCGTGCGCACCCGCACACCGCGCTATCTCGTCATCGGCGCCGGGCTGATGCAGAGCCGGCAGACCAACCTCAACGACGAGACCGAGTACCCGGGGGACGGCGGCGTGGTGAAGCTCGGCGGGGGCTTCGAATACTGGGCGAACCGGACGCTGACGCTGGACGTGGGTTTGCGCTATTATGGTGTGCTCTCCGAGAGTTCGCTGAATCACGACGTGCAGGTCGCCGTCGGGATCAATTTCTACACATCCCCCTGACACCCCGGAAAGGCGGCTCGGGCAGTATGGTGTGGAAACGTTTTCACGGCCTTTGTCGGCGCGCCGTCGGTCAACGTTCCCCCCGGGTCGGCGCATCGATCGCTGGGGCTCGAGCCCCGGAAAGGAAGAGCGAACAGGGATGACCACCGCCACCGCGTATCGCGTCGGACAGCGCATCGTCCATCCGCGCTTCGGCGTCGGCCTGATCGTCGAGGTCCGCCACGGCCGCGGCTCCGACGTGCTCGAAGTCGTGTTCGGGCAGGAGCTCAAGCGTCTCTCCGCGCGTCTCCCCTGGGAACTGGCGGGCGAGGGCGCCGAGGAAGATCTCGCCCCACGCGCGGCCGAGGACACCGAGGGGGCCGCGGCAGCCGAGGGCGAGTCCGCCGATGACGCGGCCGAGAGCCCCGAAGCCCCGGCCGGGGAGGACTCCGCCGAGGAACGCAGCCTCTGGCGCGCCGCCCCCGAGGGCGAGGCGCTCGTCGCCCGCTGGGCCGGCGGCGAGGCGAGCGACCCGGCGCTGTTCACCGCCGGTTACCGCGCCGAGCGCCTCTCCGCCTGGGCCGCCGCGGATCGCCTCCTGTCGCTCGATTCGCTGCGCGGCGTCGAGCGCTTTCCTCACCAGTTGAAGGCCGCGCTCGCCGTGATGAAGGACCTGGGCGGCCGCGCGCTGCTGGCCGACGAGGTGGGCCTCGGCAAGACGATCGAAGCCGGCATCATCCTCAAGGAGTACCTGCTGCGCGGGCAGATCCGCACGGCGCTCGTGCTCACGCCGGCCTCCCTGTGCGAGCAGTGGGCCGAGGAGTTGCGCGAGAAGTTCGAACTCGACTTCGTCGTCTCGCGTGGCGCCGAGGGCCGCTGGGGCGATCACCCGCTGGTCATCGCTTCGCTCGAGACGGCTCGCCACACGCGTCACCGCGCGCGCGTGCGCCGCGTCGGCTTCGACCTCGTCATCGTCGACGAGGCGCATCGCCTGCGCAATCACCTCACCCTCGGCTGGAAGTTCATCAACGAGCTGGGCGCCCGCAACCTGCTGCTGCTGACCGCGACGCCGGTGCAGAACGACCTGCGCGAGCTGTACAACCTGGTGACGCTGTTGCGGCCCGGCGCGGTCGGCACGTTCGCCCAGTTCCGCGCCGAGTTCATGACCGCAGGCGACCGGCTCAAGCCGCGCAACACCGACAAGCTTCGCGCTCTGCTGGCCTCGGTGATGATCCGCGCCCAGCGCGCCAACACGCAGATCAAGTTCCCGCGGCGCAACGTCAAGACGCTGACGCTCGACCTGTCGCCGGCCGAAGCCGAGCTCTACCGCGACGTCTCGGAGTTCGTGATCAGGACGATCGACTCCGGGGACGAGGACGTCGCGCGTCGCTGGTACTTCACGCTCGTGGTGCTGCAGAAGGAACTGGGCTCGAGCATCGCCGCCGCCGCGAAGACGCTGCAGCACCTGGCGAACAAGGCCGCGACCGGGTTGTCGGCGAAGGCGCTCAAGGAGCTCGCGAGCCGGGCGGCGACGAGCGGGCGCTCGACCAAGGTCGAGGCGCTGGTCAAGCTGCTCGGCGGACTCGAGGACAAGGCGATCGTATTCACGCAGTTCCGCGCCAGTCAGGACGAGATCGCGCGCGCTCTCACCGAGGCGGGGATCGCCAACGAGATCTTCCACGGCGAGCAGACCTGGCAGGAGAAGGAGGAGGCGCTCGATCGCTTCCGCGGACCGATCCCGTTCCTCATCTCGACCGAGGCCGGCGGCGAGGGCCGCAACCTGCAGTTCGCGCACATCGTCGTCAACTACGACCTGCCGTGGAACCCGATGCGGGTCGAGCAGCGGATCGGCCGCGTGCACCGGCTCGGGCAGGAGCACGACGTGCAGATCTACAACCTGGTCGCCCGCGACACGATCGAGTCGTACGTGCTCGAGATCCTCGAGAAGAAGATCCGCCTGTTCGAGCTCGTGGTCGGCGAAGTCGAGGAGATCCTCGGGCACTGGGAGCCCGAGGGCTCGTTCGAGGACGAGGTGTTCAAGATCTGGGTGGCGAGCAAGGACGACGAGACGCGCTCGAAGAACTACGCCGAGTTCGCGGGCCGCCTCGCCGCTGCGCGCAAGCGCTACCAGGAGGAGCAGGAGCTGCAGAAGGCTCTCCTGCCGGAGGCGAAGGCGTGAGCCCGAAGAAGCGCGCTCCGAAGGCGATGTCCGCCGCGATCGGAAAGAGTGCCGGCGTGGCGCCCGGGCCGGTGCGGCGACCTGTCGCGGCTGCCCCGGCGCTGCGCGCCGAAGATCTCGGTGACGACAACGAATCGCGCGCGCCGTTCGAAGCCTTCGCCATCGACTTCCTGCGCGCCCGCGGGGCCGCCGCCGTGGAGTTCGCGCCGCTCGAGTGGGACATCACACTGCCGCTCGACCTGTCCAAACGCTGGCGCCGACCGTCGATGCGCCTCGTGTTCGACGCGTCGCGCTCGACGTTGCCGCGCGGGGCCGCGTTCGCCGCCCCGGGCAGCCAGCTCGGCCTCAAGCTCCTCTCCGAGGCACGCGAGGGCGGACACGTTGCGCGTTTGCATGCCGAAGAGCGTGCCGGCGTCGACGCGCGGTCGGTGGCGGGGGAGGGCCTGGTGCTGCACGACGTCGATGCCGGCGCGCCGAAGATCGCAGTACCGATGCACGTGCTGCAGGTCGGTTTCCACGCCACGCTCACCTTCCTGGGCGGGAGCCCCGAGCAGGACCTGCGCTCGATCCTGGCCGATCCGCGCGGGCCGTCGTTCGACTTCTGGGAGCCTGACGAGCGCCGCCGCGCGCACCTCGAGCCCGGCTTCCCCGCGGGCTTCGTGCCGGCGCCGCTCGATCGCGCCGCGCTGTGGGGCGAGGCGCGCACGTGGCTCGAGCGCGTGCTCGAGCCGCGCGCCGACAAGTGGAAGAGGAAGGCCGACGAATCCCGCGAGCGCGACCTCGCCCGTCTCTCCGCGTTCTACCAGACGCGCATCGAGGAGGAGCGCGATCGCCGCCGGCGCCGTCGCAGCGAGGACGGCGAGGCCGAGGAGCCGTCGACCGAGGCCGCGCTCAAGCTCGAGTGGGGCCGGCGCACGAAGGCGGTGCGGGCGCGTTACGAGCCGTCGATCGAGATCCGGCTGTGGGGGATCGAGGAGATCGCCCGGCCGCGTCAGGAAGTGCGCTACCCGCTGTCGAGCGCCGGGAAGTCGGTCGGCTCCTTCGCCGTCGAGGTCGACCTCGCCAGCGGTGCCCTCGTCCGCCCGCCGTGCCCCGAGTGCGGGCGCCCCGCCGGCGAGTTCTGGTGGGATGGTGCGGGGCTCGTCTGCCGACGCTGTCGCGCGCGCGCCGGCAAGCCCGGAAGTCGCGCTCGAAAAGGGAGTTGAGGCTTTTCGCAAGGGTTTGCTAGACTCCCCCGGACGAAGCGGGACCGCCCCGGCGTCTCCGGAGGAGCGGCCCGCTTCGAGCCTTGTCGGGGAGGATTGCGTGTCGGACAGACTCACCAAGCAGGAACTGAAGCAAGACGCGTTCGTGGAGGGCGCCTACGGTGCCTGGGACTGGGTGCGGGCGCACCGCAACCTGGTATTCGGCGCGCTCGCGCTGGTCGTCGTCGTCGCGGGCGGCATCGCCCTGTGGCGCAACCAGGTCGCCCGGCAGGATGCTGCGGCGCGCGGCACGCTGGCCGAGGCCAGCGCGTCGTACTGGTCGGGCGACTACGTGAAGACGATCCAGCTTGCCGACCAGGTGATGAACGACGCCGGCGGCACGCCGGCGGCGATCGACGCCAAGCGCATGAAAGCCGACGCGCTGTTCTGGCAGGGCTCGTTCGACAGCGCGGCGACGCTTTACAAGGACGTGCTGCGCGCGCAGCCAGCCGGCTCGCCGATGCAGACGGCGACGGAGCAGAGCCTGGCCTTCGCGCTCGAGTCGTCGAAGGACTTCGCCGGTGCGGCGAAGTACTACGAGTCGGTCGCCACCAAGGCGCCCGATCGCTCCAATGCCGCCGACTTCTACCTCGCCGCTGGTCGCGCCAATCGCCTCGCCGGGGACACGAAGAAGGCGCAGGCGCTCTACGAGAAGGTCGCTACCGAGTACAAGGAGACGACTTTCGCGCGCGACGCCGAGGTCGCCCTGGGCGAGATGCTCGCCGCTTCGAACTGACGCGATGACGCGCGCGGGCGGGGCGCCCGCGCCCGTCCAGGTCATCCTCCTCTGGCACCAACACCAGCCCGGCTACGGGAACCCCCGTGCCGGGCGTCCTGTTCTGCCGTGGGTGCGCCTGCACGCCACGAAGGACTACCTCGATATGGCCGAGGCCGTGCTCGAGCGTCCCGACCTCGCGGTGACGATCAACCTCGTCCCCTCGCTGCTCGAGCAGCTCGCCGCCGCGGCCGCTGGCGTCGGCGATCCCGAGCTCGACCTCGCGCGCGCCGAACCCGCCTCGCTCGATGACGCGGCGCGGCGCACCATGCTCGCGCGCCTGACGATCGTGCCGACCTGGGCCCGCGCGCGATTTCCGGCGCTCGAGCACTTCGCGCGGCGACGCGAAGCGGGGGCCGCGGATCCTTCGCTCCTCACCGACGACGAGGCCGTGGACCTCGCGGTGCTGCACGCGCTGGCGTGGATCGACCCGCGCTTTCACGCGCGACCCGCGCTTGCGCCCCTGGTGGCGAGGGGGGGCGCCGTGCCGGGCGGGGGCTTCACCCGCGCCGAGCGCGACGTCGTCCACGCCGAGGCGCAGGCGCTCATCGGCGCGGTGTTGCCGCGCCATCGCGCGCTCCTCGCCCCGGGCACGCGCGCGGAGATCTCGGTCACGCCCGCGTATCACCCGATCCTGCCGCTGCTGTGCGACACCGACGTCGCGCGGCGTGCGATGCCCGCGGTGCCGCTGCCGGCAACGCGCTTCGCGCACCCGGGCGACGCCCTCGCGCACCTCAAGGCCTCGCGCCGCGTGGCGGCGAATGCGTTCGGCCACGCGGCGACCGGCCTGTGGCCGAGCGAGGGCAGCGTGAGCCCCGAGGTCGTGCGCCTGGCCGGCGAGGCCGGCTACCGCTGGATGGGCAGCGACGCCGAGGTGCTCTATCGCTCGACGCCGGCGGGGGGCGGTGGATTCGCGCCGTGGGCACACGCCCGGCCGTGGCGGCTGGCCGAGGGCGGGCCGTGGATGTTCTTCCGCGACCGCGAACTCTCGGACAAGATCGGCTTCGCCTACTCGCGCTGGCCCGCGGTCGATGCGGTCGCCGACGTGCTCGCGCGGCTGGCGCACCTGCGCGACACCTGGCCCGGTCCCGGACCGGCGCGCCTGTTCGTCGCGCTCGACGGGGAGAACTGCTGGGAGTGGTATCCCGACGACGGCAACGAGTTCCTCGCGCGCTTCTACGACGCGCTCACCGCGACGCCGTGGATCGAGACGAAGACGCCGAGCGAGGTGATCGCGGAGGTCGAGGCCGACGGTACCGGCGGCACGCTCGACACGTTGCACTCGGGCTCGTGGATCGAGGCGAACTTTCGCATCTGGATCGGGCACCCCGAGAAGAACCGCGCCTGGGACGCCGTCGCGCGCACGCGCGCGATGCTCGCCGAGGCGTTCCCCGAGGACGTGGCGGGCCCGCCCGACAGCGCCTTCTGGGACGGTGTCGAGCCCGTGTGGGGCGAGGACTTGCGCGGCCAGCCGCCGGAGGACCCCGGCGATCGCGCCGAGCGCCGCCGCCAGGCGTGGCGCCACCTGATGGTGGCCGAAGGCAGCGACTGGTGCTGGTGGTACGGCGACGATCACTTCACCGCCGACAAGGCGACGTTCGACCGCATCCTGCGCGATCACCTGATTCGCGCGCACGTGCTGGCCGAGCGTGCAGTGCCCGCCGACTTCCGCACCGCGTTCGGCGTCGCGCGCGTGAGCGAGGATCGCCGCGTGCCGACCGCTCTCGTGGCGCCGAAGGTGAGCGGCCGCCTGGGCCACTACTACGAGTGGAACGGCGCCGGCGTGTGGCGCCCGGCGGGGGCCGGCGGCGCGATGCACGGCGGCCGGCGCATCGTCGCGATCCTGCACGGCTTCGACGAGAAGACCCTGTTCGTGCGCGCCGACCTCGAGCACGTCGCGGCGACGACGAGCGTCGGACTCGAGTTCCTCGAGCCGCCGGGCTTCCGCATCGAGATCGCCGCGGGCCCGGGCCAGGCGCCGCTCTCGACGGATCCCTCCGGCGCACCGATCGCCGGCGCCGCAGCCGCGCTCGAGACGCTCGCCGAGTTCTCGCTGCCGTTCGCTTCGCTCGGCGTCGAGCCCGGCTTCCGCGTCACGTTCGTCATCACGGTGCGCAAGGACGGCCACGTCGTCGAGAGCGCCCCCGAGCACAGCCCGATCGTGGTCGAGGCACCGGGCCCGAACGTGGGCATGGGGTACTGGTCGGCGTAGCGGGGGGCGGCGCGGGGGGACTGCGGAGATTGAGCGAGCGATACCCCGGAGGTAAGCTCGGGTCATGAGCGGACAGTCCACGAAGCAGACCCAACCGAGTAAGCGCGTGACGCCTGACGGGATGCGTGCGGAATACGACTTCACCGGCGGTGTTCGCGGCAAGTACGCGGAGCAACTGCGCAACAGGGTGAAGGTCGTGCTGCTTGACGCAGACGTCGCACGAGTCTTCAAGGACTCCGCGTCCGTGAACCATGCGCTTCGCGCGTTGATTGACGCTCTGCCCAAGGCAAGGCGCAAAGCGGCGCGGCCGGCTTAGGGCCACGGATACGGCCCTGCGCCTCGCACGGCCCTTCGGCACCCCGGACCTGTTCCGGCTCAACCTGCATGCCGCCTACAACCTCGATGTCGAGCGTGAGTGCTTGGCCGGGCGCCTGGCGAAAGAAGTCGAGATCCTGCGCCGCGGTTCTTGACCCGGATCGCCTGCTGCCCCTGCTGCGATGGTCGATCGCCGCGACGCGGAGGTGCACATTTTCCGGTTGCTAGGGACTGCGTCAATGACGCACTATGGGGCATGCGCTTCCTGGAGACGCGAGTCTTTACAGGGCTCGTAGGTCGTCACCTGACGGACGACGAATACCGCCGACTCCAGATCGCGCTGATGGAGGATCCACAGCTCGGTCCGGTGATCCCGGGAACACACGGGCTGCGCAAGGTTCGTTGGGGTTCGGCCGGCCGCGGAAAGCGTCGCAGCGCCGAATCCTGAGCGAGGTGGCGCGCGAGGAGCTCGAATGAAGAAACGAGACTTCGACCTCTTGATCGACAGCGTCCGGGAGGCCGGCGCCATTCGGCGTGGCGAGGCTCAGCCCGCTCGGGTCACCAGCTTCGAGCCCGTCCAAATCCGGGCGATTCGCTCCAAGCTGCGCCTGACCCAGGCCGAGTTCGCCCGGATGATCGGGGTCAGCATCGGGACGCTCCGGAACTGGGAACAAGGCCGACGTCGACCGGACGGCCCCGCCATGGCGCTACTCATGGTGGCGATCAAGTCCCCACAGGTCGTCGCCGACGCACTGAATCCCAAGAAGCTCTAGCCGTAAGCATCGGACCTAACCCGTTGTACCGCTTGCCCTTTGCCGTTCTCCTGAATGGCGTATAATCAATATTATGTAAACTATATTCTCTCCCGCCGGTGGGCGATCTCGATGCCGGATGAGCCTATCCAATCGTCTCTGTTGCTTAAGCTCATCAGTAGAGGGACAGCCGCCCGCCGCGGTCACCTCGGCTCGTCCTCCCTGGGACGTCCGCACCGTGCGCCCGCTCCGGTTCGGGTTCATCGCCGCCGTGCTTGGATTTGCCATTACGTTGGCGCCGCCGCCGTGGTCTTCCGGAGGCCCTGGTACCGGGGTCTGGTCCCGGGCGCCGGCGGCGGGCACCGACCATCGGGGGGCTCCTCCCCGACCGTCTCCGGCCCGCCGATTCGGCGGCGGGCTCGCGGGGACGCGGGCAACGGGTCCCCCTACCCTGCCCGCACGCCCGCGGCCTTGGGACTGTTCGCTTTCCGAGCTCAGGCGTACGAGTCAACGAGTCCCCCGTTGCAACGGCATTCGTCAGTCTGAGGGAGCACACCGCCATGAACCCACTTCGCCACGCCGCCCTTGTCGCCACACTCCTTGCCGCGTCGTTGCTGTGGGCTCACGCCGCACTGGCCGAGCCCGTCGACACGAACCTGTGGGTCACCAACGGTTCCGTGTTCGCCCTCGCCCAGGACGCGAGTACGATCTACGTGGGCGGCCAGTTCACCGAGGTCTCGTCGGCGACCGGCGCCGGGATTGTCTTCGATCCCGCCACCGGGGCGACGCTCCCGGGCTATCCACAGGTGGTCGGGCGCGTGCTCTGTGCCGCCGGCGACGTCTCGGGTGGCGTCTACATCGGCGGGCTGTTCACCAGCGTCGGCGGGCAGGCGCGCGCGAACGTCGCGCACATCGCGGCGGACCTGTCGGTCTCGGCGTGGAATCCCGGCACCAATGGCGCGGTGCTCGCGCTCGATGTCGGGCCGACGGCCACCGTCTACATGGGCGGCGAGTTCACGCTCGTCGGTGGGCAGGCGCGCGACCGGATTGCGGCGGTGGCGTCGAATGGTGCCGTCACCTCGTGGAACCCCTCGTCGAGCGGCAACGTCCATGCGCTCGAGGTCACGGGTGGCAGTGTCTACACGGGCGGCAACTTCAACTTCATCGGCGGCTCGCCCCGGGCCAACATCGCGATCCTGAGCACGTCCACGGGCCTCGCGACGACGTGGAACCCGGGCTGCAACGGGACCGTGCGCGATGTCCAGATCGTCCCCCGCCCCGGGCCGAGCAACACGCTCGTGGTCGGCGGCACGTTCACGACGATCGCAGGAGTTCCGCGGTCGAACCTCGCCGAGCTCACGCTGACCGCGCCCGGATCGGCCACCGCTTGGGCCCCGAATCCGAACGGCACGGTGCACACGCTCCTGGAGCGGCTGACGACCACATTCGTCGGTGGCGAGTTCACGATTATCGCCGGGCAACCCCGGAACCGGATCGCCTCAGTCGACCCGGTCTCCGGCTTCGCCAGCACGTGGAACCCGAATGCCGACGGCCCCGTGTACGGGCTCACCTACTCGAGCGGTCACGTGGTCATCGGCGGACGGTTCGCGAATGCCGGCGGGCAGGCGCGCAGCCGCCTGGCGAAGATCGACGAGGTCACCGGCGCTGCAGCGGCCTGGGACCCGCGGCCGAACGAAGCCGTCCTCGCGATCCAGGCCATTCCCGCGGGCATCTTCGCGGGCGGCGACTACACCGGGCTGAACGGACTCCTGCGCCGGAACTTCGCCGCGTTCGACGCGGCGACCGGCGCGCTGTTGCCGTACGCTCCCGATGTGAATGGCGCGGTGCGCGCGCTCCACGTCGTCGTCGCGCAGGACGAGGTGCAGACGATCTATCTCGGCGGCGACTTCACGACCGTCGACGGGCAGACCCGGACGCGGCTCGCCGCCCTCGATGGGCCGACCGGGGCCGTCACGGCTTTCTCCGTAGACGTGAACGGCCCGGTGTGGGCCCTCGCGCTCCGCGACACGGTGCTCTACATGGGAGGACAGTTCACCTCCATCGCCGGGAACAGTTTCGACAATGCGGGCGCGGTCGACGTGCGGACGTCTCAAGGGCTGTCGTGGTTTCCGGAACCGAACGGGATCGTGTTCGCGATCGCGGTCGATGCGAGCAACGTCTACATGGGCGGAACGTTTACCCAGTGCGGCGGCCAGCCGCGTTCGCGCCTGGGCGGCACGAACCTGGGCAGTTCATTCGCAAACAGTTGGAACCCGAACGCGAACGCGACCGTGCGCTCGCTGCTGATCGACGGCTCGACAGTCTATGCCGGAGGCGACTTCACCGCCCTTGGGGTGACGCCTCGCAGCCGGCTCGCGCAGGTCAACACCGGGCTCGGCACGGTCCTGCCGTTCAATCCGATCGTGAGCGGCATCGTGCGCAGCCTGGCTCGGAGCTCGACGGGGGTGTTCGCAGGCGGTGATTTCACCACGGTCAGCGGAATCGCGCGGATGCGCGCTGTCGAGTTCGACCGGGTGACGGGCGCAGTCACCCCGTGGACCGCGGACTTCGCGGACCTGGAAGTCTGGGCGCTCGCCGTGATCGACCCCGTCGTCTACGCGGGCGGCAGATTCCATGGTGTCGGCAGCGTCCCGCAGGCGAACTTTGCGGCGTTCGGTTCGTTCCCGCCGCCGGTCTGCCCGCCGGGGTCGAGTGCGGGAACGTTGCCCCGCATGATCGTGAGCGGCGACTTCGACAACGACGGCATCCGCGATCTCGTCGTCGGCAACGCGACGCTTCCTCCCGAAGCGACGGTCCTGCGCGGTGCCGGGACGGCCGGCGTCGGCGACGGGATGTTCGCGATCGTGCAGACGCTTCCGCTCGACATGCGCGCTCGGCACGCGGCCGTGGCGGATCTCGACGCCGACGGATTCGAGGACCTCGTCGTCTCCCTCAGCGACGCGGCGTCGGGTCGGCTCAGGGTCTACCCGAACCAGGGCGGAACCTTTGGCCCCCCGCTCGAGATTCCCCTTTACGGCCGCGTGGACGGAGTGGCAATCGCGGACATGGACCAGGACGGGATTCTCGACCTCGTCCCCTGCCTCTTCGATTCAGCCGGAGTGCAGGAGCGCGGCGGGGCCATGATCCTGCGTGGGAGCGGCACCGGTGGCGTGTGGAGCGGCGGATTCGAGTCTCCGTTCCGGCCCTGGACCGACCATTACGCGTCGGCGCGCAAGGTCACCGTGCAGGACTTCAACAACGACGGCACGCTTGACCTGGCCGTCTCGGGTGGAGGGAGCACGTCGTACATGGCATGGTTCGCGCCGGGGATGGACGGGACGTGCCTCAACCTCGGGGGGGCGCTGGACGATCCGTCGGGTGTGGGGCACGCCTCGGGCGACTTCAACGAGGATGGCCTGGCCGACGTCGTCGCGCTCGGGCGGCGCCAGCTTCGGGTGCGGCTCAAGAACGCATCCCTCGATCCCGAATGTGCCGGGTCGCCCTGGTTCGTCGGCCAACCGGTGGTGCCCCTCCCGAGCACGCCCCGCGATCTTGCCGTGCTCGACTTCGACCAGGACGGGATCCTCGACATTGTCTACACGCTCGACACCCTCGGCGTCGTCGGGATGCTCCCCGGGCTCGGCGTCGGTGACGTGGGGGACGGCACGTTCGGGCCGCCAACAGTGATCGCCACGATGGACGCGTGGGGCCTCGCTGTCGGCGACTTCATCACCGACGGAGTGCCGGATCTCGCGGTGAGCCAGAACCGCTGCGGCGCGGTAACGGTGTTCAACGGGACGACGTCGCCGTTCCTTCCCAACCAACTCTTGCTCGTGACCCCGAACGGCGGGGAGATCTGGCCGCAGGCCGGCCTCCCGCCCATCCCGACGAACGCGATTGCCTCCACGCCCTGGGTCCTCGAGGACGCGACCCCCTCCCCCGCCCTCGCCTCCCCTGGCGCCGAGCGGACGATCGCGACACTGCAGCAAGTCACGTGGAACAAGGGTGCCGGCGTACAAGGCGTCGACGTCTCGGTCTCGCGCAACGGCGGCACGAGCTGGCAGCCGATCGCGACGAACGTGCCGGGAACCGCGATGACGTGGATCGTCACGCCGCCGGCGAGCGCGAATGCACGGATCCGCGTGTCCGACGCGGCAGTCGCGGGCCGCGCCGACGTGAGCGATGCGGCGTTCGAGGTGGTCGCCGGGACGACGGACGTGGATCCGGACGGCGGATTGCCATCTGTGGCGGCGTTTGCGTTGAGTGATCGCAACCCGGCGCGCGGGTCGATGCGGTTTCGGCTGAATGTGCCGCGGGACGCCGAGGTGGAGGTCGAGGTGTTCAACGCGGCCGGAAGGCTCGTGCGCGTGCTCGCGCGCGGGCCCGTGGTCGCGGGGCGTCATGATCTGATGTGGGATGCGCGGGATGCACGTGGTGCGGCGGTCGCGCCTGGGGTCTACTTCGTGCGTGGACGGGTCGAGGCGTTTGCGGCGATGAGGAAGGTCGTCGTCCTCGGCTGAGTCGGTGATCGGGCGGGGAGCAGCGTCGCTCCCCGCCCTCGATCGCCGCTTGCGGACTCAACGATAAGTGGACTTCATGCGCCCCCAGGTCGTCACGCGACCGGGGATTTCGCCTGCCGCACCGAGCTCGCGGACTCCTTCGACCCCGGGTTCGAGCGGTTGTTCAACCAGGTTCTGATGATCGGGAACGACCGTCAGCTCGTAGGTGATCTCGAGCGTGAAGTTGACCGGATCACCGATCGTCCCGCTGAAGTGCAGCACGTGTGCCCCGGGAGCCAGCGGTTTCAGCATGAGGAAGTAGCCGTCGGCCATCAGCGGTGCGTAGTGCCCCGCCGGGGTCGCGCAGCCGAAGAACTCCCAGATGCTCCCGGACGGGATGTCCACGCCGAAGGGTCCTGCGGTGAATCGGTATGCGAAAGGATTCTCGATCGGGACGCCGTCGAGCTCGCAGGAGAGCGCCGTCGCGAGATCCATGAACCACGCGGCAGTAGCCCGAAGCTCTTCGACGCTGAGCGGCGGCTCCTCCGCTGGGCAGACGTTGTCCCACTCCACGTTGATGATCGGGAAGTAGAGCGCCTTGCCGGCCGGGATGGAGCACATCGTCCGCGTCGCGCTGCCCGACACGTTGAAGACCCCGCCGAGGAACCACACGGGGCCGGACTGACCGGCGCCGCAATCCGCACCGGTCTCATCGAACAGCGGATGGCCGGCGACCGGCAGCCCGTAGGCCCACTGCCACCAGCGGGCCGACCAGTCTCCATAGCTCGAACCGTACGGACTCGAGCCCGGTGGGAAGACGCGAGGATTGCCACCGTTGCCGGGGTCATCCACGGAACGAGGCCCCCCCGCCCCTGCAGGGAGTGCATTCAACACGAGCAACAGGGAGATGCCCGCGGCGCACAAGCTCGCGCGGGTCCGGACGAGAGTTCGAGGATGAGACATCGCACTTCTCCTGGTTGGGCGCCGCAGAGAATGCAGGGGTTGCGGGATCGCACTCGCGATCCGCTCCAGCCTGGACTGCGGCGTAACCCTGTGGCGCTCGGAGAGCGCCTGCACCGGGACGGGCGGCCGTGGGGAGAGGCCTGGGTGGGAACAGCGTTGAGACGTACGTCTGTGGCCGATGCTGAGGAAGACGCTAGACCCCGCACGGTCCCGGGACAAGCACAAATCCGTCGCGGCCCGGGCGAGGAATCGGCGGGGCCCTACGAGCTGACGATGTTCACCAGCTTGTGCGGCACATGGATCACCTTGCGGACCGTCTTCCCCTCGAGCATCGCCTGGATCTTCGGGTTCTCGCGCGCCTCGCGCTCGACGGAGACCTGGTCCAGGTCCGCCGGGAGATCCAGTTTTGCGCGCAGCTTGCCGTTGATCTGCACGACGATCAGCTCGGTCTCGGCGACCAGCGCCGCGGGATCCGCCACCGGCCAGCCAGCGCGAAATACCGTGTCTCCTGCCCCGCCCCCCGCGACCCGCTGCCACACCTCCTCAGCCACGTGCGGCGCCACGGGCGCCATCAGCACGGTCAGGGTGCGCAGGGCCTCCCCCATCGCCCAGCCGCGGTCGGAGCCGACGGCGTGTTCGATCGGTGTATCGTTGGCGTCCAGTGAGATCGCGTTCACCAGTTCCATCAGTGCCGCCACTGCCGTGTTGAACTTGAACTCGGCGAAGTCGGTCGTGACGCGGGCGATCGTCTTGTGCGAGGCGCGGTGCAGCTCGAGCGCCTTGATGCCCAGCTCCGGCAGTGGAGCGCCGGTGTTCACCCACCGCATCAACTCCAGCCGCGGTTCCGCCAGGCGCCAGAACCGATTCAGGAAGCGGAAGGCACCTTCGACGCCGGCGTCGGACCATTCGGCGTCCTTCTCGGGAGGGCCGATGAACAGCGTGTAGACGCGGGAGGTGTCGGCACCGTAGCGCTTGATCAGGGCGTCGGGCGAGACGACGTTGCCCTTCGACTTCGACATCTTGACGCCGCCCTTGGTGATCATGCCCTGCGTGAACAGGTGCATGAACGGCTCGCGGAAGTTCACGTAGCCGAGGTCGGCCAGCACCTTGGTGATGAACCGGGCGTAGAGCAGGTGAAGGATCGCGTGCTCGACGCCGCCGATGTACTGGTCGACCGGCAGCCACTTGTCCGCCAGCTTGCCGTCGAAGGCGCGCGTCGCGTCCTTCGGCGACAGGAAGCGCAGGAAGTACCACGAGCTGTCGACGAACGTGTCGAGCGTGTCGGTCTCGCGCCGGGCGGGCTTGCCGCACTTCGGGCACGGGACCGACATGAACGTGTCCGACGTCGTCAGGGGCGAGTCTCCCGCCGGGCGGAACTCGACGTCCTCGGGGAGCAGCACGGGCAGGTCGGCCTCGGGCACGGGCACCAGACCGCATGCGGCGTCGCAGTAGATCATCGGGATGGGCGCGCCCCAGTAGCGCTGGCGCGAGACCAGCCAGTCGCGCAGGCGGAACTGGACCTTGTGCCGCCCCTGCCCCGCTGCGGCCAGGCGGGCGGTGATCTTCTCGCGTGCATCGGCCGAGTGGAGCCCGGTGTCGGGGCCCGAGTCGACGAGCGTGCCGTCGCCGACATAGATCTTGTCGCCGGCGACTTCTTCCCAGCCCATGCCGTCGTGCAGCTTGTCGCCGTCCTCGGGATGCCAGGACTCGTGGCCGCCGGGGGCGGCGATGACCTGCGGGATCGGCAGTGCGTACTTCTTCGCGAACTCGTAGTCGCGCGTGTCGTGGGCGGGCACGCATTGCACGACACCCGTGCCGTAGCCCATCACGACGTAGTTGGCGACCCAC
>JANPEF010000120.1:0-24707 GCA_031431875.1 Candidatus Eiseniibacteriota bacterium | reverse complement strand
GTCGACGGCGTGTGGCAGCACTTCCTGAGCGGGCGCCTCAAGCCGTACATGGAGTCCGGCAAGGATGTCGGCAAGCCGCGCTGGCCGCGGCCGAAGTGAGTGCGAAACGGGCGGCTCCCCGCGAGGAGGACCGCCCGTTCGTGCTTCGTGACGCGCGAGGTACTGCTGCGTGGCGGGACTACGCCGGCAGGTGTCCCTCGATCTTCTTCAGGATCGCCGGCTTCGGCATCGCGCCGACGAGCTGTTCGACGACCTGGCCGTTCTTGAACAGGAACAGGCTGGGGATGCTGCGGATCCCGTAGCGGCCGGCGATGCCGGGGTTCTGGTCGACGTCCACCTTGGCCACCTTGAGCTTGCCGACGTACTCACCCGCGATCTCGTCGAGGATCGGCGCGACCATCTTGCACGGGCCGCACCAGGTCGCCCAGAAGTCGACGAGGACGGGGAGATCGGAGTTGAGCACTTCGGCTTCGAAGTTCTGATCGGTGGCGGCGAGAGCGTTCGCCATGGTGGACCTCCGTTCGACGGGTCGGGGGGATCATGTTGCCGTGCATTCCATTAGACGCAGGCGCGTCCCAATCGGTGCGCGCCGTCACAGGAAGGCTACCGTCCAGGAGCGGGTGCGTCAAGAAGTGGAACGGGCAAAGTCCTTGCCTCGTCGTAACTTGGCCCGGTTGACCGGGTTCCGGGTGGGGCCTAGACTCCGGGCGTGACGCCGCCGGCTCCCGGACCCTTCCGTCCGGCCGGTTCGTCGCTCCCTGGAGGCCCTCCCATTCACGATCCACGACAGGACCAGCGCCCCGAACGCACCGTGCTTGCCGGCTTCGCCGGCCGCCGCCCGCTCGCCGAAGCCCGCGCCTCACTCGACGAACTGGGCCGCCTCGCCGACACGGCGGGGACGATCGTCGTCGGCGAACTCATCCAGAAGCGCGGAACGCCACAACCGGCGACGCTCTTCTCGAAGGGCAAGCTCGACGAGCTCAAGGGATTGATGGCGTCGACCAGCGCCGACACGCTGATCTGCGACGACGACCTCACGCCCGCGCAGGTGCGCAACCTCGAGAAGGCCCTCGATCGCAAGGTCGTTGACCGCTCCGAGATCATCCTCTCGATCTTCGCCAGGCATGCGCGCACGCGCGAGTCACGCCTGCAGGTCGAGGTCGCACAGCTCGAGTACAGTCTGCCGCGCCTGCGCCACATGTGGTCGCATCTCGAACGCCTGGGCGGCGGCATCGGCACGCGTGGACCCGGCGAGAGCCAGCTCGAGACCGACCGCCGCCTGGCGCGCGATCGCGTCGCGCTGCTCAAGCGCGAGCTGGCCGTCGTCGAGAAGGAGCGCCGCGTGCAGCGGCAGTCGCGCGCCAACGAATTCCGCGTCGCGGTCGTCGGCTACACCAACGCGGGCAAGAGCACGCTGTTCAACGCGCTGACCCGCGCCGACGTCAAGGCCGAGGACCGCCTGTTCGCCACGCTCGACGCGACCACGCGGCGCATGGTCAACGCGAACCGCGAACTGCTGCTGCTCACCGACACGGTGGGATTCATCCGCAAGCTGCCGCATCATCTCGTCGCGTCGTTCCGCTCGACGCTGGCCGAGGTGATCGAGGCCGACCTGTGGCTGCACGTCGTCGACGCGAGCGATCCCGAGTTCCGCGGCCACATGCGGAACGTCGAGGAGGTGCTCGCCGCCATCGCCGCCCCCGAGGGAGCTGCGGCCAGGAAGGCCGCCGCTGCCGTGCGCGCCGCCGACCCGACCGCCGACACGCCGCCGCCGGCCCGGCCCACGCTCGTCGTGTTCAACAAGGCGGACGTGATCACCGAGGAGCCGACCTACTACGCGCTGCCCATCGAGTTCGCCGGCGCCTTGCGCGTCTCGGCGCTGAAGGGCGAGGGGATGAACGAGCTGCGGGAGAAGCTCTGGCAGGCGCGGCGGGACTCAAGGGCGGCGAGCGCCAAGGCTGCGGCGGATCGGCGGGCGGCCGCGGCCCGCGACGCGTCGCCCGACGCGCGGTGAGCGCGGCGCTCGTTCTCATCCTTCTCTCCGCGCTCCATCTCGCCTTCGGCATCGTGCGCTTCGGCGCGCGAAAGCCCGGATACAGCCACACTCGCGACACGATCAGCGAGCTGGGCGAGGTCGGCGATCCGAACGCGCGATTGGTCGCGTACGGATGGTTCCTTCCGGTCGGCGTTGCGCTGGGCGTGGTCGCGCTGCTCGTGTACACGCCTGCGCCCGCGGCCGGAGCGCTCACCCTGTGCATCGCAATCGGCTACGTCGCGGCAGCTCTTGCACCCTGCGACCGCGGGGCTCCGGCGGTCGGCTCGCCGCGGCAGGCGCTGCACAACCTGGGCGGCGCGGTCGAATACGTCGGCGGGGCCGCCGTGCTCTTCCGGCTGTCCGAGACGGGCGGGTCGCCGTACCTGGTTGCGGCGGGAGCGGTCGCGGTGGCCGTCGTCGTGTTTTCGCTGCCGGCGCTTGCGGCGGTGCGCGGACTCGTCCAGCGAATGGCGGAGATGGCGCTGTTCGGCGGGCTCGTGCTGGCGCTCGCGCGCGGGTAGAAAATCTGCCGCTCCTTCGCTCGCTCCAGCGAGCCGCGCTGTGAATGGCATGCGATGCTCGTCTCGCCCCGATTGTCCCGCCCCCGGAGATCCGGAGCGTGGGTGAAGGTGGGAGAGCTGCTCCGCCTCCTGATCTCAAGCAAGCCAGGCTGGTGAAGAGGGAGGGTGATTCATGAGTCGATACATGGTGGTTCTCGAACCCGGCCCGACGAGCTGGGGCGCGCACGTTCCCCCGCCGGTCTCGGACGTGCTCTTCGTCGAAATCGACGCGGCGTAATCAACGAACCAGTCAGCCGAGACCAAACGACGACGCCCCCTCCCGCAGAGGCGAGAGAGGGCGTTTCGTGATTGCAAACTCGAACCACTTCCATCGAAGGTGGCGAGAACGCCTCATCTCGCTCCCCGGATCGAGGAGCGACCGCCGCCTGCTACCTGAGGTACACCGCCCGCACCTTCCCCGTGTTCACCGGCGTCGACACTTCGACGAAGTACACGCCCGCGGCCTGGCGCAGCCCGCGCTCGTCGCGGCCGTCCCACAGCGCGGCGTGTGCACCCGGAGGCAGCGGTGCATCGACGACGGTCTTCACCAGGCGCCCGGCCAGGTTGAAGACGCGCACCCGCACCGGCCATGCGCCACCGACGGAACCCGTGCCCGCGGCCGGCAGGTCGAACCCGATGGAGGTGGCCGAGGAGAACGGGCTCGGCGTCGGCTTGCGCACGGCGAAGGCCAGCGACGCGGGACCACTGTCGACGTTCGACGCGATGGTGAACACCGCGTCGCTGACGTCGATCACCTGGTTCTGCGTGTCGCGCGCTGTGATGCGCACCAGCGCGTCGGTCGACGGCGTGTTCGGCACCGACCACAGGTAACTGCCGCTATTGGCGATCCCGGTGGCGATCGGATCCCAGTTGAGGCCGTTGTCGCTGGAGACGTGCAGGTCGACCGAGGTGACGCCGATGTTGTCCGCCGCCGTCCACTCGACCGACTCGTTCGTGCCGACGAGGAAGATCTCGGCGCCATTGGGGCGCGCGAGCGCCGCCGTCGGGGCCACCGTGTCGAGGTTCGGCAACACCGTGCCCAGGTCGAGCTTGCCGGCGCCGAAGCGCTTGTTCGGCACCGCGCCCTGGCCGGTCACCTGCGCATCGACACGGGCGCCGAGCACCAGGCGCTGGCGGGCCAGCGTCGGTCCCATGTTCGGGTCCTGCTGCAGCAACATCGCCACGGCGCCCGCGACCATGGGCGCCGACATCGACGTGCCCTGCTGGATCGCATGCTTGCCGTCGTCCACGGCGAGACGCGCGTCGTAGCCGGCCCCCGCACCGCCGGCCACCCACGTGGTCGACAGCGCCGACGCGATCGCCGAACCGGGCGCCGAGAGATCGGGCTTCATCACGCCATCGCGACGGGGGCCCGAGGCCGAGAACGTGGCGATCGCATTGAGCACCTCGCCGAACGCCCACGGGCCGGGCTGGCCCGGGGCCGACGACGTCCAGCTGGCGCGGGAGGCGTGGGCGGCGACGCTGATCACCGAGTCGGCCGTCGCCGGCGCGCTCACCGTTTCGTCGTTGGTGGCCCGCGTGGTGAAGGTGCCGTCCTGGAAGTCCGGTGTCAGGTTCGAGTACGACCAGAAGTGCACGCGTCCGCTGGTGGCGACCGCGACCGGCGTGATGCGCACGCGCCAGGCGCCGTTGCGCGGCTTGGGCGCGGCGGACACGTCGCTCACCTCGATGTAGACGTTGGCATCGCCGTTCGCCGTCGGTGCGGTGCCATTCTCGATGTAGACGCGGCCGTCGGCGTTCTGCGCGTCGCCGCCGGCGGCCGGCGCAACGAAGAACGACCCCTTGTTGACCGGACCGAACGTCTTGCCTGTCGGTGAGATGAGCGTGATGCGGTAGTTGTCCGCGCCTTCGTACCAGCCGTCGAGCAGGAAGAAGTCGGTGGACGCGCTCCCCGCATACACGGGCACGGTGAAGCTCGCCGAGTCGGCGGCAACCGTCGACGTGCAGCGCGCGTGCGTGCCGGTGCCGAAGTCGTTGCCCGCCGAGCCGACAATCACCTTGCCGGGGCCGGTCATCGAGTTGAGCGCAATCTCGAGGTCGGTCGAGCCGTCGTGCGGTCCCAGGTTCGAGCCAAGCGACAGGTTGACGACGCACGGTCGGCCCAGTGCAGCGGCCTTCGCGAAGCAGTAGCTCACGCCGTCGATCAGGCCCTGGTCGGTGAAGAGCGTCTTCACCATGACGATCCCCGCCTTGTTCGCCATGCCCACGTACTTGAACTGGGGAACCGCGTTGCCGGTCGCGCTGCCGTCGCCGGCGGCGATGCCCGCGACGTGCGTGCCGTGGCCCTCCCCGTCGGTCTGCGCGCAGGTGCCGGCGTTGATCTGGGCGATCGTGCAGTCGTTGCCGTACCCGTAGCCCGCGGGTGGCGAGCCGCCCACGTTCTGGTCCCAGATGCCGATCAGGCGCGTCGTGCCGTCGGGGTTCTTGAAGTCATCGTGCTGGTACTGGATGCCCGAGTCGACGAAGCCGACGACCACGTTGTTGCCGTTCCAACCCTGCAGGGGCGGCGACTGCGAGCGCTTGCCGTTCGCATCGGCGTCGACGACGGCGAGGTCGTTATGCTTCTCGAGCGGCATCGCCAGGCGCATCGACTCGACACCCGGCAGGCGCGCGATCGCGGGCGCGGCCGACAGCGGCATGCGGACGCTCATCACGTCGCCGGCGACCGTATTGACGTCGCCACCCATGGCGCGGACCAGGTCGGGCGAGACGGTCCCGCGAATGAGCACACCGATGACTTCACCGCGCACTGGGTCCTGCTGCATGCGAAAGCGGGCGAGGGCACTGTGCTCGAGGCGGGTGAGATCGGCTTCGATGTTGCGCGGCGTCTGGGCGGCGGTAGGCCCGGTCAGCGCGACAAGAGCGGTGGCGGCGGTCGCCAGGGCGACGGCGAGTGCGACGGTCGGGGTGCGGCGACGTTCGGTCATGGATTCGTTCCAGGGCCTGATGTTCGGTCCATCGGTGCGTGGCGGTCGGTTCCGGTCCGAATTGAAGGCGTGATCCTCCAAGGCTAGCAGGCCCTGCGCGGTCGGGCGATAGCCATGTCTCCCGCGCAGGCCGAGGACGCACTTGGTCCCGGCGGGGATGTGCATGGGGCGTGCCATGTTGTCGGGGCGGAGCCCCGACGGGGTCAAGTCTTTTCCGGGCAGGCAGTTGGCTTGCCCGGAGTGCGTCGGGGCGGTGCCGGCGCAGTTGCAGGATGCAGGGCGTCGGGCAAAGCGGGAGCTCTACCGCCGCTCGGCCAGCGCGACCCCGGCCAGGACGATCGCCGTCGAGGTCGCGAAGTGGCCCGTGAGCGGCGTGTCGAGGATCGCCCAGGCCAGGAGCGCGGCGACGATGGGCTGCAAGTTGGTGAACACGGCGACGCGGCTGGCCTCGGTGCGGGACAGCGCCCACGACCAGATCAGGTAGGTCAGGACCGAGGTGACGAAGCTGATGTAGGCGAGCCCGAACCAGCCGTGTCCGGTGATGCGCGTCCAGTCCTGCGCCAGCACGGCGGGGACGCCGACCGGAAGGAAGACCAGCGCGCCCATCACCGTCGCCGCAGCGGTGAGCTCGAGCGGGTCGAGATGGGCGAGCAACTCGCGGCTGCCCGCGGTGTACCCCGCCCACGCGATGACCGCGCCGAACACGAGCCCGTCACCAAGCAGCGTCGCGCCGCCGTCGCCGGGACCGCCCCCGAACAGCAGGAACGCCACACCGGCAAACGCCAGCGCCATGCCCGCGGCGCGCATGGGCACCAGCCTTTCCTGCCGGCGCGCGAGCGCGAGGACGAGCACCAGCAGCGGCGTCGTCGCGTAGAGCAGCGCTGCGTGCGGCGGGATCGTGTGCTTCATGCCGAGCAGGAACAGCCCCTGGTTGAGCGTCGTGCCGAGCACGCCGAGGACGAACACCCGCAAGCGCAACCCGCGCGGTGGCACGAGCGCGGCCAGCCCGGAGCGAAAACCCCGCCGCGTGACCAGCAGGGCGGCAAGCGCAGCCGCGGCCAGCCCGAAGCGCAGTTGCGCCAGGGCGAGCGGATCGAACTCGCCGACGGTCACCCGGGCGACGAGGAACGTGGCGCCGGCGAGGACGGTGTAGACGAGCATCGCGGTCAGGACGAGGGGGGTCACGGACCCACCCTAGGGGCCGGGGGCGATCGTTGCAAATGGCTTCAGGGCTTTCATTTCCGGCCGATAACCCCGGGGCAATGGGCTCCTTGCCACAGGTCGTCATCCCGCACCGTTCGCTGGCTCCCCGGATCGCCGTCACGGTCTCGGTGTGCCTGGCGCTCGCCCTTTCCCTCAAGGTCGAGCTCAACTGGCGCGGCGACCAGTCTCGCCGCGTCGACGAGGGGGTCGCCCGGGCGCGCCAGGCCGCCGAGCGGATGGCCGGGGCGTGGAACCGTTCCGCCGGCGACGTGATCGAGGTCGAGGAGGCCATCGACGCCGTCGGCGACCTGCCCTCTCCCGACGCTCGCGCTGCACTGGTCGATCGCAACAGGACCATCGTGTGGTCGAACGATGCCTCGCGCATCGGCCGCACGGTCGAGGTGCCCGGCGATGGGGCGCATGGCGATTCCCAGGGCGCCTGGCTCACGTGCGCCCGCATGCACGGCGCGTGGGCCGACTACCAGGCCGACGGCGACTCGCTGTTCGCCGTCGCTCCGCTCGATCCCGTGCGGCACACGCCGCGCGTCGGGCCGCGCACCCCGCAGCCCGAGGTCCTGCTGCTGACGTGGGACACCTCGGCCACCGCGGCAGCGCGCGCGGCACGCCACTTCGAGTATCACCGCTCGGGACTCCTGTTCTCGCTCGCGCTGGGCCTCGCGCTGTGGCTCCTTCTCCGCGTCGTGCTGTCGCGACCGCTCGGTGCGCTTGCCGCAGCGGCCGGCCGCCGCGACGCGCTGGCCACGGACTTCGCGGAGTTCGTGCGGCGCGAGGACGAGATCGGCGTCCTCGCCCGGGCAATGGCCGATGCGCACGTGGAGATCGAGCACGCGCGGGCCGAGACTGCCGCCCGCGAGGCGCGCCTGACCGGCGCGATCCACGCGTCCGCCGACGGCATCGTTCTCGCCTCGTCGCACGATGGGCAGTGGCTCATCGATCACGTCAACGAACCGTTCGCGCGCCTGTGCGGGCGTCCCGCCACGGCGTTCGAGGGCCGCAGCGTCGAACAGGGCCTGGCCGCGCTCGCCGACCGCTGGGCCGATCCGCGGGCTGCCGCCCAGTGGGTGGCGCGCGCGCTCGAGCGCCCCGAACTGGAGGCCACGCGCAGCGGCGCGTTGCGAGCCGCCACGCCTGCCGGCGCGGCTGCGGGGGGCGACGGTTTGCTCCTGGTCGACGTGACGACGCGCCCCGTGCGCGACGGCGCCGGCCGTCCGATCGGTCGCCTGTGGGTCGTGCGCGACGTCACACGCGAGCGGGCCGACGATCGCCGGCTGCGCCGCCAGAACCAGGAACTTGCGGCCCTCGACCTGGTCGGGCGCCGCGTCTCGCGCTCGCTGGATCGCGCGGACGTGCTGGCCAGCGCGCTCACCTCGTTGCGCGAAGTGTTCGACGCGCCGTACGGGTGGGTCGGCGCGCCGAGCGTCGTGGCCGCGGATCCCGTGTCGGCCGCGCTGGCCGCGCATGGCGCCGCGTCGAGCGCCGGCGTGGTGGTGAGCATCGCGGACGTCGGCGCCGAGCCGGCGCTCGACGCCGCACTCGGGGGGCTCGCCCGCAGCGTGGTCGTGCTGCCGCTGCGCGACAGCGCCGGCACGGTCGCGGCGCTGGCGCTGGGACGCCTCCGGCCGCACGCCTTCAGCGACGACGAGATCGCGCTCCTGCGCCGCATCCTCCGCCCGATCGATGCGGCGCTCGAGAACGCACGCCTGTTCGCCCGCACCGAGGCGCAACTGGTCGAGAACCAGACGCTGACCGAGGTGAGCCGCTCGGTCGGCAAGGCCGATGCGCTCGAGGCCGTTCTCGAGGACATCCTGCGCGTCGTGCACCAGCGCCTGCACTACCGCAACGCGGCGATCCTGCTGCCCGATGAGAGTGGCCGCACGCTCTACGTGCGCGCCTCGGTCGGCTACCACGCGAACCTGGCCACGATTCGGCTCCCGGCCGACGGTGACTCGGTGACGGCGCGCACGTTGCGCGATGGCGTGGTGATCAACGTGGCCGACGTCACCGCCGAGGCGGGCTATGTCGCGGCCACCGACGACATCCGCTCGGAGCTCGCGCTGCCGCTGCGCATCGGCGACCGCGTGCTCGGCGTGCTCGACGTCGAATCGGATCGCCTGGCCGCATTCGGCCCGGACGACGAGCGCCTGCTCGCCTCGGTCGCCAACCAGGCCGCGATGGTCCTGCAGAACGCGCGCCTGCTGGTCGAGACGCGGGCGCGCGCCACGCGCTTCGAGGCGGTGAACGAGATCGCCCGTGCCGTCTCCTCGACGCTCGATCCGCGGCGGCTCGATCGCGCGATCGTGAGCCAGCTTGCGCGCGTCGTCCCCTGCGAGCGCTATGCCGTGCTGCACTACGACCACGAAGCGCGCCGCGTTCGCCGGACGGTCGCGCTCGACGTGTCGAGCGGGGTGGCCGACGACGGCGACGACCTGGCGTGGAGCTTCGAGGAGGCGATCGATCCCGAGACGCTCACGCCGCATCGCGCATTCGTTCTGGCCGACCTGGGCGTCGAGAGATGCTCCGTCGAGGCGCGCGTCGTCGCCGAGGGAATGGCGAGCCTGGTGCTGGTGCCGATCGCTCTCGACGGCGTCGTCACCGCCGCGATCGTCGCCGCCTCGGCGCGAGCCGAAGGATTCGACGACGGGCAGGTCCGCCTGCTCGAAGCGGTGTCGTATCACGTCGGCGTCGCGCTCAAGAACGCGCAGTTGTTCACCCGCCTGCAGGATTCGTACACGCAGCTCGACGAGGCGCAGGACGGGCTCGTGCGCAGCGAGAAGTTGCGCGCGCTCGGCGAGATGGCGTCGGGAGTGGCGCACGACTTCAACAACGTGCTCGGCGCCATCCTGGGCCGTGCGCAGTTGCTCAAGCTCGCGCTCGGCGATGGTGCGGGCGACCGCGACACGGCGGCCGAACTGGAGATCATCGAAAAGGCGGCGCAGGACGGCGCCGCGACCGTGCGCCGACTCCAGGACTTCACGCGCGTGCGCACCGATCACGGATTCCGCCCGGTCGCGCTGGCGCAGGTGATCGAGGATAGCCTCTCGCTCACGCGCGGTCGCTGGCGCGACGAGGCCGGCCGCGCCGGCATCGCCTACGAGGTCGCGCACACGCCCGGAGCGGTGCCGGACGTCGCAGGTGAGGCGTCGGAGTTGCGCGAGGTGCTGACCAACCTCATCCTCAATGCGCTCGACGCGATGCCCGAGGGCGGCACGCTGCGCCTCGGCACCGACCGCACGCCGACCGGCGAGGTGTGCCTCACGGTCGCCGACACCGGCATCGGCATGGACGACGAGGAGCGCGTGCGCATCTTCGATCCCTTCTTCACCACGAAGGGCGTGCGCGGCGTGGGCCTCGGACTGTCGGTCGTGTACGGCATCGTGCAGCGCCACGGCGGCCGCATCGAGGTGACCAGCGCGCCGGGCCGCGGCACGTCGATGCACGTGATCCTGCCCGCGGCCGAGGGGACCGTCCTCGCCACGGCCGTCCCCGCCACCCCGCCACGCCCGGGGGCGACCGTGTTCGCTACCGGCCCCGCGCTGCGCATCCTCGTCGCCGACGACGAACCCGGCGTGCGCACGCTGCTCGCCGACCTGCTGCGCGTCGCCGGCCACACCGCCGAGGCGTTCGCCTCGGGCCGCGAGCTCGTGGCCGCACTCGAGGCGTCGACGCGCGATCTACAGTCCCCGCCGGTCGACCTGGTGCTCACCGACCTGGGGATGCCCGAGATGTCGGGTTGGGACGTGGCGAGCGCCGTGCGCGGGCGTCCGGATGCGCCGCCCGTGGTGCTGGTCACCGGGTGGGGGATCCAGCTCGACGACCAACTCCTCGCGGAGTCCGGCGTGACCGACGTCATCGCCAAGCCGTTCACCCTCGAGGACGTCCTCGAGGTAGTCCGCCGGGCCGCGAGGCGCAACGCCGCCTAGGCGCGGCCTAGGCGCGGCCCAGGCGCGGCTTGTGCCGCCCGGCCGAATCCTCCACACTCTGCATGGACCGGGTGACCGGGGGCGGCCGCCCCTGCGCGGGACGACTCGCGCCCCCGGGCATTTTCGTCTTCGGAGTGCTCATCCATGCGCGTTCGTCCGCTCGCCATCCGGCTCGCCCTTGTCCTCGCCCTTGCCATTGCAGTCGCCGCCCCGCCGCCGCCGGCGCTCGCCGCGACGCCCGCCTCCGCGCCCGACGCCGTCCTCGCCGAAGGCTGGACCGTGTCCGGCTTCATCGACCCGGCTGCGGGTGAAGGCCAGCGGGCGCAGGTCGCCCTCGATCGCGACGGCGCGCCGATCGCGATCTGGGCCAATCGCCTGCTGAACACGGTGCCGTACGAAGTCGTGTCGAGCCACTTCGACGGCACTGGTTGGTCGCCGGCCGCCCGCGTCTTCGCGCCCTCGCCGCTGCAGAACCAGTTCCCGCGCCTGGCCCGCGCCGCCGACGGCACGCTCTGGCTCGCCTGGCTGCAGTTCGACGATCGGGACGGGTCGGCGACGCTGTTCAGCAACCTGGTCGTCGCCCGGCGCGTCGACGGCGTGTGGGCCGAGCCCGAAACGGTGGCCACGGGGCTGGCGCTGCCGAACCGCGAGTTCTTCCCCTCGGAGTTCGCCGTTCACGCCGTGAGCCGCGATGAGGCCTGGGTCGCTTACGCGGTCGGCCCGCCGGACAATCCGTTCTCGCTCGATCGCGATCTGTACTCGGTGCACTTCGCCGTGGGCGCGTGGAGCGGGCCGATTCTGGTGAGCGCCGCCGGCCTGGCCGAGACGCGACCCGAGATCGCCGCTGGCCCAGGCGGTCGGCCGGTCGTGTTTTTCGGCTTTGCCAACGCGACCAGCGTGCTGTGGGCGAAGACGTGGACGGGGAGCGCGTGGGAACAGGGTGCGAACGACGTGTTGGCGGCGCGCGCCGTGTTCGAGCACGCGGTGCAGCCCGACACGTCGAGCGCCGTGCGCATGGTCGCCTTCGTGCGCGAGGAAACGCCCACCGGTGAGGAGGACCACGTGCGCGAGTACGTGTGGAACGCGGCTGGCTTCCGCCCCGGTCCCATCATCTTCCAGGCCGCCGTGGTCAAGGGTGGCGGCAACGAGCCGCCCGACTGGCGAGACCTGAGCCTGGCAACGAGCGACGTGTGCAACCCGCCGTGCGCGGCGGGTGCGCTGCCGCGCTACCGGGTGCTGTGGACCGACTTCTCGCCCGGCCAGCCGGCGAAGGTCCTTTCGGTCGAGCGTGAGCCGATCGGCTACGCCACGCTCGATTCGCCCGGCGGCGCACTCCAGGCGCTCGACTCGTATCCCAATGCGGCGTACGACCCGACGCTCGATCGCTGGTACGCGGTGTGGACAGCGCCGCCGTCGACGGGAGCCCGCCTGCGCGCGAAGTTCGCGTGGACGCAGACGTTCGCGGGCGACGTGGCCATCGGCGGCACGTTCATCGCGCCGGATACGGCGCGGGTCACCGTGGTCTGCTCGGGCGATGCGACCGGCCGCGCGTTCCGTGTCCACCGCCTGGCGTGGGATGACCTCGAGACCAATCCGCCGCTCGCGCCGCCGATCCCGGCCGCGGCGATCGAACTGCCCGGCAGCCCGTTCGCGGGGCCGTGTCCGTTCCAGTTGGATGAACTGCTGCCCGTCGGTCGCTACTTCTACTATGTCGAGCTCCTGCCGCAGGGCACCTTCCCCGGCGAGTTCGCTCGCGCATTCTCGCCGATCGTGGTGACCGGCGAGCCGCCGCCGCCACCCGCACCGGCAACGACCGCGTTCCTCGCGCCGTATCCACAGCCGGCGTTCGGTGGTTCGGTCACGTTTCCGTTCGACCTGGCGACGGCCGCGGGAGACGTGCAGCTGGTGATCCACGATTCACGCGGGCGCGCCGTGCGGCGCTACGACCTGGGCGCGCTTGCGGGCGGGGCGTATCGCGCGTCGAACGCGCCGCGCTGGGACGGCCGCGACGACGCGGGCCGGCGCTCGGCCGCGGGAGTCTACTGGGCGCGCCTGTGGGTCGACGATCGGGTCGTCGGCGAAGGGCGGCGGGTGGTGTTCGCGCCGTAGGTCGTCGACTAGGGTGTCGACGCCCCCGGGAGCCCGTCGAGCACGATCGTGATCGATCGCGGCGGATCGTTCCCCGCCGGGAGCAGGGCGAGAGTCCGCCGGCTGGTGCGGGCGCGCGTGACTCCCCGATTGTCCTTCGGCCACGTGATGGCGACACGGGGCGGGCCGAGCCGAAACTCGCCGTCGGCTTGCACGTCTGCCTCGAAGCCGTGCAGCGGATCGGAACTCAGCCTGTAGATGAGCTGCTTGCCATCCGGGCTCCAGCCGGCATTCGACCCGCCGCCGGTCGTGACCTGGTACTTGCCCCCGGGTACGGGAAACGACTGCACGTAGCCCTCGGTCTGGCCGGACTCGTCGGACTGGTAGGCGAGCCATCGACCGTCGGGTGAGACCTGGCCGCCGAGTTCGACGAAGCGAGTCTGCAGATAGGGACGGGGTTTGCGATCGCCATCCAGCGGGAGCACCCAGAGGTCCCACTGGGACACCGGATCCAGTCGCGAGTAGAGGATGCTGCGCCCGTCGGGCGTCCAGCCATGCAGCTGCTTGAAGAGCGGGTCGGTGTCCAGAAACGTCGACACGGAATCCCCAACGAGCGATTTGATCTTCAAGATCGGCGGCGATTGATTGCTCCACAGGTAGGCGATGCGTGTTCCGTCCGGGGACCAGTATGCTCTTTCACTGATTCCTTGATCGTCGGTGAGCCGAGTGGCCACGCCTCGCTCGAGGTCGGCGATCCAGAGATCCTGCGCGTCCACCGACTCGAATCGCCTGAGCGCGGCGCGCCGGTCGTCCGGCGAGAGCGAAACGCCGGAGTAGGGCCCGGGCGCGAGCGGGATGGAGGCAGTCTCCTGACCGGCGAAGTCGAACCAGGCCAGCCGCTGATTCGTCACGCGCAACGTGCCGAAGGCGACCGAGCCCGTCTGCGAAGCCGAGACGATCGGGCCGCCCGAGAATTCCGTCTGAGAGACGGCATCGCCCAGGGACGTGGGCTCGCCGCGCAACTTGAGTGCCCGGGCGTCGAAGCCCTGGGCCATGAGCTTGCCGTCGCGCGCGAACAGAAGGTGGCCGGGTGGCGCCCAGGTCACACCGGTGTCGGCGGACAGCAACAGCCGGCGCTCGGGCGAATCGAGCGAGCCGACATAGGTGTCGAATTTTCCCGCGCGCGCAGGAAGCGCAGTGAACAGGAAGTGCCGCCCATCGGGCAGGAATTGCGGGAAACGATGCGCCGTCTCGCCGAGCGTCGAGTCGAGGGTGGTCACCGGCTGCGGCTCGCCACCGCCGGCCGGAACGCGGTAGATCCGGTCATTCGAGTTGGGCGCGATGAGGATCACGCCATCCGCGCTCCAGCTGCCGCCGCGGATCGTCTTGATCGGACACACGACCTCGGCGTCCCCGCCCGCCACGGCGACCCTCTTGAGCTTCTCATCGGTGGTGAACGCGATCTGGCGGCTGTCCGGGGACCAGAAGATCAGGGGGCTCGTCCCGTTCGTGCCGGGGATCGGCCGGGCCACCGTGGATTCGAGATGCCTCAGCCAGATGCGTCCTTCGCCGGTGGAGTCGATTGCCACGAAGGCCAACGAGCGGCCGTCGGGAGAGAGCGCGGGGGAAGCCCCGTCGACGGACATGAACACGTCTTCGGGCTGGATAATCTCGAAGCGCGAAGGCAGTGCCTTCTCGGGGCGGTTGAATGCGCGCGGCGCGAACCAGGCCACCGCGGCCGCCAGCAGGGCGACGCCGACGAGGCGCGACCACTCGAACCACCGGCGGGAGCCCGGGGCCGCCGCGGCAGCCGTGCCGATCGACGAACTGGACGCCCGCACCGACTGCACGTCCTCGATCTCCATGCGGGCGTCACCGATGTCCCGGAGCCGCCGTTTCGCATCCTTCTCGAGGCAGCGGCGCAACAACCCGCGCACCCGCTCGGGCGTTGCGGCCGGCAGCGCGTTCCAGTCCGGCTCGCCCTGGAGGATGCGCGCGATCATGTCCGAAACGGTCTCGCCGGCGAATGCCTGGCGGCCGGTCAGGCACTCGTAGAGCAGGCAGCCGAACGACCAGATATCGGCACGCTTATCGACGGTCTTGCCGCGGGCCTGCTCCGGGCTCATGTAGGCCGCGGTCCCGAGGATCACGCCGACGCCGGTCGCGCTGAGGGCCATCGTGGGAGAGTGGGAAAGATCGGACGCCGGCTCCGAGCCGCCGCCGCCGGCGCCCTTGGCGAGCCCGAAGTCCAGGACCTTGACCTCGCCCGCCGGCGTGACCTTGATGTTTGCGGGCTTCAGGTCGCGGTGCACGACACCGCCTTCGTGCGCGGCTTCGAGCGCCGCGGCCACCTGGCGGCAGACATCGAGCGTCTCGTCGAGCGACAGCGGCCCCCCCGCGACCCGCTCCGCCAGCGTGTTGCCCTCGACGTACTCGAGGGCGAGGAAACGATGGCCGGCCTGGTCCTCTTCGATCCCGTAGATGCCGGCGATGTTGGGGTGGTTGAGCGACGCCACCAGGCGCGCCTCCCGTTCGAAACGGGCGAGCCGCTCGGGATCGCGGGCGAACGCCTCGGGAAGCACCTTGATGGCGACCCGGCGGTCGAGGCGCGTATCGCGCCCCAGGAAGACCACGCCCATGCCGCCGCGGCCGATCTCGCGCTCGATCGGGTAGGGGCCGATCCGTTCCGGCGTCACGCGAGATCCTTGACGGAGCCTGTGGCCGCTGTCGGCATGCGATCTCCCTGGTGTGGATGTGTGGATGTGTGGCGCCCCGGGCGCGACAGACGTGATGCCGCTCGACTCACGCGGCCGAGCCGCGGCGGCGTTCAGCCGGTGGCAGGATACACGAAGCCATGGCTGCCCGCGCGGCCCGCACGGCCCGCGCGGCCCGCACCGCACAACGCGAAGACAGTCATCCGCAGTCTCCTGCTTGCGCGTTGCCGCACAGGATGTCCGAAATGGCGGCGGAGAGGTGCGAGAGGGGTTGAATCGAACGGTTGCGAAAACCGAATGTGGGGCGGGGCGATCGAAGTCGGCGACGCAAGAAGGTGGTGGGGGTGAGCGTCCTATGGCCGCACCGGCCCCCGATAGCGGTCAGCCCCGGGGCACCCTCCCCACACCACCTGTCTGTCGACGATGCGGGCCGAAGCTCGTGCCGCCGACATTCCGATGCATTTGCAATCGATGTGCCAGCCTGATCGGTGCCGCCGCGGTTCTGCTCTCGAGCGCGGGATGCGCTTGTCCTGCAGCGTGTTCGTGGCGCACTTCTGTTTCGGCGCGCAGCATCTGTTGGTGGGCGCGCACGCGAAAATCGTCGACCGGTCGACGGTGCGCGTCGGTGGAGCGACGAAGGATCGTGGCCTCGGGGGCAGCCGTCCGCCGGCGAGCCGTGCACGAGGTGCGGCGTCGTGCCGGTTCCAGCCGCGCGGATGTGCAAGTCCACATGCTCCAGCGCATGTGAGTCGGGCAGTCCGGGCGCGGAGCCGGCACCAAATCACCGGTCCCGGGACCAGTCGATCCTCCTGGCCGGCCCGACGACTTGCTGCGCAGCAAGTTGATTCGCCTCTCATGTTCCATCTTGAACCAGCGCCGTCAGATCGACCCCGCCCGCCCGGCCCGCCCCGACACCCCACCTCGACCACTCCCTCCCGGACCTGCACAAAAATCCCTTGACCGCTGCACACCCGTGCACTTAGCGTTCTCCCGTCTTCGCGGTCGAGACCGCGCGTCGCACGTTGCAGCCGTCGTCGAGGGGAGCCCGACATGATCAACGACAAGACCCGCGCCATTCACAGCTTCATCTTCCGGCGCAGTCAGGAGCAGGGCTCGGCGCCGACCATGCGCGAGATCGGCGAGGAGTTCGGCATCAGCTCGACGAATGGCGTGCGCCACCACCTGCGCGTGCTCGAGGACGCGGGCTATATCCGCCGTACGGATCGCAAGTCGCGCGGCGTGCAGGTGCTGGTCGTGCCCAACGATGCGACCGGTGTCGAGCGCGCGACGTTCGTGCGCCCCTTCGCCGCGCGCGGCTCGGAACGCGGCGACCGCGTCGAGCACGGCGACCGCGTCGCCGATCGCGCTTCCGGGGGCATCCGGATTCTCGGTCGCATCGCGGCCGGCGTGCCGATCGAGGCCCAGGAAGACCACGAGGGCGACCTCGCGATCGAGGACCTGTTCGGCAACGGTAGCGATCTCTTCGCCCTGCGCGTGCAGGGCCTGAGCATGCGCGATCGCGGGATCCTGCCCGGCGACCTCGTCGTCGTGCACCAGCAGGAGCATGCGCGCGACGGCGACGCCGTGGTCGCGCTGCTCGGCGAGGATGCCACCGTGAAGACGTTCCGGCGCACCGCGCGGGGCTTCGACCTGGTGCCCGAGAACCCCGATTTCGAAGTCCGTCACGTCGGCCCCGACGATGATTTCCGCGTGCTGGGCGTGGTCGTCGGCCTCGTCCGTCCGCCCGGAGGATCGCGCCGCACCTAGCTGAAAACGATTCGGTCCCACCCCGCCCGTAAGGTTCGGGGTGTCGCGGGAGCGCTTGCGGGCGCTCCTTCAAAATGACCGGCGACTGCACAAATGATCACGCAGCAGCACAGTGGCCCCCGCGCCACCGAGAGGAGTCGATCATGTCCACGTTCGCGCTCAGCCTTCCGACCCCGTCGTTCCCGCTCGTGCGTTCGCTCGATCGCCGTCCCGCCGATGGGGCGTGGCAGCCGGTCTGCATCGCCCGCCTGCACTACCAGCTCACCTGGTCGACGCGCGGCAAGGCGCCGGTGCTCACGGGCAAGCGTGGGCAGGCACTGCGCTCGATCCTCGAGGACCTGTGCCGCGAGCGCGGCCTCCAGCTCCAGGGGGTGGCGATCACGCCGACGCAGATCCGACTCGTCGTCAGCCTCCGTCCGTCGCAGCTCGCCGCGTCGGTGGTGCGCGAACTGAAGGGCCGCAGCGCACTGGCCCTGCTGCGTGCCTGCCCCGACCTGCGGGTTGCGCTGGGCGGCCACATGGCGTGGAACGATCGCTACGCGATGGCCACGGTCAGCCCGCGACAGTTGTCGCGGCTGGTCGAGCGGCTCGAAGCCATCGACATCACGCCGGCCTAGGGAGTTCCGCGACTTCGGGAGTCGGGCCGTCCTGTCGGACGGTACGAGGATGCTGTGCGATCCGGGTGGGGACCCGCCGCCGGCAGGCGCCCGCTCCCGAGGCGCGGAATCATCATGATCCTGCACATCGACATGGACGCGTTCTTCGCCGCGGTGGAACAGGCGGCGAACCCGCGCCTCAAGGGGCGTCCGGTCGTCATCTGCGGCGATCCCGATCGCCGCGGCACGGTCGCCACCGCGTCGTACGAAGCGCGCGCATTCGGCGTGCACTCCGGCATGGCCACGGGCGAGGCGCGCCGACTGTGCCCGGGCGGCGTGTTCGTCGAGGGCGATCCCGAGAAGTACCGCTCGATCTCGCTCTACCTGCTCGAGCTGTACAAGCGCATCACGCCCGCGGTCGAGCCGTTCAGCATCGACGAGGCGTTCCTCGACCTCTCCGGCACCGCGTACGGCGTCAGCCGCTCGGCGGCCGAGCAGGCGGGGCGCACCGTGCAGCGTTGGGTGGCCGAACGGCTGGGGCTCTCCGCCTCGGTCGGGATCGGGCCCAACAAGCTGATCGCCAAGATGGCCGCGGGCGTGGTCAAGCCGCACGGCCTCACGTATCTCGACGAGGACGCGTTTCGCCGGCGCTGGTGGCCGCTGCCGGTCGGCGCGTTGTGGGGAATTGGTGAGCAGACCGCCGCCGCGCTCGGACGGCTGGGCCTGGTCAGCGTGGGCGATCTTGCACACGCCTCCGAGGCGCGGTTGGCGGCTGCATTCGGCGTCAATGGCCCGCGCATGAAGATCGCGGCCTGGGGCGAGGACACCACCCCGGTCGTGCCCTATTACGAGGGCGTCGATGCCAAGTCGATGGGCCACGAGTTCACGCTGCTCACCGACGTGCGCGAGGCAAGCGTGCTCGAGGGCCTGGTGCTGCGGCTCGCCGACCAGGTGGCGCGGCGCATGCGGCGCGAGGACTACCGCGGGCGCATCGTCGTCCTGAAGATCCGCTACAGCGATTTCAGTACCGTGATCCGCCAGCGGGCGCTGTCCGAGTACGTCGACGACGACCGCACGATCTACCGCGTCGCGCTCAAGCTCCTGCGCGAGAACCTGGCGCCGAGGCCCGTGCGGCTGATCGGCGTGACCTGCGGAGCGCTCGAGCGGGCGAGTGGCGTCGAGCAGGAGGGGCTGCTGATCGCCGATCGCAAGGCGCGCCGATTGCTGCGCGGCGTCGACCAGGTGCGCGATCGCTGGGGCGAGCGGGCAGTGCTGCGCGCCGGGGCGCTGCGGTGAGTCCGGCCGTGGCCACCAGCTCCGCGCCCGCGATGTCCGCCGCTCCCGCCCTCGGCACCATCACGCTCGGCACGTCGGGCTTTTCGTTCGACGACTGGGTCGGCAACTTCTATCCCGAACGGACGCGGAAGGCCGACATGCTCGGCTTCTATGCCACGCGCTTCCACGCGGTCGAGATCAACTCGACGTACTACGGCATCCCCCCGGCGAGAATCATGGCCGGGCTGGTCGAGCGGACGCCCGATGCCTTCGAGTTCCTGGTCAAGGCGCACAAATCCATGACCCACGAGACCGCCGAGCCCACCGAAGCGACCTGGCGGGCGTTCGACGACTGCCTCGCCCCGCTGGTCGCCGCCGGAAAGCACCGCGGAGTCCTGCTCCAGTTTCCGTGGGCGTTCCGGCCGGACCTGGCCGGGCGGCGGCGGCTCGACCTGCTCCACGAGCGGCTGTCGGCGCGGGGGCCGCTGTTCGTCGAGTTCCGGCACGCCGCGTGGCTCGACGAGCGGGTGTTTCGGTATCTCGACGAACGGGGCATCGGCTATTGTTCCGTCGATGAACCGCCGCTCCCCGGGCTCGTTCCGCCCGTCGCGCGGCTCACCGGCTCGATCGCCTACGTGCGCTTCCACGGTCGCAACGAAAAGACCTGGTGGGGCCGCGGTGGGGGCGATCGCTACGACTACGACTACTCGCCAGCGGAGCTCACGGAATGGGTGCGGAAGATCCGCGAACTGGCCGAGCGCTCGCGCCAGGTCTATGTCTTCTTCAACAACTGTCACGCCGGGCAGGCGGCGCGCAACGCGCTGCTGATGCGCGACCTGGTGCAACGCGACTTCATGGGCGAGGTGCGCTGACGTGGCGCGGGGTTCTCGCACCCGTGGCCGCCGTGGTCGCATTGCTGGCGTGCGCCGCGCTCGTCGCAGCGCCCGAACCCATCCGCGCCGCCGACGAGAAGCCGCGCACCGCCGTGCCGGCCACGCCCTGGCGTCCGCCCGCGGTCGACTCGCTCAAGCTGTGGGCCGACGAGGGCCTGGCGCTGCTCGCTCCCGCCAAGTCCGATACCGTCGGCCCGACCGAGCTCGCCGCGTTCGATCACTTCGATCACGTCGCCCGCAAGTACTTCGGCGCGCTCGGATCGCGCTCGATGCGTGGCGCGCGCGGCGTGCTCACCGTTCTCGACTCGCTCGGCGTGAAGGCCGACTTCGCGCAGGACGCCGAGCTGCCCCAGTTCTGCGCGCTGACGTTCTTCAACCCTGCGTTCGACGGCTACGCGGCGGTCACCTATCTGTACTGGTGGCGCGGCGACGAGCTGCGTCATCAGCGCATGCTGCTGACCGGGGGCAAACGCATGCAGCTCGAGGTGTGGTGGACCGGCAAGTCCGAGGCGCCGTACGAGGCCGGGTTCATCGATCACCGGCGCACCGGCGAGACGCGCGAACCCTTCTTCACGCTCCTGCGGATGTCGCCGCGGGCCGACTTCTGGGGGATCGTCCAAGCGGGGCGCCGCGACCTGGACCTGGGCGGACGGGGCAACGCGCGCTTCGTGGACCTGAACGACGACGCTGTACCCGAACTGCTCGCCTGGGTCGTGTCGCCTCCCGACGCACGCTTCCGGCCGGGACCCGAGCTGCCGCCCTTGCTCTCCGAGCGGATCTGGCAGCGCTCGGACTCGGGCTTCGTGGTGCTCGACCGGCGCACGCTGCCGTCGCCCTTCGCCACCTTCGTGCTGTTCCTGCGCGCGCTGGAGACGACGCAGACGACTCTCGCCCGCGAGCTGGTGACCACTCCGGCGGTGCTGACCAAGGCGCGCACGCTCAAGCTCGGCACGTTCAAGGAGCCGGAGTCGTGGGAAACGCTCGGGCAGGGCGCCGGCGGACCCTGGCGCCAGCGCATGCGCTTCCAGTACGGCACCGCCGCGCGCCGCGACAAGATGATCGACGTGCAGATGAAGTTCGTCGACGGGCGCTGGCTGATCGAGCGCCTCGACGCCCCGGCAAATCTGAAGCCGGCGAAGCCGGCGCCTGCGCCTTCCGGCGCCGGAGGCGCGCGATGAGACGTCGGCGTGGACTCGCGGAAGCGGCCGGCCCGGCTGCGTTGCTCGTCGCCCTGGCCGGCTTCGCCGGCTGTCATTCCAACGGCATCGATCCGCCGAAGGACGAGGATCTGATCGTCGAGGACGTCGCCACCGACGTCGACTCGCTCGCCACGTGGGCACAGCGCGCGCGCGAGGGCTGGGCGAGCGGCGACTCGCTGCAGGCGCGCGTGGCCGGTGCGCTGGCGCGGGCCGCGTTCGCGGGGGCATGGGTCGACCGGCTCGATGCGAACGCCAACGAGGCGCTGGGCCGCGATGCCGAGCGCCTGCCTTCGCGTAGCAATGCCGGCATGCCCACGCCTTCCGACCTGCTCGCCTCGCTCACGGCGATCGGCCTGGCCACCGACATCGTCGTCGCCACCGGGCCGTTCGCGCTTTGGCAGGTCGTGGTCCGCGATCCGACTGGCGCCGCCGATGCCGGGACCGAGTTCTGGGCCTGGCCCGATCCGGCCGCGCCGCAGGGCGAGCCCGTGCTGCAGGCGTTGCCGCCGAGTGCGCCGCACCGCGCGCGCTTCGGGCCCGAGGGGATCGGTGCGCTGACGACCTACACGCGTCCGGGCGGGGTCGGGCTGGTCTCGGCGTGGACGCGACCGCGCGGCTCGAACGGGGTCGAGGTCGCCGTCATCGAGCGTGGCGCTGCGGGCGGACGAACTGCGCCGTGGCGCGTCACGTCGAACCGCGTGCTCCCGGTCGTCGCCGACAGCGTCTCCGTGCTTCCGGGAAGCGCGGACGAACTCCTGCCGTCGCTCATCCTGCGCGGCTCGGGCGGGCGCGATCCGCTGTTCGATGCCTGTCCCACCTGCCCGGCCATCGAGAAGCGCCAGCGCTACGCCTACGCGGGCGCCACGTGGGTCCTGCGCGAGGAGCTGGCCGCGCCGTCGCCGTACTCCGCGATCGTCGCGTTCATGCACGCGCTGCGCGACGGCGGCCCCGAGAGCGCGCTGCCCTACGCGAGCGGCCCCGAAGTGCTCGAGCAGGTGCGCGAACTCGGGCTCGAGCGCGGCCCGATCGGACCGTTGCGCGCCGCGCCCGGCACCGATCCCTACGACGTCACGCAGCGCTACCGGCGCGGCGGCACCGGCGGCGCCGACGCGCTCGAGATCACGGTCGTGCCGCAGGGTGAGCGCTGGGTCGTCGACGACCTGCGCCCCACCCGCATCGTGATCGAATAGCGGGATTCCGCGTGTGATCGACGGACCCGAGATCCCGCTGTTCGGCCTGCGCCCGCTGGCCACGAACCGGCAGCGTGCGGCGACGGACCCGGCGGCGGGCGAACTGGTCGCGGCCGGTCCGGTCGCCGCCGGGCCCGGCTCCGCGAAGCCCGGCGGCGGGAGCGCGCGCCGGCTGCCCGGCGAGGGTCCCGATTTCGAGGCGTGGATCGACGAGGTGCGCCGCTCGCGCGACTACGGCGGCGAGTTCGTGCACGTCCATCGCCAGCCGGCGCGCGCGGCGCGCCATGCCTCGCCTGCTGCGCCCCTTCCACCGGCGCTCGTCGCCGCGTTGCGCGCGCAGGGCATCGAGCAGCTCTACACGCACCAGGCACAGGCGATCGATCACGTGCGAGCGGGCCGCTCGATCGTGCTCGTCACCGGCACCGCGAGCGGCAAGACGCTGGCCTACAACCTGCCGGCCGTCGAGGCGCTGCTGGCCGATCCCAGCGCGCATGCGCTGTACCTGTTTCCGACCAAGGCGCTGGCGCAGGATCAGTTGAAATCTCTCGGGCGGCTTCTTGATGCAGCGGCCGATGCGGGCGGCGACCCCCGCCGGCGGGTGCGCGCCGGCGTCTATGACGGCGACACCAGCACCGCCGCGCGGCGCAAGCTGCGCCAGGAGGGGACGGTGATCCTCTCCAACCCCGACATGCTGCACGCGGGGATCCTGCCGTATCACCCCAAGTGGGCGCGGTTCTTCCGCGGGCTCAAGCTCGTCGTGATCGACGAGATCCACACCTATCGCGGCATCTTCGGCTCGAACGTGGCGCTGGTGCTGCGGCGGCTCAGGCGCATCGCGCGGCACTACGGCGCCGACCCCGTGTTCGTCTGCTGCTCGGCGACGATTCGTAACCCGACCGAGCTGGCCGAGGCGCTGGTCGGCGGACCGGTGACGCCGATCACCGACGACGGTTCGCCGCGCGGGCCCAAGACCGTGGCGCTGTGGAACCCGCGCTTCCTCGATCGCGAAAAGATGGAGCGCCGCAGCGCCAATGCCGACGCCGGGCGACTGTTCACCGACCTCTTGCGCCGCGGTGCGTCGGTGATCGCGTTCACCAAGGCGCGCGTCACCGCCGAGATCCTGTACCGCTACGCGCACGAGACGCTGCTGGCGAAGGCACCCGGACTTGCCGCGCGCATCGCGCCGTATCGCAGCGGCTACCTGCCTGAGGAGCGGCGCGCGATCGAGCGCCGGCTGTTCAGCGGCGAGCTGGCGGGCGTGATCTCGACCAACGCGCTCGAGCTGGGCATCGACGTGGGCTCGCTCGACGCCGCGCTGGTGGTGGGATTCCCGCCGACGATCGCGAGCACGTGGCAGCAGATGGGACGCGCCGGGCGAACCCACGACGCGGCGCTGGCGATCTGTGTCGCCTACAACGAGCCGATCGACCAGTACCTCATGCGTCATCCCGAGTATTTCTTCGAGCAATCGCCCGAAGCGGCCGTGGTCGATCCGCACAACCCGTACCTGCTCGCCGGACAGCTCGCCTCGGCCGCGTACGAACTGCCGATCACGGCCGACGATGCAGCCGCGTTCGGCCCGCAGTCGGCGGAACTGCTCGAGGCGCTGGCGCATGACGGCCAGGTGCGGGTACTCGACGGCCGCTGGTTCTGGGCGTCGACCGACTACCCGGCGGGGCGCATCAACCTGCGCACGATCTCGGACAACACGTTCACCATCGTCGACGGCACGCGCGACAATCTCGTGCTCGGCACGGTCGACGCGATCTCGGCGCCGGAGCTGGTGTATCCCGAGGCGATTTATCTCCATGAAGGACGATCGTACTTCGTGCAGAAGCTCGACCTCGAGATGAAGCAGGCGGTGTGCGAGCCGCGCGAGGTGGATTACTACACCCAACCAGTTCTTGATACGAACATTCTCCTGCGGGATCCCGGCGCAGCACGAGTGCGGGAGGCTCTCGGTTCAACCATCGCTTACGGCGAGGCCGTTGTCTCCTGGGCCACGATCGGGATGAAAAAAGTGCGCTTCTACTCGCTCGACTCGATCGGCTACAAGGCGCTCGACCTGCCGCGGCTGACGCTCGACACCGCGTCGCTGTGGTGGGCGCCGCCGGCGGCCGCACGCGCCGCGGTCAAGGCGGCCGGCTTCGCGCCCGGCGAGGCGCTGTCGGGACTGCGCAACCTGGTCGTCACATTGATGCCGCTGTTCGCCATGTGCGATCCGTCGGACATCGGTGCGGTGCTCGATTCCAAGAATCTGGGCACGCAGGCGCTGTACGTGTTCGATCGCTACCCGGG
>JANPEF010000119.1:0-27856 GCA_031431875.1 Candidatus Eiseniibacteriota bacterium | reverse complement strand
CGCGCGGCGCGCGGCGTCGGCGGTCTCGTGGGCGCGGTGCGCCGCATCGACGGTTGCGGACTCGACGCCCGGGGTGCGGGACTCGAGTTCGCGCGTCACCTGGTCGACGATCGAGCGGATCTGGTCGGGATGGAGGTTCATGGCGAGGGGATCGTACCGACCAATGGCCCCGGGGGCAACTTGGGGTTGCCTGACCCGAGAGAGCACGTCGATGGCTGCGCAGGCTTGACTTCGCGGCGGGTCGGGTGGACGATTCTTGCGGTCCCCTCCGATTTGCCTCCTCAGGAGTCGCCAAGCCATGCCAGCCCTTCGACCTGGATACCGCCGGTTCGAGTTTCACGCCCTCAAAGACAAGATTCCGGGCAGTGACCCGGCGCAGGTGCCCGCCGCCGCGACGATCAGCTTCTATCGGCTCGGTGCGACCAACCGAACGGCAGCAACGATCACTCCGAGCGATCCTGATCCGACGATCGTGACGGTCGACGATCCCGGCTCGATCCAGGTTGGCGACCAGCTTGCGGTGGGCGGCTCGAACCTGGCCCGATTCATCGTCAACAGCGTGCTCCCACCGACTTCGACCGATCCACCTCGACTGGCAATTTCTGCGATCACTTCGATGACTCTCGTCGGTGGGGAACGGTTCATTCGTCTCGCCAGCCAGCTGACGGTGTTCAAGGATCCCTACGGGCTCCTGTCGTTCGGGACCTCTGTCATCTGCGACGCGGCAACCGGGCGCGCCTTCGCATACGTGGCCGAGCCCCGATTCGACTACACGATGTCAGGGGGGGGGGGTGACCCCGCGGGCATTTCCTGACGCGGACGGTGGACTCGTCCGCTCGACCCTGAACTGGTACAACGTTCTCGACTATCCCTCCATTCAAGCCGCGATCGACGCGGTTCCCGCCGACGGCGGTGTCGTCTACATTCCGGCCTCGCCGACCCCTTACTCAACCACGACGATTCCCTCCTACACCCCGCCGATCCGCCTTCCGGCGAATCGGGCGATCACGCTTCGCGGCGACGGCCCCTACGCATCGATCTTGAAGTCGAACGACGCCAACGCAGACATGATTCACATGGCCGGCGACTACCAGACGGTCGAGGGACTCTGGCTCTGGGGGCCCGGGGGAGGCACAGGGACCGGGCGGGGTATCCGGGTCTGGCGTGACGCGGACTACACGATCCCCGACTTCGGATTGGCCGACAATATCGCCTATCGCGTCGCCATTCGTGACTGCTTGATCACGAAGACCGCGTCCTGGGGACTCTACGTCGACACCCAAATTCGTCCGGGAAGGAACAAGACCAACCTCTCGGTCATCGGCTACGTCGAACGCGTCGAGTTTCGCGACATCGTCAGCGGTGGGCATGTCTACATGGCCCCTCCGCCGGCGAATGCCGGGACACCGGGAAATCCGCCGATCAGCGGCAGCAACACGACCTGGCTGTTCCACGCGTGTCACTTCCGACAGATCAATCAGTTCGGGTTCCGTGCGCAGTACGGACGCGGGCTCACCCTCCTCGCCTGCGTGTTCGAGAGCAATATCGATTCCCCGGAGCCGTTCGTATCGCTCGAGTCGTGCTCGCACATCCGAGTGACGTCGTGCTGGTTCGAGGGCAGGGCAACTCGTCAGATTGGCTCGGGCCCCGGCAGTTACGCCACCGGAAACCGCTTCTTCATCGAGGCGGTGAGAACGAACGACGCACGATACCCGGATCACTTTGCAAACGTGATGATCGACAACTGCTCCTTCTTCCGCGGGACGACATTGCCGACTCTCGAGTTGAATCCGCGCGCATGCTACATCGGCGCCAGCGCTCGCAACGTCGTCTTTTCCGGAAACACGATCGAATCCAACAGGACTCTCCACGAGTTCTCGGACTCCGACCCCGACTCGGATGCCGTGCGACTTGATAGCGACGTCCAGGTGTCCATGCTCGGCGGGTCGTTCATCCAGCCCGGAAGCTCGCGCCCCATCCACGTGAGGGAGGTGAGCGGGTTGGGGAAAAGCGCCCTGGCCAACAATACGTGGGCGATCCGCTTTCCGAAGGTCGTTGCTCAGGACTACACGGCGGAACTGCAGAAGTTCGCGCGCGAGGGTGACGTCATCTACGATCTCGATCTTCATGCCCTGCGCGTCTGCATCGGTCTCAGCGGCGGGTCGCCTCCCGCAGCCATCTGGAAGACCATTACCTGAGTCGGCCCGGAGCGGCAACGGAGGACTCCGCATGATTGCCCTGCGCTCATCTCTAAAGGTCGCTGGAATCCTGTTTGCGGTGTCGCTGCCGGAGGCCGGGGCCCAGGCAGCGGCCCTGGAAAACGGAGACATTCTCTCGGTCTGGGGCGGGGCTGTCGCCCGGACCGCTGCTGCGGACAGTAGCCAGTCACTTCTGACACCGACGACCGCGCGAGACTACTTCGGGATCGATGTCGACCTGCAGGGCACGATTTACGTCACTCAGTGGAACAACGGCGGAGGACCCGGCGCGCTCTATCGAGTTGATCCGCTGACTGGCATTGTGAGCCAGATTGGAGCCGCCGGATTCTTGCGGGAGCCAACGGACGTCGACATTCTCAGCAGTGGTAAGCTGCTCGTTGCCGATCCGGACGCACTCGATGGGGACGGGGCACTGATCGAGGTTGACCCCGCTTCGGGCGAGCAATCGATCCGCTACCGCGGTCGCGGAGCCAGCCGAAAGGTGGGGACGGCAACGCTCGATGATTTCGGACGAATCTACTTTCTGTCTGAAACGCTCGATAGCGGGGTCGTAGTGTTTCGACTGGATCCTGAAGACACTGTCGCGGTCCCGGTCTCATTCGGGGGCATCCTCATCGGCCAGTCCTTTATCACGATGGGCTCAAACGTGATCTATGCCTCCAGCTACATGAATGGCACCGGTATGATCGTCAGGATCGACCCGCAGACCGGGGCGCAGTCCATCGTCTCCCAAGGCGGTGAGCTCGAGGGCCCGGTAGGAATCGATGTTCGCTCCGACGGATGCCTCGTCGTGATCGACGATCCAGTCGGCTGCAATCCCTGCTGCTGCCGTCGAAAGCTTCTTTGCGTCGATCCCAACACAGGTGAACAGGGACTGATCTCCCAGTACGGCTACCTCAGGCTGGGCGGCGTCGCTGTGTTCGGAGACGCTTCGATTCCCGCACGTCGGACGACATGGGGCAGCTTGAAGGAAATCTATCGGCACTGACGCGGCGATTGCGGGTCAGGCTCCGACCGAGGTGCGTCCCCGCCCCCGCCACGCCAGAAACGCCACGATCGCGGCCAGCAGCAGGGTCATCGCCACGCCGGCCATGCCGGAGGCGGCGGCGCGGGCGCGCAGCGGGAACGCGGTCTCGGGCTCGCCCACGAGCACGAACCCAGCCCAGTAGAACGGGTGCGCGGTGTCGGCGCCGGCACGCAACTCCTGCTGTGCGGCGCGCAGGGCGTCGGCGGCGGCCAGTCCGCCGGCGAGCCCGGCGTAGAAGCGATCCATCAGTCGCTCGGTCACCTGATCATCGACCGGCCACAGCGTGGCGACGACACTCGGTGCGCCCGCGACGAGAAAAGCCGTCGTCAGCCCCGCCACGCCCTCGCCCACGCGGGCGCGTCCGCCCGCCGACTCGCAGCTCGACAACACGACGAGCCGGGCGCCGACCCGAGCCGCGGCCAGCTCACCCGCGGTCAGCAGCGAATCGCCGCCACGAGTCGCCGGGCCCAGCCCGATGCCCGAGCGCCACGGCAGCGGGTCGTCGATCGCGCTCTGCCCGGCGAAGTGCAGGCCACCGAATGGCGCCAGGTCGGCGACCGCGAGTCCCACGCGCCCGTCGTCGCCGGCATGGCGCGCGGTCACGCCCGAGAAACGGGCCGACAGGTTCTCGATCTCGTGGCGCGCAGCTTCGAGGCCACGGCCGCCCTCGCTCGCGTCGCGCCGACCGCCGCCGACGGCGAACAGTCCGCCCGCCGCGCCATCCCCTGCCGCATCCCCTGCCGCATCGCCCGCCGGCTCGCGCGCACGCAGCGTCGCCAAGAACGCACCCGACGGCTCGATGGCGACACGATGGCTGGCGCCCAGCGGCGTCTCGCCACCGCCCACGATGAGCGCGCCGAACGGCACGCGGTGCAGCACGCCGTCGGGAGCGACGAGCACGGTCTTCGCCGCGGCGATCTCGGCGGCAGCCGGGCCCAGCAACGTGCGCCCCAGCGCCTGCGCGGCGACCCGCGCCGCCGTCGCCGCCGCAGCGGCCGCATCACCCTCGCCGGGCCTGGTCGCGAACGCCTCGCGCGCCAGCTTCACCTGCGGAGCAAGCGTGCGCTCGCCGGGCAGGCCGACGCGACGCACCCCGTCGGGCGTCACCACGAACAGCAGCGTCGTGTCCGGCCCCAGGGCGAACTCAAGGAAGACCTCGCCGGCGCGCAACGTCCTCGCGCGAAACGCGGCGGCCGCGAAATGCGCATCGTCGTGACCCGCGGGTGCGGCGACCGGGGCGCTGGGGCGCGACAGCCGCTCGAGCAGCGGGCGTGTCTTGTAGCGCTGCAGGCGGGCGAATGCCGCGTCGGGCTCCCCCGTGACCGCGCTCTCGACCAGCAGTGTGCGCGCCTGCTCGCGGCGGTGCTCGCGGACCTCGTAGCTCGATGCGGCGTCGCGGCCGGCCTCCCAGCGCGCATCGGCGTTGGCCAATGCGCGCGCCGCGTCGGCGGAGCGGCCGAGCTTGCGATACGCCTCGGCGAGCACGCCCCAGGCGATGACGCCCAGCTCGTCGTCGCTGCCACGATCGGACTCGAGCGCCATCGGCTCGAGCCGCGGCGGCACCAGTGCGGCCTGCCCGGCGCGCAGGTGAACGCGCGCCAGTTCGATCGACAGCTTCATTCGCGTCTCGGCGACCACCACCGGGCCGTAGCGCGTGATCGCGTCCTCGTACAGGCGGGCGGCCTCGAGCAGGCTGTCGTGCTCGGCGAGCGAGTTGGCGATGCCGGCGGTGGAGAGCGCGAGCAACCCGGGCTCAGAGCGCGGATCGGCCAGCACCTGCCGCCACTCGGCGAGGGCGGCCGCGTGACGATCGGCCGCCCACAGCGCCTCCCCCAGGTTGAAGCGTGCCCACGGAATCTCGACCTCAACGCTGTCGCGCAACGCCAGCGCCAGCGCATCCTGGCCCAGTCGAAGCGCGTCGTCGATGCGCCCAAGGTCGGTCGCCAAGGTGACGAGGTTGCGGTAGGTGATGAGCGTCTCGACGGTCTCGCCGCGCGCTCTCTTGCCGGCGAGCGACTGCTCGTAATAGTCGAGCCCGCGCACCGGATCGCCGGCGCGGATCTCGCAGACGCCGAGATTCGCCAGGGCCCCGTCGCGCATCCGCGGATCACCGTCGGCGCCGACGATCGCGAGCGCCTTCCGGGACGAGACGCGCGCGGCCTCGTACTTGCCTTCGTGGATGTCGAGTCCACCAAGGTCGTTCGCCACGTACGCCTGGCCGACGGCGTTGCCCAGTGAGTCGAAGATCGCCAGTGCCGCCAGGTCCTCTGCCCGTGCCGCCGGAATGTCGCCGCGCACCCTGGCGAGGAATGCGCGCGTCGTCGCGCCCCAGCCCAGGTACTCGGGGTGGTTCAGCCGGCGGGCCAGCGCCGTCCAGCGGACGACCAGCGGCTCGATGCGCGCGAAGTCGCCGTTCAGGATGTGCACCATCGACTCGTCGCGCAGGCTCGCCATGAACGTCGCATCGTCGCCCGACTGATGCGCGAGCCGACGCGCTCGCTCGATCTTCGGCGTGGCCTCGGCCGGATGAAACTGGCGCAGCGCGATCACGCCCTCGAGCAGCAGTGCGCGCGCCACGCGCGCCGAGTCACCGGTCGCGCGCGCCGCGGGGACGACGCGCGCGAGCCGCGCGTTCGCCGAGTCGGGCTCGCCGCGGTTGAGCAGCGCGAGGATCGCCAGCGAGTCGCCGCTCGTGTCTTGATCGAAGCCGGCCCCTGCGTCCGACGGAGTCGGCGCCCCCGCGACGCCGGGCCCGAGCGCCCCGAGGAACAGCGCCAGCCCGAGGCCCACCCCGAACCCGTGTCCTCCCCGCATCGCCCGGCCTCCACGGCGTTCGCCCCTGAACCTCGATTTCATGCAGAACGCACGGCCAGCAGTGTACCCGGCCGGCCCGGGCCCGGGCCCGCGGGAACTGCGCCTTCCCCCCCGGGTAGTGCCAGTCGACCGGTCACCCTGGGAGTCCCGATGCCCCGACACTCCACCCTGCTCTGCCGCCGTGCGCGTCGCCTTCAGGCCGGGCTCGCCGCATTCGTGGCGGCCGCCGCCCTTGCCGTCGCCCCACCCCTGCTGCACGCCGCGCCGCACACCGGCGATCCCGACATCCCCGCGCTCGGCAGCGAGTTCAGCGAGTCCGCCGCCGCGCGCTCGTTCCTGCGCCGCGATCTCGACCGCCTGGCCTCGCCCCAATCGCTGCGCGTCTTGCTCACCGGTGGCGCCCTTGCGCTGGCGGTCCAGGGCAAGGAGAACCCGGATCACGTCGAGACCATGCTCGACCGGCCCGCCCTCGATGGAGGCCTCGACGTCGGCAACACCTACGGACACGGCGCGATCCTGGCGGGGAGTGCGCTCGCGCTGTTCGCGGCCGGCGCCACGACGGGCGACGCGAACCTGCGCGGCGCCGCTGGCGAGATGGCGCGCTCGCTCGTCTACACGGGGGTGCTCGTCTCGGCGATCAAGATCGGTGTGGACCGCACGCGCCCGAGCGGCGGCGGCTGGTCCTTCCCGTCCGGGCACACGGCTGCGGCGTTCGCGGTGGCGCCGGTGCTGGCTCGTCGCTTCGGCCCGCTGGCGGCCGTCCCGGCGTACGTGCTCGCCGTCGGCACCGGCCTCGGCCGCATGGAGGACCGCAAGCACTACTTCTCCGACGTGCTGGCGGGTGCGGCGATCGGGCTCACCGTCGGCCGCGCTGTCGCGGGCGACGATGCGGGCGGTACGCATGCGAACGCCGCCGGGCCCGTGTTCGGCATCGGGCCCGACGGCGCGCAGGTGACGTTGCACTTCTAGCGCCCAAACTTGCCCAATCGACTGTTCGGGAACAGTCAACTGGGCAGCTTGCCCACCGGCCGGTCGTCGGCTTCAGCTTTCCAGCAACTCCCTGAGCCGCGGCAGCGCCCGCAGCATCGCGGCCTCGCCCTCGGCGACCATCGCCGGCGCGCGGGCCAGGTCCGACGGCGAACGCGGCCCGCGCAATGGCGAGAGGCACAGGTCGCAGTCGGCCGCCCCCCGCTCGTTCGACGTGCGCGACATCAGGTCCATCGTCCCCAGCGCGATGTCGAAGAAGCTCTGGTAGCGGCGCTGCTCGTCGAACACCGAGAGCACGCTGACGCCGAGCACGATCTCCGCACCCATCTGCCGCGTGATGTCCGACGGCAGGTTGTTCGACAGTCCGCCGTCGACCAGCACCATCTCGCCGTGCATCACCGGGGAGAACACGATCGGGATCGCCGCGCTCGCGGCGACCGCCGGGGCGACGCGGCCGCTCCTGAACACGACCGGCTGCGCGGTGCGGAAGTCGGTGGCGACGACGGCGAGCGGGATCTTCAGTTCCTCGAAGCGCACGTCGCCGATCGACTCGATGAGGAACTTCTCCAGTTCGCCCGTGTGGAAGAACCCCATCTTGGGGATCCCGATCATGCGCAGCGAACGCCAGCGCAGGCGCTGGGCGAACGCGAGCTGCTTCTCGGGCGGCGCGCCGGCGGCGTGGAACGAGCCGACGATCGCGCCGCTCGACGTGCCCGCGATGCAGTGGATCGGGATGCCTTCGCGCTGGATCACGCGCAGGACGCCGGTGTGCGCCGCGCCGCGCGCCCCCCCGCCCGACAGGGCGATGCCGAGTTTCTTCACAGCGAGCGGTGCCGTCCGCCGTCGACCATCAGCACCTGCCCGGTCACGTAGGCCGCGCGATCCGAGGCGAGGAACGCGACCGCATCCCCCACTTCCGCCGGCTCACCCAGGCGCCCCGCGGGGATCTCGGCAGCCCAGCGCTCGAACAGCCGTGCCGCGCCCTCGCGCGTGCCGGCCCCGGGCGTGCCGTGCGCGACCTCGATCAGGCGCTCGGTCCTGACCAGGCCGGGTGCGACGATGTTCACCGTGATGCCATCCTTCGCGTGGCGCTCGGCCAGCAGCTTGGCGACACCGCGCAGGCCGGGGCGCAGTCCGCTCGAGATCGCGAGGTTGCCGATCGGCGCCACCATCGAGCCCGAGCCGATGATCACGATGCGCCCGCCGTTGCCGGGCCCACGCTTCATCGCCCCCACCGCCGCGCGCGCCAGGCGCACCGTCGACAGGAACGTGAGCTCGAAGCCGTTGCGCCAGTCATCATCCGAGAGCTCGTCGATCGTGCCCGGCTTCGGGCCGCCCGCGTTCGACACGACGATGTCGAGGCGCCCGAACTTCTTCACCGCCTCGGCGACCGCGGCCTCGCAGGCTTCGGCCGTGGACAGGTCGGCGGTGAACGGATGACACTCGGCTCTGTGCTCCTTCGCGATGGCCTGCGCGGTCTCGGCCAGGCGCGCCGGGTTGCGCGCCACGATCACGGTCTTCACGCCCTCGGCCGCCAGTGACGCGGCACAGGCGCGGCCCAGGCCCATGCTGGCGCCGCCGATCAGGGCGACCTTTCCTGCGAGTCCCAGTTCCATGCTCCTCCTCAGGGTCGGGGCGACGCCGCGAGCGCGGCGGTGATCGCATCGTGAAACGACGGCAGGTCGTCGGGCGTGCGCGACGTGATCAGGTTCCCGTCGACGACGACTGGCGCATCCTCGTAGTGCGCGCCGGCGAGTTTCACGTCGTCGCGGATTCCCTCGTAACAGGTGGCACGTCGCCCGCGCAACAGGTCTGCAGAAATGAGCACCTGCGGCCCGTGGCAGATCGCCGCGATCGTCGCCCCCCGCCGCGCGAACTCGCGCACGAAGGCAAGCGTTGCCAGGTCGAGCCGCAGCCGCTCGGGCGCCTGCCCGCCCGGGATGATCACCGCGTCGAAGTCGTCCGGCCGCGCGTCGACGATGCAGCCGTCGGGCTCGACCACGCCGCCGAGCTTGCCGAGCACCGGCGAGCCGTCGATCCCGAGCACCGTGACGGTCGCGCCGCGCGCACTCAGCTCGGCGAGCGGTTCGAACACCTCCTCGTCGCGGTACATCGGCGCGACCAGGAGCGCGATGCGGCGGCCGGCGAGAGGGGTGGCGGCTGTGGTCATGGACACCTCCAGAGACGGGACCTGAGCGGATTGTCGCACCGGCGGCGCAGGGGAGCCATCCGCCCGAGATGCGGGGGTTCCCGTACTCGAATCGTGCTAGGCTTTCTGCCATGAACTGGCGCGATCACATCGAGACGAGTCCCGAGACTCTCGGGGGCAAGCCCGTCGTCCGAGGGACTCGCCTGTCCGTTGAGTTCGTTCTCGGGCTCTATGCTGCCGGATGGACCGATGCGCAGGTCCTCGACAGCTATTCCGCCCTCTCCATCGATTCCCTCCGCGCCGTCTTCGCCTATGCCGCGGAGTCCCTGGGCGCTGAAGGCTTCCTCCCCCGGCGGCGCAGGACGGGTTAGTGCGGCTTTTCGCCGACGAGAACATCCCCAGGCCGAGCGTCCGGCTCCTCCGCGATGCAGGCCATGATGTCCTTGCAGCATCAGAAGTTATGCCACGGCTGTCGGATTCCGTTCTGCTCGCTCGAGCGACCGAAGATCGTCGGCTGATCCTGACGTTCGATCTCGATTTCGGTGTGCTGACCCTGCGCGGCGGCCTCTCGGCCCCTTGCGGAATCCTGCTTCTCCGCTTCGTCCCTCAAGATCCTTCCGAACCAGGCCACCTCTTGATCGAACTGTTCGAGCAGTCCGGTCTGGAGTTCGCGTCGATGCTTTCGATCCTCGAGCGTGAAAGGCTCCGGCAGCGGCCGCTCGAACGCTGACCTGTCGATCTTCTAAAGTGATGCCCTACAAGTGATTGCATGTTCTGAGCTCGACGGTGGCTGAGTCATTCTTGCGGTCAATACCGTATCAATGACGTATCAGTTGCGCTAGCCACAAGAATTGTCATCCCCGCACCCTCCTCAGAGGACGTCCGCGCTTGACCCCCCACCCGTCCCTGCCGAAAATCCACCCGAATCCACCGCTGCACACGATCCGCACGTCCCGCTCACGAGGAGTAGGGCCTTGGCTCAGAACGAAGTCTTCGACGTGGCGATTCTCGGCTCCGGTCCCGGCGGATACGTCGCCGCGATCCGCGCCGGCCAACTCGGTCTCAAGACCGCGATCATCGAGAAGGATCCCTTCTTCGGCGGCACCTGCCTGCATCGCGGCTGCATCCCGACCAAGGCGCTCCTCCATACCGCCGACCTGCTCGACGAGTTCAAACACGCCAAGACCCATGGCGTCATCGCCACGGGCGTGAGCCTCGACATCGGCCTCACCATGGCGCGCAAGGACAAGGTGGTGAACCAGCTCGCCACCGGCGTGAAGGGCCTGCTCAAGAAGAACAAGGTCACCACGTTCCAGGGCTTCGGCGTGCTCGTCTCGGCGAACAAGATCGCGCTCAAGGACAACGACGGCAAGGTGACGGGGGAGGTGCAGGCGAAGAACATCATCCTCGCCACCGGCTCCGAGTGCCGCGACATCCCGTCGATGCCCGTCGATCACAAGGTGGTCCTCAACTCCGACGACATCCTGAAGCTGCCGGCGGTGCCCAGATCGCTACTCGTCATCGGCGCGGGCGCCGTGGGCTCCGAGTTCGCATCGGTGTACCTGCGCTACGGCTCCGAGGTCACGCTGGTCGAGATGATGCCGACCGTCGTCCCCGTCGAGGACGAGGAGATCGGCAAGGCGCTCGCCGAGGCGTTCGTCAAGCAGGGGATGAAGGTCCGCACCGAGACGACCGTCACGTCGCTCAAGGTGACGGGGGACCAGGCCGAGGTGACGCTCAAGGGCAAGGACGGCAAGGAAGAGCAGGGGACTTACGACAAGGTCCTCGTTGCTGTCGGTCGCAAGCCCAACACCGAGGGCATCGGCCTCGAGACCGTCGGCGTGAAGACGGACAAGGGCTACGTGATCCACGACCCGGCGACGTTCGCGACCAACCTCAAGGGTATCTACGCCATCGGCGACATCATCAAGGCGCCGTGGCTGGCGCATGCCGCGTCGCACGAGGGCATCCACGTGGTGACGCACCTGGCGGGGAAGGAGACCGAGCCCATGAACATGGACAAGGTCCCCAACGCCACCTACTGCTTCCCCGAAGTCGCCTCGGTCGGCCTCACCGAGAAGAAGGCGAAGGAGCGCGGCTACGACGTGAAGGTCGGCAAGTTCCCCTTCGTCGGCATCGGCAAGGCGCTGATCCTCGACCAGCATCAGGGCTACTTCGTGAAGATCGTCGCCGACAAGAAGTACGACGAGGTCCTCGGCGTGCACATCATCGGCCCCAAGGCGACCGAGTTGCTGGCCGCCGCGGGCGTCATGCTGTCGCACGAGGCGACCGTGCAGAGCGTGCAGAACACCGTCTTCGCGCATCCGACGCTGTCGGAGGCGCTGGGCGAGACTGCGCATGCCGTCTACGGAATGGCGATCCATTTCTAGTCGCGACGCCGGCGACGGCCAGCCGCAGCCGGCGCGCACGTACTGGCTCGGCCGGCTCGGCTACCTCGAGGCGGCGGAGTTGCAACAGGCGCTCGTGGAACGGCGGCAGCAGGGGGAGATCCCCGATACGTTCCTGTTCCTCGAGCATCCGCCCGTGGTCACGATCGGCCGCGCGGCGCACGACGACGAAAACGTGGTCGCACCGCCGGCGCTGCTCGCGGCTCGCGGCGTCGAGGTCTACGAGACGACGCGCGGTGGCGACGTGACGTTCCACGGTCCCGGGCAGCTGGTGGGCTACGGGATCGTCGACCTGAAGCAGCACGGAAAGGACGTCGGCCTGTACCTGCGGCGGCTCGAGGAGGCGATGATCGCACTCCTCGCGCGGCACGAGCTCGCCGCAAGGCGGCATCCGGACTTCACCGGCGTGTGGTTGCCGGCAGGGGGCGGGTCGGAGCGATTGGACAAGATTTGCGCGATGGGCGTGCGCGTCGACCGCTGGGTCACGTCGCACGGGTTCGCCCTCAACGTGGCGAACGACCTGTCGTTCTTCGATCTGATCGTGCCGTGCGGCATCCGCGGGCACGGCGTCACCTCGCTGGAGCGCGCCACCGGGCGGGCCCATGCAGTCGACGCGACCGCCGACGAGGCGGCCCGCGCGCTGGGCGAGGTGTTCGGCTGGCGCGTCGAGACGGGGGATCCGGTCGAACTCGCGGGGCTGCGCCCGGCGGGGGACCGCATCCTCGGCGGCGTGCGCCGCGTGCAGTTCGACGGAACGCCCGCCGGCGGTCCGAACATGAAGGAGTAGACGTGGCGAGCCGCAAGAAAACCGCAGGAGGGACTTCCGTGCAGACGCCCGACGTGAAGGAGAAGGAGGAGTTTCCGCCGCCGAAGTCGTCGCGCCCCTTCGTCAAGGGAGCGCCTGACGGACCGCCGGTTCCTCCGGAGATGCAGAAGAAGCTGCTCTACCACATGCTGCTGACGCGTGAGGTCGACGACAAGATCGAGAAGAAGCTCTACCGTCAGGGCAAGATCGTCGGCGGCGTCTACACCGGCCGCGGGCAGGAAGCCATCTCGGTGGCGTTCACGTTGGCGCTGGAACCCAGGGACTACATCATCCCGTCGCACCGCGACATGGGCGTCTACGTCACGCGCGGGATGTCGCTCTACAAGATCTTCGCCCAGTACCTGGGCCGTCGCGACGGACCGGCGCGCGGCAAGGACGGTAACATGCACATGGGCGACCTGCGTCTCGGCCTGGTCTCGTTCGTGTCCATGCTTGCCGACTCCGTGCCGATCGTTGCAGGCGCCGGCATGGCGTTCCGCTTCCGCAAGGAGCCACGCATCGCCATCACGTTCAACGGCGAGGGCTCGACCTCGCGCGGCGACTGGCACGAGGGCATCAACCTTGCCGCCGTGCAGAAGGCGAACTGCGTCTACGTGGTGAACAACAACTCGTACGCCTACTCGACGCCGAACGAAGCGCAGTACGCCTGCGAGAACCTGGCCGATCGCGCGATCGGTTACGGCATCGACGGCTACCTGATCGACGGCAACGACGCCGAGGCGGTGTGGCGCACGGCGATGGCCGTGACGACCAAGGCGCGCACTGGCGGCGGCCCCTCGATCGTCGAATGCAAGACGTTTCGCATGACCGGCCACTCGGCGCACGACGATCCGTCGCACTACGTGCCGTCCGAGTTGTTCCCGCAGTGGGAGCAGAAGGATCCGATCGCCCGGCTGTCGACGCGCATGTTCGAGCGCGGCATCGTCGACGAGAAGTGGATCGCCGATTCGCTCACCGACATCCGTGCCCAGATCGACAAGGCCGTGGAGCTGGCCGAGGCCTGCCCATTCCCGGATCCGTCCGAGGCGACGACCGACGTCTACTACGATCCCACGCGACCGATCGTGAATCAGGAAGGAGCGGCGGACTGATGGCGGCCATCACGTATCTCGAGGCGATCCGCCAGGGCATGTTCGAGGAAATGCGACGCGACGATCGCGTCGTCATGCTCGGCGAGGACATCGGCAAGTACGGTGGCGCCTTCAAGGTCACCGCCGGCATGTTCGACGAGTTCGGCCCGACGCGCGTCGTCGACACGCCGATCTCCGAATCCGCCCTGGTCGGCGCCGCGATCGGCATGTCGATGAACGGCTACCTGCCGGTCGTCGAGATGCAGTTCATCGACTTCATCACCTGCGCCTTCGACCAGATCACGTCGTACGCCGCCAAGAGCCGCTACCGCTGGGGCGTCGGCGCCCCGCTCGTGGTGCGCGGTCCGTGCGGCGGCAACGTGCACGGGGGCCCGTTCCACTCGGCCAATCCCGAGATGTACTTCGCACACACGCCGGGCCTCAAGGTGGTCACGCCGGCCACGGCCTACGACGCGAAGGGCCTGATCAAGGCCGCCATCCGCGACCAGGATCCGGTGCTGTTCTTCGAGCACAAGTTCCTCTACCGCCGCATCAAGGAGGAGCTGCCGGTCGACGACTACATCGTCCCGATCGGCAAGGCTGCGCTGCGCCGCCCGGGCAAGGACATCACGCTGGTCACCTACGGCGCGATGCTCTACCTGGCATACGAGGCAGCCGAGCAGCTGTCGCCCGAGATCGAGCTCGAGGTCATCGACCTGCGCTCGATCATGCCGTTCGACATCGACATGGTGATGGACTCGGTGAAGAAGACCTCGCGCTGCATCATCCTGCACGAGGACACGCTCACCGGCGGCATCGGTGGCGAGATCGCCGCCCGCCTGGCCGACGAGGCATTCACCTACCTCGAGGCGCCGATCAAGCGCATCGCCTCCCCCGACGCACCGGTGCCGTTCGCGCCGACGCTCGAGGAGGCGTTCCTGCCCAAGACCGCCGACATCGTCCGGGTGTCGCGCGAGCTCATGGCGTTCTAAGGAGGGACCGATCCGTGGCGACCGATGTCGTGATGCCGCAGATGGGCGAGTCCCTCGCCGAGGGAACCGTCACCAAGTGGTTGAAGCAGGTCGGCGACAAGATCGAACGCGATGAACCGCTGTTCGAGATCTCGACCGACAAGGTGGACTCCGTGATCCCGGCCCCGGCCGGCGGTTACGTCACCGCGATCAAGGTGCCCGAGGGCACGACCGTCAACATCAACACGGTCGTCGCCGTCATCGACGTGAGCCCAGCTCCCGCGGCGCCAGCCGCGGCTGATGTTGCTCCCGCGCCCGACGTTCCGGCCGCGGCCAACATTCCAACGCAGGAAGTCCCGGGCAAGCTCGAATCGGCGCCGTCCTCCCTGCCCAAGGACACGAGCCCGCTCGGGCTCAACGTGCAGGAGATCGTCGTCCCGAAGATGCCGACGGTGGCGATGGCGGGCACGATGTCGACCGGCAACGGCGGCGCCTCCCGCGCTGCGGCGATCGCCCCTGCACCGGGTGGCCACACGGCGCTGGTGAACCCGGTCAGCGGCCGCGTACTCACCTCGCCGCTGGTCAAGCACATGGCGCGCGTCGAGAACATCGACCTGCACGCCGTGCCTGGCACCGGCGTCGGTGGGCGCGTCACGCGCGCCGACGTGGTGCGCGCACTCGAGACGCGGCAGAAGGGAGCTCCCGGCGCCGCAGGCGCCGGCGCTGTGACTCAAGCGGGCGGCTTCACGGGCCTTCCGGCGCCGATGCCCTCGTGGCTGCCGCAGGTGATGCCGGGCGACAAGGTCGAACCCATGAGCCGCATGCGCGAGATCATCGCCCAGCACATGGTGTTCTCGAAGCACACCTCGCCGCACGTCTACACGGTGTTCGAGTTCGACCTGACCCGCATCGCCTCGATCCGCGCGAAGGAGAAGGTCGCCTTCGAGAAGGAGACCGGCACCAGGCTCACCTTCATGCCGTTCATCCTGCGCGCCACGGTCCATGCGCTGCGCAAGAACCCGGTGCTCAACGCATCGGTGCGCGGCAACGAGGTCATCATGCATGCCTCGACCAACGTCGGCATCGCGGTGGATCTCAACCCGGGGCTCATCGTGCCGGTGATCAAGAAGGCCGAGGAGAAGTCATTCCTCGGACTCGCCCGATCGCTCGCCGACCTGGCCGACCGCGCGCGCAAGAAGCAGCTTTCGCCCGACGACGTGCAGCAGGGGACGTTCACCATCACGAACCCGGGCGTCTTCGGCTCGCTGTTCGGCTGCCCGGTGATCAACCAGCCGCAGGTGGCGATCCTCGACGTGGGCGGCATCGTCAAGCGCCCGGTCGTGATCAGCGACGACGAGGGCGACAAGATCGCGATCCGCTCGATCTGCCTGATGTCGGTCGCCTACGACCATCGCGTCGTCGACGGGGCAAGCGCCGATCACTTCATGAACGACCTGCGCGACTACCTCGAGGGGTGGAACGAGCCGCTGGTGTAGTCTTCGCATGCATGACACGCGGACGAGCAGAAACGACGACGGCCCCGGGAGCGATCCCGGGGCCGTTCGTGCTTCGGGCGTTCGTGCGCCGGCGCCTACTCGGCGAGGAACACGAAGCGCTGCGTCGCATCCTTGCCGTCGGCCCGCAACCGCGCGAAGTAGACGCCGTTCGGCACGCGCCGCCCCGCCGCGTCGCGTCCGTCCCACACGACGAACAGCTGCTCCGCGCCCGGAAGCTGGAGCGTGCGCAGGTGACGCCCCGCCGCGTCGTAGACCATGAGGTCTTCGCTCGGGTCCCCGATGTCCGACTGGACGCTGTCCCCGCGTCGTGCGACAGGCCCGCCGGCGAAGTCGCGCTCGTAGCGGAAGGTCGCCGTCCCATGAGCGGGATTCGGGGCCACCGGGAGCATTGCGAAGCTGCCCGTGCCAACGGGAACTTCTCCGGGAAGGCAGAGTCGCTGCGGCACGATCTCGCTCGTCGCCGAGGCTTCATCGGCAAGCGCTCCGTGCGTGTCATACGCGGTCACGCGGACGAGCGTCGTCGCGCCCGCGCTGGCGCACGGCGCAGCAAAGGGGAACGTGCGGACATCTCCCGCCAGGCCCAGGGAGTTCGTCAGGAACCGCCAACTCGCTCCGCCATCGCGACTGACCTCGATCTGGAACCCGCTCACCTCGTCCGGATCGCTTGCCTCCCAACGCAGCGTGTCGGGCGTGTCGACCGGCCACGGCGCGCCGTCGGCCGTGGGGTTCGTGATCGCGAGCGTCGGCGGCGCATCGAGCCGCCCAAATGCGCTCCACGCGAAGACCACGTCCTGCGGCCGCACGGGCAGGAAGTCGATCGGCGTCGGACTGCCCCCGCCGCAGTTCTCCGGCGGCACCGGAATGCGATAGACGTACGTGCGCAGCGTGAAGCCGTCGGGCCCGCTCGTGCCGGGCACGACCTCGCCCCAGCCCAGGTCGTACTCGAGCAACGGCCCGTAACTCCAGCCGCGCGAGGCGTGCGTGCGCACCATGCCCAGCGGAGTCTCGAGCATCCTCCCCGGCGGCAGGTCGACGCGCGCGCGCACTTCCCAGCGCTCGGCGAGATAGCGCCCGTCGACGCCGCAGCCGCCGACGGCGATCCGCGTCTCGCGAATCGTCACGCTGTCGGTGCCGAGCAGCGTCCACGTCTGCGCGGTCGCGCTGCCGCGCAGGAAGCCGCGCGGCGGCGCCACGAACGACAGGAGCACGCCCGCGTCGGGCACGCCCCAACCGAACGTGTCGTCCCGCCCGGGAGCGCCGACGTCGCGCGCCGTGTGACGCAGGAGTTGCTGGAACTCGTTGTCGAGCAGCGACGGCTGGAGCGCGGTGGTGAGGCCCGCGAGCCCGGTGACGAACGGCGCCGCGAACGACGTTCCCGACGTGTACAGGAAGTTGCGGAGCGGGCTGCCGTACGCGTTCTCGTAGGTCGGGTAGGTCGAGTAGATCGAGACGCCGGGTGCGGCGACGTCGATCTGCGGCCCGCGACTGGAGAAACCGGCAAGCAGACCGTCGGGCCCCAGCGCCGCAACCGAGACTCCGTTGCCGTAGCGCGCGTAGTAACCGGGGTACTGCGGGCGCGCGTCGAGGCCGTTGCCGGCGCCGCAGACCACGACGCAACCGAAGCGCGCAGCGTACGACAGGGCGTCCCGCACCGTGTCGTCGTCGTCGTCGCCACCGAAGGAGAGGTTGATCGCCCGCGCGCCGTTGCTCACCGCGTAGATGATCCCTTTCGCCAGCTCGGTGCTGAGCGCGTCGATCAGCCGCGTCGGCGTGGCCTTGACCGCGATGACCCGACAACCGGCCGAGTCGCCGCCGGCGCCACCGGCCACGCCGGCGACCCCGCGACCGTCGAGCTGGGCCCCGTTGTTGGTGCGGGCGAGAGCCACGCCGGCGACCATCGTGCCGTGGCCAACCGAATCGGCGGGGGAGGCGGTGCCGCCTTCGATGCTCGCGTTGAACGCCCGAATGATCCGCGGCAGCCCGCCGGCGAGGGTGCCGCCCAGGTCCGGATGCCCGACGTCGATCCCCGTATCGACGATCGCGATCGGGATGGTCGTCGAGCCGGTCGTGACCGCCCAGCCAGCCTCGGCCCGGATGTCGGTCCCGGCCACCCCGCCGAAGGGCCCGCTGCCGTCGTTGCGCAGGCCCCACTGGGAACCGTCGAGGTAGAGGGGATCATCCGGGGCCAGGTCGGCCCCGAGGACCCCGCCGGCCCAGGCGACCCGAAACCGGCCCTCGACCCAGGCCGCTTCGGTCCCGGGTTCCCGGGCCAGGGCGGCAGCGACGGCAGCCGGGTCGGCCCCAGGGCGCAGGACCAGCCGCAGGGTCCGCCCGAGGGGCTCGTCCGGTCCGAGCCCGAACTCCTCGAACGGGGTCTCGGCGGCGAGAACCGCCGACCAGGGGCTCGTTACGTCGGCGGCCTGTGGTCGGACCGCCGCACCTCCCCGCCCGAAGGCGGCGAGGGGGGCATTCGGCCGAGCTCCGGGGGCCAGCCGCACGAGAACGGCGGGGGGGTCGGGGCGGCCCGGGATCCCGAAAGGGACCAGCGCATCTGGCGCGGCCGCCGGAGCGGGACGGGGGCCGCCAAGAACCAGGAGCGTACCCAAGAAGAAACTTCCGACCCGGGGGGCAAACCCGGTAAAATAGAATCGCATCATCCGTTAAGTCTCCGCGGGGGGCGAGTGATCGTGCCTCGACGGAATTCCTCCGGGATTCCCGCCCGGCCGGAGGGAGATTGCGCCCATTCACCCTGGCAGCGTCCATTGTGCGCCGCGAAGTGCGATGCACATCGAGAATTCCGGCGACCGCACCGGACTCGAGTGTACAGCCTAAGTGAAGACGCGTCGGCGACGATCGCTCGTCGCCTTGCAGTGCGCACCTCCTTACGTCCTGATTTGCCCGGTCGGTGTGAACGAGGATCTCGAGGCACCCCCCGAATGACTGCATTTCAAACGGTTTGCATCGCTGTTTGCGCGACGGTCTGGTCTGGCCCGGCGATTGCATACTTCGCCCCTGAACGCAGCGCTCGCATGGATTGCGGGACGCAACGAGACACGGTGCATCATGACCCCCGTGCAGGAGTGGAGTCCAAACGACATGCGTGAACTTCCTCGCTCCCCCCGAGTTTTTCCGCGCGCCTCGCTGCGGCTCGCCGCAATGACTGCGTTGCTGGGTCTCGCCCTCGCGTGCGGCTCGGCCGCCGAATCCAGCGCGCAGACGCCCCGCCTGCTCACGCTGGAGATGGCCGGCCGCGACGTTCGCGTCAGTCCGCTCCTTGGCCTTCTGGCCACGCGGGCGCAGCACGAGGCCGATCTGCCCGACGCCCCGACCATGCCCGGCGACGATCCGATGGTGACTCGTTTCGCCAACTTCCAGCCGGCTCGAGTCCGGCCGGGGACGCCGGTGGCGCTCCTCATCGATGGGACGCCGTCCCGGGAGGCGCTCGAGGCGCTGGGTATCGTCGTCGGCACCGTTGCAGGCGACGTGGTGACGGCGACCATGCCGATCTCCCTGCTGCCCGCCCTGCTCGAGGTCCCGGGAGTGCAGCAGGTCTCCGCGGCAGGCGTCATGGAGAAGGCGCTCAACGTGAGCATCGTCGAGATGGAAGCCGGCGAGCTCTGGATGGGTAGCCCGCCCAACTTTCCCGCCGGTAGCCTGACGGGCAACGGGGTCGTCGTGGGCATCGTCGATACCGGCACGGATCCGCGTGTCGCGGACTTCAAGGACGCTTCGAACAACACCCGGTTCATCTCGATCTGGGACCAGCAGTGGTCCGGCGGCCCGCCTGCGGGCTTTCCCTACGGGTACGAGTACACGCAAGCCCAAATCAACGCAAACCAGATCACTTCCTACCATGACTACGATGGTCACGGTACGCACCTCGCCGGCGTCGCTGCGGGGAACGGAAGATCCACGGGGAACGGGCAGGCCGCCTATCGGTTCGTAGGCGTCGCGCCTCGTGCGAGTCTGATCGCCGTGAAGTCCTACTTGCTCGAGACCGGTGTGATTGATGGCGTGAACTATATTTTCACGAAGGCCGCGTCTCTCAACAAGGGCGCAGTCGTGAACCTGAGCCTCTCGGGAAAGCAGGGTGGCCATGACGGCACCACCTCGCTCGATCGAGCGCTGAACGCGCTGACGGGGCCCGGCAAGATCATCACGGCTGCGGCCGGAAACCATGGTCTGGAGAACGGGCACGCCCGCTACGACCTGGCGCTGAATGGGTCAGTCGATGCGACCTACACCATTCCCACGTATACGGAAAGTTCGTCCCAGAATGAGTCCGTGGTCATCGAAGGCTGGCATGATCCTTCGGCTTCGTTCGATGTGAAGCTCACGACTCCGACCGGTATCACGTCCGCGACGATCGTGCCGGGGACCGAGTCGGGACTGGTCGTGACCAACGACGGATCGATTATCATCAAGAATGGCCTCGTCACGAACCAGCTTGGAGCCAAGCAGATCCTGGTCTACGCCGGCTACGGACAGGCGGGAACCCCCCGAGTGCGGAGCGGCACCTGGAAGATCAACATCAAGCGTCGGAGCGGCACGACCACCGGTCTGTCCCACTGGTGGGTCTCCTCGTCAGTGCTTGGAACGACGACGCTCCCGGCCTTCACCGGAGCAGGAGTCGATACCGCCGTCACGGTGACGTCCCCGGCCACGGCGGATTCGGTGATCTCGACCGGTTCGTACACGACGAAGGTCTCGTGGTCGAACAACGCGGGTTCGACGTCCAACTACCCGGGTTCACCTCCGCTGTTGAGACTCTCCGGCTTCACCTCACGCGGCCCGCGCCGGGACGGCGTCCAGCGCCCGGACATCGTCGCCCCGGGGTACGGTGTCATGTCCTCCATGTCGACCGATGCCTCGATCAGCGCGACCTACGAGGACCCGGACGGTGTTCACCACATGGCCAAGGGAACCAGCGTCGCGAATGCGCACACGACCGGCGCGATCGCACTGCTGCTCGAGCAGAACCGATTCCTGACCCCGAGCGGCGCGCGTGCGATCCTCCGCACTCGAGCCCGTGCGGACTCGTACACCGGTACGGTCCCCAATGGGAAATGGGGCTACGGCAAGCTCGACGTCGCGGTCGGCGGGACGACGGGCGTCAACGACGGCGTCGCCTTCGGCCTGTCGTTCCGCAACGTCTTCCCGAACCCGAGCCGCGACTTCGCCTCGTTCGAGTTCGACGTCGCCTTGCTCGCCTTGGCGCAGGGCGCCTCGACCCCGGTCTCCGTGAGCATCTTCGATGTGCGTGGCCGCGAGGTGCGCATGATTCACGGCGTCGCGACCCCCGGCACCCAGCGCCTCTCGTGGGACGGTCGGAACACGGCCGGCGAGAAGACCACCCCCGGCGTCTACTTTGCCCGGCTCACCGTCGGCACGACCCAGTTGCAGAAGAAGTTCGTCCGCGTCCTCGAGTAGCGCCCCGCGACGAGCGACGGTCCGCGACGGCCCGGGAGCCCACAGGCTCCCGGGTTTTCGCATCTCAGGTCGCCGTCCGGTGTGCCCGGTGTGCCCGCAGGTTGTGCCCGCACGATTGTGTGCGTCCCAGAGAGCGTGAGTTCCCCTGGCTCAACCCAGGTAGCGGAATCCACCTCGCCCCTACACCGCGTACTTCCGTCGATGTTCCCGCCAGCGTGGCAGGGCCCGGGTCGGCACTCGCCCCCAGTAGTAGGTTGTCCACGGTTCGGGAAGCCGGATCCGACTCGGGAACAGCCTGCTTGCCAGCACATCCTCGACCGTGAGCGGTCGCTCGGCCAGGCCGAGCCGCATGGCTGGCGTTCCCTTCCACTTCTTCCGCTCCGAGAACGGCTTCATGAAGTTGCGCCACACGCCAAAGCCGGCCATCCGCCAGCAACCGCTCTGCAGGCGCTTGGGGAACGCGATCGTCTCGCGCTTGTGATGCGAGCCGCTGTGGCGGATCAACAGATCGAGCAGGTTGACGGAGAACAGCGGGTTCTGGGGCGTCCGCGCCGCGCGGGAGGAGATGGTCCGGTGATCGACGTTCAGGTGTGCAACCCGCTTGAGCGCACGCGGATACGCCTGGTGCTCGTCGGTGTGGAGCACGAGCGACTGGGCCCGCGGCGCAACGATCGCGAGGAGCCGTGCAAAATCCTTCTCCGTTCCCTTGGGATCCGGGCGGCCGAAGCGCTTCTCGAGTGTCCTCCTCAGCTTGCGCTGGGAGTCGGTCATCCGACCCTTGCGCCGGAGCTCCGTGGTCGTGAACCCGTAGAAGAAGTGCGAGTCCTTTCCTGCGGCAACGTGGTAGGCCGACGGGTAGAACTGGCTCCACTCGAAGCCTTCGAAGCCGTCGAGGGCGAGAGGCTCCTCGAGCGGGCCCTTCGGCCGATGCAGTTCGTGGAACAGCAGGGCATGGCGGCCCAGCCGGGCGCTCATGCCGGCAATCGAAGTCGGGGAGACTCCGAACTCACGCGCGATCTGCCGGAAGCCCGAGCATGACTGAAGTCGGAGGAACACCGGGGCGAGCAGGTCGGCCCGCCGCATCCAGTAGGTCGCCTCGAAAGTCTGGTCGGAAAAGCTCCGCCGACAGGTCAGACAGCGATAACGCTGCACTTGATACGGCGGGCTCTGGCGATCGAAGAAGCCGATCTTTTCGAATCGCCACGTCTGCCGATCCCCCAAGTGGAAGGGACAGGCCGCATTGGGACAGAACGGGGGCGCCTGGGGGGCAGGCGCATTGGTCATGCCGAAAGGCTACCTCATCCCGGGGCCAGCACACAATCGTGCGGGCACAACCAAGCACTTTGGGGCGGCCCCTTGCGGAGCCGCCCCATCGTGTTTGCTGCTGTTGCCGGTGAACTGATCCCGGTCCTACTGACCCAGGTAGATCACCCGCTGCTGCTTCTGCTCCGCACCGTACCGCGCGCGGACGAAGTACACGCCGCTCGGAACCCGGGCGCCGTTGTCATCCTGACCGTTCCACGTCGCCGTGTGACGGCCGGCGGGCATCGTCTCCCGAACCAGCGACTTCACCAGGCGTCCGGCCACGTTGTACACGCCCACGTCGACCGGCTGGCTTTCACCGACGACTTCGAACGCGTAGCTCATGTTGCCACGGAACGGATTCGGGACGGCCCGGTTCAGCAGGGCCACCGACTCCACCTCGTTGAGCGTGCCGGGCTGCTGCGTGCCGCCGCTGAACAGCCACCGCGGCGTCTCGTGGATCTGCAGGTTGCCGCAGTCGATCTCGCCACTGGTCTCGAAGACGATTGCGCCTTCGCCGATGACGACGCCCTCGCGGACCTGGATCCAGTACTCGTCGCGAGAGTTGCGGTTACAGGCGCCTTCCCTGTGATCGATGATGTAGGCCTTCATGTTGCCCGCCTCTTCGCGGCTTCCCGGACCACGACTGAACTTGCCGGTGCCCTGGAACTCGGCCTTGGTGTTCTCGGCCTGCGGGCTGCACGGACCGGATCCAACAACCGTGCAGCGGGTCACGTACGCATCCCAGCTGTGCCAGTTGAACAGGATGGTCTTGCCGTCGCGGTACACGTGCTGCCACGAGTTGCCGGTCGGGCCGCCACCTTCGTGGAACGGGCTCGAGTTGCCACCGAACGTGCTCTGCTTCCTGCCACGGTTGTCGCCGTCCTCGTTGAGGCAGCCACCACCGGTCAGGCGGCAGAGGCCCTGGGGGGTGCAAGCGATGATCGGCGTGTTGACCGAGTCATCGTCCGTGACTTCCTTGTCGCCACACGAGGTGGAGACATGGACGGTGTTCTCGCAACGACGATCCGTCGCTTCGCATGCCGGGGCATCGAGGACGCGGATGCGGGCATCGAACGTGATCGTCGCCGAGGCACCCGGCGCGAGCGGTCCGACGTTCCAGACGATAGTCCCGTTGTCGCCGACGTTCGGAGCCGAGGTCGGCGCCGGGTTGGCGTTGCCCGCGTACACGGACTCGTCGCAGAGGACGTCGGTGACGACGACGTTCTGCGCCGTGATCGTGCTCCACGCCGGGTTCGTCACCGTGATCGTGTAGCTGAGGACCGCGCCCTGGTCGACCGGACCTTCGGGCGAAACGGTCTTGGTGACCTCGATAAGCGGCGTGTCCTGCTCGATGATGACGGAGCAAGGATTGGAGCTCACGCAGCGCGTCGCACGGTCCGTGACCACCAGCGAGTACGTGCCCGCACCGACGTTGATGCACTGGGTCGTCTCCGCCAGCGGCTGACCATTCTTTGACCATGCATAGTCGTATTCGCCAGCCGGGCCGCAGATTCGGACCAACTCAGCGCCACAGACGCGCGTATCCGGCGCTTCGATCGAGCACTGGACGTTGCCGCAGAGCACGGACGCCGAAGCGGTGTCGAAGACGTTGACGGCTTCGCCGCCATTGACGCACGCCGACTGGAACTGGGCATCGACCCGGGCGTTGTTCAGCTTGGTGCCCGCGCACTCGGCCGTCCGGCCGACACGGATCACGATCGTGCACGAGGCGCCGGTGGCCAGGGAGAACGGCCCGTACGTCAACTGGTTCCCGTTCTGGGCCACCCCGCCGCCGCACGTGTTCGACACCGTCGACTGGTAGACCAGACCGGCGTCGAGATCGTCGACCAGCGTCACGTTGGCCAGGTCGACGTTGCCGGTGTTGGTCACGACCAGCGTGAAGTCAGCCGAGCCACCCGGGCAGATCTGGGCGACGTTCACCGACTTGGCCAGGTCGATCGAGGGGACTGCCTCGCCACACGGGACCGCCAGGAAGTTGTCCTCGCCGGGACCATCGTCCTCGGCGTTGACGTTCGCCGCGACCCGGAAGGCCGGCGGCAGACTGATGCCCTCGATCTTCATCTCGAGGTCACGACCGCTGATGACGCTGCCGTCGCCAACCTTGCGGTAGGCGATGGTCGTCGTTCCGGTCGCCACACCCGTGACCGAAATGTTGTCCGCCGTGCCGTCGATATCGCCGATCTTGATGATGATGTCGAAGATACCGTCGCAGTTCAGGTCGATGCGAGCCTGGTACTTCTCGTCTCCCGAGATCCCTTCGAGATCGGGGAACTGGGTGCCAGGCACTTCCGGGCAGACGCTGTTATCCGGGTTCCTGTTGCCGTCGGTGTCGCCGACGATCCCTTCCATCCGCCACAGGATGTAGGCGGTCTGGTTCGGGCGATCGTAGACGAACACGAACCGACGCAGATCGAACCCGTTGACGAAGTAGTCGAAGCTGCCGTTGTTGTCCGGATCCTCGCGCGTCGCGCAGGACGGATACGTCGGATCGGCAACCGCGATGTCGTTGCGCGGATCCTCGCGGTTGATGGCACAACCGCTCCCCGTGAACGCATCTGCGAAGCTGACCATGTCGTTGCCGTTGCCGTCGATGAGCGGAGCCGCCCCGGCGAACGACGCGCCGGCAAACAGCGTGAGTGCACAACAGGCAGCCAATATCGCTGTCGTCACGCGGCGCGCGAGATGCTGAGTTGATTGATGGAGATTCATGGTGCGGATGCCTCCTACCAGCCCGGGGAGTGGGGAACCAGGCGGTCGCGCCGGGGGGGAGCGGCGATCGCGACCCAGGGCTTCGAAGCTGCATCCGTGCAGTGCCGGACGTTGGCTGGGACGTCTGGCCTTCGAGAGCGTGCCTGAGTGTAAACCCATATGGGACAGCGATCAACAATGAAACAGCCCCGGACCCCGGGGGGGAGCGGGGCTGCCTTGGTTTCGTTGAGAGTGCGACCCCGAGAGGGAGGCGGGACGAGCCCACCTCCCTCCGGGACGATGAGTGGCTCTACTCGGAGAGGTAGAGCACCCGGCTGGTGTTCGACTTGACGCCCGCGATCACCGTGCGGACGAAGTAGACGCCGCGGGTGGCCTTGACGCCGGAGTCGTTCCGACCGTCCCAGCTCGCGGTGTGCTGACCCGCGGTCTGGACGCCCGAGACAAGGTTCCGAATCTGCCGGCCGGCGACGTCATAGACGCTGATGCTGACGGACGCCTCGGTCGCATCGACCTTGTAGGCGAACGCCGTCACGCCCGAGAAGGGGTTCGGGGACGGACGATAGAGTTCGACCGACGCGCCTGCGTCGACCGAAGCCTCGTCGCCGACCTCGGCACCTTCGCCGGTGAAGCCCGTGCCACCGTGCTCGCAATCCGAGCGCACCGGGATGTTGACGCCGTTGTTGATGGCGTCGAGACACGAGATCAGCTGTCCGTAGCGGCTCTTGACCGCGCCGCTGTTGAGGCTCTGACCTTCCAGCTCCGCCAGAATCGCATCCACCTCGTCGATCAGCGCGCCGAGGGTGGTCGCGTTCAGGCCCGAGCAGCGAACCGGCGTCGCCGGATCGAGGAAGATCTTGCCGCCCTGCGACGGCTGCAGGTTGAGAGCGTCGGTGCACATGTTGGCCAGCACGCCGGCGAACTGACGCTTCGCCTGGACCCGCTGGGTCATGTTGGCCGTGCTCAGGTGGCGGCAGAACTGCTCGAAGTCCGTGCCGGCCGACCAGTTGAAGAACGACGAGCGGGAGTCGATGCACTCCGCGATCGCCGTCAGCTGCGCGACGGTGAACTTCGTGCTGCCGTTGCCACGCTGGGCGCACTGCGCACCCCAGAAGCCGACCGTCCGCGGGCAGGCCTCGCCCGCACAGGTGATCGGCGTGGTGATCGAGTCGTCGTCACGGACCGGAACCGAATCCGCACCGCCGCCCGCGCACTTGCCGGTCGCGTAGACGTCGTTCTGGCACTGGACCGTGGTCGGGCAGGTGCCCCCACCGGCCGCAATGTCAGCGGTCACCTCGAAGGTGATATCGACCTGCGCCAGCGGAGCGAGGTTGCCGATGTTCCACGTGACCAGGCCGCCGGCCGTGCCGACACCAGGCGCGACCGAGGGGGCCGGATTCGCGACACCCGTCCACTTCGCGTATGCGCAGAGATCGTCGACGACAGTGACGTTCTCGAGCGCGACGGTGGAAGACGGATTGGTCACCGTGATCGTGTAGTGGATCGTGCCGCCATTCGCGACCGTAGTCTCCCGGGCGACCTTCTCCACGTCGATCCGCGGCACCTTGCACTGAACGGTGTCGCTGGCGTTCTTGGAGATGGGGCCGCAGGCATTGCTGGCCTTGGCGGTGACCTGGAACGTGATGCTGCCATCGGTGCAGGCCGGCATCACGGCCGGGATGCAGTAGTCGCGCCACTCCCTCGCGGGCACGCCAGGGTACGTACGCACGACGTCGCCGTAGCGCACTTCGAGATCGGCAATCGTGTCGCCGCAATTCGTCACCCGACCGCAGAGTTCGAACGCGGCTCCGGCGCAGAGCGCTTCGGGTGCATCGACCGTCACGTCGACGCACGGCGGCGTGCGAGGAACGATTGTCTTGGTGCACGAGTTGTCGCTCACGCAGCCGGTCACGGTGTTGCGGATGACCAGCGCGTAGACGCCAGGCCCGACGTTGATGCACTCCTCAGTGCTGTACGCCACGCCGTCCTTGGTCCATGCGTACGTGAACGGACCGTCCGGACCGCACAACCGCGCGGTTTCGGCGGCGCAAACCGCATCCTTGTCCGCCGAGATCGAGCACACCGGACGCGGGTCCTCGACCACCGTCTTGGTGCACGAGTTGTCGCTCACGCAGCCGGTCTCGGTGCTGCGGATCACCAGCGCGTAGACGCCGGCACCGACGTTGATGCACTTCTCGGTGCTGTAGGCCACGCCGTCCTTGGTCCACGCGTACGTGAACGCACCATCCGGACCGCACAGCCGCACCGTCTCACCCGGGCAGACGTTGAGATCCTCGCCCGAGATCGAGCACACCGGACGCGGATCCTCGACCACCGTCTTGGTGCACGAGTTGCTTCCCACGCAGCGGGTCTCGGTGCTCGTGATCACCAGCGCGTAGACGCCGG
>JANPEF010000118.1:0-6124 GCA_031431875.1 Candidatus Eiseniibacteriota bacterium | reverse complement strand
GCGTTGACACCGCCGCCCAGCGTCTCGTTCCACGTGATGTTCGCCGTGTCCCCGCTGAGCACCTCGCCGCCGTTCGGCGACGTGAGCACGACGACCGGGCGGGCGCGGCCGAACAGCCACACCAGCGTCTTGTCGAGGATGCCGTCGCGCACGCCGCTCGGCGCCGAGAACGGCGGGTCGAGCGACGTGAACTCGTAGTACTGCGTGACCAGGCGGCTGGGCGCGCCGCCCCACAGGGCCGAGAGCGGGTTGCCGTTGACGACTCCGCTCTCCCAGTGGAAGCCGACGTCGTCGGGCGTGGCCTCGTTGTTGCGGAACGTGTAGGCCGAGCTGCCGCCGGCGCCGGCGGCGATGTTGACTTCGTCACCCGCTCCGCCGTTTCTGAACGGCTCGTAGGCGACGCCGCCGACGTACGGATCGGAGATTGGATCGGCCGCGTAGCCGAACATCGCGCCCCACGTCGCCGGATCCGCCTGGTACGTCGTGCGCAGCGTGGTGGTGAGCCAGGTGGCGCGGTCGACGGAGTAGACCGGGGACGTCGGGTCGCCGAGCGCCCAGGCGATGTCGTGACCCGCGACGGCGAGGCGTCCGCCGCCGTTCAGGTAGTCGGTGATCACCGTGCGCTGCGTGTCCGAGAACGGGGGGTACGACTCGAGCCCGGCCTGCCAGAGCACGGCCTTGTACGAGCGCATGCCGGTCGTGCGGTCACCGAGGACCGGATTGTCGGCCAGCGGGCCCGACCACACATCGTAGTCGTAGTTTGCAGTGGCCAGCGCATTCGTCCACGCGAACATGCGCGGGTACGCCGCATCGCCGAGCACGAACAGGATGTCGCCCGAGCCCTTGGCGGAGAACTGGTAGTGGGCGCCGCCGGCGTCGTCCCGGGTCGAGTTGCCGTTCAGCGCGGCGGATTCGACGTCGTAGTAGTACGTCGACCCGGGGGTCAGCCCGGTCACCAGCACCGAGTGTGAGAGTCGCGACTCGACTGCACTCACCGTGCCCAGCTCGAGCGCGGGCGTGAGGCCGTAGTGCACGGCCGAGTTCGCGTTCAGGTTCGTGTTCCAGGTGACCAGCGTGCCCGCGGCACCCTGGGAGGTCGCCTTCACGTTGGTGATCACGGGCGTGGCATAGCTCACCGTCGCCCGGGCGATGATCGTCGCGACCGGTGCGCCGTCGTCGTAGCTGGCGACCAGCGCGTCGCCGTGCGAGACCGACAGCTGGCTGTCGCCGCCGGTCGGGTTCGCATTGGTCAGCGACAGCGTTCCCGTCCACACGCCGCTGGCGCCGGTGAGGGTGAGCGCTTCGCCGGCCGGCTCGGTCGGGGAGGTGACGGTGACGATCACCGGGTCGCTGGCGTTGGTGTCGGTCACCTGGAGTTCCAGCGAGCTCGACGAACCGTACTCCGTGCGGTCGAGTGCCAGCGCGCCGGCGGTCTGGCCGACGCCGCCGGTGACGCAGAGGCCGAACGGCTGCGGTCCGATCGGCACCGTGGGGGCGGCAATGCGTACCGTCCACAGGCCGATCGAGGGGGTGGCGATGAGCACGTTCTCCTCGACGTTGAGCACGTCGGCCAGGCCGGTGATGGCCGAGAAGCCGCCGGAGAAGACGTTGCCCTTGTAGGTGAGGACGCCGTTGGTGACCGTCATGTCGAGGTTGTTGACCAGCTGGAGCGCGTTCGCCGGGTTGCCCGGCGAGTCGCTCCACGCGAGCGAGACCTCGAGCGGCTGCGTGCTCTCGGTGACGTTCACCTGGTACTCGATGTACTGGCCCTGGGCCAGGCCCGCCGTCTGATCGACCAGCAGCGTCTTGCGCGCATCGCCGGCGAAGTACAGCACGTTGTCGGCCTTGACGCGGCCGTAGCCGATGTTCTGGTCGGGTGCCGTGAAGCCGCTCACCAGGTTGTCGGCCGAGTTGATCGCCATCGCCTTGAGCAGCGCCGCCGACGGCGTGAAGCCGTTCGCCGGGACCGGCGCACCGGTGGGGTACCAGCCGTCGGTCAGGTACTGGCGCATGAGCGTCACTGCACCGGTTCCCGTGGGGCAGGCCATCGACGTGCCCGAGAGGCTCACGTACGTGCTGGGCGCGGCGTTCGCCGAGAACACGCTCTGGCCGGGCGAGCAGAACAGCGGCTTGCGCCGGCCGTCAGTGGTGGGGCCGCGACTGGTCGAGGAGTAGATGCTGTTCGCCGTCGCGCCGTTGCGCGTGCCGCCCATGCCGGCCAGGTTCTTCGCTGTGGCGGGGCTGCCGACCGTGCCGGACGTGCCCGAGTTGCCGTTGGAGAAACCGATGTACATGTCGGGGTGCGTCCACACGAACTGGTCGATGGCCATCGCGTCGAGCGTGTACTGGCCGCTGACCGCCGAGCCCCACGAGTTCGACGAGATCCGCGCGGCGCCGCCGGCATTGCCCACGTACGGCGGGGTGAACAGGTCGTTCAGGTCGTCGAAGGGGAACACGCCGTTGGCCAGCGCGGGTCCGGAGATGTCCATGAAGTAGATCTTCGCGTCCTTCGCCATGCCGTCGTTCAACGACACGCCGGCGACCGGGTCGTCGGAGCCGACCATCGAGCCGGCGGTGTGCGAGCCGTGATAGCTCGCGCCGGCGTGGTCGCCGAAGACGACGTCGGGGCTCGACGAGCCCTTCTGGTAGGCGATGATCTTGCGGTGCGTCGGCGAGTCTCCGAACGCCGTGAGCGGCAGCAGCGGATCGCGGAACTGGTCGTGCAGCACGTCGATGCCCGAGTCCGAGGTCATGACGACCTGGCCCTGGCCGCGCAGGCCCTGGGTCCACACCGTGCGGACGTTGCTGACATTGGTCTGGACGACCCACTGCGCGTTGACGTTGTCGAGCACCCTGGGCACGACCGGCTCGACCCATGCCACGGTCGACAGGCCGGCGACGCGCGCCCGCGCCTCATCCACCGGGACGCCGGCCGGCATGCGCAGACGCAGCATCTTGTTGACGCCATTGTCCGAGCGGTTCTCGATGGTGAACCCGCGCGTGGCCAGTTCGGCCGCTGCATCGGTCATCACGGCGTCGGGGAACAGCAGCGCGAGACAGCGATCTCCCTGCGGCACCGCAGCATCGACGAACACGGGCGAGATCTTGTATGCCGGCTGGTAGTCGCCGATCCACGAGGCGTCGCCCTCGAGCGCGAGGCGCGTACGCGCGTCACGGGTCATCCGCACCAGGAACGCCTGGTCGGGCACGTAGGTGAAGACCGCGCCGCCGGCGCGCGCGATCATGTCGCGCTGGGCGTCGGACGGCGGGGCATCGAACTGGACGAGGTAGGAGCCCAGCGCGGACGGGTCGGCATCCTCGATCGACATCGTGCGCGCGGTCGACAGCGTCATCGGCAGCAGCGGCTCGCCCTCGACCGTCGGGGCGAACGAGTAGCCGGCAGCGAGGCGGATCCGCGGGGCGTCGGCGGCGAGGACGCCGGCGAGCGTGCCGGTGCGCCTGACGGCGGCGTCGAACGGCGTCTGGACGCTGCGGCGTTCCCGCGCGGCGGCCGCGATCTCGTCGGCGCCAAGCACGCCGCGGCGCGCCTCGACGAGGAACGGCGAGGCCAGCACGCGGTTGGCAAAGCGCGGTGTCACGGTGACCGTGCGGACGTCGGCGGCGCGCAGCGTGCTGCCCTTGCGATCGGCCGAGGCGACGGTCCAGTGGAGCGTGGTCTCGCCGGTGAGCGAAATGCCGAGTTCGGCGAGTGACGTCGGCCGCGCGCTTGCGTCGACGACGACCAGGCCATCACCCGCGGGAACGCCGCGCCACGATGAAGGATCGATCGGCGAGCGCGAGACGACGAGCCACGAGTGTGCGGCGTCGGCCGGCAGCTCGTAGGCGAAGCGCAGGGCGGACTCCGCGGTGCGTTCCCCGTCGGCGGGAGCGATCGGGCGGGCGCGGCCGAAGTCGGCGGCATCCTCGATGCGCATGGCGGCGAACGCGGGGGCGATCCCGACGAGCGGCTGGAGGACGAGCGAGGCCAGCAGCGGCCAGGCGAGAGGGCGAACGAAATGGGGGCGAGACGTCGGGCGCATCGGGGATCCTCCCGGTGGATGCTCGGCTGCGAATCGTCATGAAATCGCGGTCCATGTGCAGGCGGGCCGCTACGCCGAGTTGGGGGTGGTGCGCCACGGCGACGGCGCGAAAAGGATACCACGAACGGGGTTGCGGACGAGCGGGAACCCCGTCGGGCCCCCGGGGGTATCCACGTTCAGCATCGAAACAAATTGCTCGAAAACACCGGAATGGCCATGGCCCGACTGCTCCTGCCGCTTCTCCTCGCCGCACTCCTCCTCGCGCCTGCCCTCCCGGTCGCGGCCGGGGAGCCGCGCGCGGACTTGAAGGTGCACACCGCGGGCGTCCAGACGGATACCCTCGCCGTCCCGTGGCGGGACGTCTACCGGGTTGCGATGATCGAGATGACAAAGGACGAGTGGACCGTCCAGCGGTCGGACTCGGTGAGCGGTCGCTTCATCACCCAGTGGAAGAAAGTCGATCACCCGCTGTCGAGGCTCGTCTTTGGCGAGCTGTATGCGCGCTGCGTCGTCGACGTGAAGCCGCTGTCGGACACGACGACCGAGCTCAATTTTCGCGGCGGACTGGCCGGGCCCGGGAACTTCGATCGCAACCCTGCATTCGGCTCCGCGCTGTCGGTCTACTACAAGGCCGCCGAGCGCTGGGTCGTCCGCGTTCGCATGTCGCTCGCGGCGATGGCTACGGCCGATCCGGCGGCGTCGCTGCCGGGCGCGCGCTGATCCCCTCCACGAACTCCCGCATCACCGCGAACCAGCGATCCGACTCCTCGAGCTCGGGGCGGTGGCCGCTGCGCTCGAACACGACCAGTCGCGCATCGGGCAGCGCATCGGCGATGCGCGTCGCCGCCGCCGGCGGGCAGATACGGTCGTAGCGCCCGGCGATCACGAGCGTCGGCGCATGGATGGCGGCCAGGCGCGGGCCGAACTCAACGCCGGCAAGCGTGCCGTCGACCGTCCACTCCGGATCACGCCCCACCATCCTGCGGTAGACTTCGGGGGACGAGCCCGCGATGCCGGCCTCGCGGACGTCACGCTGGCGGTAACGAAACGTCGAGTCGTTCGCCAGGTCGTAGGCATAGAGCTCGTTGATCGGGGTGAAGAGTCGCGACAGGGTGTCCTGCGAGGTGACGAAGCCCGCCGCGTGCAGCGCTTCGATCTGCCGCCAGCGCTCCGGAAACTGCCGCGCGAAGAACGCGTGCATGGCGTCGATGTTCTCCTCCTGCCAGGCGCGTGCGCCGTCGAGCGTGTTGCTGAGGATCAGTCCGCTGACGCGCCCCGGGTGTGTGAGTGCGTACGCCTGGGCGACCATGCCGCCGTACGAGCGACCGTAGACGATCAACGACTCCGCGCCGATCGCGCGCCGCACGGTCTCGACGTCCTCGACGTCGTGCTCGAGCCGGTACGGCCTGGCACCCGTGCCCGGTCCGGATCGCCCGCGCCCGCGATTGTCGAGATACACCACGCGGGCCAGATCGCGCAGGCGGCCGTGCGTGACGTGGAAGCCGTTGTGCGGCGAGCCCGGGCCGCCGGCGATGCAGACGATCGGCGGGCCCGGCCGGTCGCCCTCGACCTCGTACCAGATGCGGATGCCGTCGGCGGTCGTGGCGTAGCGCCCGCGGACTCCGCCGGCGTGCGGGGCGAGCACGGTGGCGGTGTCGGCGGGGGAGATCGCGGCCGCGAGGCGTCCGGGGGCGGGGGCGAACGCAACGAGCGTGGCGAGCGCGAGGGCCAACCCGCAGGCGGACGGGAATGGCGGAGCCTGGCGGCGAAGCAGTTGGGCGTTCATGGGCGGAGTCTAAATGAGTTCGCGTGATTCGGAGACGGAACTCCTGCGGCCGGCGGAAACGCCGGTCGAGAACTGCCGAACAGCCCAATTGACTCGCACCAGTGCGAGTCAATTGGGCTGTTCGGTCGCGCGTGGCGGCACCGGGATGCCTTCGGCCGATTCGGCAACATTCAGCAGCCAATGGCAAGGCATCGGGTCAGGCGATCCCGAGGAGAGAGGTTGCGCCGCCAGAGACGAAGCCCGATGACCCGTCGGAGGGCTGATGCGTCGCAGGGCCGCCTTGTTCGCCGTCGAACAC
>JANPEF010000117.1:0-18436 GCA_031431875.1 Candidatus Eiseniibacteriota bacterium | reverse complement strand
ACCAGCGGCGAGGAAATGGTCACCGGGCCGCTCGCGGCCGAGGAGCGCCGCCTCGTGCACCGCATGCTGGCCGACGATCCGCGCGTCGCCACCGAGTCGTTCGGCGAAGGCGCCACCAAACGCATGTCGATCCGGGCGCTCTCGGACGATTGAGCGCCCGGCGCGCTGGCGCGCCGGGCCTGTTCGATTCCCCGACCCCGGCTCGCCGTCGAGCCGGGGTTTTGTTCTTTGCAGGAGTGCATCATGTCCCACGCCGACACGATCGCCGCCATCGCCACCGCACCGGGCGCCTCCGCACTCGCCGTCGTGCGGCTCTCGGGGCCGTCCGCTGTCGCCATTGCGGATCGCGTGTTCCGTGGGCGGCGTTTGCTGTCCGAGGGACCGGCCCGGATGCTGCGCCATGGCTGGACCTTCGCGCCCGGCCCGGACGGCGATCCGATCGATGAAGTGACCGCCGTCGTCCTGCGCGCACCAGCGTCCTACTCCGGCGAGGACATGGTCGAGATCACCTGCCACGGGGGTGCGCATTCGGCGCCGCGCTTGCTGGACGCGCTTCTTGTGGCGGGCGCGCGCGTGGCTCGCCCGGGCGAGTTCACCGAACGGGCGTTCCTCGGCGGCCGCATCGATCTTGCCCAGGCCGAAGCGGTCGCCGACGTGATTCATGCCGAGACCGCTCTCGCGCAGCGATTGGCCGTCCGTCAGATCGAGGGGGCGCTCTCGCGCGGACTCCGCGCCACGGCCGAGACGTTGCGCAACGCGCTGGCCGAGATCGAGGCGCGTGTGGACTTCGCCGAAGACGTCGATGGCGGCGCGGTGCCACCGGCGGTGGCGGTCGCCCTGGCCGAGTGCGACGCCCGCCTCGCGGCCCTGCTCGCTGGATCCGACCTGGGCCGCCGCGCCCGCGAGGGCGTCCGGGTCGTGCTCGTCGGGCTACCGAACGCCGGTAAGTCGTCGCTGTTCAACGCCCTGCTCGGCGAAGACCGCGCGATCGTCTCCGACACGCCCGGCACCACGCGCGACGCGGTGGCCGAGCGCATCGACCTCGGCGGCATCCCGGTGCGGCTGGTCGACACCGCCGGCGTGCGCGATGCCGATGGGGTCGAGGCCTTCGGCGTCGAGCGCACGCGGCGTGAGCTGGCGGATGCCGACCTGGTGCTGCTGGTGATCGATCGGACGGAGAGTGATTCGCGCGAGATGGACGCGCTCCGGGAGCTCGTTGACCAGGGCAGGGCGGTCCAGGTCTGGACGAAGTTGGATCTGCTCCCCGACGAGGCTCCGCAGAGTCGCCGATCTGTGTCCGCCGTCACTGGAGCCGGGTTGCCGGAGCTTCGTGAAGAGATCATCCGCCGGCTCGGCGGCTCGGTGGGCAGCGCGGGCGGCGGCGCGGGCGGCCGGGGCAGCGCGGCCGACGACACCGCCGAAGCCCTGGTTACCAACCGCCGCCACATCGACGCGCTCGGTCGCGCCCAGACCGCCATCGCCGCGGCCCGCGCGGCCGCAACGGCCGGCGAGCCCGGCGAGATCGTCGCCGGCGAAGTGCGCCTGGCGCTCGACGCGCTCGGCGAGATCACCGGCGAAGCCGCCGCACCGGATTTGCTGGATCGGATTTTTGCGCGGTTCTGTATCGGGAAGTGACGTGGCCGGGTGGGGCCAGGTGGCGCGACCTACGAGATCATGCCGACTCCGTCGGCAGATTTGCCCCGACCCATCCCGTGATCCCCGCGGACATCACGCGCACGTCGGTGTAGCCCATCCCCTTGGCGCGCTTCGCCGCGTTCGGCGCCTTCCGGCACAATGGGTTCGAGCAGTAGAACACCAGCAGGCCAGCCCTGTCCGCGGGCAGCTCGCCCGCCTGATATCCAGAGGGGTCCAGGCGCTTCGCGCCCGGCACGTGCGCGCCGGCCCAGCTCTGCGGGGAGTTGACGTCGTAGACTGCGACGGCCCGCTGCTCCACGAGCCGATACAACTCGGCGGGCGAGATCGTCTTCAGCCCCATCAAGAGTGCAATCATGTGGAACCTCCGTGGATCTCCGTGGTCGGTTCGTGCACTGGCGGCCCAGCATAGCGGACGGGCCCGCCCAGGGAGTAGACTTGGTCGCGTCCCCACCGATCTCGCCCCCGCAGCGAGTTCGAACATGAACGGCTACTCCCTCTCGCAGCTCGACGACGACACGCTGATGCGGCAACTCCGCGCCTTCATCGCCGGCGAACGCGCCGCCACCGCCGTCATCCTGGCCCACATCGCGGAGGTCGACCTGCGCCGGCTGTACCTGCCGGCGGCCTACAACTCCATGTACGCCTACTGCGTTGGATTTCTCGGGCTCTCCGAAGGCGCCGCGTTCCGGCGAGTCCAGTCCGCCCGGGCAGCGCGCCGCTTTCCGGTGCTGTTCGATGCCATCGCGACCGGCCGGCTTCACCTGACCGCGATCTCGATGCTCGCCCCGCACCTGCGCGAATCGAACGCCGACGAGCTGATCGCCGCCGCCACCTCACAGCGTACGCGCTCCGAGCTCCAGGCCTGGCTCGCGAGGCGATTCCCGGCCGAGGGCGCGGCGCTACCGGCGGCGCAGGTGCGGGTTGTGGGGGTACCGGTGGCGGCGCCACCGAGCCCCGCGGCGCTTCCGCTCGCACCGCCGGCGTTGCCCGCCTTGCCTGCGGCTGGTGCGGCGACCGCCTCGGCCACAGCGCCAAGTGGGACGGCCGGATTGCCCAATTCACCTATCTCAGGCGAGGTGAATTGGGCAATCGGAGCGCAGGCTCCCACGGAGCCGCGGGTCATGCCCACCGCCCAACCCTATTTCGTCCTCAAAGTCGCGCTGGGGGAGACAACTCACGCCAAGCTCGAGCGCGCGCAGGTGCTGCTCGCGCACAGCGTGCGCGCCGGCGAGGTTGCCGAAGTTCTGGACCGCGCGCTCGATGCATTGCTTTCGAAGCTCGAGACGCGGCGGGGGGCCGTCGCGCCAGCCTGGCAGCGAGCCCCGCGCCTCGAGCGCACGGACAGCCGCGGCATCCCCGCCTCCATCCGTCGCGAAGTCTGGGCCCGCGATGGAGGCCGCTGCACGTTCACCAGTCCGTCGGGCCACAAGTGCGCCGCCGAGCGCGGGCTGGAGTTCGACCACGCGCTGCCGGTCGCAAAGGGGGGTGAGTCGACGGCCGAGAACTTGCGCCTGCGTTGTCGCGCGCACAACCAGTTCGAAGCGGAGAGGCAGTTCGGGCGGGAGTTCATGGAGAGCAAGCGCAACGGTCGGAACGACCAGGAACATTAGCCCCCGGCCGGTCCGGCCGTGCAAACGATCTCGTAGCGGATCCCATCCGGATCCGTGAAGAACACCGCGTAGTAGCCCGCCGGAGTGAACTCGGGGAACTCGCGCGGCGGAATCACGATCGTGGCCCTGATCGCCACCAGCTCGCGGTGCAACCGGTCCACCTCCGCCCGGGAGCCAACCCGAAAGGAGAGGTGATGCAGCGCCCCCGGCTTTCGGCGGTTCATGTCCTCGGCGGCGAAGACGCCGAGGGGCGACGTGATCGCGAAGCCGAGGCGCTCGTGCTCGTACGACACGACGCGCTTCTCATGCCGCTCGAGGTATACCTCGCCGCGAAGCGCGAGGTCATACCCGACCAACGGGAGGAATCGGTCGTAGAAGGCGGCCGCGACCGAAGTGTCCCGAACGGTGATCTCGATGTGATCAATCACGGGTTCCATCAGGCGATCCTCCCAACTCCAGTCGCGTGCCAGAAATAACGACTCACGACCGCCTCGCCCCCCTGGAAGACCATGACCCGCTCGCCCTCGAGAACGAAGCCCGCCCGATCCAGCACCCGGCGGGATGCCGCGTTCGCGGACGCGGTGACCGCAAGGACTCGAGGCACGCCCCACGTCTCCGCGATCCACGAGCAGGCAGACGCAAGCGCCTCGGCGCCAAGACCCCGACCCCGAAACGCCTCGGCGATGGCGTACGACACTTCAACGTCCACATCGAGCGGACTGAAGCCGACATGCCCGAGCAACCGACCGAGCTCCAAGTCTTCGACAGCCAGCACATACGCCCCGAGCCGCGGATCCCCCGGCGACGAATCGCAGGAAATCAGATCGCCCAGTCGCGCCGAAGTCTCCTCGAGCGAAGCGTACACATGCGACGGAAGCCACCGCCCGGTGGACGCTTCGGCGTTCAACGCCATGATCTCCGCCGCGTCTTCCGCGACGAAGTGGCGCAGCAGCAGCGATGGGGTTCGACGGGGGAGATCGTGCAAGGTCGGAGAGATTGCCCCGGGAGATCGCCGCACGCAAGCCCCGGAAGTGACGTGGTGGCTCTAGCCGAAGAAGCATGCGTGGGCGTCCTGATCCACGACGTCCAGGCACTCCCGCAGGGAGCGCGCCTCGGCCTTCGGCTCGTAGGAATGCCACTTCAGGTCCTGCCGCATCCAGAAGAGACGCCAGATGTTCCGGGCGCGCACGAAGGTCATGCGGGCGATGGGGTGCTCGATCGGCGCACCCCGGCCGTCCCACGGCGGCCGGATCGAGTAGATCTCCACGCTCTGTCCGCGCAGGCGGTGCGCCAGGTCGAGCTCGTGCCGGACATGCGGCGGCGGCCGGCGCCTCGCCATGAAGCGCGCCAGGTCGAGCTCAAAACGTTTCCACTCGATTTCGGAGAAGGACATCGCCGTTACCTCCGTTCGACTCCTCAGCGCGGATCCTGCCCCATCTCCTCCAGGATCGCGTACGCCGCCTCGACCCGCGCGGAAATGGGGTAGTTCCGGTTGGCCAGCATCACCAGGCCGATCCGTTTCGCCGGCACGAACACGACATAGGCGCCGAAACCTCCCGTCGAGCCGGTCTTGTCATATAGGCGCATCCCGGCGACAGCCGGGGGCGCCAGGGGCTGCACCGGATTCCTTTCATAGATCACCCCCTCCGCGTTGCCCGCCAGCAACACTTCGCGGGAGAGCGGATACGGAAACTGCTCCCATCCGAAGCCCTGCACCACACGACCGACCCTGAAGTAGCCGACCTGGGTCGCAGCGACGGCCCGTTGCAGCGGAGCATCGAGTCCGCCGGGATCGATGTTTGCCTGCACGAAGCGAATCATGTCGGCGGCGGTCGACTTGATGCCATACGTCGCCTCGTCCATGGGGCCGGGTCGGACACGGACCGGCTTTCCCGCGCGGTGTCCCCAGGCATAGTCGGCCATCGCCTGGGCCGGCACGTGGAGCCAGGTGTTGCGCATGCCGAACTTCGGCAGGAGCCGGGTTTCGACCAGCGTCGCGAAGCTGTCCTCGAGTGCCGCGGCGGTGACTGCGCCGAGGAGCCCGAGGCTCGGATTGGAGTACTCGCGCACCGTGCCCGGTGCGGCTTCGGAGTTCCAGGCGCGGAGGTAGGCAATTGCCGCCGCGTCGTCCCCGACGTCGTCGGGAAACTGCAGCGGCAGGCCGCCCGCCGTGTAGGTCCCGAGATGAAGAAGCGTCGCCCGATCGATGGGCCGGTCCTTCAGACGTGGAATGTAGCGGCCCGGATGTTCATCCAGCGACAGCCTGCCGGTCGTCTGCGCGTAGGCTGCCAGCGTGGTGGTGAACATCTTGCTGATCGAGCCGACCTCGAACAGCGTCGAATCCGTGACCGACGCCCCGCCCTGCTTCGATGCCACCCCGTAGTTGAAGACATAGGACCAACCGTCGACGGTCAGCCCCACCGCCATGCCGGGGATGTCGTGCCGCGTCATGAGTGGACGAATCGTCCGGTCGACGACCGATCGGAGCGTCTCGGCGTCGTCGCCGGTGGCGGCGCTCGCCGTGAGCGGGGCCAGGAGCACGAGGAGGAGCGCGAGCGTGTGAACACGAAGGCGCCTGGGCGAAGGGGGCAAGGGAAGGCTTCCTCGTGACCGGGATCGTGCCCTGCGGGCGAAGGGCGTGTGCGTGCGACCGTTCTCCGTTCGCATCGTACCTCCACGACTTCCATGGAGCCTTCCCAATTCCGGAGTGGTTCACCCGCACGTGGCCCGCCTACACTGCGTGCCATGAGCTTCGTCGCGGACTCCTCCCTCTTCCCGCAAGTCGTCGTCATCGCCGGGCCCAATGGCGCGGGGAAGACGTCCGCCGCTCCAGACCTTCTGCAGGACGCGGTCGGCATCGACGCCTTCGTCAACGCCGACGTGATCGCCCAGGGACTGGCGGGGTTCAGCCCGGAGACGGCCGCGGTCGAGGCCGGCCGGATCATGCTGCGCCGGCTGCGGGACCTGGCGGAGGCGCGCGAGGACTTCGCGTTCGAGAGCACGCTGGCCGGTCGCTCCGCGCACCGGTTCCTTCGGGGGCTGGTCGAGACCGGATACGAGGTCCACGTCTTCTATCTGTGGCTGCCGTCGCCGGAGACCTCGATCGCCCGGGTCCGGACCCGGGTCGCGAGCGGTGGACATGACGTCCCCGAACCGGTCATCCGGCGCCGCTTCTGGAAGAGCCTCGCGAACTTCGATCGGCTGTACCGGCCGGATGCCACGACCTGGCGGGTGTACGATGGAAGCGCCATCGACCGGCGGCCTCTCATCGCCCGCGGGGCCGGAGCCGGGGAACCGACCGTTCTCGACGCCTCGGCGGGGCGGACCATTCGCGAACGCCTGGAGGAGATCTCGTGAGCCAGCACCCGCGACGCGACATCGGCCGGATCATTCGCGAAGGCACCGCGATCGACCGCGCCATGGTCGCCGCCCAGCGCCGGACCATCCTCCGCCATCGGCAGCTCGGCATCCCGCTCGTGTTGTGGCGGGATGGCCAGGTGGTCGAGGTCGATGCCGCAACCGTCGAGCTGCCCGAGCTGCCGGACGAGGCGCCTGACTCAGGCGACTGATCGAACGGTCGTCACCCCACCACCGCCTCGACGACACTCACCGCCGACTCCGTCGGCACCACGCGCTCGACCCGAAATCCCGCCCGAGCCAGCAGCGCCCCGTACTCGGCCTCGGTCCGCTCCTGCCCCCCGGGCAGCACCAGCATCACGATGTCGAGCATCTTGCCCGGGTGCGGCGTGTTGCCCTCGGGCAGCACCATCTCGACGAGGAGAAGTCGTGCGCCCGGCCGCATCGCCGCCCGGCAGTGGGCGAGGATCGTGAGGCACTGTTCCTCGGTCCAGTCGTGGATCACGTGCGAGAGCACGTAGCAGTCGCCGCCGGAGGGCACTCCCGCGAAGAAGTCGCCGCCCTCGAGCGTCACGCGCGATTCGACGCCGCGCTCGCGCAGCAACGCCGGCGCGTTCGCGATCACGTACGGCCGGTCGAAGAGCACGCCCCTGGGCCCCGCGTGGCGAGCGAGAATCGCCGCCATGAGATTTCCGGTGCCGCCGCCGACATCGATCACCGTCTCGAAACCGGAGAAGTCGTACGCCGCCGCCACGGCAGCCGGCTCCGCGCCATGGAAGCCGACCATCGTCTCGTTGAACCAACCGGCCGCCTCGGGATTCTGCGCGAGGTAATCAAACGCCGGCATCCCCATCGCCTTCTCGAAACCCGTGCCACCCGTCTCGAGCGAATGCAGGATCTCCTCGAACCCACGCGTGAACCACGGACTCCCGAAGGTCAGCACGGTGGGCAACGCCGCCCCCGGCGCCCCGGTGCGCAACGCCTCACCGACCGGCGTGAGGGCGAACCGCTCCGCATCAACCGAGACCAGGATCCCGAGACTCGCCAGCGTGCGCATGAGGCGATGGAGGGACGGCGCGTGCGTGCCGGTCAACGGCGCCAGCTCGGCCGCACTGCGCGGGCCCGCCGCGAGGTGATCCGCGAGTCGAAGGCGCGCAGCCGCGTAGACGATCCGGGACGCCCAGTACGCGGACGCGAGCTGGATGAGGTTGGCGTGGGGGGGAGTGCCCTGCGCTTCAATGCTCACGAAATCCTCCTCGCAGGCTCTCGCGAGAGCGAGATGCCACTGGGGTGACACGACGAAGCCATCCAGGAACCCCGGCCGGGTTCGGCCCCGAGCCCAGGGTGCGCCGCAGCTTGGGGCCGCCGGGCGGCTTGAGGCAAGCCCGGGCGCCGGTCGGGGTCGCTCGACCCCCGAGCCGGCATCACAAGCGCGCTGCTGCGAGGTGCCTGATGGCGCCAAGCAGCGCGATGAATCTCGACGATCCGCGAGTGCTTCACCGAACCGGATCGCGCGACTGCTCCGCGAGTCACGCCTGCCGCTCGAGAAGAGCCTCCCCACGTTCGACCAGAAGCGACTGCCGCAGCGAGTCAGCCCGCAGGCGCAAGCGCTGCCGTTCTCGAAGTGGGAGGCGATCTTCAAGGACCCGATGACGACGGCGGCGGCAATCGACAGCCTCGTCGCCGGCGAGCGCGCTGCCACCGCGGTCATCCTCGCCCACATCGCCGAGGTCGACCTCCGCCGCCTGGACCTGCCGGCGGGCGACAACTCCATGGACCTATTCTGCGTGGGGGCCCTCGGGCTCTCGGAAGGCGCGGCCTTCCGGCGAGTTCAGTCTACCCGCGCCGCGCGGCGGTTCCCGGCGCTGTTCGACGCCATCGCGAGCGGCCGGCTCCACCTGACCGCGGTCTCGATGCTCGCCCCGCACCTGCCCTCACTCCCACCGCGGCCCGCACCAATGCTGCTCGCGCCGGCGGCGGCTCCCGCTCCGCCGACTCCACCGGAGCCGGCCCGGACATGGACCACTTTGTGACCAATTCACCTATCCCAGGCGAGGTGAATTGGTCACAAAGTGGTCCACGCCCGACCTGATTTCCTGCTCAAGGTCGCCCTTGGCGAAGGGCCGCACGCCAAGCTCGAATGGGCGCAGGTGCTCCTGGCGCATCGCATCCGGGTCGGCGAGGTCGCCGAGATCCTCAACCGCGCTCTCGACGCGCTCCCGCCCTTCCCTGCAAGGATGTCCAGGCATCGATCCGCTGGTCACGGGATCCTCGGCTCCTGGCCGCCGCGACCATCTTCGCCGAGAAGTCGACCCCGAAGATCGCGACCCCTTGCTGGCCCGGATCGTGGGCAACATCCCCAGGCCCGCCGCCGAGTCGTAGCTCTTTCGAACGTTCATCGACCTCCCGGGGTTGTCGGACACTGCGGGATCCCTGCGCCTGCTCGGATGGCTCGTGTCGGTCTCATTCGGCGCCGTCGTCGACGGCTTCTTGAAGTCGACGGATCTCGTCGAGAATGACCAGGAAGCGACGGCCGAAAGGCGTCAGCAGGTACTCGACCTTGATGGGAGGCCTGTCGCCGTACGCGGTTCGCTGCACGATGCCGAACCGAAGCAATTTTCTCAGCCGCTCGTTCAACACCTTCGCAGACAGACCAGGGCACGCGCGGAGAAGGGCGCTGGGCTGATTCTGCCCATCGGCACAGAGCTGGAGCACGCGAATCGACCACTTGCATCCGACGATGCTCTCGACCATCGCGGCGACAGGGATGCCCTCCATCGACGCAGGTGCCGCGCTGCCTGACGGTTCGCCATTCGCCATCGCATACCTACCTTACCGAAAAGTGCCTTCTTACCAACCGTGCGCGTGCCCCGTAGTGTACCCGCAGGCCGATCAGGAACGAATCCCCGCACCCGACAATGCGAAAGGAGTTGAGCCATGAACGATGCGACAACCATTCCCGGCTACACGCACGGCACCGCCGCGGTCGCTCGGTCCCCCGTGACGCCCGCCGATTTCGAGCTGATGAAAAGGAGCGTCCTGTTCGGCGATGAGGACGTGACGTCCCTGCGCTTGTCTCATGACGTCGTAAAGGACGAGATCGAGGCGATCCTCGACGTCTGGTACGGATTCGTCGGTTCGAACCCGCATCTGCTCGCGTCGTTCACCGGCAAGAGCGACGGGAAGCCCCTCGGTGAGTACCTCGGCGCAGTCCGCAAGCGCTTCGGCCAGTGGATCCTCGACACGGCCCGCGCCGAGTACGATCAGAAGTGGCTCGACTACCAGCACGAAATCGGCCTCCGTCATCATCGCACGAAGAAGAACCGCACGGATGGCGCGGCTTCGACTGACCACATCCCGTTCCGCGACCTGTTCGCCCTCGTGTTCCCGATCACGCTCACGCTGAAGCCGTTCCTCGCCAGGAAGGGCCACTCGGCCGAAGACGTGGAGAAGATGCACGGCGCATGGGTCAAGTCGTGCCTCCTGCAGGTGACGCTGTGGAGCCATCCGTACGTCAAGGACGGAGACTTCTGATGGAGCTGAAGCCCGCCCCCGAGTGGAATACGACGACATGGCTCAACACGGCGGAGCCCCTCAGTCTCGAACGTCTTCGGGGGCGGGTGGTGCTGCTGCACGCGTTTCAGATGCTCTGTCCCGGCTGCGTCGCGCGCGGCCTGCCGCAGGCCCAACGCGTCGCGGAGCTCTTCCATGGGGCGCCGGTTACGGTCATCGGGTTACACACGGTCTTCGAGCACCACGAAGCCATGGGGCTCCAGTCGCTTCGCGCCTTCCTGCACGAGTACCGCATTCGGTTTCCCGTCGGCGTCGACGCGCCGGGTCTCGACGGTGACCCGATGCCCCGTACGATGCGGGCCTACGCGATGCAGGGGACGCCGACCACGGTCATCATCGACGCACATGGCCGGCTCCGCCGTCAGGTATTCGGCGTCCATGACGACCTGCTGCTTGGGGCGGAGCTCGGAACGTTGCTGGTCGAAGCGGCGGAGCAAGGTGCCGAGGCCATGACAACGAACCCGCCGACCGAGCCTCCAGCGAGCGCTCAAGGTCCACACGACGGCTGCACGATCGCGTAGGAGGAGGACTGCGGGACCTGGCGCAGGTGCGCGAGGATTTCTAGAAGAAGTTCACGTCACTCGGGATCCCGCTCGTCCTGTGACGGGATGGGCAGATGGACGAGGTCGATCCGCAGACTGTCGAGCTGCCCAAGCTTCCGGACGAGGCGCCCCAAGGCCAGGACTAGCCGGATCTCTCCACGATCTTCCAGTACGAGTCCTTCCGCGTCACCAACCCGTCCCGGAACTCCCAGTGGTCGCACCCGCGAACTTCGACGCGGCGTCCGTCGAGAGTCGTGCCGGTCAGCAACCACTCCGACACCCCGAAGTCGCCGGCCACCCAGTGTCGATCCTCGCCGTAGTGCACGTCGGGCAGGCCCCGGAAGCGACCGGCCAGCGCCTCGCGCACCGCGGCCTTGCCGATGAAGCGCTGCCCCCACGGCTCGGGCCCCCGCGGCATGTCGAACGAGCAATCCTCGGCGAAGAACTCGAGGATGGCGTCGAGGTCGTGCGCGTTGAAGGCGGCGGTGATGGCCTCGAGCGTGGCGACCGTGACCGGCTGGGGATGCGGCATCTGGATTCCTCCGTGAAAAGTCCGCGCTGGGCAGCGCGGGTCTCAGCCGCGATAGGCTTCCTGGAGCACGGCGATGTCCAATTTCTGATCGGCGACAACTACTCTTTCCGCGCGGGAGTTCTAATTGTCGCTGATCAGCATGGCCCTTGCGTCGGAGTGGATCGCGAAGAGCGGAGCGACGTCCGCGTCCCGCAACGGCCGCAGCTCCAGTCGCGCGGTGCGGATCGGCAGGTTCGCGAAGGCTCGCACGGACTCGGGCGCGGCCTCTAAGTCCGCTGCCCGGGAAGCGTGAACCGGAACGTCGACCCGACGCCGATCTTGCTCTCCACGATCACCACCCCGTCGTGGGCTTCGACGAAGGCCTTGACGATGGCGAGGCCGAGTCCCAGGCCGCCCTCCTTCTCGGGGTCGGTCTCGTGCTGTTCGAACACGGTGTCGAGGCGGTCCTCCGGGATGCCCGCGCCGTTGTCGCGCACGAAGCACTCGGCGGCGCCGGCCTCGTCCGTCACGCTCGCCCCGATGACGACCTCGCCGCGCGGCGTGTAGGAGATCGCGTTGGCGATCAGGTTCTGGAGCACGCGTCGCAGCAGGCTGGCATCGGCGTAGACGACGAGATCCTCGGGGATCTCGTTGACCAGGCGCGTCGAGTCCGTTCCGGCGACCGGGTGGACATCATGGATGATGGCTTCGACGAACGGCCACAGGTCGAAGCTCCGGCGCTCCAGCCGGACGCCGAGCTCGGTCTCCAGGTTCGTGTTCTCCTCCAGCACCTTCTCGATCAAGGCCTGCAGGTGGAGCACGTTCCGGTTGAGGGTCCTGAACTTGTGCGTCGTGTCCGGCGTCTCGGAACCGGCCCGCTCGAGGAGCATCTCGAGCACCCGCGCGGTGAGGGAGATGGCGTTCAGCGGCGTGCGAAGGTCGTGGGCCACGAACGCCAGGTACTCTTCGCGGCGTTGCTGGACTTCGAGCGCCTTCTGCGCGGCGAAGGACTGCACGGCCGACCCGATCGCTCCATCGAAGACCCGATTGAGGACGTGGAACGACTCCCCCTGCAGGCTCAAGCCGTTCCGCTCGGCCAGGTCGTGGATGCAGCCGCGCAGGATGTTGTACTCGGCAACGACCTCCTCGATGTCGAACGCGTCCTTGACCCGCTGCAATCCGTGGGCGGGCGGACTGTCTTCGAGAAGGGCTTCCGCGATCGTCACGCCCGTCCCGGCTCGCAGTTGCTTGGCAAGCTCAGCCAGGAGATCTGGGATGTGATCGTTGAGCGTCGGCACGTCGAGATCCCGCGCCGCCGGGAGCGCCCGGACCTGTGTCCGCCACTCCGCAAGCAAGGTGTTGCGTTCTTGCTCGATGAGTTGTGCGAGTTCGTCGAGGACGTCGATTGCCACTGACCCTCCGTTGACGCGATCCTTCGAGATCCCGGGCCCTACTTCGGGGTCGGGGCCGGGGCCGGGGCCGGAGCCGCGGCCGGAACCGGAACGTTGTTGGCGTGCCTGAATGCCAGGCGCCACTTCCCGCCCTGCAGCATCCACGCATTCGTATAACGCCGCCGCAGCGTGACGCCGGCATTGGGCGCGCCCTTTGCCGGCACGACCGTCTCGTCTCCCATGACGACGACCATGTCCTCGTAGAAGAGGAACGCCTCCGGCCGGCGCTCGAAGCGCGTGTAGCGCACCGTGCCGGTGTCGATCATCTTCAGGAGCTCGGCCTTCTCGCGGACGATCCGATTGGTCGGGTGATTGACGGTGTGGTCGTCCGGGAGCAACTCGTCCAGCCGGGCCCGATCGCCCTTGAAGATCGCATCGGCGTGCGCCAGGTCGAGCTCGCGGATCTGCTTCTCGAGGGTCGAATCGGCCGGGAGCTGCTGCGCCGCTGCTTGTGGCGAGAGTAATGCCAGGGCGGCTGCAACGGCCAAGGGGATGAGTTTCATCGGGGGAGCCTTTCTTCGGCTTTCTCGGGCTAAAGGGGTTCCCTTTGCGGCTCGTACCGCAGCGCCACCGCGCCCGACCCGAGCTCCAGCCGGCTGACGAGCTTCAAGTCGATCGGCCTGGCGAGCCCCGCGAACAACGTCGGCCCGTGGCCCGCCAGCCTGGGGTGCACCACGAACTCGTACTCGTCGATCAGTCCCAGTTCGGCCAGGGCCATCGGGAGCCTCACGCCGCCGACAAACAGTCCCTTGCCCGATTCCTGCTTGAGCTGCCGGACGGCGTTTTCCAGGTCCCCGCGCACGAGCTCCGCGTTCCAGTCGACCCGGTCGAGGGTGCTCGAGACGACGTACTTCTTCGCCACGTCGATGGCGCGGGCGAAGGGGTCTGTCAGATCGGGCGTCGCTGGCGTTTGCGCCGTCGTCGGCGGCGGCGGCGGCGGTGGTGGCCGGAACGCGGCCTCCATCATCTCGTAGGTCACCCGGCCGAAGAGGAGGGCATCGGCCCGGTCGAGGTTCTCGACCGCGTGCCGGTGCAGCCCTTCGACCGCGGAGATGGCCCGGTGATCGCAGCACCCGTCGAGGGTGACGTTGATGGAGTAGCGGAGGGGTCGCATGGCGGGGGTCAGGGTACCTCAATCAAGCGCCCGGGGCCCGGGGCGTTCCGGGAGGGGGCGTACGGTTCGTACGTTTCGTACGCTTCGTACGGCCCCCCGAAAAGGCACGTCCGGGCCGCGGGGCGCGAGCCGGGCGAGGGCGTCAGGGTCTGCGCATCGGCTCGCCTGCATTCCACAGGACGCCGGCGCTGACGGAGCCCGGCCTCAATCCGGACCGGAAGCCTCGGCGCGCCGACCGAGCTCAATGACAAGCTCCACCCGCCACGCCACGACCTCCTCGCTCACCCCCGCCGCCGTCACCCACCGCTCGAGCTTGCGGTACGGCTCCGGCTGCAGCGGCTCGTACCCGCGCCGCCGAAAGAACTCGAGCCAGCGCGGGTTCGCCACCGGGTCGATCCCGACGTAGAGGCGTTCGCAGCCAAACTCGCGCGCGATGCGCTCGCCCGCCGACACGAGCGCCCGCCCCACGCCGCGGGAGCGAAAGGCCGCCGCCACCCAGCAGTCGCTCAGTTTGGGAATATGCGACTTCGCCGGTCCGAGCGCCGGGTTCAGCAGGAACACGCTCGCGAATGCGATGATCTCGCCCCCGATCGTGGCGACGAGAAAGCGCGAGGATCCGGTGCCCGCCTCGGCCAGCTTTCCCTCGTGCTGCGCGCGCGCGTCGCGAACCGCGCAGAGCGCTGGCAGGTCCGCGGGAGTCGCGTCACGAACGACGATATCGTGCCCGGCGTCGAGACCACGGGCCTCCGACGCGCGCCATCGGTAGCGGCTCACGATCTCCTCCCGCCCCTGGAAGATCATTGCGCCCTCGTGCTCGAGCACGAACGCTGCTCGTTCGAGCACCCGACGTGACGCTGCGTTTGCCGACGCCGTGATCGCGATGATCTGCGGCACCGCAAAGGTCTCGGCGAGCCACGCGCAGCCGTGCACGAGGGTCTCGACGCCGTAGCCGCGACCGCGTGCCGCCTCGGCAATGGAGTAGGACACCTCGACCTCGTCGTCGACCGGGCTGAAGCCCAAGTGCCCGAGCAACCGGCCCGTGTCCCGGTGCTCGACCGCAAGCACGTACGGGCCCTTCACCGGATCCCCGGGGTCGACGTAGCAGGAGACGAGGTAGGCCAGCCTCGACACGGCGTCCTCGATGGTCGGATCGACATGCGACGGCAGCCAGCGGCTCGTGGACGCCTCGGTGCTCAGCGTGCGGAGAGCCGCGGCCTCGTCGGCGACGAAGTGGCGCAGAAGCAGCGAAGGAGTTCGGCGGGGGAGAGCGTGCATGGCGATGGGTTATGGATCCTGGATGGGGATGGTAATGCGCGACGGAGAGCGAGCGTTCAGCGGGGCGTTCCCGGAGGTGTGCGTACGGTTCGTACGTTTTGTACGCCCCGTACGCCACTCCAAAAGGGCACCTCCGGGCCGCGGGTCATCGGCGCAGGATCTTCTCCATTGCCTTGCCCTTCGCCAGCTCGTCGATCAGCTTGTCGAGGTACCGGATGTTCCGCATCAGCGGATCCTCCACCTCTTCCACGCGGACGCCGCACACGACACCCTTGATCAGCGCGATGTTCGGATTCATCGCGGGAGCCTGCGCGAAGAAGGCCGTGAAGTCGGTCTGCTGCTGGATCTGCTTCTCGAGGCCCGCCTGGGTATAGCCGGTCAACCAGCGGATGACCTGGTCCACCTCGTCCTTCGAGCGACCCTTACGCTCGGCCTTCTGGACGTAGAGCGGATACACGTTCGCGAACTTCATGGCGAAGACGCGTTTCAGGTCCATGGGGGGCCCACAACTTCCGACGTTGCCTGTGCGACTTCGGTGGGGCAAGGGCCGGAGCCTTGCGCTCGGCGGCGCGATCCTACACCCATGCAGCGCAGAACCCTCCAGACCATGAATGATAATCATTCACGGCATGAATACTCTGCCGAGGCGGTGGCAGGGCACAGGAGCAATGAAAGGTCACGATTGCGACCTCCCACGCAGCGCCTCGATCTCCCGCCGCAAGGCACGCACCTCGTCGAGGACCAACCGGGTGTGCGCCTCTCCCTCGTCCTTGAGGTCCTCCGTGACCTGGGACTGCATCGCGTTGACGACCACCGCAATGAACAGGTTCAGCACCATGAACGTCGCGACGAGCAGGTAGACGACGAAGAAGATCCAGGCGTGCGGCGATTGCGTCATGACACTGCGTGCGACGTCCGGCCAGCCTTCGACGGTCATGACCTGGAACAGCGTGAACATCGACGCACCGAGGCTGCCGAAGAACTCCGGCGCGATCCCCCCGTACAGCTTCGTGGCCATGACCGCGAAGACGTAAAGGATGAGTCCCAGGAGGCCCACGATCGACGCCATGCCGGGCAGTGCTTGCAGCAGCGCGCCAATCACCCGGCGCATCGAGGGCACCAGCGAAACCAGCCGGAGTACGCGCAACACGCGCAAGGCGCGCAGGACGGCGAACGTACTTCCCGCCGGAACGGCCGCGATCCCGACGACCACGAAGTCGAACACGCGCCACGGGTCCTGGAAGAAGCGACCCCGATACACGAAGAAGCGCATCAGCAGTTCGACCACGAAGACGGCCAGCACGAGTCGGTCGAACGCGTGGAGCAAATCGCCGAATCGTGCAATGGCCGACGGTGAAGTCTCGACTCCGAGCGCGATGGCGTTCAGAACGATCAGCGCTGTAATCCACCTCTCGAACCGCCCACTTTCAATGAAACCGCGGACGCGTTCGTGCAAGCGCGAGGCGAGTGGGGTGTTGCTCGTGGTCATCGTGGCTGCTCCATGGATCTCGAGAGATGCCGGCAGGGTCGGACCCGCGTTGGCGACGCGCGGCGATACTCCATTCCGCCTAACGCCAGCGGTCTCCTGGCGCCTTCACGTAGTGCCGGAAGACGTAACCCCAGGGCACCGCGATCGGGACAAGGACGACGCCCATAAGGCATGCAAACAGAGTTTCTTGTCTTGCCGCATCGAGCTGCCCGTTGAGCCACGGCGCAAGCGCGAAGGCCACAACCCAGATCACTTTCCACATGAACTCGAACAAGAGCATGGGAAGCATCTTCACCGGGTAGCGAAGTCCCCAGAGCGCGACGAGTGCCAGGGCGCCGAGCATGCTGCGAACGACGCTGCCCATATGTGTGGCGTTGCCTGGTGTGATTATGTTGGGCCAGACGGTAATTCCGAGACCGACCGCCATGAGCAGATACATCGCCCTGAGCAGGTAAAGCCGAAAAGTGGAGACGTCGGACATGCTCGTTGTTCTCCTTGTTGCCAACTGGCTGGACTCCTCGAGAACCTGAGGCTCAGGCTCAGCCCTTCATTGCATTCAGCATGTGGTCCATGGTGTGGGCATGCTCGATCTGTGGGCTGAACAGGATGACCTCGGAGTCCTTGACCGACCGCACGCTGTGCCCCGGCGGCCAGTAGAACAGGTCGTTCTCCTTGCAGGTGTCCACCTTGCCATCGGTGTACGTCACCACGAGCTCGCCGGAAAGCATGTACCCCCAGTGCGGCGCCTGGCAGGCGTCGCCTTCGAGGCCCTTGAGCAGCGGCGCAATGTCCGTTCCGGCGCCGAGGGAGAAGTACTCGCCTCCCATCTTGCCGAAGCCGCTAGCGTCGCCGAACTCGGTCGCGACACGTGCGACGGCGCCGGGGACATCGATCTTCGTGGGAATCTGATCCTTGGAGATGCGCATGAGGCGTTCCTTTCTCGGCGGCTGGTGCCGCCCGCGTGCCTACAACCGTGCGGTCAACCCTTCGCCATGACCTTCTGCAGCTGCCCGGCGTCGACATACTGCTGGAAGCGCGAGAGCTTGCCATCCCGAAAGCGCAGGACGTGACACACCTGGGCATCGATGCTGTTGCCGGAAGGCTTGTAGACGCCGGTGTAGCGGCCTTCCATCACGACGTGATCGCCGGCGTCGTGAAGCGTCCCGACGTGGACCGTGAAACCCTCCCACTCCGAGCCGAGCCGCATGAAGAGCTCGTCGAGCACCGCCTGCGGCCCGACCCAGGCTGCGCCGTCCGGCTTGTAGGGATGGCCCTCGGCCTCTCGCCACTCGATCTCGGGATGGAAGGCGGCCAGCACGGTCGGAATGTCGCCGCGACCGAAGGCGGCGTAGACGTCTTTCGCGAGTTGAACGTTGCTCATGGGAACTCCTCTTGTCGTGTCCGTGATTAACCGTTGACCTTGCGGAGCATGATCAGCCCGATCCATGCGAACCACAAGATCTGGCCGAGACCGAACACTGCGCCCAGCTCGCCAAGCGCCGGCACGACCGTGAGGATGCCGGCCAGCCCGACGATGAAGCCCAGGTAGGTCAGTACTTTTGGAAGCGCGGTGGACTTTCGTGAAGCGAGGCTGATCAGAAATACCCACAAGCCCCCGACGATCTCGAGTCCACCTCCGAGCCCATTCTGCACGGCCCCGAGAACCACCCAGGTGGAAGCGGCTTGCGCGACATCCTTCGCATGAAGCGCCGCCACGGCCTCCAGCCCCACGCTCGCGACCATTCCACTGGCGATGACGAGACCCGCCCAGATGAGGGCGAAGGAGGTCGCGACTTGCATCAATGCGGGCGCGTCGGCCTTCAGCCGTTCGTGGAGAGCCACGGCCAGGGGCACCAGG
>JANPEF010000116.1:0-37697 GCA_031431875.1 Candidatus Eiseniibacteriota bacterium | reverse complement strand
GAGCGCCCGGATCGACATGCGTTTGGTGGCGCCTTCGCCGAACGACTCGGTGGCGACGCGCGGATCGTCGGCCAGCATGCGGTGCACGAGGCGGCGCTCCTCGGCCGCGAGCGGCCCGGTGACCATTTCCTCGCCGCTGGTGACGGCCTGGTCGGCGAGGTCCTTCGCCTGCGCCAGCAGCGCATCGCGACGGTTCTGCCAGTAGCCGTTGACGTCGACCATCACGTTGGCCGAGGCGCCGCGCTTGGGGTTGACCAGACGCGAGAGCACGGTCTGCAGCGCCATGCGCGTCTCACCGCGACGACCGGACAAGAGGTCCTCGTCCGCGGGCGCGTCGAACGCGATCAACACCTCGTCGCCCGAGCCCGTGACGTTCACGACAGCATCCTCGAATCCCATTTGCCGGACCAGCGACGTGGCCATCTCGCGGGTTAGCGCGAGGAATGCTTCGTCGACGACGAAGCGGCCTTCGTCCGACATCGGTGCCGCCTTGCGGGCGGGGCGGGAGAGGCGTTCGGCCTTCCCCTCCTCGGGATCGATCCAGGCTGCGCGGTCGCGTCCACCGCGGCCGCCGCGTTCACCGCCGCCACCGCCAGAACCGCCCCGACCACCGCGATCCCCGCCGCGCTCGCGACCACCCCGGTCGCCGCGATCCCGGCTGCGCGGGCCGCGGTCTTCGCCGCTGCCGCCGGTGTCGCCGTCGAACGCGGGGCGTTCAGGGGCCATCCCATAAACCTTCTTCTCGGGTGGCGCCTCGACCGGCGGAGCAAACTCTGGTTTCCACGTAGCGCGCACGCGGTAGGGACGGGGAGCGGCGCCCATCAGGCCCGCCGAGCCTTCTTCGACCTTGCGCAACACGACTTGCTCCGGCGCTGCACCGAGGTGGGTGAGCGCATCCTTCACGGCATCTTCGAGCGTTGCTCCGGATCCGACGGCGGTTTGCACGGCGTTCTCGCGCCTCCCCTGCGTGGGCCCCTCGGGGGCTTAGGCCGCTCGCACGAGCGGCTTGGTGTCGCCCTGGGCGATATGCCACGCCTGCAGGGCGGTCAACAAGTTGATCACGGTCCAGTAGAGTACCAGCCCGGAGGGCAGGTTGTAGAACAGGAACAGGAAGACCACGTTGACCAGTTGCATGGTCATCTGCTGCTGCTTGTCGCCCGACGGGGTCATCTTCATCTGCAGGAACATCGAGCCGAGCATGAGCAGCGGCAGCACCCGCACCGGCAGCGGCCCGAGCTGGAACAGGAGATCGGGCGAGGACAGGTCGGTGATCCAGCCCACGAAGCCGGCCTGCCGCAGGTCGATCGCATAGCCCAGCACATGGTACAGCGCGAGGAAGAACGGCATCTGCAGGATCATGGGCAGGCACCCGCCGAGCGGATTCACCTTGTTCTCCTTGTACAACCCCATGATCGCCGTGTTGAGCTGCTGCGCTTTCTCGGGACCCTTGTACTTGTTGCGCAGGCGTTCGACCTCGGGCTGGATCTTCTGCATCGAACGCATGGACTTCATGCCGGAGGCCTGAAGTGGATGTGTCACCAGCTTGGCGAGCGTCGCCACGAGAATGATCGCCACGCCCCAATTATGAATGACTGCATGGAACCACTTCATGAGCGTCACGAGCAGCGCAGAAAAGGGTTTGAACCAATTGAAGCCCATCGCATGGGGGGGCTCGAGGTCCATGCCGATTTGCCCGACGCGCCAGTAATCGAGCGGGCCCGCGTAGAGCGTGAACTCGTGGGCGCGACCCAGCGCCGGCAGCGGCAGGGCGATCGTGCCCTCGACCTGATCATGGGCGTCCGGAAGGACGCCCGGAGCGAGCCCGGCACGGCTTTCTAGCCCCTCGACATTGTTCGCGACCAATCCCAACAAGAAGTACTTGGCATGGATGGCGATCCAGCGCACGCCGCCCTCGTGTGTCTTGTCGGCGTTCTTGAGGCCGCCGGCGAGCTCGCGCTTGTTGTCCTTGCCGACCTTCGCGGTGACGCCCAGGTTGTTGCGGTCCTCGTCGCGATTCTCCTCGTTGAGGAGCGGCCACGAGCGCAGGGTGATCGCGTAGCGGCGGAAGTCGTCGCTGATCGGCAGGTTCTGCATCGCGACCGTGACGGTCATCTTGTACTCGTCGGGCGCAAGGCGGAAGGTCTCGACGATCGTCATGCCGCTGGTGTCGCGCGCGGTGAACGTCAGGGACGCTACGCGTCCCGTTACATCAAGGCTCTCGGCAACGGCGAACGGCACCTCGGCGAGCGAGCGCGGTGCCTGCGGGTCCCCGAGGTCGACCGCGAACGCGGGATCGGCGGCGAGCGCCACGCGGTTCGTGTCGACCGCGGCGAACTCCTTGAGCGTGACCGAGAGCAGTCGCGCCCCGCGCGTGCGGAAGCGTGCCGTGTACAGCGCATGATCAACGGTGACGATCGAGTCCGGCGCGGCTGCCCAGCCAGATATCGCCGTCCTGGCGGCGAAGCCGGTAGCGATGGATCCCGGCGGGGTGACGCCGGCACTTGGGGCGTCGAGCGTGGTCGCACCGGGGGCCGTGTGACCCGCCCCCGGCTTCCCGAGCTCCGACTGTGCCTTCGGCAGAGTTGACTCCGTCGGAGCTGGCTTGATCCAGCCCATCTGCACGGCCAGCCACTGGGAACCGAACAACACGAGGAACGACAACGCGACCGCGAGAATCGTGCGGCGATCGAGCACGGATCAGGCCTCCTTGCGGACCGGGCGGGCGGGCGCTTCGGGGCGCGGGCGCGACACGGGCACGGGATCGAAGCCCTCGCCCCCCCAGGGGTGGCATCGGGCAAGACGGCGAACGACGAGCCCGAGACCACGCATGCTGCCGTGGGCGACGAGCGCCTCCTCGGCATAGACCGAGCACGAGGGGGTGAAGCGACACGACGGCGGCAGGAGTGGCGAGACGAACCGGCGGTAGAACCGGACCAGGGCCACGAGGATCCGGCTCATGACTCGAAGGCTCCCATCGAGGCGAACAGCGACTCGACGTCGGCGGCCAGGTCCGTGAACTCGGCGAGGGCCGCGGATGCCAGGGCGATGATCACCAGTTGCCGGCCATCGGGATGGACCCGCGGCCACAGGGCGCGGCCCACCTCGCGAAGACGACGCTTGGTGCGATTGCGCACGACGGCGCCGCCCACCTTCTTGCTGGCGACGATGCCGAGGCGCGACGGCTCCCCGGGCACGGCGTGTGCGTAGAGCACGACCAACTTGCCGCGCGTCGAGCGTCCGTCACGGTAGGCGCGCTGGTACTGCCACGTGCGCGACAGCCGATTGGTCCGGCTGAAGCGCGCCGGGCGCAACGAATCGATCGGCCCGCCCGGCGTGCCGGGAAGATCGGCGGGGCGTTCCATCATTCGTTCGACCGGAATGGTGAGGGACTCGGCGAGCGTCGCGACTACGGAGAGCTGACAGTCAGACGCTTGCGCCCCTGCGCGCGCCGACGGGCGAGGACCTTGCGGCCATTCGCCGTCTTCATGCGGGCGCGGAAACCGTGCACCTTCCTGCGGCGACGGTTATGGGGTTGGAACGTGCGCTTCAAGACGACCTCCAGGCCCGTGCGGGCGGTTCAAGTCAAGACCCGGAAGGTACGGTGAATCTTGCGGTTAGTCAAGCGCCGGGCCAGAATGCGCGCCATGGCAGAGACGAAGGGTCGGGGGGCGGCACCCTCTCATTTAAAGGCGCCAGGGGACAAAGCGAAGCGCGCTGGTGTGGATTCTGCAAGAGCCCCCCGGGGCTGGCGCTGGTTTCTGGGCGGCCTCTTCCTCGCGGCCCTCGCCTGGCGGCTCGGGTATCTCTCCCGACTCGGGGGCAGCGTTCTGGCCGGAAGTCTCGTCGCCGACTCGGAGATCTACTGGGGTTGGGCGACCTGGCTGCTCGAGCACACGTGGTGGGGCAAACACCCGTTCTTCATGGGACCGCTCTACCCGTACACGATCGCAGCCATCCGGGGGGCGCTCGGCGATCCCGGCACCGAGGCGATTCCGACCATCCTCGGCCTGCAGGCGGCCTGGGGGGCGGCCGCGGTCGTCCTGCTGGCGGACGCGGCGCGTCGCATCACCGGCTCGCGGGCGATCGGGCTCGTCATCGGCCTATGGGCGGCGGTCTACGAGATGGCGGTGTTCTTCGATGGGCTCGTCCTCATGGAGTCGCAGCTCTTTCTCCTGGAGGCGCTGCTCGTCTGGGCGGTCGCCGCCCTGGGCGCCCGGCGCCTTGGTGCGCGGGCGCTGCTGGGGCTCGGCCTGCTGGTCGGGTTGATCGCCGCGGGGCGCGCCAGTTCGCTCGTTCTCCTGCCCGTTCTCGGGCTCGTCCTCGCGCCGGGGTGGCGCGGTGTGGCCTGGCTGGCGGCTGGCTTCGCGCTGATCGCCGCGCCTATTGCCGTGCGCAACTACGCGATCGGCAGCGAGTGGATCCCGTTCACCTACAACGGCGGCCTCAACTTCGCAGTCGGCAACGGTCCCGAGGCCAACGGCACGTTCGTCCACGTCACCCGGACGCAGGTCGTCACCGGGCAGCAGGAGCCCGAGGGCGTCACCATCGACGGCCGCGAGTACCTGCGCCTGACCACCGGCAAGGACCTGTCGCCGGCGGCGAGCTCGGCGTACTGGGCGGCCGCCGCGCGAGCGTGGATCGGCGCGAACCCGGGCCGGGCGCTCGAGCTGACCGGGCGGCGCCTGCTCCTGCTGTGGAATCGCGTCGAGATGCCGCAGGTCGAGAACGTGGCCGAGTTCCGTCGCGTCGCGGGGCCGCTGGGCTTGCCGTGGGCCGGCTCGTTTGCATTGCTCGGTCCGTTCGCCCTGCTGGGTCTGGGCGTCGTGCTTGCGCGGTGGCGGACGTCCAGCCGCGCCGCGCGGTTCGCCGCGCTGTACGCGATCGCCATGACCGTGGCGATCCTCCCGTTCTTCGTCACCGATCGCTATCGACATCAGCTGCTGCCAGCGGCGTTCGTGCTGGCGGCATTGGCGCTGACGGCGCTGGTCGCGGTCTATCGCGTGAAGCGCAAGCTCCTGCCGCTGACCGCGGGCCTCGGTGTCGCCGCGGTGCTCGTCCACCTGCCCGCCCCGGGCCTCAGCGCGGCGAAGCTCGAATGGGGGATCGCGTCGGACCTCGGCTTTCGTTATCTCGCGCGCGGCGACGTGCCCACGGCGCTGGCCGAGTTCGAACGTGCGCTCGCGATCGAAAACAGCGGCGCGCTCCCCCGGGGTAGCGGCTCCACGCGCGCCCTCGAACGCGCCGCGCTCTACCACAACTACGCGATCGCACTCGAGCGCGCGGGGCGTCTCGACGAGGCCGGGAACTTCTACGAGAAGGCCCTCACCGAGGCGCCGGACAACGCGCAGGTGATGCAGGGCCTGGCCGGGCTGCGCACGCGCCAGGGTCGCACGGACGAGGCACAGAGGCAGTACGCCGCCATGGGCGGACAGGTTCAGGGCGCCGCCGCCGGCGCGCTGGGGCGCGGCCAGATCGCCGCACAGGCCGGCCGCGTGGACGAGGCGCGCGCGCGGTTCGCCGAGGCGACGCGGATCGATCCGGCGATGGGCGACGCGTGGGGTGCGCGGGTGCGGCTCGAGGCACAGGCCGGGCGGGTCGCCGCCGCGGAGTCGGCACTGGTCGCGGGCGAGGCCGCCGGCTGGCGCGACGACGGCGCGCGCATCCACCGGGCGCTGGTGCTGGCGCTGCGCGGGGATCGCGCCGGGGCGCAGGCGGCGCGGGCGGCGGTCGATCCAGCCTCGCTCGCGGCCCACCCGTCGTGGGCCGATGTGGACCAGGTGGTCGGGCGATTGCTGGCTCGCCCCTAGCGCGCCACGCCGAAATCGGCGAACATCCCGCGCATGCCGACTCCTGCCGATGCACTCTTGGAAAACTCCCGCGGCCTTTCGGCCGCGAGCTATGAAGGCACGATCAAGGCGTTCTATCCGTTCTGGGACGCGCAGTATCGTCCGTACCTGCTCGATGCGGTGCGCCTGCTGCCGCACACGCAGTTCGAGTACAAGCCGCAGCCCTCGATGCTGACCGCGCGGCAGCACATCCTGCACATCGCCGAGGCCGAACAGTGGTGGGTGCGCACCATCCTCGACGGCGAGCCCGCGTTGCCCGATGACGTCGAGGCGCACGCCGACCCGGCGCAGGGCTGGGTCACGGTGTACGACGCGCCCGATCACAACGCGCTCCTGTTCCGGCTCGAGGAGGCCCATCGTCACACGCAGCGCTGGTTCGGGCTGCCCGCGAGCGAGCTGGCGAAGACGCGCACGCGCACGACCCCGCAGGGTGTCGAGCGCACGATGACCGTGCACTGGATCCTCGATCACGTTCAGGAGCACGAGATCCATCACCGCGCGCAGCTCAACCTGTACCTGCGCCTGATGGGACTGACACCGCCGTCGATCTGACCCGGGAGACCCGCCCTTGAACTTCATCCTGCTCAACGCCCTCGTGTCGGTCGCGATCTTCGTCGCGATCCTGCTCTTCGTCCGGCTCGGCCGCTGGACCGGTTCCCGCCGGATCGCCGTAGATGCCGCGGCGCACCGCACCGGGCTGGGCGTGATCGAGGGCGTGGTCTACGCGCTGCTCGGTCTCGTGCTGGCGTTCTCCTTCAACGGGGCGGGCGAGCGCTTCCTGGCCCGGCGGGCCCAGATCGGCAACGAGCTGAACGTCATCGGGACGGCGTACCTGCGGATCGACGTGCTCCCGGCCGCGGCGCAGCCCGAGATCCGCGAGCAGTTCCGCCGCTATCTCGCGTTGCGGCGCCAGGCGGTGCAGGCCATCCCCGACATCCCGCGCGTGCGCATGCACCTGGCGGAGGCGGCGGCCGCGCAGGAACGCATCTGGGCGCTCGCCATCGCCGCGACGAACGGCGGGACGGCTACACCCGCAAGCCAGCTCCTCCTGCCGGCGCTCAACGAGATGATTGATGAGCAGACGGTCGCGCAGGTCGCGATGCTGCAGCACCCGCCGATGGCGATCGAGGGCGTGCTCGTCGCGCTCATGCTCCTGGCGGCGCTGTTCACCGGGGAGGCGATCGCCGAGCTCAAGCGGCCCAGCCGGCTGCATATCTACGGGATGGCGCTCCTGCTCGCCGTGATGTCGTTCCTGATCCGCGATCTCGAGCGGCCCATGGTCGGGCTCATCCGCATCGACGACGCGAAGTGGATGGTCGAGGACCTGGTGAAGATGATGGCGCCGCGCTGAGGCGACCAGGCACGAACGCCGCCGCCGACCGAAGTCGACGGCGGCGTCGCTCCACCGTGCGGGGGGCCACGGCGGTGTCAGTTGTTGACGATGATTCCCGCACCCAGCTCCTGGCCGACGGGCGGTGACGCCGCCGCGGAACCCTTCGCCCACACGGTGTAGATCTTCCCGGCCTGCAGGGTGATCGGGTCCAGGTCGAGCGCGACCGTCGACGTGCCCGCCAGGCGAACCTCGAGGTCGTACGTGCCGGCGTCGAGCGGCGTGAACGCCGAGGCTTCCTTGAACGTGTAGTCGCCGAAGACGACGCCGCCGCCGTCCAGGGCGACGTCGACAGCCGGGGCGTTGGGCGACAGGTGGACGAAGCGCACGTGCGCCTTGCCCGTCGCCGGCGTCGTCAGGTCGTCGGTGGTGACGACCGGCTCGATGGCCGCCAGGAAGTTCACAGCCCACACGGTGTAGCTCGCGCCCGCGGCAACGGCCACGTCGGCGTCGATCACCGAGACGGTGGGGTTCGCGGTCGGGTTCACCTTGATGTTGCGCGTGCCGGCGTTGACGGTGAGGTAAGCCGTGTTGTTCGGATAGGTGAGGCCGGTTCCGGCGACGGTGTTGTCGACCAGCAGGTTCACCGCCGGCGCATCGGGCGAGGCGTGCACCGCCATGATGCGGCCGGTCGGCGTGGGGGCGACCGCATTGTCGTCGTCGTCGCTGCAGCCGGTGGCGAAGCCAAGCGTCGCCACCAGGGCGACGGCGGTCAGGGTGCGGATTGAGTTGCGCATGATTCCTCCCGGAAGATCGAGTCGGTCGTGCGGGCGCGGCTTGCGTCCGACCCCCGGAGGATGACAGGCTTTTCTGGTAATGAACAGATCTTGTACAGGTTATGAACGTGATCTAACCTCGGCCGGACACCCTGCCGGGTCTTTGCGGCCGTTTGCCCGAGCGACCCCGTCACACCGACCCGGCGCACGCGCGCAGTGGGCTCATCCACCTCGACCGGACGATCGCGGCGTTCGCGGAGCTGCGGCGCAGCTTCGGGCCCTGAGGCGGGGGGGCCTCCCTACTCCACCAGCTCCTCCGGCCGCACATCCACGTTCTCGGGGTGCACGGCCTCGGTGATCGTGACGAAGCCCTGCTGGCCGCGATTGACGCCCTGGTTGGCCAGGTCGATGCGGCGGCCGTCGAGGCACGGCATGCCCGACGCCTCGCGCAGGACCTTGACCACGGGCGCGGTCACGTCCTCGGCGTTGGGGTAGACCGACAACGCCAGCTCGCCGCCCGAGAGCCGCACCAGCGTGCCCGGCGGATAGATGCCCACCGTCTGGATGAACACCTTGAGCAGCGTCGAGTCGAAGCGCTCGGGGATCTTCGTCGTCATGTAGTGCAGCGCCTCGTACGGCGTGAACGGGTGCTTCTGGTACGAGCGGTGCGCGGTCATGGCGTCGAAGCAGTCGCAGATGGCAACGATGCGGCTCATCAGGTTCTGCACGCGCGGGCGCTTGACCTGCGGGTAGCCCGACAGGTCGATGTTCATGTGGTGCTCGTAGGCGACAGCGATCGCGCGCATGGCCAGCGGCGACAGGCCGTGCAACCGGGTGATGATCTTCACACCCTCGATCGGGTGGCTCTGCATCTTCGCCCACTCCTCGGGCGAGAGCCGGCCGGGCTTGGCCAGGATCTCGTTCGGGATGACGACCTTGCCGATGTCGTGGAACAGGCCCGACACGCCGAGCTGCGACAACTGCTGCTTGGTCAGGCCCAGGCGGTGGCCCACGGCGATCGACAGGATGGCGACGTTGACGCAGTGCTGGTAGGTGTACTCGTCGTAGTCCTTGAGCGTCGTCATGCCCATGAGCGACAGCTCCTGCGACAGGATCAGGTCGACGATCGACTGCACCGCGCGCTTGGCCTGGCGCAGGTCGACGGCCTTGCCGCGCCGCGCCGACAGCATCACGTTCTTGGTCGACTGGATGGCGCGGAAGAAGGTCTTCTTCGCCACCATGCGCCGGCCCTGCGTCTCGGTCTCGCTCGGATCGGTCGGCGGCAGGATGAGTTCGCGCACCGGCTGGATCTTGCTGATGCCCTGCGTCTCGCACTGCTCGACGATGCTGTCGAAGTCGGGCGGGTTCTGTGCCGACTCGCCGAGGAACACACGCGTGAACGCCTGCAGCTCGCTGCGCTCGACCCCACCTGAAAACCGCAGACCGCCCACCTTGCGGCGAGCGAGTTCGTCGACGATGAACTGGTGCGACGCGTAGCCGACGACGTCGACGCGCAGGCGCTGGTCGTTGATGTACAGGCAGTCTCCGACCACCTGCAGCACGAAGTCCGAGCCCAGCGACAGCAACTGCTGCAGCGAATCCTGCAGGTTCTGCAGCGACTGGCTGTAGGCGACATTGCGTGCGTCGTACAGGCGCGCCGTCTTCCAGAACACCGACAGGTTGGCGGCCAGCGCGCGGCCGGCCACGGTCACGCGCGAGGCGTAGGCGTCGTCGTTGGTGTCGCGCGACAGATCACGCGAAGCGTTGCCTTCGAATCCGGGGATCATGCGGCCCTCTCGGTGTTGAGCGCCCGCCGGCCCGCGCCGCGCACGCCGGGGATCAGGCTGTTCGCTGCCTTCCTGAGCGCCGCTTGCGCGGCGGAATCGTCGATGCGCGACAGCGCGCCCGCCGCAAGTTCGCGCCGCGCCTTGAGGTCGCTGCCGCCGCCCAGGCTCCACAGGCCGAGCCACGCTTCGAGCGTGGCGATGACCGTCGGTCCGCCGAGCGCGACCAGCGCATCGAAGTAGGCGCCGCGCTCGACCGTCGACTGGTCGGCGAAGCGCGGGCCGCCGAGCACGGCGAGCAGCCGCTCGGCGAGCGCCTGGTTCTCGTCGACCTGGCCGAAGGACTCCCGGACACCGAACAACGCAGCGGCGCGCACCTGGGGATCGTCGTCGTCGAGTGCGCGCAGCAGGTAGGGTCGCGTCGCGCCGCGGGTCGTCTGCGCCAGGGCGGCGATCGCCTCCTTGCGCACGCGCGCCTCGGGGTGCGCGGTGGCCTGCCCCAGCGCCTGCTCGGCGTCGGGCCCGCCGACCTGGGACAGCACCTGCACCAGCGCGCGCGCCGCATGCGGCGGCGCGAGCTCGACTCGCGCGCACACCGCCCGCAGGTCCTGCTTGGCCAGCTCGACCAGCGCCTTCTGCAGCGCTCCGTGCAGCGCGTGCAGGTCGACGTCGACGAGGAGGTCGCACACCGGGTCGATCGCCCGCGGCCCGAGATGGACGAGGAACTCGGGCAGCAGGCTCGTGTCCGCCTCGGGATGGCGACCGATCGCACTCACCGCCTGTGCCATGAGGTCGCGCGGATCGGGCAGGAACGCCGTGGGATCGTGGCCGCGGCTGGCTGACAGCGTCTTCAGGGTGGCCGCGATCTCGACCGCGTGGCGCAGGTCGGCCTCCTGCACGACGACGACGAGCAGGTCGGCGAAGGCGCGCGCGAGGTCGGCGAACGCCTCGGGCGTGGGCTCGTCCTCGGCGACCTCGGTCAGGATCTCGAGCACGACGTCGTGCAGCGAGCGCGAGTGTTCGCGATGAATCTCCTCGGCCAGCGCCTCGATCTCCTGCGACGTGAGGTGGAGGAAGTCATTCGAGCAGCGTTCCTCGACCCGCGCCACCGGCACGAGCTCGTTCCAGTCGTCGGCGCGGTGGCCGGAACCGCCGTCGCCCTCGGTCCAGCCGTGGTGTTCGGTCCACGGCACGCCGGTGACTTCGTCGCGCGACAGGTCCTCGTCGACCGAAGCCTCGGGCCAGCTCGTTCCGAGCGACGGATCGGCGGCGAGCGCGGCGCCGCTCTCGTGCAGGTCGTCGATCGCCAGGTAGGCGTAGGAGATGTGCGCGAACTCCTGCTCCCAGAGCAGCGTCACCAGGTCGTCGTCGAGCGCGGAGGACTCGAGCGCCGTGCCCATCACGGTGAGGAAGTCCTCGAGCTCGTCGGGCGGCAGGCCCTCCTGGAAGACCAGCTCGGTGATGCCGTCCTTGGAAAAACGAAATGCGATCGACTCCTTCTTGCTCGGATTGCTGTAGATGCTCTGCCCGAGGAAGAGGAGGTCGTACTGCTGCACCTGGAGGTTGATGTCGCCGAGCGCCTCGAGCGTCTCGGTCATGGCGAGCGTGGCCTCGCCGAGGATCCGCTGGAGGAGCGGATTGTTCGCGGGATACATGCGCTTGGCCTTGAGCGCGCGCACGAGCACGCGCATGAGGTCGCGCAGGCGCGTCAGGTTCTGCTGCTCGCGCTGCTCCTCGGCGAACAGGTCGAAGCCGCCGCCGCCGCCGGACAGCGGCGTGCCCGCGACCGTGCCGCCCGCGCGCGGCGTGGCATCGGCGTCGCCGGAGGAATCCTCCAGCGGCGCGCCGAAGCCGTTGATCGGCGTGTTCGGCAGCTTGAGCGGCTTCTTGCGATCGTCGGACATGCGCCCTCCGCACGAGGTATCGGCCGCTCCCGGCCGCGCCTGAAGCGGGGAATCGCGGGGTCGTTGCCGATTGCAACGGGATGGATGGGCCCATCGGACCCACCTGGCCCACCGCCTCGCTCCACCCGCCGTCCGGTCAGGCTCCGGCGCTCCGACCCCGCGATGTCGAATCTACAATCCGCTCCTCCGCTCGACTCCAATCGACTTGCCGCCGCACCTCCCTCGTTGTGCCGCAACGACTTGGCGTGCGGCATGGAACCTGCTCCCTGGAAGGAGTAATCAGACCCCCCGGCTCCGCGTGGCGGACCCGGACCTCCATTTCGCTTCACCCCTCCGAAGGAGTCACCCATGTCCAAGCTCATCTCGGGAATCTTCCCGGCGCGCACCAGCGCGGATCGTGCCGTTCAGGACCTGATGGACGACGGGTTCCGCACGGAAGACATCAGCGTCCTCATGTCGAAGGGCAAGGACGGCCATGAGTTCAACGTCGAGAAGGGAAACAAGGCGCCCGAGGGCGTCGCCACTGGCGCTGCCATCGGCGGCGCGGTCGGCGCGGTCGCGATGGGTCTCGCCGCGATCGCGACGGTTGCGATCCCCGGCATGGCGTTCGTCGCGGCCGGCCCCATCGTCGCGGCCCTCACGGGCCTGGGCGCGGGCGCGGCGGCCGGTGGTCTCACCGGCGGCCTGATCGGCCTGGGCGTCCCTGAGCACGAAGCGAAGATGTACGACCAGAAGATGGGCAGCGGCGGCGTGCTCGTCGGCGTGACCGCCGAGGGCGATCGCGCGAACAGCGCCAAGCGCATTCTCGAAGCGGCGGGCGCCGAGAAGCTGTAGCCAGCACCATTCGGTCAAACGACTCGGATGCGTCGGCGCAGGGATCGAAACCCGTGGGGGGGCGTCGAATCCAGGCCTGGCGCATCCGTTTCAGTTCCCTCCGGGTCGTCGCTTCACCGACCGGGAATCAGCGATTGACCGCGCCTCGCGTCGAGACTACGGTCGCTTCACATCCGATTCGGGTGCCCCGCAAGGGGTGAAAAGGGAAGGGGGTGTGATTCCCCCACGATCCCGTCACTGTGATGGGCGAGCCGCGATTCCACGATGCCACTGACCGCAAGGTCGGGAAGGCGGAACCGGCGTTGAGCCCTCAGTCAGGAGACCTGCCCGGTCGCGTTCCCGTGACTCTTCGCGAGAGAGAGGCTGGGCTGTACGCGCCTTCCCCGTGAGTCCGGGAGGGCGTTTTTCGTTGCGCCCTCTCCCGGCCATGGCCTCCCCCTCCCGTCGCGAGGCGTCACCTCGTCGGACACCGTGAGGCGGGAGACCTCCGCATGTCGCAGTTCCTCGCCGCGGCCCTGGCCGCGGTCCTCGCCGCTTCCCCTGCGGCCGCCGTCGCGTCTGATTCACTGCGCGCCGATCGCGACACCGTCTACACGCTGCCTGTCCAGCAGGTCGTGGATGGGCGTGCGCGCCCCGACGACCCTGCGCTGCGGGCCGCTGTCGGATTTGCGCGGTCGTACGACGTCTCGCAGGCACACGGCCGCCTGCGCACGACCGCCGACCTGTTGTCCACGGGGGTCGGCGTGCACGTGCGGCGCTTCGGCGGGCTGGGCTCGTTCGGTGCGGTGTCGATTCGCGGCAGTAGTTCGTCGCAGGTCGCGTTCTATCTCGACGGCGTGCCGCTGAACCAGGCGCAGTACGGCGTGGTCAACGCCGCGGACCTGCCGATCGAGGCGCTGGGCCGCATCGACGTCTACCGCGGCGGCGCGCCGCTCGCGTTCGACGCGCCCGGCGGCGGCGTGGTCGAGCTGGTCACCCGCGACGACGGACGACTGTGGGCGCGCGCGGCGGTCGGCGCGGGATCGTTCGACACGCGGAAGACCGACGGAGCGTTCGGCGCGACGCGTGGCGCGACGCGACTCACCGTCGTCGGGCAGTACCTGGAGAGCGAGGGCGACTTCCCGTACCGCGACGACAACGGGACCGATGCCGAGCCCGGCGACGACGTCGACGCCGTGCGCGCCAACAACGCGTTCGTCTCGCGGGCATGGACCGGCCGCCTGGCCACGGCCGCAGGCCCCGTCGCGATGTCGCTCACGCACGACCGCCTCGACAAGACGCAGGGCACGCCCGGCACCGGCAGCAATACCGCGCTGTACGCGAACCTGCGCACCGAACGCGCGGTCACGGGGCTGCGCCTCGAGCGGCGGAATGCCTCCGTCGCCGCCGCTCCACCGCCGTCGATCGTCCCGTCGCTGCTCTTCTATTCCGTTCGCAATCGGGACCGCTTCAACGATCCAGCCCGCGAGCTGACCGGTTCGCGCATGGCGACCGACGACCAGACCTCACGCGACGGCGCACGCCTGCTCACGAGAGTCGCGCTGCCCGCCGCCAACGCGCTCGAACTCGTGGCCGAGGCGCGGCGCGAGCGCTACGTCCCCGGGACCGAGATCCCCGCTCCCAGCGCGGGCCCGACGCGCACGCGCGAGTTCCTCGTCTTCGGCGCGGAGGATCGCTGGTCGCCGTCCGACGGCCGCATCGGTCTCACCGCGCAGGTCCGCAGCGAGAACACGTTCGACGCGTTCCCCGCCGGGTCGCCCTACCCGGGCGCGCTGCCACGGCCCGCGGTCTCGCGCACGGAGCGCTTCACGCGCGGCACTCTGGGCGCGCGGGCCGACGTGCTGCGTGGCGCGTTCGGCACGCTGGCACTGCGCGCGAGCGCCTCGCGCCTGGGCCGCATGCCCACGCTCGAGGAGCTGTTCGGCCATCGCGGCGGCGTCCATGGCAATCCCGACGCACGCCCCGAACAGTTGTCCACGCGGGACGCAGGTCTCGGGCTCGACCTCGCGGGCGCACGCGACGGCGGCGGCCCGCGCTGGGTCGAGCTGCAGGTGGTCGCGTTCCGCACGGACGCGACCGACCTGCTGGTCTGGATCCAGAACTCGGCGCAGACCTCGGTGGCGCAGAACGTGTCGGCGGCGCGGATCGAAGGTGTCGAGGTCGCCGCCCGCACGGCGTGGACCCGGGGCCTGTCGGTCGACCTGTCGTACACACGGCAGTGGACGCGCGACGAGAGTGACGTCGCCTACTGGCGCGGCAACGAACTCCCCGGCCGCCCCGGGCACGAGGCGTCGTTGCGCCTGGCGCATGCCGCGGCGCACGCGCCGTTCCGGCCGTTTGCCGAGCTGCACGTGGTCGGCGCGCATTCCCTGGACCGCGCGAACCTGCAGCCGATCGATGCGCGCGCGCTGATCGACCTGGGCGCGACCGTGGCGCCCGCGTGGGCGCCGCTCGAACTGACGATGGAGTGCACCAACCTGACCGACCGCCGGGTCTTTGATTTCGGCGGCTATCCCCTGCCGGGTCGCTCGTTGTTCGCCGGCCTGCGCTATCGCTTCGATGGAAAGGATGGACACCCGTGATTCGTCGACTCGTGTTCACAGCAATCGCAACAGCTCTCGCCTTCGGCGTACACACCTCCGAAGCCGCGCAGTTGCGCGGCTTCGTCTATGCCACCGACTTCGCCTCGGGAAACCTCGCAAGCGTCGCCTTCGGCGCTCCGCCGGTCGCCACGCCGAACGTGGCGACGGTGTGCTCCGACGCCGTGCTGCGCCACCACCAGGGACTGCTCTACGTGATCGAGCGCTTCGGCTGCGACAACGTGCGCGTCCTCGACCCGGCGAACGGCTTCCAGCTCGTGCGCCAGTTCTCGGTCGGCAACGGGTCGAACCCGAACGACATCGTCGTCGTCTCGCCGACGAAGGCCTACGTGACGCGCTACGACTCGCCGGATCTCTGGATCGTGAATCCCTCGACCGGCGCCTTCGTCGGGGCGATCTCGCTGGCGGCCTTTGCCGACGCAGACGATATCCCCGAGATGAACCGCATGGCGCTGGTCGGCGGGCGCGTGTTCGTCACCGTGCAGCGCAACGATCGCGACGCGTTCTTCTCGCCGACCGATTCGAGCGCCGTCGTCGTCATCGACCCCGTGACCGACATGCTGGTCGATTGCGACGCCGCCGCGCCGGGCGTGCAGGGCATCCTGCTGCCGTTCCAGAACCCGACGACCGAGCTGGTGGTCGATCCGAGCGGCCGCCTGGTCGTGGGGTGCACCGGCTTCTACGGCGCCAACGACGGCGGGGTGGTGCGCATCGATCCGCTGGCGCTCGCGGTCGACGCGATCGAGACGACCGAGGTCGCCCTGGGCGGCGACGTCGCCGACGTCGTGCCCGCGAGCGCCGGGCGCGGCTTCGTCGTGCTGAGCGATGCGTCGTTCAACACCGTGTGCAAGCCGTACGACCGCGCGACCGGCACGGTGGGCACGGCCGTCTACGCGACCGCCGGCTTCAACCTGGCCGATGCCGAGGCCAACGATCGCGGCGAGCTGTGGCTGTGCGATCGCACGCCGGCGAGCCCGGGCATCCGCGTGTTCGACGTCGCCACGCTCGCGCCGCTGGCCGGCCCGACGTGGACGGGGCTCCCGCCGCAGGACCTCGAGTTCGACGGCAGCGCAGTTACCTCCATCGGCGAAGCAGGTGGAGGGGGAGCACTCGCGTTCGCCCAGGCATGGCCGAATCCCTCCCGCGACGACGTCCTGATCCGCGTCCGTCTCGGCGCCAGCCCGAGCGCGGCGACCCCGATCCGCGCCACGATCCTCGACGCCGCCGGCCGACGCGTGCGCGCGCTCGAGAGCTCCGGCGGAGCCGGGGCCGGAGAGGCGACGCTACCGTGGGACGGTCGCGACGAGGCGGGTCGCCCGGTGGCCCCCGGCGTCTACGCGGTGCGGGTCACGGCGGGCGCGACGACCGCCGCAGGACGGCTGGTCCGCTTGCCGTCGGCGCGGCTATAATGGAGGGCGTCCCTTCGTCCGCCCCATTCGCCGCCTGATCGTCGCACCGTCGTTTCCGGGAGCCGCCGCATGAGCCGTATCCAGCCTTCGCACCGACTCCGTCGCGGCGCCGCGCTCGCCGCCGGCCTGGCCATCGCGGGGCTTGCCGCGGCCGCCGTCACCGCCCGCTCGGCCTCGACCGCGCTCAGCTGGGCACCGCTCGGTTTCGCCGGGTATGAGTTCACGACGCTTGTCTCGCCCCCGGGCAACGCCTGTGTCGTGGCGTGGACCGGGCTCAACAACGGCGGCCTCGGCGTGTCGACCGATTGCGGTGACCAGTACGCGCGGTTGTTCCTGCCTTCGGCCCACGACGTGACGGCGCAGAACGAGAATGTCGGTTACGTCGCGGCCGGCACGCTGGGCATGACGAAGACGATCGACACCGGCACCAATTGGTACCCGATCAACGACGGGCTACCGACCATCGGCCGCGATGCCCGCGCCGTGATCCTGCACGTGGCGAAGCCCGAGTCGGTGTTCTGCGCGCTTTACGGCGCCGGCGTGTTCGTCGGTGGCCCGAAGGCGGCGCTCAACGACACGATCCGCTGGGCGGCGATGAATGCCGGCCTCACCGACCTGCGGGTGCGCGCGCTGGCCCGCGTGCGCGGCGGCACGTTCCTCGTCGCCGGCACCGACGGCGGGATCGAGCGCTGGGCGAACGGCGCGTGGTCGTCGGTCGCGCCGGGCGTGATCGCCAACGCGATCGTCATCGCGGCGAGCGACTCGAACCTGGTCTACGCCGCGACCGAGGGCGGTGTCTACCGCAGCACGAACCAGGGCCTGTCGTGGTTCCCGTCCTCGACGGGTCTGCCGGCGCTGCCGATCAACGACATCGCGCGGCGCACCGACGGGCTGCCCGTGCTGTACGCCGGCACCCGCGGACAGGGCGTGTGGGAGAGCGTCAACGGCGGCGCCAACTGGCGGAAGTTCGGCCCTGACCTGGCGGGCGACAACGACGTGCGCGCCGTGTTGTGCACCGTCGGCGCGGCCGCAGCGGACTCGGCCATGGTGTTCGCCGGCACGCGCGCGAACGGGCTGTTCCGCGCCGAGTACTCGACGCCCGTGGCGCCCACGTCGTGGGGCCGGGTGAAGGATACCTACCGGCGCTGAGGCTTCGTCCGCGTGCCGCCGCGCGCCGTCGGCAGCGCCTCCAGCGACACCGATCCGAACGTGACGGCATCGGCCTCGACGCGTGACTGCGCCTGCGGCGCTGATTCGGTGTAGCCCGGCGCGCGCGCGAACACGGCGTGGAGGCCGACCGGCAGGTCGAGCCGCAGCGCCAGAGCACGGTCGGTCTGCGCGACGCTCCGCCCCCCGCCCCCGACCCGTTCCACCGTCGCGCCCGGGATCGGCGCACCGCTCACCGCATCCCGCACGTCGATCACGATCGTGCCGAGCCCGGGCGTCGGTGGCGCCACGCCGCCGGCTGCGGCCCACGCCGCGAGCGAATCGGCGGTGAACGCGATCGCCGCGAGCGTCGTGTCCTGGTCGAGCGGTTGCGGGAAGCTGAGCATGGGCAGGAAGCCCGGCGCGGTGACGCGCGCCGTGTACGTCGCGCGCGGCAGCCCCACGATCGAGAACTGCCCGATGAAGTTCGTGGTCGCCGCTCCCGCCGCGGGGTCACCGGAAGCGGGCAAGGCCGCGACGAAAGCGCCCTCCACCGGCGGCCCGCTCGGCAGGTGGGCGAACACGAAGCCGTTGAAGTTGGGCCGCGAGCGCGGCGCCGCGAAGGTGAGCACGTTCGGCCGCAGCGTCACGCCGTACGGTCCGTCCCACAGGTAGCCGCTCCGCGCGATCGAGAGCTGGTAGTCACCCGTCGCACCGTTGACCACCACGATCGGGTCGGCCCCCTCGCCGGTCTGGACGAGAGCGCCGCCGGGCAGCGGGGTGAACGAGGCGACCGCGTCGCCCAGCGGCACGCCCGTGCTCTTGAGCGCGAACAGCCCGAACAGCCCCTGCTGTCGATCCCACGCCGGCGCGCCGCGCGCGATGAGCACCGAGTCGACCTGCGCCGGAGTGAAGATCGGCACGAACGCATCGATCACGTTCGCGGCGACGGTGAAGTCGTAGGTGATCGTGCTCACGTGGCCGGCGAGGTCGGCGCGCACGCGGTGCGTGCCGGGCGGCACGCCCTGCAGGATGAAGTCGCCGTTGACGTCGCTCGTCACGTCGGCGACGTCGGGCGCGGTCTCGACGGTGAGCCGCGCGCCCGGCACGCCCGCGATCGGGCTCTGCGTCGGGTCGGCGACGCGACCCGCGACCACGTACACCGTCGGCACGAAGATCGTCTCGGCGTCGCTGCAACCCCCGAGGAGCGCGGAGGCGAGGAGCATCGCGACGAGGCCGCGGGTGTGCGCGGTGACGCGCACTTGCCACACCTTGTGCCCGGGAGCCGCGTTCCGGCGCGGCGCGGGCTTCGACCCGGACGCCGCCGTGACATCCTCGAGTCGTAGCCACGCCCGTAACTCACGCTGATTCAATGCCCACCCCCGTATACGTCAAGCGTTCGTCAGCCGTGCGCCCCGTCCGGGCGGGATGGCACGGTGCTCGCAATACCCTGCTGCGTCGGCCGCCTGACCTTCGAGCCATGCAAGACCTTGGCGGGTGAGCGGGGGCTCCGTGATCAAAGCGATCGCGGGGTCAGGCTGGTCGGCTCGAGTCCCGTCCCGTTCCGGAGACGGGCCTCGGGCCGGTCCCTCAAGGATCCGGCACGGTCGTCTTCCCGGTCAGACCGTGGAACATCGTAACGCAACCGAACGGGCCGTCGGGCAGGATGCCGGCGGCCCGTCGTGTTTTTCCCTGCGCCTCGACGCGTCGCCCCGACCTAGAACTAGAACAGCGGCGCCACCTCCAGCTGGTCCGGCACCCGCACGTCCCAGCCATGGGTGCTGCGATACAGCGCGGCGATAGACTCGGCCGCCTCGGGCTCACCGTGCGTGACGAACACGCGCCGCGGCGGCTTCGCCATGGTGTTCGTCCAGCGCACCAGCTCGGAGCGATCGGCGTGTGCCGACAATGCGTCGATGCGGTCGATGTGCGCCCGCACCGGGACGAGTTCGCCCAGCATCTTGATCTCGGGCTCGCCGTCGACCAGCTTGCGCCCGCGCGTCCCGGCGGCCTGGAAGCCGACGAACAGCACAGCGTTCTTCGCCTCGGGCAGGCGCTGCTTGAGGTGGTGGAGGATGCGGCCACCGGTGGCCATGCCGCTGGCCGAGATGATCACGCGCGGGCCGGGCATCTTGTTGAGCGCCTTCGAGTCCTCGACCGTGCGCGAGATCTTCAGCTCGCCGAAGTACTGGGCGCAGCCCTTGTCGCCGCTGTGGACGTGCTGGACGCGCTGCTCGTCGGCGTGACGGCAGTAGATCTCGGTCGCGTCGATCGCCATGGGACTGTCGAGGTGCACCGGGACGATCGGGAAGTCGCCGTGCGCCATCCCCTCCTTGAGCAGCAGCAGGATGTCCTGCGTGCGCCCGACCGCGAACGCCGGCACCAGCAGCACGCCCTTGTCGCGAACGATGCGCTCGATCAGCGCCTTGAAGTGCGGACGCGGGTCCTTGTCCTCGTGCTCGCGGTTGCCATAGGTCGACTCGACGACGAGATAATCCGCCGAAGGCGGAATCGCGACCGGGTCTTTCATCAACACCGCGTCATAGCGCCCGAGGTCGCCGGAGAACACGATGGTTCGGGTCACATCGCCCTTCTTGAGCACGACCTCGACGATCGCCGATCCCAGGATGTGGCCGGCGGGATGGAACACGATCTCGACGGTGTCCGACAGGCGGGTGCGAACGCCGTACGCGACGGCGTGGAACAACTCGAGCGCCTTCTCGGCATCGACCATGCGGTACAGCGGCAGCGCCGGCTTGTGCCGGGAGTAGCCGCGCCGGTTCGCGTACTCGGCCTCTTCCTCCTGCAGGTGCGCGCTGTCCTTGAGCATGAGGTCGCACAGTTCCTGGGTCGCCGCCGTCGTCCACACCGTGCCGGCGAAACCCTGGGCGACGAGGCGCGGCAGGGACCCGGTGTGGTCGATGTGCGCGTGGGTGAGGACCACGTGGTCGATGGTGGCCGGATCGATGGGAAGCGCGTCCCAGTTGCGCAGCCGCAGTTCCTTGAAGCCCTGGAAGAGGCCGCAGTCGACGAGGACCGTCGTGCCGCCCGCGCGGATCAGGTATTTCGAGCCGGTCACGGTCCGCGCCGCGCCGAGGAACTGCAGTTCGTAGTCGCCCAAGTCTCGTTCCAAGCGTCACCGTCCTTGCGCTAGGATGACCGCATGTCCGCGCCTTCTCCCGCCGAACTCGATCGTGATCTCGCCGCGTTCTTCGCCCGTGGAATCGACGCGCCCGCGGATGAAGCCGCATTCGACCGACTGGCCCTGCGTGTCTTCGCCTGGCAGTACGAGGCGCTCGCCCCGTATCGCGCCTACTGCCAGCGCCGTGGCGCGCTGCCGCAGCGGCTGCGCACCTGGAGCGAGATTCCAGCCGTCCCCGTGCAGGCCTTCAAGGATGCCCGGCTGATCTGCGACGAGGACGGACGCACGCCCGAGCCGGCGCGCACTTTCCGCACGTCGGGCACCACGACCGGCGGGCGGCGCCAGGGCGAGCATGCGCTCTCCGCCGACGCGCTGGCACTCTACCATGCGTCGCTCCTGCCCACGTTCCGCGCCTTCGTGCTGCCCGAACTCGCGCCCGGGCGGACCACCGACCTGGTGCCGCTGGTCCTCGGCCCGTCCGCCGACGACGCGCCCCACTCCTCGTTGTGGCACATGGTCGAGGTCCTCGGGGCCGAGCTGTTCGCCGAGGAGCCCCGCCACTACCTGGCACCCGGCCCGCCTGCGGGCCCCGACGCCGCGGCGCTCGATGCCGAGGGCCTGGCCCGCGCCTGCGAGGCCGCGACCGAGGCCGGGCGCGGCGTATGCCTGTTCGGCGCCGACCTGGCGCTCGATCGCTTCCTCGGCGTGGTCGAGCGCAGCGGATGGTCGGTGCGGCTGCCCGCCGGTTCGCGCGTCATGCACACCGGTGGCGCCAAGGGCCTGCGGCGGGCGATCGATCCGGCCGCGCTGTACGCCCGCGTCGAGCGCACGCTCGGCGTGCCGGCGGCGCACTGCGTGAACGAGTACGGGATGACCGAGCTGACCTCGCAGTTCTACGACGCGACGCTCCGCCCGGGGCACCGGGGTGCAGGGTTGTTCGCCGAGGCGCCGCCACGCCTCAAGTACGGGCCGCCGTGGGTCCGCGCGCTGGTCGTCGACGCGCAGACGCTCGAGCCGTTGCCGCCGGGTCAACCCGGATTGCTGCGCATCGTCGACCTGGCAAACCGCGGTTCCGTCGTTGCGATCCTCACCGAGGACTTCGCGATTGCCGAGATGATCGTCGCCGCAGGCGACGGCGCGCCCGATGCCGCCGCCGCGACTCGTCCCCGCGCGCTGCCCTTCCGCTTGTTGGGCCGGGCGCAGGGCAGCGAGCCGCGCGGCTGTTCGCTCGACGCCGAGGATGCCGTTGTCGCCGGGAACGGGGCCACGTCATGAGCGCATTGCACGAGACGTCGCCCTCGCCCACGCCCGCCGTCGGTGCCCCGCTGCCACCGGCGCTCGACGCGGCCGGCGTGACCGAACGCTGGCGCGCGCTGTCCGACGAGCGCGCCGCGCTCGATCATCGCCTCGCCGCCGACCTGCTCCCTGCGTTGGTCGGCGCGATGCGTCGCCTCACCGCGCCCAACGGTCCGTATCGCGCGCGCCTGCTCGACGGCCTGGGCCGCTCCAGCGGGTGGGCGACCGGCGCGATCGAGGAGGGCCTGTCGCGCTTCGCCCGCGCTTACACCGAGAACGCGCTGCGCGCCGCGATCGTCCGCGCCGTCGGCGGTCTCGAGACGCTCGATCGGCGCGGCCCGCGTCGTGCCGTCGCGCCGCATGGCACGCTGCTGGTGCTGTCGTCCACCATCCCGTGGGCGGGCATCGAATCGCTGACCTGGGCGCTGCTGGCGCGCTCCACCTGCCTCGTGCGCGTGTCGGCCGGCGAGCCGACGACCGTGCCGCTGTTCCTCGAGGCGCTGGCCGAGGAGTATCCGCCGCTGGCGCGCACCGCCGCCGCGGTGTACTGGCCGTCGGACGACGTCGCCACGCACCGTGCCGCGATCGCGCACCCCGAGGCGGTCATCGTCTACGGCGACGACCCGACCGTGCGCACGTGGCGCGCGCTGGCGCAGGAGCGCCTGCGTCCGCCGCGGGTCATCGAGCACGGACATCGCATGTCGGTCGCCATCATCGGTCGCGGCTCGCTCGCCCCCGGCGTGACCGATCCCATCGCCGACGCGCTGGTGCGCGAGGCCGCGCTGTACGATCGCGCGGGCTGCCTGTCGCCGACGGTTGCCTACCTCGAGGCTTCGGGCGCGATCCGCCCCGAGGACTTTGCCGAGCGTTGCGCGCGCGCCCAGGCGCGCTGGGCCGAGCGTTGGCCGGTGCGCCGCGCCGACGACGCGCAGGCCTCGCTCACCCACCAGCAGCGCGGGGCGTGCGAGATGGCCGGCGGCCAGGTGTGGGCCTCGGCCGATCCGGCGTGGACGGTCGCGCTCGATCGGCGCGACCCACCGCCGGCGCCGGTGCCCGGTCGCTTCCTGTGGCTGCACCAGTTCACCGACTTCGACGACCTGCGCTCGCGCCTCACTGCCTGGGGCGACGGCCTGTCCACCATTGGCGTCTCGGGCTGGAAGGCGCGCGACGCCGAGCTGACGACGATCGTCAGCGGCACCGGCGCGACGCGCGTGTGCCCGCTGCACACCATGCAGGACCCCTCGCTCGACCGCTTCCACGACGGCCGCGCCGAGCTGGCCGACCTGATCGCGATCCGCGACTGGGAGCTGGCCTGAGCGCCGCGGCGCTTCCGGCCGTGGCGAAGCCGCACGTGCTCGCCGCCGACGCCTGCCTGCGCTGCGGCGCGCCGGCCGACGGCACGCTGCGCGTGGCGATCTGGGAAGAGGAAGAGAAGGGCCGCCTGGGCGCCCGCCCGGCGGTCCTGTGCGCCGCCTGCCACGCGGGATTCTTCGCCCTCGACTTCGGCCGGGTCGAGGTGGCACGCTGGTACCACGCCGCGAAGGACTACGTGCCGCGCGAGTGGATCGACCGCATCGATCGCGACCGCCTGCTCGCGACCGTCTGCCTTCACTGCGGTGTGATTCTCGACCTTCCCCCCGATGTCGACGCCATGACGTGCCCGCAGTGTCGGGCGCGCAATCTCATCCGGCAGCGTGGCGACATGCGCATCACGGCGTCGCTCGCAGGAGCCTGAGCCCGGCTCCATCCCCGGTCCCGGAGGAATGGTCCGATGAAACTCTCCCGCCGACTCGCCCCGCTCGCCCTTCTCGCCCTGCCTGCAACGATCGCCGTGCTGTTGATGCCCGCCGGTTGCAAGGACGACGAACCGACCAAGCCACAGGAGAAGCCCGTTCTCGCCAGCATGTGGCTGAACGAGGACGGACGATTCTGGAGTTTCGATGCCACGGTTCGCCAGTGGGGTACAGGCTTCGAGACGGACTTCAGCCCCGTATCGATACCGTTGCCCTCGCTCAGCGAGCTCGCCGCACTCGCCGCCGAGCGCGAGTACCCGGAACCGGCGACGGTGAGCACGGGGACGTTTCGGCTCCAGTTCACCGACTCGCTCACGACGGGCTCGGGCGTGCGGCGTCAGAACCTGGTCGAGTCTCTGACGTTTGATCCGGCCGTGCTCGCGACCGCGTCGCAGACCGGCTCGACGTTCCTGCGCCAGCTGGCGATCGCCCGGCCCGACCTGCGCTCGCGCATCGCCGCACGGACGGGTTCCGGGCCCTCCCTCGCGGGGGGCGTCCAGTCGCTCATCCTGCACGGAGGCGCGTGGGAGAAGACAGCCGACTGGATCGGAGGCTACGGGGATCTCAACCAGCAGCTGGCGTGGAAGTATCTCGACAGCGACCTCTCGACGGGCCACGAGTTCGTGCTCCAGCTCGTTCCGGATCTGGCGAGTGACGTCTACCTGCGCGCCCGCGTGCTCGGTCCGATTCGGGTCGAGACGCCGTCCGGTGTTTACTTGAGGGCGATCGAGGTCTTCTACGTGATCGACTACGGTGAGAGCCAGGCGACGGACGAGAGCGGCAACCCGCTGGGCTACTCGCACTCGGTGGGCTACGGCAGCATCGCCTTCGCGCCGGGCGTCGGGCCGGTCGCCAGCTATGAGCGGCCGCTTGCGACTTGGGGGCCGAACGGTCTCGGCGCGGGTAACGGCGAGCTGCAGTTCCGGCTGCGCTCGAGCGGGCTTACTTCCTGAGGGCGGGTTTCGTCGAGACATGAAAAAGTAGGTCTTGAAGTCCGGGACCTCGCTCGATATGGTTAACCCCATAGGTTAATCTTCCGAAAGCAGGAACAGGCCCCCGCAAGCTGAGGCGAAGACTTGGAGCTCGAGTTCGCCAACGACCGCCTGGCGCGGGACATGCAGGACGATCGGCGCGCGAGTAAGACCTGGGGCGCCGACCGTGCCTTCGCGTTACGAAAGCGGCTCGACGATCTGTTCGCCGCCCCGACCCTCGAACACATGCGCAACCTGACTGGCCGATGCGAAGAACTCCGTGGAGATCGGAGCGGCAGCTTCTCGGTTCGGCTCGACAAGAACTACCGCCTGATCTTCGTACCGGCGAACGAGCCCGTTCCTTTCAAGCTGGATGGCGGAATCGACTGGTTGCGGGTGACACGAATCCGGATGCTGGAGGTCGTCGACTACCATGGCTAGAAGCACATCGGCTTACCAACCGACTTCGGTCACGCCTCCGGGGGCGACACTGACCGACCTCCTCGAAGAGAGGGGAATGTCGCAGGTCGAGCTCGCACGGAGAATGGGGCGCCCCGAGAAGACGATCAGCGAGATCATTCATGGAAAGGCCGCAATCACTCCCGAGACCGCGCTCCAACTCGAGAGCGTCTTCAACGTGCCCGCACAGTTCTGGGTGGCGCGCGAGGCGAACTATCGCGCGTTTCTCGCGCGGGCGGAGGCTAATCGGGTCTTCAGCCGGCATGCGAAATGGGCGCGCAAGTTCCCGCTGAAAGAAATGCGGAAGCGGGGTTGGATTGATCCAGGCCCGGACCCAGGCGATCAAGTCAGGGAGATCCTGACCTACTTTTCCGTCGCCTCGCCAAAGCAGTGGGGCGAGTGTACGCGCGACTATCAGGCTGCGTACCGGGCGCATCGGGCCTTCGAGATCGACGAGTTCGCGCTCATGACCTGGTTGCAGGCGGGTCGAATGGTGTGTGACCGGCGCCACGTGGAAGAGTTCGACGCGCCCAGGTTTCGCCAGGTTCTGCAGGAAGTCAGGGCGTGCACGCGTCTCGATCCTGCGCAGGCGATTCCGATGGTCTCGGACCTGTTTGCGAGCGCGGGTGTCGTGCTCGCGATCGTTCCGGAACTACCAGGGTGCCGGGTCAGCGGAGCCACACATTGGGTGGGGTCCCGGCGCGCCGTCCTTCAGCTCAGTCTGCGGTACGGCAGCGACGACCACCTCTGGTTCACGTTGTTTCACGAGGCGGCGCATCTCGTGCTTCATCCGCGGGGGACTGTCTTCGTCGAAGGCAAGGAGGCAGGAGGAGACTCCAGTCAGGAGCAGGAGGCAAACGACTGGGCCCGGGACTTTCTCGTTCCAATGACCGACTGGTTGCGGTTCCTCGACTCAGGGCCCCACAGCGAGAAGTCGATCGAAGTGTTTTCGGATTCTCAGGAGATCGGGCGCGGCATTGTCGTGGGTCGATTGCAGCACGAGCGGCGAGTCCCGTTCTCCAGATTCAACGGGCTCAAGCGTCGGCTCGACAGCGCCTCGCTCAGCGTTTCCCAGCTCGAGGCGCGGCCGACTTCGCGACCTTCCTGACGGCGCGCTTCTTCGCGGCCTTCTTGATCGGCGCCGCCTTCGCCGCCTTCTTCGCCTTCACCGCCTTCACCGCCTTCACCACGGGATAACGCTCACGCACGTATTCGACCGACCGCGTGATCAGTTCCTCGAGCGCCACCTGGTCGACGTCGGCGAGCGATTTCAGGTAGAGGCAGACCTTGCCCGTCCTGATCTTCCCCAGCTTCTTCACCAGCGCCGGGGCGCCCGCGAAGCCCTGCAGGACGTAGATCGTGAGGTCCTGCTTGCGCGGCGAGAACGCGGCCAGCGGCCAGTCGCCGCTGTGCCCGCTGGCGTAGACGTACGAGTACGTCCCGAAGCCGACGATGCTCGGGCCCCACATCGCCGCGGGTTCGCCGGTGATCCGCTTCATCATCTTCACCAGCGTCGCGCAGTCGCGACGGGTCTCCTCGCGCGGCTGCTGCGCGATGAACTCGGTCACGCTCGCCTTCGTCTTCGTGGTCTTCGCTTCGTACGCCATGGTGGGATCTCCGGGCTCGGGCGAGCCTAGGGAACGAGGACGATCTTCCCGAACTGCTCGCGCCGTTCCATCGCCTCGTGCGCGGCGCGGGCCTCGCCCAGCGGCAGCGTGCGATCAATGACCGGGCGCAGGCGCCCCGCCGCGATGTGACGCAGCACCTCGTCGAACTCGGCGAGGCGGCCCATGTAGCTGCCGTGGATCGACAGGTTCTTGGCGAACAGCGCGCGCAGGTCGGTGCGGGCCTCGTGGCCCGAGGTCGCGCCGCACGTCACGAGGCGTCCGCCGCGGGCCAGCGAGGCGATCGACTTCTCCCACGTCGCCTGCCCGGTGTGCTCGAAGACCACGTCGACGCCGCGCTTGCCGGTGATCCGCCGCGTCTCCGCCGCGAAGTCGTCGCGCTCGTAGTTGATGACGTGATCGGCGCCCAGTTCCCGCGCGCGCTCGAGCTTGGCGTCGGTCGACGCGGTGGCGATCACGTTGGCGCCCAGCAGCTTCGCGATCTGGACGGCGGCGATGCCCACGCCGCTGCCGGCGGCGAGCACCAGCACCGTCTCGCCGGGGCGCAGCTGCACGCGGCCGACCAGCATGTGCCAGGCGGTGAGGAAGACCAGCGGCATCGAGCCCGCCTGCTCGAACGTGAGGTGCGCCGGCTTGGCAAAGCAATTGCGTGCGGGAGCGACGACGAATTCGGCGTAGCCGCCTTGCTTGCGCAGGCCGAACAGGTCGTAGCGCAGGCACAGGTTGTCGTCGCCGTCGAGGCAGGCGCGGCAGTGCGTGCAGCCGGCGCCGGGGGCGAGCATGACCTCGTCGCCGACCTTCACGTGCGTGACGTCGGGGGCGACGGCGTCGATCACGCCGGCGATGTCGTTGCCCAGGATGTGGGGCATCTCGATGGTGTAGGGCAGGCCGCGGCGGGTCCACACGTCGAGGTGGTTCACCGAGCAGGCGCGGACGGCGACGCGAACCTGGCCCGCGGCGGGCTCGGGCACGGCGATGTCGGCGCGCAGCTCGAGCACTTCGGGACCGCCGTGCTGCGTGAAGACGACCGCCCTCAACCGCGCTTCCTCGGGGCGTCGCTGCGCGAGCGGTCGAGCACGTCGCGCACCAGGCGCGCCAGTTGCTCGGGGCGGAACGGCTTGGGCAGGAACTCGATGAGCGGCTGCGGCGGGCCCGCGGTGACCGCCGTCTCGGTGGTCTCGGTCGTCTCGAGCGAGGCGTCATCCGCCGTCTCGGACGCGGTCTCGGCGACGGGCTCGAGCCCGACGCCCGTGCGCTCGCGCAGTCCGGCCTCGATCTCCTCGGTGAAGCCGCTGGTGATCACGATCGGCGTCCCGGGATAGCTGCCGCGCATCTTGTCGATGATCTGGAAGCCGCCGCCACGCGGCATGATCGCGTCGGTGATCACGAGATCGACGCCGTGGTGGCGCTCGATCTGGCGCAGCGCTTCGTGGCCACCGCCGGCGGTGAGCACCTCGTAACCGAGGCCGGAGAGCATGGCGAGCATGAGATCGCGCAGCGGCTCGGAGTCCTCGGCGATGACGACGCACTCCTTGCCGCGCGCGCGGGGCCAGTCCTTCTGCGGCGGCTCGAGCGGGAAGTCCTGTTGATCGTCCTGGCGTTCGTCCGACATGCGCTCCTCCGTCGCGGTGCCCGCGGGGCGCGGACACGCAGACGAGGCTACCCCCCGCGGCCGCGTTTGGAAAGGGCCCGCGCTTGGCCGGTGCCGGGGCCCGTGTTAGCCTGCGAGCACCCTCGACTCGTCCGAATCCGCAGCACTCTAGCACAGCATCGCGCCGCTCCGCCTTGCGCGTCCCCCTCGGAGGTTCGATGTCCGTCCCCCGCCGCATCCTCACGGTCCTCATCCGCTCCATCACCCTGTTCGAGACCGGCGATCGGAAGGTCCCCGCGGCCCAGAACACGATCAACGGATTGCTCATCTACCCGCAGCCCGGACAGGCCGAGGTCTTCGCCACGACCGGACTGATTGCGGGCATCGAGGACGACAAGCACGTGCGCTTCAACCCGCCGATGCTGTTTCTGAAGGAAACCATCCAGGGCCCGACCGATCTGCAGGTGGTGGTCACCGATCGCGACGATCGCAACAGCCTGGTGAGCTTCCTGCGACGCCTCGCCGGCAGCGTCACCGGCGCGGCAGGCATGCAGCTCGGCGGCGACATGCCGGGCCTGCTCCGCGCCGCGTTCAAGGAGGCGGCGGCCAGCGGACAGCTCGCCATCGGCGGTGCGAAGGAAGACAAGCTCGAGGTGGTGGCCCACGGCGCGCTGCTCATGCGCGATGCCGAGAAGGTGAAGGGCAACGTCACCATCGACCTGATCGCGCCGCGTGAGCTGCGCCGCGTCGGCAAGCCGAACATCAAGCGGGGCGCGCCCAACGGCAGTCTCGACCTGGAGATCCTCTGGGACGCGGAGTAGGCGAGGGGCTCGTCCTCGACGGACGTCCGCAAGCCGACTTCCTGCGCGGGCACGCCCCGGGCGCGGCGCACCTTCCGGTCGACGAGTGGAACCTGCGGGCCGCCGAGTTGCCGCCCCGCGAGGACGCGTTCTTCGTCGTGGCCGGCAACGCGGCTGCCACGGCAGCCGCGGTCGCCCGCCTGCACGCCCGCGGCTCGGCGGGCGCCAGTGCCGCTCCGCCCGACCTCGCGGATGATCGCACGGAGATCGGTCCGCCGCGCCGGGTGGCGTGGCGCGCGCCCGAGTGGCTGACCACGTGCCTGGCCGTTGCCGCCCTGCCGGCCGGGGCGTCGACGCTCGACGTCGCCTGCGGCAGCGGGCGCGTCGTCGCCGCGCTGGCCGCGCGCGGCTTCGCCGCAACGGGACTCGATCTCCTGCCGGATGCACTGGCGCGCGCCCGCCGCCTCGCCGCCGCGGCCGGGGTTGCCGGCTCGTTCGTGGTCGCCGATGCGGAGCGGCGGCTGCCGTTCCGGGCCGGCTCACTGGCACTGGTCACCGGCTTTCGCTATCTCGACCGGGCCCTCTTTCCGGCCCTGGTCGACCTGCTCGCGCCGGGAGGCGAACTCTGGTGGGAGACGTTTGACCAGGCCCAGGCGCAGTTCGGCCACCCGCGACGGCCGGCATACCTGCTGGCCCCGGGCGAGCTGGCCGCCCTTGGCGAGGCGGCCGGCCTGACGGTCCTCGCCACCCGCGAGACCTGTCCCCCCGGCGGACCCGCTCTTTCGGCGATCCGCGCCGTCCGTTCGCCCGGCGCACCCGGTTCTCACGCCGCACCCTTGCGGCCGGACGCGTGAGTCCCTTACCCTTCGCCCACCCCCCGCACGTCTCCGCACTCCGGAAGGAGCCCGGATGAAGGTTCTCATCGTCGACGACAACGACCAGAGTCTCCACCTGCTGCGGACTCAGCTCGAGCACGCCGGGCACGAAGTGTGGCCGGCGGGAGACGGGGCCGAGGCTCTGGCCGTTGCCGGCAAGCGCACCCCCGATGCGATCATCACCGACATCCTCATGCCGCGGCTCGACGGCTTCGCGCTGTGCCGCGCCGTGCGCGACCACGCGACGCTCGCCAACGTGCCGGTCCTGCTCTACTCGGCGACCTACACCGATCCCAAGGACCGCGAGTTCGGCCTGTCCGTGGGCGCCGACCGTTACCTCGAGAAGCCGACCGAGGCCGAGGAACTTCTGCGCGAGCTCGAAGCCGCCGTCGAGGAGCGCAGCAACGGCCTCGCGGCCGCGCCCCGCGCGCAACTCGAGGAGCGCACCTACCTGCGCGAATACAACGAGCGCCTGGTGCGCAAGCTCGAGGACCGCATGCTGGCGCTCGAGCGCTCGTACCGGGAGCTGGCCGAGTCGGAGCGGCGCTATCACGAGCTTTTCGACGTGGCCTCGGACGTGATCTTCACGCTCGATCCCGAGGGAAACGTCAGCCTGGTCAACCGCCGCGTGCTCGAGATGCTGGGGTACCACACGACCGAACTGATCGGCCGGCCCTTCGAGCCGCTGGTCACCGCGTCGCACCGGGCGCGGGCCCGCGAGTCCGTGCAGCAGGCCCTGAGCGGCCAGCGGCGCACCCTCGAGCTCGACTTCCTGGGCGCCGACGGCCGCGTCCTGCCCATGCATGTCGTCACCGTGCCGCTGTGGCAGGGGCAGCGCCCGACCGGGCTCATGGGGATCGCCCGGGACCTGGGGGACCGCAACCGGCCCCGCGCCGAGCCGGACCCCGAGCGGTCCGGCCCCTGGGCAGCCCGCCTGCGCGCGCTGGCCGCGGCCGGTCCCGGGGCGGTGGGTGCCCACGCGGCACTGCTGGCCCTGGCGGATGAGATCGAGCCTCCCGGCCGCGGGGCCTGATCCGGGCAAAGATATCTCGGGCACGATTCCACTAAAGCGTTGCCCCCAATCAGCTTTTGCTTGACTGCGGGCGTTTCGCAATGCTAACTTTCCGTCGCTTGTCAGCCTTCTCCGGTTGAATTGAAGGAAGTCGTCCCACAGGACCACCCCGCGTGCACAACCCATCGCGGACGACGCTTCCGGAGTCGATCAGGACGAAACCGCGGTCGGGCCACCGCCCACGCATTTCGGAACAGCGATCACATTCACGGCGTTCGTGCCCCCCCCGCGAGCGACGCGTCTGGATGGAAGCACCGCGCATCACGCGCCAGGCTCTCCTCTGTGCCTGTCAATCCAAGGAGGTGATGGACGAATCGAGCGGCTGCCGCACGCAGCATGGTGTGCGTCCGTTCCGTCCGTTGTGCTCGTCGTTTTGTTCCAGACCGCCCAGGCGCTAGCCCACGACTCGGGGCTTGCCCTCTGGATCGGGCAGCTTCGAGGAGGTGACCGATGAGAACTAGAAACCACTTCGCTTTGTTCGCGACGCTGGCCGCGCTCGCGCTTCCCACTGGGGCGCAGGCCGATCAGTTCCTCGCGGATTTCCGCGGATTCGACTACGAGGATCCGAACACGACGCCAGGCTTCGGCAACGTCGGCGACGGCTACAACTCGCTCGGCCTGGTGGTGTCGGTGAATCCCTCGCTGCTGACCATCAACAACGTCAGCAACGAGTACACGTACCGCTTCAACAACCTGTCGGCCGTGTCGACGGAGACCGCTGCACCGTTTCTCTTCGTGTTCTACACGGCGGGTGACTTCGACATCTTCGAAGACTCGCGCGCGTTCGGCACGGCGGCCGACTACGGCACCAATCCCGGGAATGCGACTGCGCCGTCGACCTTCATCGATGGCACGAACATCCTCGGCGGGACCGTCACCAACTTCGTCCTGACGATCGATCTGTCGTCCGGGACCGGCTCGTTCAACGGCGACATCGCCTTCAACCGTGGTTCGCAGAGCGGTTCGATTCCGGCAGCCCAGCTCGGTGGTTGGACCTTCGCAGGTCTGACCAGCGGCGGTGGCACCGGCGCTCCGGCGGGTTACCAGCACCAGGTGGACGGCGAAATTCGCGTTCCCGACGTCGTGCCAGCAGTGACGAAGTCGTGGGGCCAGGTCAAGTCGACGTATCGGCGCTAGCATTCATAGGAGAGTCGAGCGCGCCCCCATGTGCATGGCACAACCGCTCGACCGAAGGAGGACGGCAATGACCCGAAGAGGAAACAGACTCGCGCTGATGGCCGCGCTGTTCGTGGTCCTCGCTCCCGCCGCTGCGTTCGCCCAGACCGGCACCATCGCCGACTGGGGTCCGAACAGCTACGCCTGGGAGACGAACTACAACGCTGCGACCTACATCTCCAATGCTGGCAGCCAGCTCAGTGCCGTCGGCATCATCGACGACTTCGCGGGGCCGCTCTCGCCCCTCGAGCCGATTCCGCCTGGCACCGAGTACACGTACCACATGAACAATCTCGTCTCGGCCGGCACCGTGATCACGCCGGGCGGGTTCGCCAACACCTACCGGACCATCTACAACAGGGGTCCGAACGCGTGGACCATCGCGATCTGGACCGGTGCGACGAACGCCAGCTTCGGCACGAATCCGCCGAATGCGACGGTTCCGGGAACGTTCGCGGACGGTTCGCTCGTGCTGGCGGGCAACTTCCAGTCGCTGACCGTGACGTTCATCCGCCGCAACAGCGACCAGGTGGTCCTCTCGGGCAACGCCGATTCCGGCCAGCCCTCGGTGGCCAACGGCGTCTGGGTGGCCGGCGACCGGCTCGGTCTGGTGAGCCCGAGCGGTCAGCCCTGTCCGTTCCGCGTCACGGGTGGCTGGCTCGCCCGGGCCGGCAGCTTCCCGGCCGGCTACAGCGCTCATTTCGACGGCAAGATCGACATCGATTGCCCGACCCCCGCGGAGACCTCGACGTGGGGCCGCATCAAGGGCGAGTACCGGTAGTCGAACCTTGCGGTCGACGCAGTCCGAGACCCCCGGCCCGTCGGCCGGGGGTTCCTCGTTTGGGGTCGAACCTCCGCCGCCCGGGCCGCCGCCGGCCGCACCGCCGTTCGACTCCGCGGCCGCGGCGCGCCGCAACTTCCGGCTGACCGTCTGGAACGGCGTGTTGTTCAATGTCGGCGAGACGTTCATCGAGGCGGCGACGATCCTCGCCCTGTTCGTCAGCGGGCTGACCCACAGCAGCGGCATCGTCGGGCTGGCCGTTTCACTGGTGGAAGCCGGCTGGTACCTGCCGCAGATCCTGACCATCGCCTTCGTCGAGAGTCGCCGTCGCCGCCTGCCGCTGTATCGGGCGATGGTTTACGTGCGCGTGGCGGGCCTGGTCGTCACGACGCTCGCGATCTGGTTCGTCGGTGATCGAGCGCCCGGGGTCACGCTGGCGATCTTCTTCGCCACGTTCTCGTGCTTCGCCTTCGCCGGCGGATTCTCGGCGGTATCGTTCTACGACGTCGTGGGGCGCACGATCCCGATGGAATGGCATGCTCGCATGTGGGCCTATCGCCTGTTCTTCGGCGGCCTGCTGGCGGTGGGGTGTGGCTTCCTCATCCAGTCCATCCTGACCCTGCCCGGCTTCTCGCTGCGCTACGGCATCCTGTTCGGCATGGCGACGCTGTTCATCGGCGCCGGAGCGTTCGCCTTCACGGCGGCGCACGAGCCGCCGGTCGAGATCAGCCGCAAGGCGCTGCACATGGGTGTGCACCTGCGCGAGAACCTCAAGGTGGCCTGGCGCGATCCGGCGTTCCGCGCGCTCTTCGGCACGCGCGTCGCGCTGGCCGGGTCGTTCGCCGCGGTGCCTTTCCTGGTGCTTTACGCGTTGGGGCCGCTCGCCCTCGCCCCTGCGGTGGTCGGCGGGTTCGTGACGGCGCGCATCGCGGGATTCGTCGCCTCGAACCTGTGGTGGCAACGGATCGCCACGCACCGGGGCCACCGGAGCCTGATGCGCGCGGTTGCGCTCGCGGCGGCGGTCGCGCCCGGGCTCGCGCTGGTCACGCCGATCGCGCCGCCCGAGGCGCGGCCGGCACTGTTGCTCGCGGCTTTCGCCGGGGTGGGCGCCGCGGTCAGCGGCACCAATATCGGTTACCAGAGCCTGCTGCTGGCCATCGCGCCGGCGGCGCGCCGGCCATCGTACGTCGGGCTCATGAACTCGTTCCTGGGACCGTTCATGTTGCTGCCGGCGCTGGCGGGCGTGCTGGCGGACTGGACGGGGCCGCTGGTCGTCTTCGCGGCGGCGCTGGTGGCGGCGGGTGCGGCGTTCCTGCTGTCGGCGCGGCTGCCACAACGTCACGCCGAGTCTTCGTCGCGGCCACCCGGCCCGGAGGGGGAGCCGGCAAAGGCGGCTTAGGACTCCGGCCGACCTAGTCCGGTCGGCGCCCGCGCGGACGATCGATGGCGAGCAGTGCGCCGAGCGTCGTGTAGAGGTTTCGTCCGAGGCGGGCGAGCGGGCGCAGGCGCTCCGGGTCGGCGAGCTGCGGCTCGCCCTCGCGCGCGTCCTCGAGCACCGCGTCCTGGACGTGCATCCACACCACTTCCCCGAGAATGAGGCTGGTCTGGCGCGGCGGCGCTCCGAGCACGATCGTGCGCTCGAGCCGGCACTCGAGCGCATAGGCGGCCTCGGCGACCCGCGGTGGGGCGACCTTGACCGAGGGTGCGGCGGTGAGGCCGGCGAGCGCGAACTCGTCGACGTCCGGATCCCAGTCGCCGCTCGCCCGGTTGATCGCTGCCGCGTGCGCCTCCCCCGCGGCGTTGACCACGAACTCGCCGCTGGCGGCAATGTTGTGCGCCGTGTCCTTGGGCCGGCCCTCGCGCTGGGACACCGAGATGGCGACCAGGAACGGATCCGACGACACCCCGGTAAAGAACGAGAAAGGCGCCAGATTGAGCGTCCCGTCGGGCGCCCGCGTCGAGACGAACGCGATCGGCCGGGGCACGATCAGGCTGATCAACCAGCGGTAACGGTGCGAGGCCGAAAGGGTCGCCGGATCGAGGTTCACGCCGCGCGTCAGCCGCGCATCGCGCCGACGCCGACCGCATCGAACGCCGGCACAACGTCGACCGGAACGAGCAGCACCAGCGCGCCCCGCGAGAGCGCGAGCCCGCCCAGCTCCTCGCGGGCGGCGACGTCGGCGAACCCGGCGCCGAGGAGGAGCCGGTCGGCGGTCCGGTCGAGCAGAGCGGCGCGCGTCTTCTCGACGCCCAGGGCGGCAGCTCCGGCCGAAGCGGCAGCGACCAGGCCCTGGGCATCCACGGCGCGCTCCTCGGCCCGGCGGGCCTCCAGGCGCGCGAAGACGTCGGCGGCGAGGGGCTCCTCGGCGATGCGCGGATCCCAGTCGCCGGCCGGCAGCACCCGACCCCCCCATGGCGCCGGCAACACCGCACGGATGGCGGCGACCACCGTGGGATCTCCGCCCAGCAGGACGTGCGACGCGGTTTCCTGGGTCGCCAGGTCGGCGAGCGCCTGTGCGGCGTCGGTGGCGAAGCGGGGGGCGGTCTGCCCGGCGGTGGTGATCTCGGTTCCGGCGGCGCGCACCTCGCGGCGTGTGACGACGGCGCCGAGCGACACCACGAACAGGCGCGCCGTGCGGCCGTCAGCGACGAGCGCGACGGCGCGGCGCTCGCGGTCCATCACCACGAGCAGCGGGTAGAGCGTGGGCTGGGGGCCGACGACGACCAGCGGCTCGGGGAACTCGAGCGGGAGCTGGACGGCATCGAACGTGTCGTCGGCGGCGTAGCTCGAGAAGACCGCGGCGGCGCGGGTCTCGGGGCGCAGGTCGTAGTCGAGATAGTGCTGCACACGGGCGAAGTCGACGACCAGGCTCTCGCGCTCGGGTGAACGCTGCGGGAACGGCGCCAGCTCCTCGGCCATGCGCTTCTTGAGAAACGTCCGGTAGGTCGTCATCAGGGGGCCGACCGGGCGCGTGTTCACGTAGACCGAGAGGACCGGCCACGGTGAGGGAGCGCGGGTAGCGAGCCGCGTCAGCGTCCTGACAATGCGCATGTAGCCCTCCGGCCGGGGGGAACGGCGACCGGCGGAAGTATAGGCGGGGCCGTCACGCCTCGCCAGCATCCGATCCGAAGCGGGCCGCGAGTTCGGCGACAATGCGCTCGACGACGACCTCGGCCGCCGCTTCACCGTCAATGCGGATGTCGGCGCCCGCGTACGCGGCCTGCCGGGCGGCGAACAGGCGCGCCACGGCTGCGGGATCGTTGTAGAGCGGACGTCCGCCGTCCGCGGTGATGCGCGAGCGGATTGCGGCCAGCGGGACGTCGAGCCAGACCGTGCGCGTCCGTCCCGCGAGGAGCGCCCGCGTCGCCGGCTCGGCGAAGGCTCCGCCGCCGAGCGCGATCACGGCTCCGCCGCGCGCCTGTTCGAGCGTGTTGGCCAGTTCGGCGCGCTCGGCGTCGCGAAACGCCGGCTCGCCCCGGGTCTCGAACCAGGCCTGGATCGTTCGCCCGGAGGAGGCTTCGAGCGCGGCGTCGAGGTCGATGAAGCCCACTGCGAGGCGGGACGCGAGCGCCGGTCCGACCGTCGACTTGCCGCTGCCCATAAAGCCCACGAGCACGATCGAAGAGGGAGAGCGCACACCTCGAGACTACCGAATCCGCCGGTCCCCTCGCATCGGGTCATTCGGCCCAGATCCCGTCGGAGCGCCTTGATGGATGCGTCAAAACGACACAGGCTGTCCCCTGGTCGGGGGAACGGTCCTGGGAGGGATGGGCTGTTTGACCCAGACGAGTCGGGGCGAGTATTTCATTGTGAGACAAGGAACTAGGCCCCAGACGGCGTGCAGACTGAAGGGCGGAAGGGCTTGACGATGTGCGATAAGAGGAATATTGTGCACATCGCCAGTCACCGGTCCCGTGCATTCTGCATGTCGCAATCTTGACGGCGGCATGACCCCGGTGAGGGTGCTCCCAGGGACGGGCGCGTCACGAGACACACGATTCACGCTCCAGTCACGACGCCCGTGTCGCCGCCCGGCCGCGCGCGTCGAGATTTGCCTTGTTTCACCGCGCTCCACGCGCGCGGTCGCTCCCGAATGCGTCGGGCCGCCCGTCCCGTCGTGTGCTCCAGTTGCATCCGTGTTCCGAAGACCGGAGGTTCTGTTCCCATGACTCACACGCTTGAGGCACTGCGCGACGCCGTCGGGTTGTGTAGCAGCCGAATCACGCGTGGCTTCCTCGCGATGTGTACCGCGATGCTCCTGTCGTCCGGGGCAACGCCGGCACTCGCGCAGACGCCACCTATCATCGACGGCAACGGCAACGACATGGTCAGCTTCGCGGATGCGTTCACGGGGAGCGGTTGTGCCATCAACCGCGAGGATCCGCGCAACGACATCGCGGTCGCCGATCCGACCTATCCCTCCTGCGCGACGCGCGAGGATCCGGACAACAACGGCAGCTTCGACTACTTCGTCAACGGGTTCGAT
>JANPEF010000115.1:0-24560 GCA_031431875.1 Candidatus Eiseniibacteriota bacterium | reverse complement strand
TTGCGTGGGGGGGGGGGCGCCCCCCGCCCCCCGGCCCCGCCGCGCCCTCCGGGGGCCCCCCCCGCGACGAGGCGAAGACCGCGGCGCGGCTGGCCGACGGGTTGGTGGCCGATCCTGAACTCGAGAAGCGGCTGCGCCTCTCGATCGATGCCGACGGCACGGTGCTCGACGGCGCGAGCCCCGACCTGGGTGCATTGCGTCGCCAACAGGACACGCGGCGGGCGCGGTTGCGCGAGAAGCTCGACAAGTATCGCAGCCTCGCCGCCGAGGCGGGCTCGTTCGTCACGCAGCGCAACGACCGCTTCGTCGTCGCGGTGCGGGCCGATCGGTTCGAGCGATCGAAGGGCCTGGTGCACGATGTGTCGGCCAGCGGCGCGACGTTGTTCGTCGAGCCCTTCGAGGTCTGCTCGCTGAACAACGAGCTCGCCGAGTTGTTCTCGCGTGAACGCGCCGAGGTGGCGCGCGTCTTGCGCGAGTTGACCGAGATCGTGCGTGGGCGCGGCGACGCGCTGGCGGCGAGCGAAGAGGCACTGGCCGCGACCGACCTGCTGTGGGCGCGCGTGCGCCTGTCGCGGGCGATGGCGGCGACGACGCCGACGGTGGTTGCAGACGGCGCGCAGTTGTCGCTGGTGGCGCTCCGTCATCCGCTGCTGTGGCGCGACGCGCGGGGGGACATCGAGCCCGCCAGGGCGCGCCGCATGGTGGTCCCTTCGACACTCGTGCTCGACTCGCCGCGGCGTGTGTTGCTGGTCAGCGGGCCGAACATGGGCGGCAAGACGGTCGTGCTCAAGGCGGTGGGGCTCGCGGCGCTGCTGGCGCAGAGCGGACTGGACGTGCCGGTGGACGAGGGCGCGGTGCTGCCGCTGTTCGGCACCGTGCTGGCGGACATCGGCGATGCACAGTCGATCGAGCTGCACCTGTCGACGTTCGCAGCGCACCTGGGGCGGCTGGACGCGATGGCGCGGGCGGCCTCGCCGGCGGCGCTGTTTCTCGTCGACGAGATCGGCTCGGGGACGGACCCGGCCGAGGGGGCATCGCTGGGCCGCGCACTGCTGCGCCACTTCGCGCGCGTCGGCGCGTGGGCGGTGGCGACGACGCACCTGGGGAGCCTCAAGCTCCTGGCGCAGGAGGAGCCGGCGGTGACGAACGCCTCGATGGCGCTCGATCCCGAGACGCTCGCCCCGCGTTTCGAGCTGATCGTCGGCGTGCCGGGCGGCAGCCACGCGCTTGCCGTCGCCGAGCGCCTGGGCTTCCACCCGGGCGTGCTGGCCGAGGCGCGGCGCGAGCTCCCCGAAGCGGCGCGCTCGCTCGAGGCGCTGCTCGGCGACGTGACGCGCGAGCTGGCGCAGGCGCGGGACGCGCGGAACAAGGCCGAGGAGGCCGAGGGCCGCGCCGATGCGGCGGCCCGCGCTCTCGACGCCGAGCGGAAGGTGCACGCCGAGGACCGGAAGCGGGCCGATCGCGAGCGCCTGCTGCAGGTGCGGGCGCTCGAGGGCCAGGTCCAGGCCCTGTTGCGCGAGGCGAAGTCGGAGGCGAAGAGCGAGGAGAAGAGCCGCGCCCGCATCCAAGAGATTGAGGCCAAGGCGCGTTCGCTGGGCCGCGAGAGCGACCGGCTCCTGGCCGCGCCCGTGCCGACGACGCGACCGGCGGTGCTTGCTCCCGGGGCGACCGTCTGGGTGCGCGACCTGGGCGTGACGGCAACGGTGGTGAGTGCGCCCGACGCCGAGGGGCGGGTGATGCTCGAGCGGGGAGCGTGGCGGATCCAGAGCCGCGTCGACCAGTGTTTCGCCCCCGAGGGCACCGAGGCGGGTGCGGCGGTCTCGGGTGCGAAACGGCGGAGCGCGGCACCCGCGGTCCACGGCGGGCTCGGCGAACTTGAACCGGGGATCGACGTGGACGTTCGCGGCATGGACGCCGAGGAGGCGCTGCGCCGCGTCGACGACGGACTCGATCGCGCGGTCGTGGCGGGCATGCACGATCTGCGGATCATCCACGGGGTGGGCCGGGGGATCCTGCGCGAGGTGATCGCGCGGGCGCTCCGGGGCCATCCCCACGTGGCCGACAGCAGGCTGGGTGGCCAGGGCGAGGGTGGGCGCGGCGTGACGGTGGTCCGGCTGCGGTAGGAGGCGACGTGCGCTACGGCGAGGAGACGATCGAGCAGGTGCGCCAGGCGGCGGACCTGCTCGAGTTGATCGGCCCGCAGGTCGCGTTGCGCAAGGTCGGACAGCGCTGGAAGGGGCTCTGCCCGTTCCACGGCGAAAAGACGCCGTCGTTCATGGTCAACCCGGAGCGGCAGGCGTATCACTGCTTCGGTTGCGGCGCCGGCGGCGATTGCTTCCGCTGGGTGATGGAGACCGAGAAGCTGTCGTTCGTCGAGGCCGTGCAGACGCTTGCCGAACGCTTCGGCGTCACGCTTCCGCAGGCCGCCGAGGAGGACTCGGCAGGTCGGCTGTACCAGGCGCTCGAGGATGCGGCGACGTTCTATCGCCGCACGCTCGAGGACCGCGAGGCGGGGAAGGAAGCGCGCGCCTACCTCGCCGGCCGCGGCTTCGCCGACGACGATGTGCTGGCGCGCTTCGGCGTGGGCCTCGCGCCGGCGGGCTGGGATGGGCTGGCGCAGCGGCTGGTGCCCCGCTTCGGCGTGGCGGCGCTGCTCGAGGCCGGGCTCGTGCTGCGGCGCGAGCGCGGCAAGGGTGTGTACGATCGCTTCCGTGGCCGCGTCGTCGTGCCGCTGCGCCTGCCGTCGGGAAAGACCATCGGATTCGGTGGACGGGCGCTCGGCGACGAGACGCCCAAGTACCTGAACTCGCCGGAGACGCCGGTGTACCGGAAGGGGAAGTTTCTCTTCGGGCTCGACCTGGCGAAGAAGGCGATCCGCGACGGCGAGGACGCCGTGCTCGTCGAGGGGTACTTCGACGTGATCGGCCTGGCGCAGGCGGGCATCGAGGAGGTCGTGGCCACGGCGGGCACGGCGCTGACGCTCGACCAGTGCCGGCTGCTGCGCCGCTCGACGCCGGCGGTGTCACTGGTCTTCGACGGCGACGCGGCGGGGCAGGCCGCCGCCGAGAAGGCGCTCGCCCCGTGCGTGCAGGCGGGGCTCAGGGCGCGTGTCGTGATCCTCCCCGCGGGGGATGATCCCGACACGCTGGTGCAGAAGGGCGGTCGCGCCGCGTTCGACGCGCTGCGTGCCACGGCGCGCTCGCCCATCGAGTTCCTCGCCGAGCGTCACGCGGGCGATCGCGAGGCGGCGCTCAAGGCGGCGGCCGCGCTGGCGGCGCTGGCCGAGGATCCGATCGTCGGCGGCCTCCTTGTCGAGGAGGCGGCGAAGACGATGGCGTTCGATGCGCGCGCACTGGCGCGCGAGGTGGAGTTGCGGCGTACGGGGAAGGCCGCGGTGCGGCCCGTGCAGCGCGCGGCAACTCCGCCGGCGGCGGGGGCGACCGCGGTGGCGGCCCCGGCCGCGATTGCGCGGACGGCGCACGACGAGCGGGCGGCGCGCGCGTTGGAATCAAGTTTTCTCGCGGTGCTTGTCGCGCACCCCGAGTTGATCGCGGCGGCGGCCGCGGCGGTGGATCCGGTGTGGTTCCGCTCGACGGCGGGCCGCGGCGTGGCCGAGTTGCTGCTGGGTCCCGAGCGGCGTTCGCCGCAGGCGGGCCTCGGCGATCCGGATCTCGCCCCCGAGGCGCGCTCGCTGCTGTCGGCGCTCTGCGCCGAGGCGCCGCGGATCGAGGGGCCGGAGCGGGCGCTGGTCGAGGGCGTGGTGCGGATGAAGAAGCGGGCGCTCGAGGATGAGCGGACGCGGATCCAGGCAGAGTTGGGAACGGCCCTGGCGGCGGGTGCGCCGGCCGGGACGATCGCCGCGCTCCAGCGGCGGATGCAGGACACGGCTGCGGCCTTGCGCGACTTGTCGTCGGAGGCGTGGCGAAAGGAGACGGAATGAAGAAGGCGAAGTCCAAGAAGACGATCCTCGCCGAGGTGAAATCGCTGGCCCAGAAGCAGGGCTTCGTCACCGAGGAGCAGATCGACAAGGAACTGGGAGAGGACTTCACCGATTCGACGTCCGAAGTGATGGAGGACGTCTTCGTCATGCTCACCGGCCTCAACCTGCCGGTGTATCGCGACGACGCCGAGGCCACCGAGAAGGCGGGCAAGGCGAAGAAGGTCGCCGAGGCGAAGAAGACCGTCGCCCAGACCGCCAAGGAGGCCGCCAAGGCGAGCGCCGCGCAGCAGCCGGTCCGCTACGACGATCCCGTGCGTATGTACCTGCGCGAGATGGGCAAGGTGCCGCTGCTCACCCGCGAGGGCGAGGTCGTCATCGCCAAGCGGATCGAGGACGGCGAGCGCCTCGTGATCGCCGCGCTGTTCCGCGCCGAGCTGACGTTGAAGGAGATTCGCAAGCTGGCGCTCGACCTCAAGGCGATGAAGCTGAAGGTCGAGGACTTCATCAAGGTCGAGGACAACCAGGCCAGCGAGGCCGTGCTCAAGAAGGAGCGCGTCAAGGCGCTCAAGATCATCCAGCGCGTCGTCGACCTGCAGCAGCGCTCCAACCGCATGGCGATCAAGGGCCGCTCGAAGATGAGCGCCACGCTGCGCCAGCGCTGGCAGACGCACATGGGCAAGGCCGAGGTGGCGCTGACCGCGGAGCTGCACAAGCTCCACCTCAACGCCAAGCTGGTCGACCGGCTCACCGTGCCGATCAAGGCGCTGGGCGAGCGCATGCGCGTCGAGGACGCCGAGGTGTCGCGTCTCGAGAAGCGCATCGGCCGCACGGTCGACGAGATGAACGCCTTCGCCCGCTCGCTCAAGAAGGGCGGCAAACACGCCACCGCCGCGCGCAAGGAATCGGGCATGAAGCCCGAGGAAGTGCACGCCTTCCTCGCCGAGATCAAGGCGGTGAAGCGACGCACCAAGAAGATCGAGGACGAGGTCAAGATGAGCCGCGAATCGCTGCTCGACCTGGTCAACCAGATCGAGACTGGCGAGCGCAACGCGGCGCAGGCCAAGAAGGAGATGATCGAGGCGAACGTGCGCCTCGTGATCTCGATCGCCAAGCGCTACACCAACCGTGGCCTCGAGTTTCTCGACCTGATTCAGGAAGGCAACTCGGGCCTGATGCGTGCGGTCGACAAGTTCGACTACACGAAGGGCTACAAGTTCTCGACCTACGCGACGTGGTGGATCCGCCAGGCGATCACCCGCGCCATCGCCGACCAGGCGCGCACGATCCGCGTGCCTGTGCACATGATCGAGCACATCAACAAGGTCGTGCGTGTGTCGCGGCGCCTCGTGCAGGAGCTGGGACGCGAGCCGACCCCCGAGGAGATCGCCGAGCGACTCGAGCTGCCGGTCGACAAGATCAAGGCGATCCTCAAGGCTGCGCAGGAGCCGATCTCGCTCGATCGTCCCATCGGCGAGGACGACGACTCGAACCTCGGCGACTTCATCGAGGACACCAGTGTCGTCCAGCCGGCGCATGCGGCGGCGAGCGCGATGCTGCGCGACGAGGTGAACGAGGTCCTCAAGACCCTGACGCCGCGCGAGGCCAAGGTCATCCGGCTGCGCTTCGGCCTGACCGACGACTCGAACCCGCGCACGCTCGAGGAGGTCGGGGCGTTCTTCAACGTGACCCGCGAGCGGATCCGGCAGATCGAGGCGAAGGCGCTGCGCAAGCTGCGGCACCCGACGCGCTCGCGCCGGCTCAAGGCGTACACCGAGCTGCTGTAGGGCGGTCGCAGGCCGGGGACAGGCCGCGCGATAGCGTCCCCGGCTTGACCGGATGCGCCGCGCGTGCTAGAAACGAAAGTCTGGACGAGCGGTCCGCAGTGGATGGGCCCATAGCTCAATCGGTCAGAGCAGCCGGCTCATAATCGGTAGGTTCGTGGTTCGAGTCCACGTGGGCCCACTCGTCAGTCGCAGGTTCCGCGCAATCGGGCGGTTAGCTCAGCTGGTAGAGCGTCGGTATCACAAGCCGAAGGTCACAGGTTCGATCCCTGTACCGCCCACCATCCCTCACCGAAGGATCTCGTGCATCCCGATCTCGACCGCCTCGTGCGCGCGCAGGAGATCGACCGCCTCCTCACCGAGACGCGCGGTCGACTGGATCGATTGGCGCCGCGGCGCAAGGCCGCGGACGATGCCGTCGCCGCCGCCCGCCAGGCGCTGGCGCAGGCGGAGGAGCGGTCGAAAGCCGTCGCCCTGGCGCGCCGGACCGCCGAGAAGGACGTCGAGACGTTCGGCGATCAGGAACGGAAGTTCCAGACCCAACTCACGCAGGTGAAGAAGAACGAGGAGTATTCGGCCCTCCTGCACGAGATCGAGGGCGCGAAGAAGAAGCGCTCCGAGCGCGAGACGACCGTTCTCGAGTCGATGGACGAAGAGGGTCGCGTCGCCGCAGCCGTCGCTGCCGCGAAGGCCGCCGTCGCCGCCACCGAGCGTGCGGCCGAAGCCGACCGCGCCACCATTGCCACGGAAGAGGCCGGGGTTCGCGGCGAGGAAGCGGCCCTGGTGGCCCGCCGCGATGCGGCCCTGGCCGACCTGCCGTCCGTCCTGCGCAATCGCTACGACCGGCTGCTCGGCGCCAAGCGTGGCGTCGCCGTCGCGGTGCTCGAGGGCGACGCCTGCGCCGCCTGCGGGTCGCACCTGCCGCCGCAGAAGGCGATTGCCGTGCGCCGCGGCGAGGGCGTCGTCGAGTGCCCCGACTGCGGGCGCATCCTCGTGCCGGTCTCCGCACCGGCCGTCTAGCTCCCGCCCCGCAGGCTCCCCATAAAAAACCCCCGGGTCGCCCCGGGGGTGTGAGTTCCACGCTCGCTGCCGGCCCCGGAATCGCGCGCGCTGGGAGCGCCCGTTCCTTCGTTCCGACCGCGCCGCGGAGGCTCGCCGATCCTCGTGCCGACGAATCGGGGAGACGCGCGTTCCTAGGACCGTCCGTTCTGCCGCAGGAGGCGCGCCGCCTCCCGCAGATCGGTCGGCGTCGTGCCGGCCGCCCTGCGGTTCTGTCTCTGGATCCGTTCGTAGATCTCCTCGCGATGCACCTGCACGTCGAGCGGCGCCTCGATTCCCAGCTTGATCTGGCCGCCGCGGACTTCGAGCACGATCACCTTGATGTCGTCACCGATGCGGATGTTCTCGCCGGTGCGACGTCCCAGCACCAACATGGGTCCCTCCCGCGCCGGGGCGCGTGGTGCGGCGTGTGCGAATCGCGCGCGATCGCGCGGTCAGGCAGCCTGGCGCGTCGGTTCGGCCTTCGCGTCCTGGGTCGATTGGTTGGCGGCCGCGACGACGTGGTCCACCGTCCAGCGACCGTCGGAGAGGACGACCTGGCGGGCCAGCCGCGACTGCGGATTGAGCACGATGGGGGCGCGCAGGTTCGCGGTGAGACGCCCGTCGGCATCGACGTTGGCGATCACGTAGACCTCGAGCGCATCGCTGGCCACCGCGCCGATCACGCGCGTGTCCGAAGCCACGAGCGTCGGACGATAGTCGTCGACCACGAGGGCCGCGGGCAGCAGCGGAAACGTGATGTCGGGATCGGCGAACGACAGCAGCCAGCGGAAGGGGGCATGGTCGGTCGAGGCGACGAGCGCAAACTCGCGCTGATCGTCGTAGCCGATCAGGCCTTCCGGCAGGGTGACGAACGATTCGGGGGTCGCCTCGACGGCGCCCAGCGTGCGGGTCTTGATCTGCATGGGACAGTCTCCTGCCTTCGTGGTCCGAGAGCCTTCCCTGGGCCGACCGGGCGGGCGCCTTCCATGGCGACCCTGCGTGCGAACACCCGGGACGACCGCAAAGGGAGCAACAGATGTGCCATTGAGCCCGAAGGGCAGGCTTTGGCCTAGCCCCGCGCCGCAGGCGCAGCAGACTCTTCAAAATCACCGGTCGCTCACGCTTTGGCGGGAGCGAGTTCGACCCCCGCTCTGCACGCCACGATGCACTCTGCACGATCCGCCCCGGCGCAGCGGGAAGTCGCACAACCGCAACGGACAGATTCCGCACAGCGCGCGGTCGGCGGCGCATGGAATCCGGCCGCCTTGCGCCTCGAGGCTTCGCCCCGGTATCTTCGCGGGCGTGACCACCAAGACCGCTGCGATCGAGGGCATCTGGACGCTGTACGCGGACGGGGCAGCCCGCGGAAACCCCGGCCCGGCCGCATCGGGCTACGTACTCGACGACCCCTCCGGGGCTCCACGGGCTGCGGGGGGGGTGGCGCTCGGCCACGCGACGAACAACATCGCGGAATACCGGGCGCTGACCGTGGGCCTGGCGCGGGCGCTCGACCTGGGCATCTCCGCGATCGAGGTCCGCATGGACTCGGAACTGGTGGTGCGCCAGATGACCGGCCTCTACCGGGTGAAGAACGAGGGGCTCAAGCCCCTGTACGCCGAGGCGCAGGCGCTGTCCCGCCGGTTCGGGAAGTTCACGATCCGGCACGTGCCGCGGGCCGAGAACGCGCGGGCCGATGCGGAAGCGAATCGGGCGCTCGATGGTGGTACCTTCGAGACAGCAAGCTAGTTCGGAAACGACGGACGGGAGGGGAGTCGGACAGGCGACCGCGGCGGGGTGACCCGCCGAGGAAAGTCCGAACTCCACAGGGCAGGGTGCTGGCTAACGGCCAGGGGGAGCGATCCCACGGAAAGTGCAACAGAGAACAGACCGCCGATCGCGGCCGCAAGGTCGCGAGGCAAGGGTGAAACGGTGCGGTAAGAGCGCACCGCTCCTCCGGTGACGGAGGAGGCATGGCAAACCCCACCCGGAGCAAGACCGAATAGGGGAGGATGCGGTGGCCCGCCGCGCTCGACTCCCGGGTACGGTCGCACGAGGGGCGCGGTAACGCGCCTCCCAGAGAAATGGTCGCCACGGTGATGTACCGACAGAACTCGGCTTACGGCCGGCTCCCACCCGTCTTCGTCGTTCCGGAATCACCCGTCGTCCGTGTCGCGCGGGAGGTCGCATGAGCGAGAGCGGCAACGACGTCGCCACCCTTCGCGCGACGCTGCTCGAGGACCTCAGGGCCCATTCGCCCAAGGTCGACGTGGCGCTGGTCGGGCTGGCTTTCGACTTCTCGCACGCCGCGCACGGCGAGCAGTTGCGCAAGTCGGGCGTGGCCTATATTTCCCACCCGGTGGCCGCGGTGCACCTGCTGGTCGACCTCCTCGACGTCCACCTCGACACCCCGATCGCCATCGCGGCGCTCCTGCACGACGTGGTCGAGGACACCTCGGTCACGCTGCCCGAACTGGAGAAGAAGTTCGGTTCCGAGGTCGCCTCGCTGGTCGATGGCGTGACCAAGATCTCGGGCTTCCACTTCGACTCGGCGCGCAGCGAGCAGGCCGAGAATTTCCGCAAGATGCTGCTGTCGATGGCCCGCGACCTGCGCGTCATCTTCATCAAGCTCGCCGACCGCCTGCACAACATGCGCACGCTCGAGTACCTGAACCCCGAAAAGGCGCAACGGATCGCGCGCGAGACGCGCGACATCTACGCGCCGCTGGCGCACCGCCTCGGCATCGCGAGCATCAAGCGCGAACTCGAGGACCTGGCTCTCAAGACGCTCGAGCCCGTTGCCTACCGCGACCTGGCCGAGCGCGTGGCGGCGCGCCGCGAGCATCGCGAATCCGTGCTCAAGCGCCTCGAGGAACCGTTGCTGGCACGGCTTGCCGAAGCCGGTCTGGAGGCCGAGGTGTCGAGCCGGCCCAAGCACTTCGCCTCGATCCACCACAAGATGAAGTCCTCGTCGCGCGCCTTCGACCAGATCTTCGACCTGCTCGGCCTGCGCATCGTCACGGCCGACAAGGGCGACTGCTACCGGGCGCTCGGCGTGGTGCACGACCTGTGGATCCCGGTGCAGGACCGCTTCAAGGACTACATCGCGATGCCCAAGAGCAACCTCTACCAGTCGCTGCACACGTCGGTGATCGTGCCCGGCGGCGACATGGTCGAGATCCAGATCCGCACGCGCGAGATGCACCGCACCGCCGAGAGCGGCGTCGCCGCGCACTACGTGTACAAGGGCGGCGCGATGGACGCCCAGCTCGATGCGCAGCTCGGCGGCTTCGTCAGCCAGACCGCCGACTGGCAGGCCACCGCCAGCGACGAGGAGTACATGGAGTTCCTGCAGACGGCCCTGTACCAGGACGAGGTCTTCGTCTACACGCCGCGCCGGGAACTGAAGCGCCTGCCCAAGGGCGCGACGCCGCTCGATTTCGCGTTCATGATCCACACCGAGGTCGGCTTTCATTGCGTCGGTGCGCGCGTCAACGGTGCGCTGGTGCCGCTGCGCCACGAGCTGACGAACGGCGACACGGTCGAGGTCATGACCTCCCCGTCGGCGCGGCCGCACACCGACTGGCTCAAGATCGTGCGCATGCCGTCGGCCCGCTCGAAGATCCGCCACTGGCTGCGCGAGCAGTTCCGCGACAATGCGATCGCGCTGGGCAAGGAGATGATCGAGCGTGAACTGAAGCGTCTGCGCGCCACCGAGCGCGTGAGCGACGAGGAACTGCTCGACGCGGCGCAGGGCGTGGGCCTGACCGACATCGAGTCGCTGTACGCCCACCTGGGGCAGGGGACGCGCTCGCTCACCTCGATCGTGCGTCGCCTGGTCCCGTCGGTCGAGCGCGAGGGCCCGCTCGAGCGCTTCCGGAACGCCTCGGCCGAGGTGTTGCGCAACCTGACGCGCGGCAAGGGCCACGGCGTGCGGCTGCACGGGCTCGACAACGTCCTGCTGCACTTCGCGCGCTGCTGCCAGCCGGTGCCCGGCGATCGCGTCATCGGGATCGTCACACAGGGGCGCGGCGTGTCCGTGCACCAGGCTGACTGCGCCAACACGTTCGACGACAAGATCGCCGCCGAGCGCCGCGTCGAGGTGACGTGGGACACGCGCCCGGACGAGGTGTTTCCGGTACGACTCGTGGTCTACGGCTCGGATCGCCAGGGCATGCTGGCCGACATCACGAAGACCATTGCCGCGCTCAAGGTGAACATCCGCAGCGCCGGCATGGCGAGCGAGGACAAGACTGCGCGCGGCGTGTTCCTCGTCGAGGTGCCGAACCTGCGCATGCTCACCGAGACGCTGCAGGCCGTGCAGCGCGTCAAGGGCGTCACGCGGGTCGAGCGCCAGCAGGCGCCGAAGATCACGGGCCGCAGTGAAGGGTCCCGCGGGAAGGATCGCCCGCACGACGACGGACCGGCCGCCTCCGGCGGGACCGCGCACCGCCGCCGGTGAGGGCCCATGTCCAGCGCGTCTCGCGCGCCACGGTGACGGTCGACGGGAGGGTCACCGGCGCGATCGACGGCGGCCTGCTCGTGCTCGTGGGCGTCGCGCGAGGGGACGGACCCACCGAGGCGCGCCGCCTCGCCGAGAAGTGCGTGCGGCTGCGCTGCTTCAACGACGCCGCGGGCGCCATGAACCTTTCGTTGCTCGACACCGGCGGGGCGATGCTCGCGATTTCCCAGTTCACGCTCTACGGCGACACCGCGAAGGGGCATCGCCCGTCGTTCGTCGCGGCTGCTCCGGCCGAGGAGGCGGCAGCGCTGTACGCCGCGTTCTGCAGCGCCGTGCGCGAACTCGGCGTGCGCTGCGAGGAAGGGGTGTTTCGCGCGCACATGGACGTCTCGCTGGTGAACGACGGCCCGGTGACGTTGTTGCTCGAGGTGGGGGCCGCTACACCTCCTGGCGAGGCGGGGGCATGAGCGCCCCGCTCGTCCTTGCCTCGTCCTCGCCCCGGCGCGCGCAGCTGCTGGCGACGCTCGGGGTCGTCTTCACCGTCGAGCCGGCCGGGGTCGACGAGGAGGCGCTGACCCTTGCGCACGGCGCCGATGCACCGTCGTCGCTGGCGATGGCGCTGGCGCGGGCGAAGGCGCTCCATGTGGCGGCGCGGCATCCCGGTGCCCGCGTGCTCGGCGCCGACACGCTCGTCGTGCTCGACGACAACTTGCTGGGGAAGCCGGCCGACGCTGCCGAGGCGCGGGAGATGCTGGCGCGCTTGAGTGGGCGGAGTCATGAAGTCTTGACCGGTGTCGCCCTGGTCCACTCCGACGGCCGCTGCGCGGCCGGATTCGAGTCGACGGTCGTCACGTTCGCGCGCTGGCCCGCCGCCGCCGTCGACGCCTACGTCGCCTCGGGCGACCCTTACGACAAGGCCGGCGGTTACGGCATCCAGGGCCCGGCGGGGGCGTTCGTGACCCGGATCGACGGCTGTTTCTTCAACGTCGTGGGCCTGCCGCTGGCCCGGGTCCGCCGCCTGCTGGAAACGGAGACGTCTTCCTAGCTCCGCCGCCCCATCGTCGTGTCCGGCTGCGCCGCTTTCACCAGCCGCAGGTACCGGGGGTCGCGCGCGAACCGCTGAAACTCCGGCGTGCTCGCGATGGCGGCGTCCCGGTAGCCAAGTTGGACGGCTCGATCGAGCGTCTTCAGGGCCTCCGAGTCGTCTCCCAAGAGCGCCGCCGCCCGGGCGAGATCGAATGCAGACGTCGCGCTTGGACCGAACTCCCCGGCGGACTTGATGGCCGCCCGGGCCGCCTCGCGTCGCTTGAGCGTCGCCCGCTGCACGGCGAGGTTCGCCCATACCTGCGCCGAAGGCTGTCGGCGAGTGAGTTCCTCCGTGTGAGCTAGGGCTTCGGCGGATTGACCCGCCTCGAGCAGGACGTAGGTGATATACAGCCCGGCCATCGCTGGATCGATCGCGGCGGCTTCGCGCGCCCGGCGGACCGCCTCGGCGTACTGCTTCTGTTCCAGGAGAAAACCGCCGAGGAAGATGTAGCCATACGGGCTCGCAGGATCCTGGTGGATCGAGGCTTCGAGGTCCCTGCGCGCCGGGTCGATCTTCCCCATCTGCATGCGCGCGCGCCCGCGGAGCCGCAGGGCCAGGCTGCGCAGTCCGGGAGAGAGATCGCTGCGAGCGAGGGCCTGATTCACGAGTTTCTCGTGGGCCCCTGCGCGGGATTCGACGTCCGGCGAACTGCCCTCGGCCATCGCCCGGTGGATCGGGACCAGCGGACTCGCCGGGTCGACGGCCTCGAGCGCATCGATTCCCGCGCTCAGCTCCCGCGACGCTTTCGAACCGAATCCACCCCCGGCATTGTCCTGGTCGACGAGGGCGACGAGGCGCATGGCGTGCGCCTCGGGGACGCGCGGGAACTGGACAAGCAGGCTTTCCGTCAGGGCAAGCCCACGCGGCACGTCGTGTGAGCGTAGGGCCGCGATCGTGGCCGCGAGTCGCGGCCACGTCGCCATCTCGGACGTGCCCGTCTCGTAGCGGAAGTCCTCGTAGACGTGGCGGGCTGCGAGCCCGAGGCGGGAGCGGAGTGCCCGGGCGAGCGTGCTGGCGGAGATGCCGATGTCGGCGGGATCGATGTCGTACTCGGCGCCCCAGGCGACCCGCCTCTGGTCGACGTCGATCAGGTAAACCGTCGCGCGCAAGTTGTCCTTCTGCAGCAGGAAGGATCCGCTCACGGCATGCTTCGCTCCCAGTTTGCGGCCTGCCTCCATCACTGCCGCCGCATCCGCCGCCTCGTCGAGGAGCTTGCGGGAAGCCGGCAGGACATCGAGGCCGCTCGTCTGCGCGAGGTTCATCGTCACTGCCTCGGCGAATGCGCGTCCCAGGTAATCCGATCCGCCATCGCCTCCGAGGATATCGAGCGGAAAAACGACGATCGAGGACCGTTGCGCGCTCGCTCCGGGAAACGAGTGCAGGAAGCCGAGGCCTCGACGCGGCAGGAGCGGGACCATCGACGCGACCGCCAGGACGATCGCGACTCCCCACACGACCCTACGCCGTTTGAACGTAGGCCGTGGCTGCGCGGCAGTGCCCTGGATTGCCGCGAGGGTGGTGCGCACTTCACTCGCGCTGGCGGGGCGCTCAGCAGGCTTCTTTGCAAGAAGCCGCCCGACGAGCCTGTCGAGAGCCTTCGGCAGCGCAGGGTCGAGCGAACGGATCGGCGGCGGAACGCGATGGAGGATCTCGTCGATCGCGAGCGCCTGGTTCGCCGCCGAAAATGGGAGTTGCCCGGTCGCCATCTCGTGGAGCACGACGCCGAGCGCATAGAGGTCCGTGCGTGCGTCGCTCGATTCCCCGCGCAGCTGCTCCGGCGCCATGTTGGGCAGGGTGCCGACGGGCCCGATGCCGAGAGTAGGCGCGAGCCCGGTCGGAACCGCGCCGCTCGCGGTGTCGTAGGCGGCGATCCCGAAGTCGAGGATCTTGGCCCGGCCTTCGGCATCGAAGGCCACGTTCGTCGCCTTCAGATCGCGATGCACGATCCCGTGATGGTGCGCGGCGTCGAGCCCCTGCGCAATCTCAATACCGATCCGGAGGACGTCCGCCAGAGGAAGAGATGCTACGCGCATGCGATCCGCGAGCGTCCCGCCGGGAACGTATTCGAAGACGAGGTAGTCGAGGTCTCCCTCGTGGCCGATGTCGTAGACGCCTGCGATGTTCGGGTGGTTGATCTGCGACGCGGTGATCGCTTCGCGTCGGAGTCGCTCCCGGGAGACTGGCGAGACGGGCCCGGCGGCCGGAAGCACCTTGACGGCCACTTCCCGGTGGAGCCGGTCATCGACGGCGCGGTAGACCTCGCCCATGCCACCGGTGCCGACGAGCTCGATCACGCGGTAGGGGCCGAGCGTACGTCCGATCATCGGTGTGTCTCCGCAGGTCAGGCCGGCCGGTCGTCACGGGGGCAAACGAAGCCAGGCGGCGGTGGAGGGGGGAGAAACAGGATACGGGCCATCAAGCGTAAAAGCACGCCCTCCGTATCCTGTTGCTGTGATGAGGGATAGCTTTGCCCCTTCCCCGGCTGGGGAGCCGGGGCACGGGTTGACGCCCCGGCCTGCTTCATGCTAGCCTCCGATGTTTGCAAGTCGTTTCAGCAAGCAGCGTTGGCTCTAGGGAGGCTCCATGAAGACGCATTCGGTCAAGGCGGGCGAAATCCGCCGCGACTGGTTCGTCCTGGACGCGCGCGATCTCGTTCTCGGTCGTGTCGCCAGCCAGGTCGCCCACATCCTCAAGGGCAAGCACAAGCCGACTTACTCGCCGCACCTCGATACGGGTGACCATATCGTCGTGATCAACGCCGAGAAGATCCGGTTGACGGGCAAGAAGACCGAGAAGAAGCAGTACTTCACGCACTCGATGTATCCCGGCGGTGTGACCTGGACTTCGTTCCGGACCATGTCCGAGTCGAAGCCGGACCGGGTGCTGTACCTCGCGGTGAAGGGGATGCTGCCCCGCAACCGGCTCGGCCGCCAGATGATGACCAAGCTCAAGATCTACGCCGGAACCGAGCACCCGCACGTCGCGCAGTCGCCGCGCACGCTGACTCTTCCGTACTGAGCGTTCGACCGCTCGCACTGATCGGCTCCCGGATCCGGCGCTTTGGCGCGGATTCCGGCCCGTGGAGGGATGCATTTTGACGAAGGTGGTGGCAATCAATCCCGCCTCGACCGGCCGCCGCAAGGAGGCCACCGCGCGTGTGCGCCTCATGCCCGGCTCGGGTCAGGCGTTCGTGAACGGCCGGCCCATGGCCGCCTATCTCACCCGCGCCGCGCTGGTGAAGCACGCCGAGCTTCCGCTCGTGCTCACCAACCTGGTCGGTCGCTACGACGTGTATGCGACGGCCAATGGCGGCGGACTCACCGGACAGGCCGGCGCCATCCGGCTCGGCATCGCGCGCGCGCTCGTGAAGATGGACGAGACGCTTCGCAGCGTGCTGGGCAAGGGAGGCATGCTGACCCGCGACGCCCGCATGAAGGAGCGCAAGAAGTACGGACAGGCGGGCGCCCGCAAGCGCTTCCAGTTCTCGAAGCGCTAGTCGACATCGCCGGGGCGATCCGCCCCGGCACGGGCCGCGCATCTGGCGCGACCCCATCTCGCACGCCTGGCACCTTCGGTCCGCTCCGCGGCCCGGCCGGGCGGAGGAACAACCGAAGGAGCACGTGATGAACGAAATCACCATGAAGGAGCTGCTGGAGGCCGGCGTCCACTTCGGCCACCAGACCCGCCGCTGGAATCCCAAGATGAAGCGCTACATCTTCATCGAGCGCAACGGGATCTACATCATCGACCTGCAGAAGACGCTCAAGTGCCTGAACGAGGCGCGCGACGCGATCGTCCGCACCGTGCAGCAGGGCGGCCACGTCCTGTTCGTCGGCACCAAGCGCCAGGCCCAGAGCGTCGTCTCCGAGGAGGCGGTCCGCTGCGGCCAGTTCTACGTCGTGGAGCGCTGGCTGGGCGGCATGCTCACCAACTTCAAGACGGTGAAGATGAGCATCAAGCGCCTCAAGGAGCTCGATCGCATGGCCGACGACGGCACGTTCGATCGCCTCTCCAAGAAGGAAGTCTCGCGCCTGTCGCGCGAGCGCACGAAGCTCGAGCACGCCCTCTCCGGGATCAAGGAGATGAACGCGGTGCCGAAGCTCGTCTTCATCATCGACACCAAGAAGGAGAAGATCGCGGTCGCCGAGGCCAACCGCCTGGGGATCCCGATCGTCGGCATCGTCGACACCAACTGCGATCCCGACCTCATCCAGTATCCGATCCCGGGTAATGACGATGCGATCCGCGCCATCCGCCTGTTCGGCCGCATGGTCTCCGACGCGGTCGTCGAGGGCCAGCGCATGGCCGCCGCGAAGAACCGCGAGGCCGCCGAGGCCGCCGAGGTCGCCGCCCAGTCGGCCACCAAGGACGGCGAGACCGTGTCCTTCGGCGGCGACGCCGTCGCGCAGCCGGCCTGAGGCCGGCCCCCACCCGAGTTTCTTCGCACGCACCCGCACATCGGTCGCCCGGAGCGGCCGCGGAAGGCAAGGAGTCCATGTTGGCCGAGATCTCACCGAAACTGGTCATGGAGCTGCGCCAGCGCACTGGCGTCGGCATGATGGAGTGCAAGAAGGCGCTGGCCGAGTCGAATGGCGATATCGAGCTGGCGATCGAGACGCTGCGCAAGCGCGGCGCCGCGAAGGCCGCAGCGAAGGCCGAGCGCGCCGCCAGCGAAGGCCTCGTCGAGGCGTACATCCACCCGGGCGGCCGGGTCGGGGTCCTCGTCGAGATCAACTGCGAGACCGACTTCGTATCGCGCACCGATGACTTCGCCGCGCTGGTCAGGAACGTCGCCATGCACATTGCCGCGATGCACCCGATCGCGGTGCGACGCGATGAAGTCGCCCCCGAACTGGCCGCCGCCGAGCGGGCGATCTACGTCGAGCTGGTGCGGGCCGAGGGCAAGCCCGAGGCCATCGTCGAGAAGATCGTCGACGGCAAGCTGAACAAGTGGTACTCGGAGACCGTCCTCCTCGAGCAGCCGTACGTGAAGGACGACAAGAAAACGGTCGGCGACCTGATCCAGGAAGCGATCGGCAAGTTGGGGGAGAACATCCAGATCCGCCGCTTCGTCAAGTTCCGCCTCGGCCAGGACTGATCCTCCGGTGACTCGCGCGGGGCCGCCCGGCCTCGCGCGGGGGCACCGTCGCCGCGAAGGGATCCCGCCGTGCCCCGTTTCAAGCGCATTCTCCTCAAGCTCTCCGGCGAGATCCTTGCCGGTCCCGCGGGCTACGGCCTCGACGAGGACGTGCTCCACGGCATCGCTGCGGAGATCGCCGGCGTGCATCGCTCCGGCGTTCAGGTGGGCGTCGTGCTGGGCGGTGGGAACATCTTCCGCGGCCTCGCCGCCGCCTCACGCGGCATGGACCGCGTCGCCGCCGACTCCATGGGTATGCTCGCCACGGTGATCAATTCTCTCGCGCTGCAGCACGCCCTCGAGAAACAGGGTGTGTTCACACGCGTGCAATCGGCAATCGACATGCACAAGGTGGCCGAACCGTTCATCCGTCGCCGCGCCGTGCGCCACCTCGAGAAGGGGCGCGTCGTGATCTTCGCGGCGGGGACGGGCAACCCGTACTTCACCACCGACACCGCCGCGGCGCTGCGCGCCATCGAGGTGGGCGCCGACGTGGTGCTCAAGGGCACCCGGGTGGACGGCGTCTACGACAAGGATCCGGAACGACATGGCGACGCGTCACGCTACGAGTCGATCACCTACCTCGACGTGCTCAACCAGGGGCTCAAGGTGATGGACTCGACCGCGGTCTCGCTGTGCATGGACAACAAGCTGCCGATCGTCGTGTTCGACGTCGGACGGCCGGGCAACCTCGCCCGCGTCGTCGACGGCGAGCCCGTCGGCACACTCGTCGGAGGCTGAGGACATGGCGCGTCAGGAACTTCTCGCCCGTACCGAGGAACGCATGAAGAAGTCGATGGAGAAGGCGCGCAAGGAGCTCGCGTCGATCCGCACCGGGCGCGCGACGACGGCGTTGCTCGACACCGTGCACGTCGACTACTACGGCACGGTCACGCCGCTGGCGCAGGTCGCCGCGGTGAGCGCGCCCGAGCCGCGCCTGCTCGTCATCCAGCCGTGGGACAAGACCATGGTGGCCGCGATCTCGAAGGCTATCCAGAAATCCGACCTGGGCCTCAATCCGACGGACGACGGATCGATCGTGCGCGTGCCGATCCCCTCGCTGACCGAGGAGCGGCGCAAGGACATGGTCAAGCTGCTCGGCAAGATGGCCGAGGAGGCGCGCGTCCACGTGCGTGGGATCCGGCGAGAGGCGAACGACGAGCTGAAGAAGCTGCTCAAGGACGGGGCGATTCCCCAGGACGACGAGAAGCGCGCCGAGCAGGACATCCAGAAGCTCACCGACCGGTTCATCGCCCAGGTCGACGAGCTGCTGGCGAAGAAGACGACGGAACTCATGGAGGTCTGAGGGCGCCCGCCCGGACCGCCATGACGACCCGCATCCCCACGCCCGAGGCGCTCCGCGCCAGGGGCCCGATCCCGCGCCACGTGGCGATCATCATGGACGGCAACGGCCGCTGGGCGAAAGCCCGCGGCGTGCCGCGCCTGCTCGGCCATCATGCCGGCCGCGAGGCCGTGCGCGACACGGTGCAAGGCGCCGTCGCGCTGGGCATCGAAGTCCTCACCCTGTACACCTTCTCCACCGAGAACTGGGAGCGTCCGAAGACCGAGGTGCAGGGGCTCATGAGTTTCCTCAAGCGGGTGCTGCGCGAGGAGATGAAGGAGTTGCACCGGCAGAACGTTCGCTTGCGCGTGATCGGGCGGGCGCGCGACCTGTCGCCCGACGTGCGCGACGTGATCGACGCCGCGACCGCGAAGCTGGCCGACAACAACGGCCTCCTGCTGTGCCTCGCCATCAGCTACAGCGGGCGGGCCGAGATCCTCGAGGCCGTGCGCCGCCTCGCGGCCGAGGCGGGCTCGCGGCCGGTGACGCCGCTCAAGGTCGACGAGAAGACGTTCGAGGCGCACCTGATGACGGCGGGGCTGCCCGATCCGGACCTCCTGATCCGCACCAGCGGCGAGCGCCGCATCTCGAACTTCCTGCTGTGGCAACTGGCCTACACCGAGCTCGTCTTCGACGACGCGCTGTGGCCCGACTTCCGGCGCAAGAACCTCTTCAAGGCCGTGGCCGACTTCCAGGGCCGCGATCGTCGCTTCGGTCGCGTCGAGGTTCCCGGGCCGTCCGCATGACCGCGGACCCGAAGCTGCCGCTGCGCATTCTCTCCGCCGTGCTGTTCCTGCCGCTGCTGATCGGGCTCGCGATCAAGGGTGGCGCCTGGTTTGCAGGCCTGGTCACGCTGCAGGTCGCGCTGGGGCTCTCCGAGTTCTACACCATGATGATGGCGCGCGGCATGCGCCCGAGCGGCCGTCTTGGGATGACCATGGCTCTGGCGCTGTGCCTGCTGTCGTTCACCGGCACGCCGTCGCAGACCAACCTGCTGGTCACCGCCGGCCTGCTGCTCATCTTCTGTGCCGAGCTCTTGCGTTCGGTCGGCGAGCGCGGCATCGAGCCGATGGCGGTCACGCTGTTCGGCATTCTCTACGTCGGATGGTTGTCCGTGCACCTCGTGTTCCTGCGCGAGTTGCCGCACGCGCTCGGGCAGGACTACGCACTCGGTGCCTCGTACGTGTTGCTCACGTTCTTCCTCACCTGGTCCTGCGACACGGCGGCGTACGGATTCGGGATCTGGCTGGGCCGGCGACGCCTGCTTCCGGACGTGAGCCCCAAGAAGTCGGTCGAGGGCTCGATCGGCGGGCTGCTCGCCGCCCTCGTCGCGGCGCACGTGGCGCGCCTGTGGTTCGCGCCCTACCTGACCATCGGCCACGCGACCGTGCTGGGCCTGGCGGTCGGCGTGTTCGCCCAGGTGGGGGACCTGTCGGAGTCGTTGCTCAAGCGGGTCTCGGGGGCGAAGGACGCATCGGCCCTGATCCCGGGGCACGGTGGGGTGCTGGACCGCTTCGACTCCCTCTACTTCTCGGCACCGCTCGTCTACTATTACCTGAAGATGATCGTCTTCCGGTCGATGTGACATGAGCCCACGCTCGTACGCCCTCGATCCCGACGCCCCGGCCACGCGCGCACTCGCCTGGCCCGGGCGGCCATTTCCGCGCGCCCTCGGCATCTTCGGCTCGACCGGCACGGTCGGCGCGGGAGCCATCGCGATCGCGCGCGCGCATCCGGATCGCTTTCGTGTCGAGGCGCTGGCGGGCGGGCGCAATGTTCGCGTACTCGCGGCGCAGGTTGCCGAGTTCCGCCCGCGCCTCGTGGTCGTCGCCGACGACGCGGCGCGGACCGAACTCCTGGCGCTCACCGATCTCGCACCCACGCAGGTGCGCGTCGGAGCCGCGGGGCTGGCTGAGACAGCGGGCGAGCCGCTCGACATGCTGCTCCAGGCGGTGGCCGGCGCGGCCGGCCTGCCGGCCACGCTCGGCGCCGTCGCTGCCGGGACGCCGCTCGCGCTGGCCAACAAGGAGAGCCTCGTGCTCGCCGGCGAGCTCGTGGCGGCCCGGGCGGCGGCGACGAACACACCGATCCTCCCCGTCGACAGCGAGCATGCCGGGTTGTTCCAGTGCCTTGCCGGGGCGGGGGTCCTCGGCGGTCCGGGCGCGGGGCGATCGCTTGCGCGGCTGACTCTCACCGCGTCCGGCGGGCCGCTGCGCGGCCGATCGGATTGGGCCGACGCCACCCCGGCCGACGTGCTCGCGCATCCGATCTGGCGCATGGGCGACCGCATCACGGTCGACTCGGCGACGCTGCTCAACAAGGGCCTCGAGGTGATCGAGGCGCATGTCCTGTTCGGTGTGCCATACGAGGCGATCGAGGTCGTCGTCCACCCACAGGCCATCGTCCACGCGCTGGTCGAGTTCGTCGACCACTCGACGCTGGCCCAATTGTCGCGACCGGACATGAAGCTCCCCATCCAGATGGCGCTGGCCTGGCCCGAGCGCCTGTCGGCGCCGCTGCCGGCGCTCGACCTGGGCGCGCTCGGCCGCCTCGAGTTCGAACCGGCACCGGCCGGCAAGCATCCGTGTCTCGACCTGGCGCGTCGCGCCGCTCTGGCGGGTGGGACCGCGCCGGCCATCCTCAATGCGGCAGACGAGGTCGCCGTGCAGGCGTTCCTCGCCGGGCAGATTCGCCTCGGCGACGTGCCGGAGTTGCTGGCGCACGCCCTCGATACCGTTCCCGCCGTCGCCGCCCAGACGCTGCCCGCGATCGAAGCCGCCGATCGGGACGCCCGGGCCGCCGTGCGTGGCGAACTCGCCCGCCGGGGCGTTGGCGTTGCCGCCGCCGATGGATACGCCTGAGCCCCGCCCCGGCGTGCGCCGGATCCTCGTCCTGCGCCGACGTGCGCTGGGCGACCTGCTCCTGACGCTTCCGGCCGTGCGCGCCCTCGCGACCACGTACCCCACGGCTGAGCTCGACCTGCTCGTCGACCGCCCGCTCGCGGACGTCGTCGACGGACTCTCGTACGTCACGCGCGTCGTCGTGTTCCCCGACGCAGCCTCGACGCCGCACGGGCGAGGAGTCGCACTGTTGCGCCTGTACCACGAGGTGCGCGCCGCGGGCTACGACCTGGTGGTCGACGCGCTCGGGACGCCGCGCACCGCGTTCCTCGCCTGGTGGAGCGGCGCGCGCGTGCGTGCAGGGTTCGCCATCCGCGGGCGTACGTGGGCCTACACCGTGACCGTGCCGCGCTCCGATGCGCAACGGCCGGTGTACATGCGCGACGCGTACCTCGAACTCGTCGCAGCCGTCGGCGCGACGACGACCGATCTCTCGTTTGCCCCAGCGGGCGCCGCGGGGCAGGACACCGGCGCACGCAGCAACGCGACATCCGGTCTTCCGCGAATCGCCGTCGCGCCCGGCGCGACCTGGCCGGCCAAGGCGTGGCCCGAGGCGCACTACGCGCGCCTGCTCACGCTGCTGGCCGACCGCCTCGACGCGGGGGTGACCGTGTTCTGGGGCCCGGGCGAGGAGGCGCTGGCGGACCGGCTGGTCGCCGGCGAGCCGCGCGCGGTCAAGGCTCCGCCTGGCGACATCGCGGCGCTGGCACGCGGGCTGGGTGCGCACGACCTGCTCGTCTCGGGCGACTCGGGTGCCCGGCACGTGGCGGTCGGGGTGGGCCTGCCGACGGTGGCCTTCTTCGGCCCGACCGACATTCCCACGGCGACGCCGCCCGAGGGGGCGCACCGCACGCTCACGTCGCCGATCGAGTGCGCGCCGTGCCAGCGCCTGGTGTGCCCGCTGGCGGAGAACTTCTGCCTGACGCGGGTCACCCCGGAGCAGGCGCTCGAGGCGGTGCGCGCCACGCTCCAAGTCATCCGCACGGCGGGGGGGCGATGACCCGCCCGCGCATCTCGGCACTGGTGCCGACGCGGAACGAGGAGAAAAACCTCGCCGCGTGCCTCGCCTCGCTCGCCTTCGCCGACGAGATCGTCGTCGTCGACTCGGAGAGCACCGATCGCACCGTCGAGATCGCGCGTGCGCACGGCGCGCGCGTCCTCGTCCGCCGCTTCGACGACTGGTCGAGCCAGAAGAACTGGGCCCTGGCGCAGCTCGCCCATCCGTGGGCGCTATGCGTCGACGCCGACGAGCGCGTCGACACCACGCTCGCCGCCGCGATCGCAGCACTCCCGCCCGAGCCGACGGCCGACGGCTATCGTCTCGCGCGCCACAACTGGTTCCTCGGGCGGCGCATCCTCCACAGCGGCTGGCAGGGGGATGCCGTGCTGCGCCTGTTCCGCCGGGACGCCGCGCGCTTCGAGGGTGCGATCCACGAACAGGTCGCCGGTGTCGCCCGGGTCGCCGCGCTGCCCGGCGCGCTGCTCCATCACCCGTACCGCACCTGGGACGACTACGAGCGCAAGCTGTGGCGTTACGCGCGGGCGAACGCGCGCATGGCGTACGACGCCGGGCGGCGCAGCGGACCGCTGGCCATGCTGGTGCGGCCGCCGGTGCGCTTCGTGCGCATGTACGTCGCCCAGGGCGGCTTTCTCGACGGTGGCGCCGGTCTCGCGCTGTGCGGGCTGTCGGCGGTTGCCGTCTTCGTCAAGTACGCGCTCCTGTGGGATGCGACGTGTCGCGGGCCGGTCGTCTTCACCGACCAGGAGGCGCCGTGATTCTCGCCTACGTCGGCGGCTTCGATCCGGGCTATCCGCGCAATGCGGTGCTGCGGGTGGGACTCAACCGCCTCGGCATCGAGGTGAAGAACTGCTTCGTCGCCCCTTCGGGCGGCGTCGTGGGCCGCGGCCTCGAGATCATGCGCGTGATCGGCGCGATGCACCCGCGCCCCGATGTCGTTCTCGTCGCGGAGTTCTGCCACAAGGACGTCCCGGCGGCGTGGCTGGCCGCTCGTCGGGTCGGCGCGCTGTGCGCGGCGGACCCCCTGATCTCGCGCCTCGACACCATGGTCGGTGACTGGGGGATCTACGGGCCGCGCTCGCTCGACGGCTGGGCCTGTCGGCGCTGGGACGAGATCGCGTTCGGTTGGCCGCGCGTGGTCGTCGCCGACACGGCGGCGCACGCGCGACGCTACGCCGCGATGGTCGGCCGGCCGCCGCTGCCGGTCGTCTACGTGGGAGCGGCCGACGAGTTCTTCGACGTTCCCGACGAGACGCCCCCGGTCGTGCCGATGCGCGTTCTGTACGTCGGCGGGTTCCTTCCCCTCCATGGCGTCGACGTGATCGTGGAGGCCGCGAAAAGCCTGGCCGCTGAAGGCGGCCGGGATGTCGTGTTCGACCTGGTCGGCGACGGCATCGAGTACCACGCGATGCGCGCCCGGGTGGCGCAGGCCGGGCTGGACAACATGGTCTTCCACGGCCGGCGCCCGCTCGCGGAGCTCGCGCAGCGCATGGCCGGGGCGCACGTGGTGCTGGGCGTGTTCCAGCGTGACGGCGAGGGCGAACGCGTGATCCCCAACAAGGTCGTGCAGGGGCTGGCCGCCGGGCGCTGCATCGTGACTGCGGCGAGCGAGGCTTCGTGCGAACTGCTGGTGCACGACGGCAACGCGGTGCTGGTGCCGCCCGGGGATGCCGGCGCGCTGGCGCGTGCGCTCGCCGCGCTGGCCGCGGACCCGGCGCGGCGAATGCGCCTGGCGCAGGCCGGCCGCACGCTGGCGCGCACGACGCTGTCGCCCGAGGCGACCGCGCGCCAACTGTTGATCGCGCTGGGTGCGCGCAGCGAGCGCGAGCCGGCAGGGGCGCTTCCGGTGCGCCGG
>JANPEF010000114.1:0-1818 GCA_031431875.1 Candidatus Eiseniibacteriota bacterium | reverse complement strand
CGCGACTCGTTGCCGACGTTGATCGTATCCTCGAGCGTGTCGGTCAGGGCGCGCACGGAGCAGAACAGGAACAGCGCGACGAACACCGACAGCGTGGTCAGGATCGTGCGCACCTTGTTCCGTCCCAGGTTGGCGAGGACGAGCGTGACGAAGTTCACGGCCGCGACTCCTCGAGCGACAGCACGCCCTTGTCGAGGTGCACCATGCGGTGGGCGCGGGCGGCCGCACCCGGATCGTGCGTGACCATGACGATCGTCTTCTGGTAGCCCGAGTTGAGCTTCTCGAGCAGCTCGAGGATCTCGCCCGCCGACTTCTTGTCGAGGTCGCCCGTCGGCTCGTCGGCGAGGATCAGCGTCGGGTCGGTGACCACGGCGCGGGCGATGGCGACGCGCTGCTCCTGTCCGCCCGAGAGCTGTCGTGGGTAGTGGTCGAGGCGATCCTCGAGACCGACGATCGACAGCGCGCGCCGGGCGCGCTCCTTGCGCTCCTTGCCCTTCATGCCCTTGACCAGCAGCAGCGGCAGCTCGACGTTCTGCTGCGCGGTGAGCACCGGCATCAGGTTGTACATCTGAAAGATGTAGCCAATATTTCGCGAGCGCCAGCGAGCGAGGGCGCCGGTGGACAGCTCCCCAATGTCCTCGCCGCCGACCAGGACGTTGCCCGAGGTCGGGCGATCGATTCCCCCGATCAGGTTCAAGAGCGTCGTCTTGCCCGAGCCCGACGGCCCCATCAGCGCGATGTACTCACCCGTGTTGATGTCGAGCGAGAGCCCGTCGAGGACCGGCACTTCGAGCTTGTTCCGATGGTAGACCTTGCGGACGTTGCGGACTTCGACCTGCGCCATCGCGTTCAGCCCTCCGCCTTGATCGTGACCTTCGTGCCGGGCTTGAGTCCGGCCGGCGGGGCGACGATCACCTGCTCGCCGCCCGTCAGCCCCGAACGCACCTCGACGCGCACTCCGTCGTCCGCACCCGTCTCGATCTCGAGCGGCACGGCCTTCCCCTGCTCCACCGTCCACACGCGCGGCTTCGCCCCCGTGCGATCGATCGCGGCCGCCGGCGCGAACACGCGCCGCGGCGCGGCCGAGGCCGACTCCGCTCCGGCTGGGACAAAGTCGACCCGCGCGCCCATCTCGGGCAGGATCCGCGGATCCTTGTCCGCGATTCCCACCTTGACCAGCACCGTCGCCTTCTGGCGATCGGCCGTGGGGACGACCTGGCGCACCGACCCCGCGAACGACGTGTCCGGATAGGCATCGAGCGTGATGCGCGCAGCCTGCCCGTTGGTCACCCGCGCGATGTACGCCTCGTTGACGTCGACCTCGACTTCGAGCGTCGCCAGGTCGGCCATGGTCGCGATCGCGGTGCGCGTGAGCCCGCCGCCGGCCGCCGAGGGTGCCACGATCTCGCCGACCTCGGCGTCCTTGCGCAGCACGGTGCCGTCGAACGGTGCGCGCACGTTCGTGTTCTCGAGCGTCGCCGCGGCCAGCCGCACGTTCGCGGTCGCCACCGCGAGCCCTGCGCGCGTCGCGGCGACACGCGTCTCGGCGTCCTCGAGCGCGGTGCGCGGCACGACACCACGGGTCGACAGTTCTTCCGCCCGCACCAGCTCGCGCTCGGCCTGCGCCAACTCGACCTTGAGCCGCGACTCCCCGGCGCGCGCCGCGGCCAGCGCCGCGCTGTACTCGGCGCTCTCGATGCGCGCGATCACCGCACCCTTGGTCACGCGCGAGCCCTCGGTAACGCCCAGGTACTCGAGCCGGCCGGGGATCTTCGCCGCGACCGACGCCTTGGTGCGCGCCACGACGTAGCCGCTGGC
>JANPEF010000113.1:0-35285 GCA_031431875.1 Candidatus Eiseniibacteriota bacterium | reverse complement strand
GTGTTCGACGGCGAACAAGGCGGCCCTGCGACGCATCAGCCCTCCGACGGGTCATCGGGCTTCGTCTCTGGCGGCGCAACCTCTCTCCTCGGGATCGCCTGACCCGATGCCTTGCCATTGGCTGCTGAATGTTGCCGAATCAGCCGAAGGCATCCCGGTGCCGCCACGCGCGACCGTCTCCGAATCCCGCGAACTCATTTAGCCGATGTTCCGCCTGTGCGAGTGATGGCGGACCTGTGCCACCAGCGCGTCCCGTCTCGCCATGGCGCGGGCGATCGCCCGGCGCTCGGGTCGCGTGATCACGCCGTCCCGGCGCGCCTGCGCCACCAGCCTGCGGACGTGCGCCTGGGCCTGGCGAAGTTGCCGGGCTTCGGGCAACGTGACCGAGCGAACGCCGGCAGGGCGAACCACGAGATGCGGCGCGACACGTCGGGCTTCGACGCTCGGGTGGGCATGGGCGGTGGGGGCGAGGAAGAGCGGCGCAGCGACGGCGAGGGCGGCGAGAAGAAGGGTGCGGCGCATGGGCGTCTCCTGTGCGGGGCGAACCCCGTTGCATCCGGCGGGTGCGGATCGCGCGGCGGCCGGGACCGCCGGCGGGACGACAGAACGGTGTGCAGGCTGCGTGCCAGCGCGTCCGGGCCGTCACGCACAGGTCAATTGCCCGTCGTTCGCCATCGGTCTACAGTTCGTGCCGAGACCGTGACGCGCCGGTTCGTGGCCGTGCGCGTGCAATCGTTGTCCGCGTTGTCCCGTGTGGTGCAGCCTGCGCCCGCCCTCTTCGGAGATCGTTCGATGCGATCGAAGACCCGTGCCCTGTTGGTCGCCGTCGTCCTGCTCGCGCCCGCCACCGCGGCGCCCGCCCAGGCGGCGGCGCGCGTGCTCAACGTCGAATTCAAGTTCACGCCGTTCGTCGGCGATCCCGCCTCGCAGGACGAGGTGACCACGGTCGCCGGCATGGCCGACGTCTTCGTCAATGGGATCCCGCTGAACCGCCAGGAGGTCGGGGCTGGGGCAGTGCCGGTGTTGTTCGAGGCACGCGAGATCGCGCCGGCGGTGTGGCTGCCGGTCGAGTCGCTTGGATCCATCCTCCGGCAGGGCACGAACACGCTGCGGATCGAGTTCATGCCCGCCGATCCGAAGGCGGCCTACAAGGCGCAGTTGCGGTGGGTGTCCGTCATGGACGAGGCGACGACGAGCGAGGACGGCGCGGCCACCACGACGACGACCAACCAGGCGGGCGAAGGAGTCGAGACCCGCGAGGCGACGGGTCGCCTGGTGATGGAGCACGCCTTCGCTGCCCCGTTTGCCGCGGACCGGCCGTGGCATCACGCGGCGCCCGAGACCACGCTCACGGCCGCCGATCGCACGGCGCTGCGTGCGCTCGTCGACGAGCGCATCGCCGCGTTTACCCCCGACTTCGCGAGGCTGTACGCGCTGCTCGCCCCCGCCGCCGGGGCGCCGGGAGCGACGATGATCGACGTGGCCGAGGTACAGCGTCTCAAGTGCATCGACCAGGTGCACGCCGCGGGCCTGCGCATCGCCGCCGCGTCGCCCGAGGAGTTCGAGATCGTGCCCAGCGGCCATGCCGAGATCGTGCTGCGGGCGAAGGGCAACATGCCGCTCTATCGCCCCGCCGACATGTCGGTGCTGGCGAAGATCACGGACGAGGAGGTGCAGATCTGTGCGGGGGCCGCCCTGATGAAGGCGTTTCCCCCGCGCCTGATCGTCATCCGGGGCGCGAAGGGTGGCTGGACGACGGTGGAGTAGCGGGGACAGTCCGGTTTCGTTCCCATTTCCTATTGGATCCATAAACCATTTTATTGTAATCAGTTAGAGAGTTCATGAACTTCTGTGTGTCCAAATTACTCGCTTGTCCAGATTATCTGGACAGCCGATAATAGCGGACATGAGCCCCAATCGACCTGAAGCCGTCACCGTCGAGGCCGCGCCGTACCTGAGCGTGCTCAGAGACCTCCCGCAGGTGGAGCGCGTTCAACTCGGGACGTTCAAAACACCCGGAGCGGGCGGCGGCGACTTCATTGTGCGTCTGCGGTTCGGCGGGCGAGACTATTCGATCGAGGTCAGGCTCAAGCGAGTCCCGAGACTTAGTCGAATGATCGTGGAGCACCTTGGGCGTCGTGGCCCGACTCCAGAGGCCCCGTTGCGGGCACTCTTCACTCCGCACGTCACGCCTCCCATGGGCGCGGCACTTGCTGAATCCGGATGGAACTTCGTCGACCAGGCGGGAAACGTCCGCCTCGAACTCGAGCCAGGTCTGCTCTTCCATGTCATGGGAAAGCGTCCGCAGCACGTGCCAGCCCAGGGGCGCGGACTTGGCGCACCGGGATACCGCGCGCTGTTCGCGATCCTGGCGCGACCGGGACTTGCAAACCTTCCCGTTCGCGAGGCCGCGGTCCTGGCTGGAGTCGGCAAGACGACATTCGCATATACACTCGAACGAATGATCGAGGAGGGTGAACTCCGGAGAAGCAAGAATGGGTTGCAAGTGGAGGACCAACCAGCACTCATCGACCGATGGGTCACCGGATATCATGATGTCTTGCGGCCGCGCCTGCTTCAGGGGATCTACCAGACCCAGTGGCAGGTCGAGGAACTGGAATCCAGAATCACCAGCATTCTTGGCGAACAAGACGCACCGGGTACTCGCTGGGCGTGGGGTGGGGGCGCGGCCGCGTTCAGGATGACGCGCCACTACAGGGGAGAATTCACGGTGCTTCACGTGGATCCGCCCATTCATGGACTGGGGCGTAAACTCCGCGCGCTGCCCGCGGCGAAAGGCAATCTCGCCGTGGTGGGCGTCCCCGGCCCACTTGCCTTCGTGAGCGCAAGGCCCGACACAATCCATCCGCTTCTCGCCTATGCGGAACTCGCGAATGCCGACGACGAACGCGCACTGCAGGCCGCGCTCGATCTTCGTCAGCGATTCCTGACCACGAGAGCATGAGCGAGTTCTCAGCAGCCGAGATCCGGGCACTGCGCGACCTTGCCGAGTCCCGCCCTGGAATTCGCATCGTTCTCATCGGCGCCCGGGCCCTCGCGCACTGGGTGCCGATGCGCTGGCGGCAGAGCTTCGACATCGATGTCTCGATTCGGATCACCAGAGTAGAGTGGGAGGAAATCCACCCAACGCTTCTCGATTGGACCGCCGTCACAGCGCACGAAGCCGCGTGGCGAGTCGGGGATGAGGTGCGGATCGACGTGATCCCCGTCGGTGCGACAGATCTCGCCGCAGGTCTGATCCACTGGCCCCGGTCGGGTTTGGAGATGAACGTCCGAAATCTCCGTCATGCATTCGAACGTGCAATCGACATCGAGCTCGAGCCGGGTTTCCGGATCGGTGTCGCGCCCGTTCCCGTTCTGGTCTCACTGAAGGCCACCGCCTACATGGATCGGCCGCAGGAGCGGGAGAGAGATCTTGCAGATCTCGCCCACATCCTCCAATGGTATCCGCCGGACGACGATCCTCGCCGGTTCGAGCTCGCAGTCATCGATCGCGGGCACACCATGGACACCGCAGGTTGCTTCATCCTCGGGACAGAGATCGCCAGGCAAATCGATCCGGCTGACCGCGCTCCCGTGATCCAGATCATCGAGCGGGTTCGCGAAGAGTCGGATGGCGGACGTGCCCGTTCCATCATGTTGCGGCAAGGCCCGCGAATCTGGGAAAACGATCCACGGGCCCTGCTCGATCGGCTCGATGCGGTTGCCGACGGCATCATGTTCGAGGCGGAGTGAAGTCGTGCGGGTCTTTGCCTATCGGTGGTACGTCGACTTCACATGACCCCACGAGGCGCGCTCCGCCGGCGTCACGCCGCACGGATCATCCGGTCCCGTCCCGCACGTCGTGCCGACGCCCGCCGGCGTCCCGCCCAGCAGCTGGCACTCCGCCGGCGTCAGCAGTGCGCACTGTCCGTTGGGCAGGCAGCAGGCCTGGTCGACGTTGTTGTTCACCACTTCCACGCTGGCCGCGTCGACGTAGTAGTAGGAATAGCCGGGCCACACGCTCGGCCCCGGGGACACGTTGGTGATCCCGTCGTCGCGGAAGCTCCCGATGATGATGTGGCTCTCGCCACCGGCGGCGACGAACGTGCCCGAGATCTGCGTCCAGCCCGTCGAGTTGTTCAGCGCCACGTTGACCGGGCTCTCGATCTGTGGCGTGAACGCGAGCGGCGCGTAGTTGCCGAGCGGCCCGACCTGCCCGACCGAGAAGTAGGCGCCGATCCGGTCGATCGCGTACAGCGACGTGTCGGCGAGCGAGACCCAGAACGACACGGTGTACGTGTTGCCGTTCACCAGCGGCGAGGTGAGCTGCGCCTGCAGGTACTCGCGGTAGTCCGGTGCCGAGCTGTACGGGATGATCCCCGCGTAGCCGACGCCATTTTGCGGCGCCTGCACGCCCGTGGTGTTCGTCGGCACGTTGACCGACGGGAAGCCCGTCGGCGAGCAGACGTTGAACAGGTCGGAGGTGCCGGTGTTGGGCATCGTCCAACTCACGCACTCGAAGAACTGGCTGAAGCTGGTCGGACAATTGAAGTACGACTCGAAGCTCGGGTTGGGCACGAGGTTCACGGCATGAGCGGCGGGCGAGATGAAAAGCCCGCACGTGAACAACGTCGCGGCAATCAGGCGGCGAGAAAGCATTCGCATGGGGGATCCTTCCAGGGGTCGATCCGTGCCCCCGCGAGAGGTTCGCGGGACGTCCACGGACGGAGGTCGTACAGTCTACCCGATGCGACGATCGGGAGCTACAGTCAACCGGGTTGCTCAGGTCTTCTTCTGGCACCGGAAGTTGAGTGTTCCCGTGACGTTGGTCAGGATGATCTGCATCGACCAGGCGCTCGGAGAGCCGACAACCGTCTGAAACGTCCCATTGTCGTTGAGGTTCCGGGAGTAGACTTGGGCACCTGTCGAGTCGTTGAGCACGAGGGTGGCGGTTCCTCCCGTGAGGCTGCACGACTGATTGACGTTCGCCTGCTGGCCCGTATTCCGCCAACTGTAGTTGAGGGTCTGGGTCACGCCCGTGACGCCGGTCGCCTGGAACTGGAAGTCGTCGATGCTGTTGACGATCTCTGGCTGGAACTGCGGCGCGAGGACGTTACCGCCCGCGCTGTCGCCGCCCCCGCATCCGGTGAGCGCGGCCGTGGCGACGAGGGTGAGGGCAAGGGTCGAGAGTATCGAAGCTTTGCGCGGGGACATCGTTCCTCCTGAGATTCGGGTTCGGCGATCTCCGAGCGGAATCTTTCCGATCAGCCGACTCGAGCAGGAGACGAGCACGAACCCTGCCACAGGCCATTCCGGTTGACCCCGGTCAAGTCCCAGGGAGTTTGCGGGCGGCGAGGACCGCACGCATTGCGAATCGCACGCGCTGCGGGCAGTTCGAGCGGCCGCGACGATTTGCACAACGGGATTCCGGATCGTGTATTCCGCTCCCTGAGGAGGAGCCGTGGACCCCGATCGCACCGAACGATTTTCCCTGCAAGCCGCCCTTGCACTGGCCATCACGGCGTTCCTCGCGTCGGCGATCCCGTGCCTGGCGCCGGTGGAGTTCCTCCACTCGATCGAGCAGTCGGCCAGCCCCGGCGCCCGGCCCGCCTTCGACTTCGGGCGGCTCCTCGCGTTCGCCTTCATGGTTTCGATGTCCGCTTCGCTCGTGACCGGACTGCTTGCGTGGGGAATCTGGCGCTACCTGCTGCTTCCCGCGGGGCGTCTCGGGTTCTTCCCCGGCGCGTTCGCGGGTGCCATCGTGGCCGCGCTCGCCACGACGGGCTTCGTCTTCTTCGGTGCGCAACCGGTGGGCCTGTGGACCGGCACCAGCACGGCGGAGGATCCGTTCACACCCGCAGTCTCCCTCGTCCTCGGCCTCGGGCTGTCGATTCCGGCGGCCCCGCTCGGCGGCCTCGTCGGCGGTGTCGTGGGCTCGGCACAGTTGCGCGAGTGCATCGGCGGGGACATGCCCCGGTATCCCGTTCGACCTCCGGGGTGACGGCCCCGCGGCGCGGTGCTAGGCTCGCCGCGCCCGACCCCCACGGATCCTGCCGCATTCGCTTTCGCCCCGCCCGGAGGACTCCTCCATGCCCGCCACCCGACACGTCACGGTGAAGGACGGGGACGTGCTCGTCCTCGTGGGTACGATGAAGGGCGCGTTCCTGTTCCGCTCCAATGGCGCGCGCAAGACCTGGGACGTGGCCGGCCCGTACTTCCCCGGCCACGCGGTCTACGCCATGGCCTACGACGGCCGCGCCGGCCGCCGCCGCCTGTGGGCCAGCGCGACCAGCATGCACTGGGGCGGCGACCTGCGTTCGAGCGACGACTTCGGGAAGACCTGGACCACGCCGGCGCAGGCAAACGTGAAGTTCCCGCCCGAGGCGGGGCTGTCCCTGACCAACATCTGGCAGATCCGGGTCGGCCCGAACGAACAGCCGAATGTCCTGTGGTGCGGGGTCGAGCCCGCGTCCCTGTTCGAGTCGCGCGATGCGGGCGAAACGTGGGAGCTGGTGCGCGGGCTGCACGATCACCCGCATCGGCCGCGCTGGGAACCGGGCGGGGGCGGGCTCTGCCTGCACACGATCCTGCCCGATCCGGTCGATCGGCACCGCATGGTGGTGGCCATCTCGACCGGCGGCGTCTATCGCACCGAGGACGGCGGCCACACGTGGAACGCGTGCAACCGCGGAGTGCGCGCCGACTTCCTGCCCGAGAAGCATCCCGAGTTCGGCCAGTGCGTGCACAAGATCGTGCAGCACCCCAGGCGGCCGCACACGATGTTCCTGCAGAACCACTGGGGGCTGTACCGCAGTGACGACGGCGGCGATTCGTGGCACGACATCGCCGGCAGCGTGCCGTCGGACTTCGGCTTCGCGATGGTGATTCACCCGCACGATCCCGACGTGGTGTACATCGTGCCGCTCGAGTCCGACGGCTTCCGCGCAACCCCCGAGGGGAAGCTGCGCGTCTACCGCACGCGCGATGGCGGTGGTTCGTGGGAGCCGCTGACCAACGGGCTGCCGCAGAAGCAGGCCTACGAGACCGTACTGCGCGACGGGATGGCAGCCGACGCGCTCGATCCCGCGGGCGTGTATTTCGGGACGCGCAGCGGCAAGCTTTTCGCATCCTCCGACGGTGGCGCCTCGTGGCGCCTCCTCGCGGATGGATTGCCACCGATCGTGTGCGTGAAGGCCGCGGTCATCGGCGACCCGAAGAAGGTGCGCGTGCCGAAGCCGGCGGCCCGGAAGAAGCCTGCGTCGCGCAAGAAGGTCGCGATCCGCAAGATGGCCGCACCGCGCAAGAAGGCCGCGACCCGCAAGAAGGCCGCGACCCGGCGTCGTCGCTGACCCGGTGGCCGTCCGCGTCCTGTTGCCCGCGTACCTCCGCCCGTTCGCCGGGGGGCGGGCAGAGATCGAAATTCCGGCCCATCCGCCGACCGTCGGGGCCGCTCTCGAGACCCTGCGGGTCGAACATCCCGGCGTGGTCGACCGCGTCCTGACCGAGTCGGGTGGAGTCCGTCGGCACGTCAACCTGTTCGTCGGCGAGACCAGCATCCGCTGGACCGGCGGGCTCGAGACGAAACTGGACGATTTCTGTGAAATCTCCATCATTCAGGCGGTCAGCGGGGGCTAGGTCCAGCCCCGCGCGGCCCGCAGCGGAGTTGACCCCGGGCCCGCATTCCGACATCCTCCGCGGGTCGGCCCCCCGATTGAACCCGCCCATCCATCGGAATGGAAACCGTGCGACTTTCTCTCCCGCCGCGCACCGGGCCGTCCTCGGCCTTGGCCGCGATCTTCGCCCTGGTTCTCCCCCTCGTCCTCGCCGCGGTTCCCCCGGCACAGGCGGCGGATCCCGACTTTCCGCGCCTGGGACTGTACGGCCACGTTGCCGGGACGGGCGCGCCCATCGTGCGGGCCGACGGATCGCTGGATCCGGTGCTGCTCGATGCAATCGCCCGACGACACACGGTCGTGCTCGACGTGTCGCCGTTCACCGAGTACCGGCCCGACGCGCTCGCCGCGCTGCGCACGCGCCGGCCCGACATCAAGCTGATCGGCTACGTCCAGGCGCAGTACATCTGGCCCGCCGCGCAGGCCGACTCGAACGTCAACCTGCCGACGCGCATCCGCATCCTGGTGCGGAACCTGAACGGTTTCCTCTACGACCGGCAGGGGCAGGAGTTCCGCAACGCGAACATCAACCTGGCGAAGCGCAATGCGCAGGGCCGCTTCATCGTGGCCGAGGCGATGGCCGACTTCTTCGTCGATCGCGTCTACGGACCCGGTGGCTGGGACGGACTCTTCCTCGATCGTTTCTGCAACTCGATCCTGTGGGACCAGGAGCCGGCCGACAGCGTGGACTTCGTGCGGGCGGGCTATCCGAGCGCGGCCGCGTTCGACGCGGCGTGGACGGCAGGGACCGACACGCTGGCGAACCGCCTGCGCCGCCGCGCCGGCTCGGTGCCGATCCTGATCGGCAACTGCGCGCAGGGAACGAAGTACGCCGCTTTCAATGGCTGGATGCGAGAGAACTTTCCGCAGCAGGGCGGCGGCAGCTGGGACTCGAACCTGCTCGCCGCAAACGGCGGATATCTCACCGACCAGGCGAAGTTCCGCACGCCCTACGCCGGTTGGATGACAGCCTGGCCTGCCCCCGGCGTGCCGGCGGGCGATCGCGAGAACCTGCGGCGGGCGCGAATGACGCTCGCTTCGGCCGCGCTCGGCGAGGGCTACGGCACGATCAATCCGCCCGACCTCGATCCGACCACGGGCTACATGAGCTGGTGGTTCGACGAGTACGCGGTCGATCGGATCAGCGGCGCCGCAAGCACGTCGATCGCGCACACCGGCTGGCTGGGGCGCGCGCTGGGACCGTACTCGCGCATGGTGTGGGCCCAGGTCGGCGTCGAGGACGCGTGCGACCAGAACTCCAGCTTCGAGTCGTCCGTCACGACCGGCTGGACGTTCCTGCAGACCAACGGCGCGACCGTATCGCTTGACGTGCTCACCGCGAAACACGGCCTCGCCTCGGCGAAGATCGCGGTGCCCAACGCGACGGGCGGCGTCACCGCCGTGCGCTACCGCACGATCGGCGACGTCTTCTGGATCTCCGACAAGTATGCGGCGACGTTCTGGGCCAAGGCGTCAGCTCCGCGCACCATCGAAGTCGCGGCCGTCAACGTGAGCAACGGCCAGACCATGGCAGCGGCTGTCGAGTCGCTGAAGACCACCTGGACGCAGCACCAGGTCCTGCTCGATGGCACCTTCGGCTTCGCCCGGCTGGAACTGCGGGCCGGCGGTGCGACGGGGAGCGTGTGGCTCGACGACGTGCACTTTCAGCGCGGCGCGCCGTTCGTCTACCGGCGCGACTTCGAGAACGGCGCGATCCTCGTCAACGTCGGCTCCCAACCACTCGAGGTCGCCCTCGAGAAGAAGTATCGGCGGATCGCTGGAATCCGCGATCCACTGATCAACGACGGCAGCTTCGACTCGGCCGCGGCCATCGCCTCCGGCGACGCGGCCTTCCTGCTCCTGGCGCGGGACGAACTGGTCGCGGCGGATCCCGTCCCGACCGCAGGCGTCGAGGAGCGCCTGCAGTGGACGGCGATCGCGCCGAACCCGTCGCGCGGTGACGGTCCATCCGCGCGCCTGGCCCTCACTGCCCCGGCCGCGGGCGCCGCGCTCGAAGTGTCGCTGCACGACGTGGCGGGCCGCCTGGTTCGCCGCTTCGACGTGGACGGCCGCGAGTCCGGAATGCACACTCTCGTCTGGGACGGGCGCGACGCGGCGGGGAAGATCGTGCCGCCCGGCGTCTACTTTGCCCGTGCGCGGAGCGGCACGGCCGTCGCCGTTCGAAAGTTCATCCGCACCGACTGAGCCCCGGAGGTCCCGTGCCCCGCATCCTGCCGATCGTTCAGTTGGGCGATCCCGTGCTGCGCGCGCGGGCGCGCGAGATCGAGCCCGCTGCGCTCAAGGACAAGATGCTCCAGGAACTGGTCGACGCGATGCGCGAGACCATGCGCGACGCTCCGGGCGTGGGCTTGGCCGCGCCGCAGGTCGGCCTGGGGCTGCGCCTCGCGGTGATCGAGGACCGTCCCGAGAATGTCGAGGGGCTCGATCCCGAGGTCCGCGCCGCGCGCGCGCGCGACGCGGTGCCGTTCCACGTGATCGTCAACCCGGTGCTCACCGTCGAGGATCCTTCGCCCGGGCACTTCTTCGAGGGTTGCCTGAGTCTCACCGGCTTCGTCGGCGTGGTGGGCCGCGCGCTCGGCGTGCGGGTCGACTGCCTCGACGAGACGGGCACGTCGCGCGTGATCCACGCCCACGGCTGGTACGCGCGCATCCTGCAGCACGAGATCGACCACCTGGACGGAATTGTCTACGTCGATCGCATGGAGACACGCACCTTCATGGACGGCGAGGACTACGCCGAGCGCTGGGCCGATGCGGAGGTCGCCGAAGTGCGGCGTATTCTCGAGGCGGAGCGACGCCCCTAGGCGGACGACTTCTTCACCACCAGCACGCTGCAGGGCGCGTGCGTCACCACGTGCGACGCGACGCTGCCCAGGACCAGCTTCTTGAAGCCGCGCCGGCCATGCGAGCCGACGACCAGCCAATCGACGGCCAACTCCTTCGCCACGTCGCACAGCACGAAGCGCGGATCGCCATGCTCGACGCGGGTCGTCACGCCGAGGCGTGAACCCGTTAGCCTCCCTGCGAACTCCGTGAGCAGGGCCTCGGCGCGCTGCTTCTCCTCGCGCACCAGGATCTCGATTTCCTGCGCGGCAGGCGCGTAGAAGTCCCCGAACGCGTACACGTCGGTGCGGACGACGGACAGCAGGGTGACCGACGTGTCGGTCGGCCAGGACAGGCGCTGCACCTCGGCGAGCGCGGCCTTTGCGTGTTCGGATGTGTCGATGGCGACGAGCAGTTTCATGGTGTCCTCCTGCGTTGGCGACTCAGCCACGGCGGACCCGCGGCAGGATGCGCGCGAGCCAGGCGAGCCACGCCAGGCACCACGCCGTTCCGCTCACCAGCAGCCAGCCGTTCATGGCGGGGCCGGCGAACTCCGCGCCGAGGCGCGCGGCCAGCGCGAGCGCGAGGAGCGCGAGCACGGGGGGATCGAGGATCGTCCGCTCCGCGTCGACGCCGTGGCCGCCATGCGTGACCACGACGCGCGTGGCGATCCCGGCGGTGAGGAAGCCGTAACCTCCGAGCAGCGTGAGGTGCTGCAGGCCGGTCGCGTGCGCGGGCCACAGCGCGGTGGCGACGAGGCCGAGCCCGACGCAGACGCCGGCGCTCCACAGGAGCCAGCCGGTCGTCCCGGCGCGCGTCGGCAGCTGCCACAGCTTCCACACCCACAACAGCATCGTTGCGCCGACGAAGGCGCGCAGCAGGGCTCCGGCGCGCGGCAGGCCCAGCGCCTCGAGCCCGAACGCGCCGACGAACAGCTGGGCCAGCACGGCGTACAGGAAGCGTCGTCCGGCCCGCTCGTGCGGCCCCGCGATTTTCGGAATCACCAGCGGATCCTTGATCCCGATGAACGTGGGCACGAGGATCGCGCCGACCCCGAGCACGATCGACAACACCATCCCGAGCGAGACCAGGCGCAGGCCGAAGCGCGGTGCGGGCTCGACGATCCAGCCGAGCGCGGCCGCGAGCTGCACCAGCCCGCCGGCGAGGCCGAGCACGATCCCGAGCGCGACGAAGAACACTTCCTCCGGCGGATCGTTCTGCCGCCGGCGCAGACGATCGACGAACGTCGCGACCAGCACGGCGAGTCCGAGAACGAACGCGGCTTGCGCGACGATGGGCGCGTTCATCCACGCCGCGGCGCCGAAGACGAGGACACAGCCGACGACGAGTCCCGTGTCGAGTGGACGGACGACTTCGAGCGTCCGCGTCACGCGCGGCAGGAAGGTGAGCAGGAAGCCGCCGACGAACGCGAGCTCGAATCCCTGCGCCATGAGGCGGGCGTGCAGCTCGCCGGGCCAGACGCCGAAGCCGAGCGCGAGCGCGGGCCACAGGGCGACGCCGACAATGGCGAAGATCGCGCCGATCGGGAACAGGAGGCGATAGGGTTCCACGGCGGTCAGGCCCCTCCTTTGGCCGGGCGGTCGAGCGTGCGCCGGACAGCGTCGGCCAGTGCGGAGGCCAGGTCGGCATTCTCGTTGAGGCAGGGCAGGTGCTCGACGGCAGAAAGCCCGGGTTGCGCGGCGAGAAGCAGGCGACCCTCGAGCTGGCTCTCGGCGTTGTCGGCGAGGAAGCCGTAGGGAAAGTACACCACGCGGTGGAACCCAGCGGCGACCAGATCGCGCACGGCGACATCTGCCGCAGGCGAGGTCCAGGTCCCACCCACCGTGTGATTGAGCCAGCCGCGCTGCACACGCCCGAACACCGGTGCCAGGCGACGCTCGATCGCGTCGGCGACCGCCTCGGTGGCGAGGCGTCCCGTGTTCATCGGCCGCGGCGGATCGACCAGGGTTCCGTGGGCGGCGAGGACGAGCCCCCAGTCGGCGCCCGGCGTCACGCCGCGAATGGCAAGCTGCGCCAGGACGTGACGGGCGGAGAGTTCGCCGAGCACCTCGGCGTCGAGGCCAGGCACGACCCGCGCGGCGGCGGCGGGCGCGACCGGCGCACGCGCCGCGAGCTGGGTGCGCGCGATGTCGTGCGTGAACTCGGACTCGGCGACGTACATCGGGACGATCGATACGGGTTCGCCAGCCGGGATCGCGTCGAGCACGTCGGCGAGCAGGGGCTGCCGGAACTCGTAGCCGACGTGCACGCGCCATGGCCCGTCCGTGCCCCTGGCGAGCGCACGCTCGAGCGCCAGCGCCTGCGCGCCGGTGATCGCCTCGATCGGCGACGTGTACGCGTGCTGGCGCCACAGGCCGACGCGAAAGCGCGCCCGCGCCAGCGCGATGATTGGCAGGACGAACGGCGGAATCGGGGCGACGCGACGCGTGAGCCCCCACAGGATGCGCCACGAGTAGGCGAGCTGCGGCATGAAGCGTGCCGCGGGCGGTTCGCCGTAGGTGAGGAGGACGACGTGGCGGGTCATGCGTCCGTCGCGCCGGCAAGCACCGTGTCGGCGTGCGCGCGCCCGGCGTCGATCGCGGCGCCGAACGAGACGCCGTCGTACGCCGTGCCGCACAGCGAGAGCCCCGCGTGACGCCCGATGGCTGCGCGCGTCAGGGCCACCCGTTCGCGGTGGCCGCGCACGTACTGCGCGATGGCGCCGGGCCACCCGAAGGCCCATGTCCGCTCGGGCTTTGCGGTCAGTCCGAGGACCCGCGCCAGTTCGCTGCGGGCGAGCGCGATGACCTCGGGCTCGGGTCGCGTCGCAATGGACGGGTCGCGCGCGCCTCCCAGGATGACGCGCAGGAGCGCATGTCCTGCCGGGGCGCGACCCGCGAACAGCGTCGACTCCCAGACCACGCCCAGCGTGGCCAGCCCCTCGCCGCGCGTCACCAGGTAGCCGTAGCCGTCGAGCGGTCGCGGCAAGTCGGCTTCCCGGTAGGCGAGCGCGACGACAGCGACGCCCGAGTAGGGCGTGGCCGCGAGGCTGCCGCCGAGCGCGGGGTCGAGTCCGGCGAGTATCGTCGCCGCCGCGTGGGCCGGCGTCGCGAAAACGACATGGTCGGCGTCGTGCGTCGAACCATCGGCGAACGCGAGCCGCCACCGGGCCTCGGCGGCCGCGCCCGCCGTGACGCACTCGACGCGCGCGCCCGTGTGGAGCCGGCCGCCGAGGCGGGCCGCGAGCGCGTCGACCATCTGCGCCATCCCGCCGCGGAAGGCGAGCAGGCGCGGCGCCCCGATGCCGCCGTGCCGCCGCGCGGCGAGTGCGCGGATCAGGCCCCCGTGTTCGCGCTCCATCGCGTCCATCTGCGGAAACGCCGCCGGCAGCGACAGCGTGTGGCTGTCGCCCGCCGAGATGCCGGCGACCGCCGCGTCGACCAGCGCGTCGGCGGCCTCGGCGCCGATGCGCCGCTGCGCGAACTCGTGCACGGTCTCCTCGCGGTCCGCCGGCCGCCGCCGCGCCCACGGTTCGAGCAGCAGCCGCAGCTTTCCTTGCGGCGAGAGCAGGCCGGAGGTGAGCAGGATCGACGGCGAATCCGGAACGCGGTGCAGGCGGCCGCCGCGCACGACGTACCGCCGCCTGGCCTCCGGGCGCGCCTCGATCAGCTCGGCGGCGAGGTCGAGCTCCGCGGCGAGTTCGCGCGGCCCGGCATTGCGATCGAGGAAGCCGTTCGGCCCCGCCTCGACCAGGTACCCGTCCTTGCGCACCGTCGTGGCGTGGCCGCCCGCGCGTGGGCCGGCCTCGAACACGGCGACATCCGCGCGATCGAGCAGCCGGTGGGCGAGCGCCAGGCCGCAGATCCCGCCGCCGACGACGGCAACGCGCCGCGGCGGGGTCGAGAGGGCAGGCGTGGTCATGGCCGCATCCTCACACCGTCCGGCTGAACACCGGGCGGTCGCCCGCGGCCGCGTCGCGCAGGTGGCGATCGAACGCCATCGCGACGACGCGGACGAACGGGCGTCCGCGCTCGGTGACGCGCAGCCCGCGCGGGACGCGCTCGAGCAGCCCGTCGGCGAGCGGCCCGCCGGGCGCGCCCAGCGCGCCAAGCTCGGCGGCGAAGTCGCGCTCGAACGCACCGCCGAAACGCGCCTCGACGGCGGCGAAGTCGAGGCGTGCGTTGCACATGATCTCGCCGATCACGAAGCGGCGGATCCGGTCGTCGTCGTCGAGCGCGAACCCACGCTCGACCGGGAAGCGGCCCGCATCGAGCGCGGCGTAGTAGGCGGGCAGCTTCTTCACGTTCTGGACGAACGCGTCCTGCACGTCGCCGATCGCCGAGATGCCGATCCCCACCAGGTCGCGCGCGCTCTGCACCGTGTAGCCCATGAAGTTGCGGCCCAGCGTGCCGGCGTCGGCGGCCTTCGCTAGGTCATCCCCGGGCAGCGCGAAGTGGTCCATGCCGATCGCGCGGTAGCCCGCGCCAGTGAACGCGTCATAGGCCAGCGCGAGGAGTTCGAGCTTGAGCTCCGGTCCCGGCAGGCTCGCCTCGTCGATGCGTCGCATGTGGCCCTTGAGCCACGGCACGAACGCGAACGAATACACCGCGACGCGCTCCGGGCGGATCGCGAGCATGTGCTCGAGCGTGCGGCCGAACCCCGCGGGAGACTGCAGCGGCAGCCCGTAGATGAGGTCGAGGTTCACCGAGCGGAATCCTGCCGCGCGGGCGCGCTCCACCAGTTCCTTCGTCTGCGCGAAACTCTGGATCCGCCCGATCGCCTGCTGCACGGCGGGCTCGAAGTCCTGGACGCCGGCCGAGATCCGGTTGAACCCGAGCCCCGCGAGCGCGTCGATCTGCTCGTGCGAGGTGACCCGCGGGTCGACCTCGATGCCGATCTCGGCGTCGGCGGTGAACCTGAAGCGCTCGCTCACGGCGGCGAACAGGCGGGCCAGGTCCGGGATCCCGTAGTAGGTCGGCGTTCCGCCGCCCCACTGCATCTGCGACAGAAGGCGGCGGTGGGGCAGGGCGGCGGCGAGCAGCTCGAGCTCGCGGATCAGGCGCTCGAGGTAGGGCTGCGCCACCTCCCGGTGCGGACTGATCACCACATTGCAGCCGCAGTAGAGGCACCGCGCCTCGCAGAACGGCAGGTGCGCGTAAAGCGAGAGCGGTTGGTCAGCCTGCGCGTCAGCCCCGGCCAGCCGGGCGCGGTAGGCGGCCTCGCCGAAGCCCGTGTGGAACGAGACCGCGGTCGGGTAGGACGTGTACCGGGGACCCGGCACGTCGTAGCGCCGGATCAGGTCCTGGGTTCGCCTCATGGGCTGGCTTTCCATTGCACCCTCTGCCAGAATGGCCCGCGTCGATTGTAAAATTGACAAGCTGTCATGGTGTGGACGCCGTAAGTCCCGTCCGGACCGGAAGCGCTGGTCCCTGCGGCGGAGTGACGCAACGAATGGGCCAGACGGCATTTGGCCGCCGGCGGGAAGGGCAAAGCCCAGGGCTGCCGCTTGCGGTGTGCGATCGGTGCGGATCTTGCGGGAGCCATCACAGGAAGGACTCGACAGGCCCGCGTTCGCGGCCGATCGTGGAGTCCCCACCCGCTCTGAGGAGGCCGCTCGATGTCCACGACCCGCATCATCACCGCCGCCGCGATCGCCTGCGCCGTCCTGGTGGCCGCCGCCGCCGCCCAGGACAAGCCCGCAGCCGCCGCGAAGGACGGGAAGGCCCTGTTCCTCGAGAACAAGTGCAACACCTGCCACACGATGCAGGGGCAGTCGATCGCCAAGAAGAAGGCCGAGGCCACCGACGCGAAGGAAGAGAAGTCCGAGAAGAAGCCGCCGGACCTGTCGGCCGTCGGGCTGGAGCGGAAGGCCCCCTGGATGTCGAAGTACCTGATGAAGACCGAGGCCATCAAGGGCGAGAAGCACTCGCGCAAGTTTCGCGGCACCGAGGCCGAGCTGACCACGCTGGCGACGTGGCTCGAGGCGCAGAAGACGAAGGCCACCAACACCAAGACGACGACGACCACGACGACGAAGTAGCCGTCCCCGGTTCCCTCACCGGAAGGAGCCCGCATGAGCTTCGAACTCGTCGGCCTGATCGCCGTCGCGGCCGTGCTGTTGCTCGCGTTCATCGTGCGCCCGGGGATCACCCGCGATCGCGGCGGCCGCATTCTGGCGTTCCTGGCCCTGTTCGTGCTGCCGTCACTGGCGCTCGCCGTCGGCTTCGGCGCCCACGTCGAGAAGTCGAAGCGCACCGAGTTCTGCCTCTCGTGCCACATCATGGAGCCCTACGGGAAGAGCCTGAAGATCGATGACTCCGAGTACGTCCCCGCCAGCCACGTGCAGAACAATCGTATGAACGTCGACGAGGCGTGCTTCACCTGCCACACGACGTACGCGCTCTACGGGGACGTCAAGGCGAAGATCGGCGGCCTCAGGCACATGGCGATCAACTACTTCGGCACGCTGCCCGACACGATCAAGCTGTACGAGCCCTACAACAACCGCGAGTGCCTGCACTGCCACGCGGGCGCACGCTCGTTCGAGGGGAACGACGCCCACGCCGAAACCGACACGACGATGGCGGCGATGAAGGCGAATCGGCTGTCGTGCCTGTCGTCGGGCTGCCACGACTTCGTCCACGACGTGCACAACGTCGACCAACTCGAGATGTGGAAGGGGGCCCGGCCATGACCGGAAGGCGCCCCGTCGAGGGCCGCATCCGTTTCGCGGCGTTCCTCTGCCTGCTCGGCCTCGTCGTCGAAGCCGTGACGCTGAACATCCTCCATCCGCTGTCGTTCATCGTCTTCGCCGGCGTGGGCGTCGGGCTCATCCTGCTCGGCACCGTGTTCTACCTGCTCGCGTTGTTGCAGGCGACCGAGGCGCCGGCGGAATGACCACCACGCTCGACCAGCTCCTGCGCGAGCACGAGCCTGCGATCCTCGATCGCTGGGAGGAGCGGCTCGACCGCTCCGACCTGGCGAGCCGCGCGGGCACGCCCGAGCAGCGGCGCAGTCGCCACAAGGAGGCGTTGCGGGGGGCGCTCGCCGCGCTCGAGCACAAGGGCGGTGCCGCCGCGCTGCCGTTCGCGATCGGCATGGCCCGCATCGAGCTGCGCCGCCCGGGCGTCGAGCGCAACCAGGCCGACGCCGTGCTCTCGCTCCTGCTCGGGCGTGAGGCGATGCGCGAAGTTCTGGCGGATCACGTCGAGCCCGACGAGTGGGCGGCGCTCCAACGCGACCTCGACACGGCGTTCAACCAGGTGATCTCGCTCTACGGCCAGACGACGTGCACGATGTGCCAGGCCCGCCAGGAGGAGAACCGGGTCAAGGTCGAGCGCCACCTCGAGAGCGTGCTCGAGAGTTCGCAGGACGCGATCGTCCTGTGCGACCTCGACTGCCGCATCGAGCACTGGAATCCCGGCGCCGAGGAGATGTTCGGCTGGACCCCCGAGGAGATGCGCGGGGCCTCGATCGGCCGGTTGTTGCCGGGCGGACGGTGGACGGAGGGGGCACAGGAGGCGCTCCTCGCGGAGCTCACGTCGCAGGGCCACGTGCGCACGCCCGAGCTCAGCCTGACCCGGCGTGACGGCGCGGCCGTGTGGGTGGACGCGAGCTACACACTGGTCCGCGACACCGCCGATCGCGCGCTCGGCGTCTGGGTCCTGTTCCGCGACGTGACGGAACAGCGGCGCGTGCTGGACGACCGCATCCACGCCGAGCGCCTGGCCCTGGTCGGCGTGATGTCGGCGCGTTTCGCGCACGAGATTCGCAACCCGCTGACCTCGATCCTCATCAACCTCGATCTCCTGCGCGACTCGATCCGCGCGCGCGGGGCCGGGGTCGAGGACGAGGAATCGGTGGGCGCGATCGCCTCCGAGGTGAATCGCATCCAGAACGTCGTGCGCGACTACCTCAAGTTCGGGCGCAAACCCCAGCTCGCGCGCGGTCCCGTCGTGCTCGACGACCTGTTGCGCGGGCACCTCGCCATGCTCGCTCCCGAGCTGGGCCAGCGCGAGGTTGCGCTCGTGCTCGACCTGGGCGCCGACGGCGCCGTCGTCGACGCCGACGGCGACCAGCTGTGGCAGGCGATCCTCAACCTGGTGCGCAACGCCATGGAGGCGATGCCGGGCGGCGGGCGCCTCACGATCACCACGCGCCGTGACGGGGAACGCGTCACCTGCGTGGTCGCGGACACGGGAGTGGGCATGCCACCCGAGGTGCAGGCCGAGATGTTCCGCCCCTTCTACAGCACGAAGCGCGGCGGCACCGGGCTCGGGATGCCGTTCGTCCGGCAGGTCGTCACCGAGCACGGTGCGTCGCTGGCCTGCCGCTCGGAGCCGGGCCGCGGCTCCACGTTCACCATCGGACTGCCGCCCGTCTCGCCGCCGGACGATCGCGCCACCGGCGGGATCGGCGGGGGAGAAGACCGTGAGTGACGCCGTTGGCGCCGGGGTGAAGCTGCTCGTCGTCGACGACGACGCAGCGCTCCTGCGCGCGCTCGAGCGGACATTCCAGCAGGCGGGCTATGAAGTGACCACCGCGGCGAGCGGCGAGGAGGCGCTGGCGATCCTGCGCGATCGGCCGCCTGCCGTCGTCGTCTCCGACCTCATGATGCCCGGCCTCGACGGGATCGACCTGCTGCGCGAGGCGCGGGCGCTCCCCGTGCCACCCGAGGTCCTGCTGGTGACCGCGCACGCGTCGGTCGAACGGGCGGTCGAGGCCATGCGCCTCGGCGCCTTCGACTTCGTCGAGAAGCCGATCCAGCGCGATCGCCTGCTCCTGCTGGTGCACCGCGCCTGCGAGCGCCGCAACCTGACCAGCGAGAACGCCCTGCTGCGCGAGCGGCTGGCCGATCGCAAAGGGCTCGATCGCCTCGTCGGGGCGGGCCCCGCGATCGCCGAGCTCCGGCGATCCATCGCCCAGATCGCGCCGACGGACGTTCCGGTGCTCGTCACCGGCGAGAGCGGGACGGGCAAGGAGGTCATCGCCGAGCTGCTGCACTCGCAGTCGCCGCGGCGGGGGGCACCCCTGGTCAAGATCTCGTGCGCCGCCATTCCCGAGACCCTGCTCGAGAGCGAGCTGTTCGGCTACGAGCGCGGCGCGTTCTCGGGAGCGGCCACGACGAAGCGCGGCCGCTTCGAGCTGGCGCACGGCGGCACGCTGTTCCTCGACGAGATCGGGGAGCTGGCGCCGGCGATGCAGGCGAAGCTGCTGCGCGTGCTCCAGGACGGGATGGTGCAGCGCCTCGGCAGCACGAAGGACATCGCGATCGACGTGCGCCTGGTGGCCGCGACGAACGCCGATCTCGAGGTTGCCATGCGCGAGGGGCGCTTCCGCCGCGACCTGTACCATCGCATCAACGTCATCGAGATCGCCGCACCCACGCTGCGCGAGCGGCGCGAGGACCTGCCGCTGCTCGTCGCGCACTTCCTGCGCCTGCACCGCTCGTTGCGCGCCACGCCGCTCGTCGGCGTGAGCGATGGCGCGCTCGAGGTCCTGGCGGCGCACGCCTGGCCCGGCAACGTGCGCGAGCTCGAGAACACCGTGCAGCGCGCGCTGGTCACGGCTCCGGGGCCCATGCTCGAGGCGCGCGACCTCCGCTTCGCCGCGTTCGCCTCGGGCGCCTCTGCACAGGCCGCGGGCGCCGGGGGGCGCGACGGGGTGTTCGTGCCCGCCGGCTCCACGCTTGCCGAGGCCGAGGAACGCCTCATCGCCGACACCCTCGAGCGTTGCCACGGCGACAAGGAACGGGCCGCCAGGATCCTCGGCATCTCGGCCCGCACGCTCTACCGGCGGGCCAGTCGCGGCGGTCCGGACGACGGGGATCCCCCGAACGAGGCAGTCTTTGCCGTCGACTGACACGGCGGTCGCGCCTTGCCACCCTGCGCGACAGGTTGTCCGGCGGGCCGTCCTCGACACTCCTCCCGGTTCCCGTACCCCATCGTGATGGATTGCTCAACCCACTCAACGACAATGACTTCCGGCTCAGCTTAGGAACACGAGTGCGGTCCGGGCCGCGCGGCACGCCTGATGCTTGATGATCGGTCAGTGGCATTGCACGCGACGGAGTGAGTGGAAGGAACACCGGAGCGAAACCGGGCGACCGGGTCGGGCGATTTGACGAAATCCACACCCGAACTCGGATTCTTGTTGCAGTCAGGGACGCTCCGCCCGTAAATCACTCCTGCTCGTCGTTCCCCGACGGGCTTGGTCTCCCCCGCTGTGCGTGCGGGAACAACCGGGTGGATGGATTTCGGTGCGTTGGAGGCGGATTCGGCGCTTTCCTTGCGCCGCCCGGCCCGACTCCTGTCCAGGAGGAGCACAGCATGCGGTCCCGTTCCGTGGTCCTCGCGACACTCTTCGGCGGAGCGCTTCTCGGGCTGTTCGCCCTGCGCTCCACCCCCTCCGGCTCCCAGACCACCGAGACAGCCGCCTACGTCGGTTCCGAAGCGTGCGCCGAGTGCCACGAGGGGATCGAGCATTCGTATCGGCTCGCCGGTCACGGTCGCGCGGAGGAGGACAGCGCCCTCGTCGACGGCAAGGTCGGCTGCGAATCGTGCCACGGGCCCGGTTCGCTCCACGTCGACGCCGACAACGACAAGGACGCCCCCGGCTTCTGGTCGATCAAGCGCTTCGAGAGCATGAAGCCCGAAGAGGCGAACGGCACCTGCATCACCTGCCACACGGCCTCCGCCCAGCTGCACTGGGAGGAGAGCATGCACTCCGATCGCGGAGTGAAGTGCGTCGATTGCCACAGCATGCACGAGCCGAAGGACCCCTCGCGCAAGATGCTCCTCAAGGCGGAGAACACGAGCGAGCTGTGCATGACCTGCCACAAGAGCAAGCGCATGCAGCTATCGCGCTCGGCGCACATGCCGCTGCTCGAGGGCGGCATGGATTGCGCGAGTTGCCACGAGCCGCACGGCTCGGCCACGCCGAAGAACCTGAAGGCGAACTCGGTCAACGAGCTGTGCGAGAGCTGCCACATGGACAAGCGCGGGCCGATGCTCTTCGACCACGCGCCGGTGCGCGAGAACTGCACCACCTGTCACGAGCCTCATGGATCGAACAACCAGCGGAGCCTGGCGAGCAAGACGCCCTTCCTCTGCCAGCGTTGTCACGTGGCGACCCGGCACCCGAGCACGCTGTACGACCAGCCGGACCTGGCGTCGAACCGCCTGTTCAACCGCTCGTGCCTGAACTGCCACAGCCAGATCCACGGTTCGAATCATCCGTCCGGCAAGTACTTCCTGCGCTAGGAGGCGACGATCATGAAGTGCATTCGACTCCTCGTCGCGGCGGTCCTGGTGAGCACCCTGGTCGTGCCGCGGGTCGTTCTCGCCGAGGGTGAGGTGAAGTTCGGGACGCAGAACTGGTGGCAGACCGCGAACGAGGCGAAGCTGCAGGAGTTCGGCGAGTTCCCGAACGGGGCGTATCTCGAGAACTTCCTGGTCACGGGCAAGGTCGGCAGCTTTGCGGGCAACCTCTGGGGAACCGACCTGTTCCTCAACAACCAGGCGATGGGGCTGTCGTTCGACAAGGGGATCCGCTGGCAGCTCGACGGCTCGTACCAGCAACAGCCGCACCTGTTCAGCCTGATCGCCCGCTCGCCGTTCACCGACCAGGGGGCGGGAGCCTATCGCCTGCCGGATTCGCTGCAGCGGGCGAACCAGGAGGACCCCGGTGGCTACGTCAACCGGATGACCAGCGAGCTGGCCGTTGCGCCGTACATCCCGCTCAGTCACCGGACCAACGTCAGCGACGCGCGCCTGCGCGTGCGGCCCAGCCGCGGGTTGCAGCTCGAGCTCAATGCCGAGCAGCGTGCGCGCACGGGCACGAAGCAGTACGCCATGAGCTTCGGTTTCTCCAACGCGAACGAGATCACCGAGCCGATCAACCAGCGGATGACCGACGTGTCCGCCGCAGCGAACTACGGCCGCGGCGGCGTCAAGCTGCGGGCCCTCGTCGGCTACTCGCGGTTCGACAACAAGATCGATGCGCTGGTGCTGGACAACCCGCGCCGCTACACGGACTCGCCGACCACCGGCAGCAGCTCGGGCCGGCTCGACCTGTACCCGGACAACCACGCGGTGCGTGCCCAGTTCGACCTCGGCGCCCGGCTCAACTCGATGTTTCGCTACTCCGGCACGCTGGGGCTGGCACGCCTCGAGCAGGACGATCCCTGGCTGCCGTTCACCATCAACTCGGCGATCAGCCCGGCCGCGGTCGACTCGCTCTACGGCAGCGTGACCGCGCGCTCGACCGACGGGCGCGCCCTCCGCTTCACGCAGAACCACAGCTTCACGGCCCGGGTCACCGATCGCGTGAAGGGCGTGGTCCGCTTCCGTCAGCAGCACTACGACAACGAGACCGAACAGTTCCCGTTCCGCGGCGTCGTGCAGTACGACCAATCCCTGGTCCGCGACACCGTCGGGTTCATCAATCGCCCCTTCGGTAACCAGCAGATCACCGTGGGCACCGACTGGGACGCGCGCGTCGCGGACGGCGTCAATGTCGTCCTCGGCTATGACTACCGCTGGCGGGAGCATACCTACCGCGAGGTCGAGAACGACGTCGAGAACGAGATCCGCGGCAAGGTCTTCGCCGACCTCGAGAGCGGCATTCATGCCGCCGCGGGGGCCTCGTTCGCGAGCCGTCGCCTGGACGAGCTCCTGCTCGAGGACTATCGCCGCGCCGACGCTCCCGACACGGTCTACATCGAGAACCCGTTGCTGCGGCGCTTCGACGTCGCCGATCGGGATCGCACGGACGCGAACGGCGAGCTCGGCTACATGGTGAACGAACAGCTCGACGTCACGGTCTCGGGCGACTACCAGCGGTCGGACTACCTCGATTCGCGCCTGGGCTTGCAGAACGACGAGCGCTGGTCGGTCCTCGGCCAGCTCGCGTACACCCCGTCGACCGTGCTGTCGCTCACCGGCGGCTACGGGTTCGGGCGAACCGACACCGATCAGGGGTCGCAGGAGCGGACCACCGCCGGGACAACCATCCCGATCCGCGACGGAAACCTCGAGGCCGGCACGGACTGGACGGCGCTCATCCGCGATCGCAATGACTTCGGCTTCGTGCAGTCGACGTGGCAGGTCGTGCCGCGCTCGTTCAAGCTGGTCGCCAACTACTGGGTGAGCCGCGACCAGGTGAAGTACCTCCTCGACAACGAGACGAACACCGCGATCGACCTCCCGGACACCTACTACCTGCGGCAGGAGGGCCGCCTCGAGGCGCACTACAAGCTGCCCGACGGCACCGACCTGATCGGCAAGTACGGCTACGACACATGGAAAGTGGACGACTTCGCGGCGCAGGACATCCCGCTCCTGGGCGTCGCCGGTGCGTCACCCACGGCGACAGCGATCTACCTGGGCGCCGGTTACCAGAAATACACGGCGCACTCGCTGGCGATCGGGCTCTCGCGCAAGTTCTGATCCGGGCCAGACGGCCGGCTTCCCGCGGGCGACCCCACCACGGGGTCGCCCGCGACGTTTTGGCGCGCGTCCTCGCCGAATTGGCACCGGGGTGGGCCCCCGCGCGCGCCACGCCGCGGTCGTTTCCGCCGAGATTCCCAGGAAGCCCCACGATTCTCCGCGTTCGCTGACCCGGCACGATTGCTGCTCTTCTCTCGATCAATCGTGACGTATTCGGACGTCGTGAGCGAGGAATGCAGGGGGGGGCGTGAGTGCAGCATCGGGCCCGGGGCCGATCGTCCTCCTCGTCGAAGACGACATCGGGGTGCGGACTGCCCTGCGGCGCTTGCTCGAGCACGAATCGGTGCCGGCGATCGGAGCGGCGAACCTCAGCGAGGCTCGCCTCGCGATCCGCGAGAGCGCCTCGACCCTGCGTGTCGTCGTGGTGGACCTGGGGCTCGGCGAGGAGAGCGGTCTCGACCTCGCCGAGGAGCTGCACCGGCAGCACAGCGCTCTGCGCGTGATCGTCTTCTCCGCGCAGGGCGAGCGGGTGCCGCCGGGACGTTTCGAGGATTGCGGAGTCGAGGCCGTGCTGTCGAAACCGGCGTCTCCCGCCGCGATCGTCGCGACCGTGCGACGTGCGCTGGAAGGCAGGGCGCCAGGAATGGCCGGGGAATGGGGGCGGACGCACCCTTCGCGGGGGGAACACCGCGCGTCTTGAGGACGCTGCGTGCCGCTGAAGGCCGCTCCCTCCCCGGTCTGTACTTCGGGCCCATCCCGGGCCCGGAACGCGAGGCCACACCATGAGCCCGGTCCACTTCCATCTCGCCATGAACCACCTGCCGGTGGTGGGGAGCATCGGGGTCGCGCTCCTGCTCCTGTTCGCGCTCCTTCCCGCCGGTCGTGCCTATCGCCGCTTCGCCCTCGTGACGCTGGTCGTGGTCGCGCTTGCGGGGCTTCCCGCATTCTTCAGCGGCGAGCCGGCGGAAGAAGGCGTCGAGCACCTCGCCGGAATCGAGGAGCGTCGCATCGAGCAGCACGAGGACGCGGCGAAGGTCGCCGTGATCGTCCTCGAGCTCGCGGGCGCGGTCGCCCTGTTCGGCCTGATGTGGTTCCGCCGGCGTGCGATTCCCGGCTCGCTGCTGACCCTCGTGCTGATCATGGACCTGGGCGCCGTCGCGGTTCTCGTCCGGACGGCCACACTCGGCGGTGAAATCCGCCATCCCGAGATCCGGGCAGGAACCGCCACCACGCCGGTGCCGGCGGGGGGCGCGGTCGGCGACGACTGAGCCTTCGGCGTCCCGGAACGAGCCTCGACCCGCCGAAACGAAGGGTGACCCAGCCCCCCTGCCAGGCCGATAACCGAAGAGTGAAGGCCGGCCACACGCCGACCTGTCAACTTCGGAGCACCCTGGGGTTGCCGTTCGGCGGGGCCTCGACGATGCTCGGAGGCAGCATCGTCCGTCGCACCCCCAGGAGAACATCCCGTGCCTCGCACCCTGCTTTCCGTCGTCCTGGCTTCCAGCCTCGTCCTCGCCGGGCCCAGCCTCGCCGCCCCGACGCCCCGGGACGAGGTCGCGGCACGCCATGCGCTCGAGCGCGACGCGCACATGGATCGCAACGTCGAACTGTTGCTCTCCCTGTTCGGCGACGACTTCGTGATGGTCGACGGCGGCGAGGTGAAGCGGCCCACCCGCGAGGAGCAGCGCCAGCGCTTCACGGCGTATTTCGGTGCGGTGCGGTTCCACAAGTGGGACGATCGAGTCGCCCCCGTGATCCACGTCTCGGCCGACGGCACGCTGGCCACCGTCATCGTCCAGAAGGAAGTCGTGCTCGTCCTCGCGGATGCCGCCGCGGACGCGAAGCCCGAACGCGCCGGGTTCGCCTGGATCGAGACCTGGGCGAAGCGCCGCGGCCGCTGGCAGCTGATCGCCATGGCCTCGACGCGCGCCGCGGAGCCGGGGTCGTGAGCATGATGCTCGCCCTGTGGTTCGCCCTGCTCGTGACGGATCCGCCAGCCGCCCCGACGTCGATCGAGGAGATCTCCGTGACCCTGCCCGCCGCGATCGCGTTGCCCAGCCTCGTCGTCGTGAAGTCGAAGCGCGAGCTGCAGCTCCTGTCGCAGGGAGAGGTGATCCGCACGTACCGGATCGGGCTCGGCATCGATCCGGTGAGCCCCAAGGCGCGGCAGGGGGACTTCGCCACGCCCGAGGGGACGTACTACGTCTGCATGAAGAATCCGCAGAGCCGCTTCACGCTGTCGCTGGGGCTCAGCTACCCGGGACCGGCCGACGCCGATCGCGGACTGCTCGATGGCCTGATCACCGCCCGGGAATGCGCGAGCATTCTCGCGGCGTGCGAAGCGCGCGCCACGCCGCCGTGGAATACGCGGCTGGGGGGCGAGATCATGATCCACGGTCGTGGCTCGCAGGCCGACTGGACGGCGGGCTGTGTCGCGCTCGACGACGCCGACATCCGCGAACTCTACCGCGTCATTCCGGTCGGCACGCCGGTCGAGATCCGACCCTGATCGTCAGCGCCGGGCGGCCATCGCGCCCGAGCGCGGGAACGGTGCGACCTTCTTGAGCAACGCATCGAGTTCCGCGTCCCGCTTGTAGATGTCCGTGTAGAAGTAGACCTCGCCGCTCTCGGCCGCGACCGCGGTCCCGTAGACGATGAACACCGGCACGCTCTGCGGCAGGTCCACCCGCACGTTGTCCTGTCCCGACTCCATCGCCGCCCGGATGCGCTCGGGAGTCCAGCCGGGCTGCCCGCGCAGGACGTGGGCTGCCAGTGCGACCGGATCCTCCACGCGGATGCAACCGTGACTGAAGTCCCGGCGCGGGAGGACGAACAGTCCCGGAACAGGCGTGTCGTGCAGGTAGATGTCGTGCCGATTCGGCAGCATGAACTTGATCAGCCCCAGGGCGTTGAGCGGGCCTGGCCGCTGGCGCAGGCGCAGGTCCTTGCCCAGCCGCGCGACGTTTCCGGGAGTCAGGGCGAGGGCCGTCGTGTCGGATCCGTCGCGACGCACGAGCACGTAGCCCAGCCGCTCCATGTTCGCGCGGTCCCACTCCGTGCGGGGGCCCAGTTCGTACTGCGCCAGGTCCGCGGGCACTTCCCAGAACGGGCGGAAGATCACGTGCGTCATCGGGGCACTGAAGACCGTCGTCTCATTCGACACGGCCGCACCCACGAGCACGTCCATCGCCAGCATGCTCTCACGCCGGTCGGGCAGCGCGTTGAACGCGTACAGCCGGAACGCGGGGATGTTCACGATCACCGGCGGGACGGCATAGGTGGTCGGTAGCCAGCGCCACCGTTCGAGCGTCAGCTCGATCTGGCGCACGCGCTCGCTGAACGGTCGGCTGAGCTGTTCGAGCGTCGGGGGCCACAACACGCCGTCGGGAAGGAGACCCTGCCGCCCCTGGTAGCGCTTGACGGCCTCGACCAGCTGGGGCGTGTACACCGTGTCGCGCGCGGGCTTCGGATCCTTGCCCTTCGCCAGGTCGCCGGTGGCGTGCAGGATGTGGCGAAGCGCGCGCGCGGCATGCAGCGTCCCCCCGGGGCGCACATTGGGCGGCATCGGCGGCATCGGCACGAGCGTCGTGTCGGCGGCCAGCCCCCGGTAACGGAGAAGCCCGTTCTTGAGCAACTGGTAGTGATGGAACTGCGGCTGCACGGCGCGGAGCACCGCGCCCTGGCGCGCGCCGTCGCGCAGGTCGGCGACCGTCGAGTCGACCGCCGGGCAGGTGCGCGGAATGTCGTACTCCGGATCGAGCGTGACCGGGTCGATGCGCCCGCACGCGAGCGCCGAGACGAAGCGCGCCGCCGCAACCGAGAGCCCCACGTCGAACCGGGCGCGCTGCTCCGCCGAAACCGTCCCGCCCGCGAGAGCGAACTGCGCGACCGTGCGTTCGAGCCACGCCCCGTCGTAGTCGGCGGGGTCGAGCCCCAGGCTGTCCGCCGCGGCGAGCCGGGCGACGAGCAGTCTTGCGGCCCCGGTCGGGCGCGCGCCGTCGAGCCACAGGGGTCGCCATTCATGGCGCGCGTAGAGGCGCTCGATCTCGGAGCGCACGTCGGTGATCGCCGGCCACCGCAGGTCCGGGTGGCTGGCCGCGCGCACGATGGCCTTGAGGTCCGGCGCGGGATCCGCCGGCGGAAGGGGCGCGGCGAATGCCGGGTGCGCGGAGACGAGGAGCGCGAAGCCGAGAGCCGGGAGGAACGGGACGAATCGACGCATGAGGAAGCACCGTGCGGGGGAGGTGCGATCGCCGCGCAGTCAGGTCGGGCGCGATCACGACGTGAGGTTAGCACAGCCGGGATCGAGGCGCGCGGGCGTGCGCCGGCTTCACGCCTGTGGCATGCTTGTCGCCGACGGTACCGCATGTCCCACCCACCGCATCAGGGAGGTGTCCGCTCATGAGCCCGAAGCATCGTTCCGCTCTCGCCGCCGTCCTCGCCCTCGCCCTCGTCCTCGCCGCCCCCGCACACGCGGGTGCGCCGCAGTCGACGACCGCGAAGACCCGCGACCTCAATCCCGGTCTCGACCAGATGATGGAACGCAAGGCCGAGCTGGGCCTCACGCCCGACCAGGAGTCACGCCTCAGGCAGATCCGCAAGGACCTGGCCGAGAAGAACCGCCCGCTGGTCGAGCAGGTGGAGAACGTGATCGGCGAGCGCCCGAGCCCCGAGCAGATGCGCGCCATGACGGACGAGCAGCGCGAGGACTTCGTCACCGCACGCCACGCCGAGGGCAAGAGCCATCCGGAGCTGAAGCCGGTGTACAAGCAGATGCGCGAGAACCGCAAGGCCGCCTGGCAGGAGGCGAAGGGCGTGCTCCATCCCGACCAGCAGGCGAAGGTCGAGCAGTGGGCGAAGGAGAAGCGGAAGGAGCTCGAGGCGAAGGGCAAGAGCCAGGGCAAGAGCAAGTCGGGGAAGTGAGCCGGACTCCGCGCGGCGCATGAGCCCCTCCCGGAGCCGGCTCGACTCCGCGAACACCTTCGACTGGACGCTGCGTGTCGGCGCCGCGATGTGCTTCGTGGGGCACGGCGCATTCGGCGTGATGACGAAGCCGGCGTGGGTGGCGTACTTCGCGGTCGTGGGCATCCCGCCCGCGGCCGCGTTTGCATGGATGCCGGTGATCGGCAGCGTCGACATCCTGATGGGCTGTCTCGTGCTGTTCACGCCGCGGCCCGCCATCGCGGTCTGGATGGCCGGGTGGGGGGTGTGGACGGCGCTCCTGCGCCCGCTTGCCGGCGAACCGGTGTGGGAGGCGCTGGAGCGCGCCGGAAACTACGGGGTGCCGCTGGCGCTGTGGCTGCGCATGGCGCCCGCCGCGACGTGGCGCGGGTTCCTTGCCCCCGGGCGATTCCCCGCGCTCACCCCGGCGACGGCGCGATCCGTTCGCCTCGTGCTGACGGCCTCGGTCGTGCTCCTGCTGGTCGGTCACGGCGCGCTGTCGTTGGCAGGGAAGCCGGCGTTCGTCTACAACCTCGCCTCGGTGTTGCCGGCGAATGCCGCGAGCGTGCTGCCCGTGCTCGGCTGGTTCGAGCTCGCGCTGGCGGCGGCCGTCGGCGTGCGCGCCACGGTGCCGCTGCTGCTGTTCGTCGCACTGTGGAAGGTTGCGACCGAGGCCCTGTTCGTGAGCGCGGGCGCGCCGCTGTGGGAGTGGATCGAGCGCGGTGGAAGCTACGCCGCTCCGGTCGCGCTCGCCATCCTGATCCGCGTCCCCCGGATGACTCCCCGTGCCCCGAGTGATTCGACCGACGACAGGGACATCGATCCAGTCGTCGCCCCGGAGACCCGCTCGATGCGCTCCACGCCATCCTCCGCTCGCACGAGGCGCAGGCCGACGAGGGGAAGAATCGTCTCGAGCGGCAAGGGCTCATCCCCGCGGATGTGGGCCCGGTCGTACCCCTCCCAATCGCCGGGAGCGGTGCGCTCAAGCGCTCCGCGTCTCTCCAGGCTCCACGACGTCAAGGACGAGGAGGAGGCGAAGCCTTTCGTACCCGTCCCCGAAGTGGGGAATCGGCTTCATCGGGAGCCGGTCCGCGAGTTCGTAGGTCAGCGTGTCGATGGCGACGCTCGTGCGGTGTCGCTCGTCGGCTTCGAAGGAGTCCCGCACGCTCGCCGGAATGGCAACCAGGTTTGCATAGGCGATGGTGAGGCCGGTGATCAGCCAGAGGAGCGCCCCCGCGAAGCCCTTGGTCTCGCCGCCGAGCGCCCCCGACCACGGGGAGGTGACGTTCCGCTCGAGTGCCCGGCGAGGACCGAGCCCCAGCCGTCCCGACGCCGCCACCTGGAGCCCGATCGCGGGCACGAACTTCAGAAGCCCGAAGGCGCAGGCGAGGGCGAATCTCCGAAGCGGTGGCACTCTCGTAACTGAGTCGCCGAAGAACCCGGGGCGGTTCAGTTCGGCGCGGGGGGAGAAAGCCCTTGGGCAGCGCTCGGGAAGGGGGTAGGCTCGAGGTCAACCAAAGGACATGCTTGTCCGTCGGGCGCCGCGGCCCGACCTCTTCGCCGCTTGTTGCGCGGGTGGCGGGAGGGCGAGTCTTGTGGGCAGATGACGGGGCTTGGGCGCTACTCGAGGGCAGCCTTGTGAATTGATTCCCGACCCCCTCCCATAGAGGTGCTGCTGACGGCCGCCCCAGGTCGACAGGATAGGCACAAGGCGAAACCGGAGACACGTGCCTACCGATGACAAGAGCAGTACTGAAGCGGTTATAGCGAGCAAAGACCTCCGACACGCAGACATTCTGCTGAAAACCGGTGCCCTACAGAGCGCGATTTTCAACAGCGCGAACTTCTCGAGCATCGCCACCGACGCGAAGGGCGTCATCCAGATTTTCAACGTCGGCGCCGAGCGGATGCTGGGCTACGCGGCCGCCGACGTAGTGAACAAGATCACGCCGGCCGATATCTCCGATCCTCAGGAAGTAGTCGCCCGCGCCAATGCGCTGAGCCTCGAGTTCGCGACTCCGATTGCGCCGGGCTTCGAGGCGTTGGTGTTCAAGGCCTCCCGCGGTATCGAAGACATCTACGAACTGACCTATATCCGCGAGGATCGGAGCCGCTTCCCGGCGGTGGTATCCGTCACGGCATTGCGCGACCCGCAGGGCGCAATCATCGGCTTCCTCCTGATTGGCACCGACAATACCGCGCGCAAGCAGGCGGAAGAGGCACTGCTCAAGGCGGGAGCTCTGCAAAGCGCGATTTTCAACAGCGCGAACTTCTCGAGCATCGCGACCGATGCGAAGGGCGTCATCCAGATCTTCAACGTCGGCGCCGAGCGGATGCTGGGCTACACGGCCGCCGAGGTGATGAACAAGATCACGCCGGCCGATATTTCCGATCCCCAAGAAGTCATCGCACGCGCCAATGCGCTGAGCGTCGAGCTCGGCACCTCGATTACTCCCGGCTTCGAGGCGCTGGTGTTCAAGGCCTCGCGCGGAATCGAAGACATCTACGAACTGACCTACATCCGCAAGGATCGGAGCCGCTTCCCGGCGGTGGTATCCGTCACGGCATTGCGCGACCCTCAGGGCGTCATCATCGGCTACCTGTTGATTGGCACTGACAATACCGCGCGCAAGCAAGTCGAAGAGGAGCGGATGAAGCTCGATCAGCGGCTGCGCGACCAGCAGTTCTACACCCGCTCGCTCATCGAGTCGAACATCGACGCACTGATGACAACCGATCCCCGCGGCATCATCACGGACGTCAACAAGCAGATGGAGGCGCTGACCGGGTGCACGCGTGACGAACTGATCGGCGCGCCGTTCAAGAAGTTCTTCACGGATGCGATCCGGGCTGAGGCGGGCATCCGCCGCGTGCTGGACGAAGGCAAAGTCACCAACTACGAGCTCACCGCGCGTGCCAGGAATGGCACGCTCACGGTGGTGTCCTACAACGCGACCACCTTTCACGACCGCGACGGGAGCCTGCAAGGTGTGTTCGCAGCGGCGCGCGACGTGACGGTTCTGAAACGCTTCGAGCACGCGCTGCAGCAGAAAAATGCCGAGCTGGAAGAAGCGAGCCGCATGAAGTCCGAATTCCTCGCCAACATGTCACACGAACTGAGGACGCCCCTCAATGCGATCATGGGCTTTTCCGAGGTGCTCAGGGATGGCATGATGGGCCAGATGACCGATCAGCAGCGAGGGTTCATCGGCAACATCTTCAGCAGCGGGCAGCATCTACTCGCATTGATCAACGACATCCTCGACCTCTCCAAGGTGGAAGCCGGCAAGATGACGCTCGAGCTGGAGCCGGTGCAGGTGTCCTCATTGTTCGTCAACAGCCTGTCCATCATCAGGGAGCAAGCAATGGCCCGGCGCATCCGATTGAGCATGGACGCCATTGAGGAACTGGGCACGATCCAGGCGGACGCGCGCAAGGTCAAGCAGATCGTGTACAACCTGCTGTCCAATGCGGTCAAGTTCACTCCCGAGGGCGGCCAGGTCACCTTGCGCGCTGGCCGCGTACCGCGGGCTGAAGTCGGCCAGCCGTCCGGCACGTGGGCGGGCCGGAGTTTCCCTCTGGCCGACAATGAGTTCGCGGAGTTTCTCAAGTTCAGCGTCACCGACAGCGGCATTGGCATCTCGCCGGAGGGGCTCATGCGCCTGTTCAGCCCTTTCAGCCAGATCGACAGCGGCCTGGCGCGAAAGTTCGAGGGGACGGGACTCGGTCTGGCCATGGTGAAACTCCTCGCCGAACTGCACGGCGGCACGGTCGCGGTGCAGAGCGCCGCGGGCGAGGGGTCCTGCTTCACGGCCTGGCTACCGCTCCGGGCGCCTGGGGAAGGGGCGCTCACCTCGGCCAAAGTGCCAGGCGCCCCCGGTATCGAGGCGTTGGCTGGAGCGCGCACGGCCCTGGTGGTGGAAGACGACTTCAATGCTGCTGACCTGATTCGCCTGCAACTCGAAGCGGAGGGATTCAAGGTGCTGCACGCTGCCTCCGCCGAGGCTGCACTGGTTTGCGCGGCGCAGCAGCCGTTGTCGCTGATCACCCTGGATATCGTGCTGCCCGAGATGGACGGCTGGGAATTCCTCGGTTGTATCAAGCAAGTGCCGCCGCTCATGCACGTCCCGGTCGTGATCATTTCGATCGTGGCGGATCGCAACCGGGGCTTCGCGCTCGGCGCCGCGGCCATCATGCAGAAGCCCATGTCTCGGCATGAGTTGTCCGAGGCGCTCGTCGAGATCGGGTTGTTGCCTCTCTTGCGGGGGCAGACTCTCAAGGTCCTCGTGGTTGACGACGATCCCATGGCGGTGGAGCTGATCGCCGTCGGCATCCTCGGCCTGGCCAGTACCGTGCTGCGTGCGCACGGCGGCCGCGAGGCGATTGCCGTCGCGCGGCAGGAGCTGCCGGACGTGATCGTGCTCGATCTGATGATGCCGGACGTGAATGGCTTCGACGTGGTGGACGCCCTCAGCCAACACCCCGACACGGCACGAATTCCGATCATCGTGGTCACCGCCAAGCAAATCACCGCCGAGGACCGCGCCAGGCTGAGTGCCTACGTGACGACGATCATGGAGAAGGCCGATTTCAGCCTTGGCCGCTTCACGACCGAAGTCCGGCGGGCAATGTCGGGACGCCGGTTGGTCGACTGACATGGCAAAAATCCTGATCGTCGAGAATAACCGTGACAACATGGAGTTGGCGGTATTCCTGCTGCATTCGGCGGGCCATACAGTCCTCAGCGCCATTGATGCAGAGGCTGGGCTGACGTTGGCACGCGATGAGCTGCCCGACCTGATCCTGATGGACATTCAGCTTCCCGGTATGGACGGCCTCGAAGCCACCGGGCTGCTCAAGCGGGACGAGGCGACGCACGCCATTCCGGTGATCGCCCTCTCCGCCCAGGCGATGAAGGGCGACGAGGAGCGCATTCGAGCCGCAGGGTGTGATGGCTACATGGCCAAGCCGATGGGTGTTCAGGAATTCCTGAGGACTATTGCGGCTCAGCTGGCCGGAACATCAAACCCAGCCCAGACACCACCGGAAGGTGGTGACCTGCCCCCCGAAAGGTGACGGGGCCAGAGTCGCCATCCTCACGGCGACGTTCCCCAAGAGCAATGGGACGATCTCGGGCATGCGCGAAAAAAGGGCCGGCTGGCGCCGGCCCTTCGCGTTCGATCGTGCTTCAAGTTGGTAGCGGGGGTCCACTCTGGAATCATCCATGATGTGATCACGCGACTGCTCACGAAACGTATCCAACTTCCGATGCGTGGCCGTCGCACCACCCCGCCAGATCACGTCGAGAGTGCCCCCAATCCCCACCAGGACGCCGCGTCGGCCCCCAACCCGATCCGTGAGTCACACCACAACGAGCAAGGCCCCCGAGCGTCCTGCGCGGGGGCCTCGACTCGCGTGGGGGCCGCGTGATCTATCCCGCCGTGGCGTCGCTCGCGGGAGCCGGTCCTCCGAGAAGTTTCAGCACCAGCTCCTCATCCCCATTCGCCGCTGCGACCGCCAGCGTGCGCACGTACCTGCTGGCCTTGGCGGGACCCGCCGCCTTGTGGATCAGGTCCCGCTCGGCGGCCGTGAGACGGAACGCGAAGACGACCATCTCCTCGTCCACCGTCGATTTTTCGACGGTCGGTGTCGTTCCACCGACGCCGCCCTTCCGCCCCGGCTTCGGGGTCGGGATGTTGGTCTGCTTCTTGGTCTTGGTCATGGCGTTCTCCTGTTCTGGACGTGCGCCCCGGGCTGCGGGGCGCGTGGACTACTCGCGTTCGGGCCGGGCTGCGTACTGGTTGGTCTCGCAGCGCGCGACCATGGTCCCCTGCGTGACGAAGTTTCCCGGACCGCGCTCGACCTCGAACGGACCGAGCGGGATCGAACGATCCGGTCCCATCGGCCCCAGGTCCGACCAGCACCACGGTCGATACGTGGACTCGACGCCCATGCAGGACCCGCAGAGGATCGTCCCTTCATCGCCGACGTACAGGTGGTCGGCTTTCCACGGATGCATCGGCTCGCGCAGGTCGCAGAGCCGGGGCAGTGCCTTCCGTCGTGCCATTGCGTCCTCCTTCTCGCCGGGCCCCGTGCCCGACGCAGGACAACAAGGGCGCTGCTCCCGAACGACATCAAGGGAAGGGTGACGAACATGGCCAAGTCGACGCCGAAGCATCGCAAGCTCGCCCTGTGGTCGGCACTGCCGCCGTATTTGGGCGGCAAACGCCGCCTTTGTCCCTTGATCTTCCGGGAGATCGACCGCGTCCTGCCGAGGCGACTGTGGGCGAACCTGACGTTCCTGGACGCCTTCCTGGGCGGGGGATCGGTCTCGTTGTACGCGAAGGCGCAGGGCTTCCGCGTCGTCTCGACCGAC
>JANPEF010000112.1:0-17559 GCA_031431875.1 Candidatus Eiseniibacteriota bacterium | reverse complement strand
GATTCGGCAACATTCAGCAGCCAATGGCAAGGCATCGGGTCAGGCGATCCCGAGGAGAGAGGTTGCGCCGCCAGAGACGAAGCCAGATGACCCGTCGGAGGGCTGATGCGTCGCAGGGCCGCCTTGTTCGCCGTCGAACACGCCTTTGAGGTCCGGGGCGTTGCCGAATCAAGCGAAGGCATTTAGTCCGCGAGCGCCGCCATGAAGTCGTCCACGGTCGTCACCGGCGCACGACAGGCGCGGTCCACGCAGACGTAGCCGGTGGCTGCGTCGTCGCGCGCGACGAGCGGGCCGATCCACGGCACGAGCGCCGCGAGCCGGCCGCGCGAGGGACGTTCGTCGATCCGCAGCAGCAGGTCGTTCGGGCGAAACGTCGTGTGGAACGCGCGCGCCATGGCGGCGACGCCGGGGTCCGCGGGCGTCGCGCCGCCGGCGCCGGCGCCTGGTGCGGCGATCACGACGTGGCGCGCGCCGGCCTCGGCGCGCTGCAGCGCGACCAGCATCATCGGCATGGCCAGCGGCTGGGTGGCGATGCGGCCGGCAAACGTGTCGAGCAAAGCCTGCGCGCGCGTGCGCAGGTCGGCGCGATTCGTGAGCGCGGCGAGTTCGAGCAGCACGAGCGCAGCGATCGAGTTGCCGGCCATCTCGGCTCCGTCGTAGGCGTCCTTCATGCGGACGCGCACCGACTTGTCGCCAGCCGGCGACTCGAAGAACCCGCCCCCGTCCTTGTCGGCGAAGCGGTCGATCATGCGTTCCGTCAAGTGCAACGCGCGCTCGAGCCACGTCGGGTCGGCGGTCGCCTCGAACAGGCCGAGGAAGCCCCAGGCGAGGAACGCATGGTCGTCGAGCTGACCGGCGCCGGCGGCCTCGCCCTCGCGCCAGCGTCGCTTGACGTCGCCGCGGCCCGCGGCGCACAGCGACTTCCACACGAACTCCGCGGCGCGCTCGGCGCGCCCGGCCAGCTCCGGATCATCGAGCGTGGTCGCCCCGCAGGCGAAGGCGCGGATCATGAGGCCGTTCCACGCGGTGATCACCTTGTCGTCCTTGTGCGGTCGCGGGCGGGACTCGCGCAACTGGAAGAGATGGGCGCATGCCGACTCGAGCCGCACGGCGGCATCTTCGGGCGACAGGCCGACCGACGCGGCCGCCGCCTCGAGAGATTGCGCCTCGTGCAGCACGGTCGCACCGGTCTCCTCGAAGTTGCCCTCGGCCGTGACGCCGTAGCGCGCGGCGAACAGGCGCGCATCATCAGCCGGTAGCGCAGCCTCGAGCTGGGCCGGCGTCCATACGTAGAAGCGGCCCTCCTCCCCCTCGCTGTCGGCGTCCTCGGCCGACAGGAAGGCGCCGTGCGCTCCCGTCAGGTCGCGCGCAACGTTGCCGAAGATGCCGCGCGCGGCGGCCGCGTCTTCCGGTCGGCCGGCGACCCGGTGGCCCTCGAGGTAGGCGAGTGCGATCTGCGCCTGGTCGTAGAGCATCTTCTCGAAGTGCGGCACGAGCCAGCGCTCGTCCACGGCGTAACGATGGAAGCCGCCGCCGAGCTGGTCGTGGATGCCGCCGGCGCGCATCGCGTCGAGCTGGGCGAAGGCCATGGCACGCGCCCCGGGCGTGGCGACGCGCTGCAGGAACGCGAGGTTGACCGGCGTGGGAAACTTGGGCTGCCCGCCGAAGCCGCCATGCGTGCGGTCGAAGATCTTGTCGAGCCCCGCGAGCGCGGCGTCGAACAGCGCGCGGACGGGCGCGGCCGCGCCGTCGGCCCCCCCCGCCGCGAGTGCTTCGAGCGCGGCGAAGACGCGGCTGCCATTCTCCTCGAGGTCGCCGCGCTGCTCGCGCCAGGCCTTCGCCACGTGTGGCAGCACCTGCATCATGCCGGGGCGGCCGCCGACAGCAGCGTCGGGCGGGAAGTACGTGCCGCCGTAGAACGGCGCGAGGTCGGGCGTGAGGAATACGTTGAGCGGCCAGCCGCCGCCCATGCCCATCATCTGCATCGCGGTCATGTAGATGCGATCGATGTCGGGGCGCTCCTCGCGATCGACCTTGACCGGCACGAAGTGCGCATTGAGCAGTGCGGCGACCTTCTCGTTCTCGAAGGACTCGCGCTCCATGACGTGGCACCAGTGGCAGGTCGAGTAGCCGATCGACAGGAAGATGGGCACGTTACGGCGCTTCGCATCGGCGAACGCCTCGGGGCCCCAGGGGCGCCAGGCGACCGGATTGTGCGCATGCTGGAGGAGGTACGGGCTCTTCTCGCCGAGGAGCCGGTTCGACGGGCGCGTCGTTTCGCTCAAGCGCGGCCGCCCCGGACCACGACGGGCACGAGGCGCACCCGCGCGAGCTGCAATCCCAGGCGGTACAGGGCCCAGGTCGCGAGCGCGACCAGCGGCACGAGGGCGAGCCCGATGCCGACCCCGACCAGCGGCCGCGCCGCGATGCGCTCGAGGACGGGCGCAAGCCACGGCGAGACGAGCAGTGTCAGCGTGCCGAGCGCAGCGCTGCTCCACTGCGGCGCGACACGCGCGAGGCCGAATAGCTGTGGCGAGAACAGGAGCGCGAGGCCGGCGATCGCGCACGCGACGGCGCCTTCGGGGCGGGCGACCGCGCGGATCCACCACGGTAGCGGATCGGCCGGCAGTCTCGCCAGCGCGGGATCCATCGTGGCGGCGACCGGACGCAGTTGTGGCGTGAGCACAACGCGCGCCATCACGCGGGCGGCGAAATCCGTCGGGACCGGGGCGAGCGATGCGGAGATCGACGTGGTGAACAGCCGCGCCACCGAACGATCGGCGGAGAGCAGCGCCGCACACTCGGCACAGACCGCGACGTGGGTGCCTGCGCTCATCGCAGAATCGTCGCCTGCGGCGAGAGCTCCGTCGTCGAGCCAGCGCTGGAACTGCGTGCAGTCGAACCCGTTCATCGGACGGCGACTCCCCTCTGCTTCGCCTCGGCCCGGAGGAATGCCTCGCGCATCACCGCGCGGGCCCGGGACAGGTGCGTCTTCACCGTATTCTCCGGCAGGTTCATCGCCTGCGCCACCTCGATCACCGATCGATCCTCGAGGTAGTGCAGGGTGACCACCGTGTGCTGCGCCTCGCTGAGCCCGGCCAGGAGCGCGATCCGCGCCCGGGCCGTGATCCGATCCCCGTCGCTCCCCGCCTCGGGTGTCGCGGCGAAGGCGGCAAGGACCTCCTCCTCGACCCCGACCTCCCTGCGCTCGCGGCGGCGGACGACCTCGCGCCGATCGAGTGCGACCCGGGTGGTGATCCGGTGCAGCCAGGTCGAGAACCGCGACTCGCCACGAAACCCCGGCAGCGCCTGCCAGGCCCGGACGAACGCGTCCTGCGCGATCTCCTCGGCCTCGGCCCGGGAGCCGGCGACCCGCCAGGCGAGGCCCAGGATGCGCCCCTGGTGTCGCCCCACGAGCTCGCTGAACGCGCCCTCGCTACCCCCGCGGGCCCGCTCGACGAGTTCGTGGTCCGGATCGGCGGGACGGTCGTCCATCACGGGTTGGGACCGGCCCAGGGGTCCGGGAGGTTTCGGGAAAGTTGGTTGAAACCCATCGCCGATCCTCCCCCGTCCATGCGGACGTCCCGGGGCCAGGAGCCCGTGTTCCACCGATCGCCGGTGGACCGGCCGGCGCCCCCGAACCCAGGAGTCCACGCCATGCTGTATCTCATCGGGGCCATTTTCGATACCGACACGATCCTGCCGATCATGATCTTCTCCATCCCGATCGTCGCCATCGTCGGCGGCATCACCGCGGGCATCGTCAAGCAGATGACCGAGGCCCGGCTGATCGAGAACACGCAGCGCGAGCGCATCGCCGCGATCCAGCGCGGCATCGATCCGGCGCAGCTGCCGATCGTCCAGTTACCCGGGCAGAGCAACATCGAGATGCTGGCCGGCTTCAACCCGGCGGCGGCCCAGCGGCACCGGGCGCAGGGCCTGCTCATCGGCGGCCTCATCACGCTGTTCGGCGGCGTTGGACTTGCGATGTTCCTCTACTTCATCACCGGCTACGACCGGTCCCATGGTCAGGACGATGCCGTCTGGGCCGTCGGGATCCTGCCGGTCTTCATCGGCATCGCGCTTCTCCTGTCGTCGTGGTTGGTGTGGCCGAAGGGCGGCAACAGCACGACCACCTAGCCCGTGCATGGAACCCGAAAGGCCCCGCGTGCGTAGGGAGCCCATGCGACTCCAACTGGAGAATGTCGGCAAACAGTATCAGGGCGGGCTCTGGGCGCTGCGTGGATTCTCGCTCGAGCTCGCCCCCGGTGTCCTCGGCCTGCTCGGCCCGAACGGCGCTGGCAAGTCCACCCTGATGAAGATCCTCGCCACCATCACCCGCCCCAGCGAGGGCAGGGTGACGCTCGACGGCGAGGACGTCCACGCCCACCCCGGGGCGCTGCGCGCCACGCTCGGCTACCTGCCGCAGGACTTCGGGGTCTATCCGCACCTCAACGCGATCGAGTTCCTCGACTACCTGGGCGCCGTGCGCGGCCTCGGCGGCGCGGTCCGGCGGGCCCGGATCCCGGAGGTGCTCGCCCTCGTCAACCTGGCCGATGCCGCGCGCCGGCCGCTGGGCGGCTACTCGGGCGGCATGCGGCAGCGCATCGGGATCGCCCAGGCTCTGTTGCACGAGCCGCGGCTCCTGATCGTCGACGAGCCCACGGTGGGCCTCGATCCCGAGGAGCGTGTGCGCTTCCGCAACCTGCTGGCCGACCTGGCGCACGATCGCATCGTGCTCCTCTCGACCCACATCGTGTCCGATCTCGAATCGACCGCCGAGCGCATCGCCCTCATGGACAAGGGACAACTGCTTGCCTGCTCCACCCCCGATGAGTTGATCGCCGCGACCGAGGGCCAGGTCTGGGAGTGGACCGTCCCCGTCGAGGCGCTCCCCGCGCTCAAGCAGCAGCATCGTGTCAGCAGCGCGATCCGCCGGCCCGATGGCGTGCGCGTCCGCGTCGTCGCGGCGAGCGCCCCCACGGCGGGCGCGATGCCGGCCACACCGACGCTCGAAGACGCCTACCTGGCGAGGATCGGGCTGTGAGCCGCCGCCTCGAAGCGATCGCGGCGCTCGCCTGGGCCGACGTGCTCGAGCGCGTGCGTCGCTACTCGTTCCTCATCACTCTGGGGCTCGTCCTGTGGCTCGGGGCCGGCACGTTCGACGGCACCGTGTCGGTGAACATCGGCGATGCCCAGGGCACGATCAACGCCGCCTGGGTCGGCGGCATGATGACCATCGTGGCGATCTCGTTCCTGTCCCTGATCGGTTTCTGGATCGTGAAGAACGCGGTCGATCGTGACGAGCGCACCGGTGTCGGACCGATCCTCGCCACGACGCCGCTGTCGCGCGTCGAGTACACGATCGGCAAGGCGGCTTCGCACTTCCTGGTGCTCGAGGCGATGGTGGCGATCCTCGCACTGTGCGGCATCACCCTCCTGCTCGTGCAGGGCGGCGGCGGCGGCGGCTTCGACCTGCTGACGTTTCTCGCCCCGTTCGTGATCTGTGGAGTCCCGGCGTTTGCGCTCACCGCCGCGCTCGCGATCCTGTTCGAGACCACGCCGGGCCTGCGCGGTGGCGCGGCGAACGCGCTTTGGATGTTCGCCTGGTCGGGGCTGCTCGTCGCTTCGATCAGCGCGAAGACGCCGCTGCTCGATCCGTGGGGCATCCTCATCATCCAGAAGAGCATGGCCGCGGCGGCCCAGGCGCAGCTCGGCGTCGATCCATCGCACTTCTCCGTCCAGATGAACCCCGGGATGGCGCGGGCCACGCCCGTGCGCTTCCTGTGGACAGGCGTGGCCTGGACGCCACTCTTCCTCGCCTCGCGCCTGGCCTGGCTGCTGTTCGCCGTGGGCGTCGCGGCGCTCGCCGCCGTGCCGTTTCATCGCTTCGACCCGGCACGCCGGCGCATGCGGATCGCGCTGCCGAAGCGTGCCGGCCGTGCCGCTGCACCCGCTGCAAAGCCGGCAGCCCGCCGCGCCTGGCCCTCGCCGCTCGACGGGCTGCCGCGCGGAATCATCGGTTCGGAGCTTCGCCTGCTGCTGCGTGGCGCGAATCGCTGGTGGGCGCTGGCCGCGCTCGGCCTGATCATTGCGGGCTGGGTGGCGCCGCTGCCGGCTGCCCGATCTGGGGTGCTGATCGCGGCGTGGATCTGGCCGCTGCTCGTCTGGTCGCAACTGGGTGGACGCGATGCGCGCTTCGGGACCGAGGCGTTCGTGCTGTCGGCGCCCGGCGCCCTGACGCGCCAGCTGCCCGCGGCCTGGATCGCGGGCGTCCTGCTGACCGCGGCGATGGGCTCGGGCGTTGGGGTGCGCCTCGCGATGTCTGCGGATTGGAGCGGGTTCGCCGCCTGGGCCGCCGCCGTGCTGTTCATCCCCGCGCTGGCCCTCGTGCTGGGCCTCCTGTCGCGCGGGAACAAGTTGTTCGAGGTGTTCTACACGGTGTTGTGGTACATCGGCCCGGCGAATCGGACGCCGCCGCTCGACTTCATGGGTGCGACGGGTGCGGGGCATCCGCCGGTGTGGTTCGCGGCGACAGCGGCATGCCTGCTCGTCGCATTCGCGGTGCGGGCGCGACAGTTGCGAGGGTAGCCGCCCCTCCCCGAATCAAACTCTTCGCATTTGGCGCTGGTGGCCGGACACCCTTCTCTGACAGACTCGTACCCCTGTCGCGGCCGGGCGATCTGGGAAGACGGCGCATGCGCCGAATCTCCCCCGCCGGGGCCGTGGCGTGCCCCTCCTTCCCCTTGGAGGAAACGCATGAAGGTCCGGATCACTGCCCTGTGCTCCCTGCTTGCCGCCGTCGTCCTGGCGGGTTCGGTCTCCCTCTGCTTCGCCCAGTCTTCGAATGCCAACGGTCGTGTCGTCACCGACGACTTCGACGGCGGCGCCCGCACCTGCGGAACGCCAACGCCGACGTCAGAGGAAATGCAGGGCGTGCAGAGTCAGGTCGACCGTTGGCTGCGGACCTACGGCCAGACGAACGCGGTCGGCGGACAGATCCAGGTCGCATTCCACGTCATCTACGGACGCAACAACGAGGGCAATGTTTCGGACACCCAGGTTGCGGCGCAGATCGCGACGCTCAATTCGACGTACCAAGGCACAGGCTATTCGTTTGTGCTGGCTTCGCCGCCGACCCACACGTTCAACGCCCAGTGGTTCACGATGACCCCGCAGACCAACAAGGAGACGCAGGCCAAGAACGCGCTCGCCGTCACGCCGGCGACGCGCCTCAATATCTACACCTGCAAGCCGGGACAGAACCTGCTCGGCTGGGCGTACTTCCCGAACTCGTTCCCCGAGACCGACAAGCGCCACGGTGTCGTCGTCCACTACGCCTCGCTTCCGGGCGGCGCGTTTACCGCCTACAACCAGGGCGAGACGGCGACGCACGAGGTGGGCCACTACCTCGGGCTCTACCACACGTTCCAGGGCGGCTGCACCGCTCCCGGCGACTACGTGGACGACACGCCGTACGAGGCGTCGGCGTACACGGGCGGCACGTGCTCACTGCAGCGCGACACCTGCCCGTCGCTTCCGGGGCTCGACCCGATCTCGAACTACATGGATTACAGCTACGACATCTGCCTGACCAACTTCACCGCCGGCCAGGACGTGCGCATGGACAGCATCGTGCCCATATACCGCCCGAGCTTGCTGAACGCGGCGTCGATGGCGCCGGAGCTGGCCTCGACGCACAATGACCTGATCGCCGTCGGAGCCGTGTCGTTCGCCGGCGCGGTACCAAACCCGTCGCGGGGAAGCGCGGATCTCGCGTTTTCGCTGCCGAAGAGCGCGCGCGTGTCGCTGGCGCTGTACTCGGTGTCGGGCCGCAAGATCGCGGACGTGCTGGAGGAGACCCGCGATGCGGGTTCGCACACGGTGCGCCTCGAGCGTCGGGACATCGGCGCCGGCACGTACTTCGCCCTGCTCCGGGTCGACGGCGTGAAGTACACGCGCACCGTCATCCTGAACTGACGCACACACCGCGTCACTGATTCCCGGATCGGGCCGGTCGCCTCGCGCGGCCGGCCCGTTTCGTTGTCGCGCCCGCCGGGCTGTGGCACAGTGCGCTGCGTGACCATCCCTCTCGATTCGACTTCGCTCGCCGGCCTCGATCCCGCCGGTCCCGGCCGCTTCCACTACGCGGGCGTGGGCGGCAGCGGCATGTCCGCGCTCGCCCAGTTCCAGGTCGCTCTCGGCGGCCGCGCCAGCGGCAGCGATCGCTCGCTCGACCAGGGCGGGCACGATGACGCCGCGGTCCTGCTCCGCGCCGCCGGCATCACACTGTTTCCGCAGGACGGGAGCGGTGTCTCGGGCGCGGACTGCGTTGCACTGGTCGTCTCGACCGCGGTCGAGGACACGGTCCCCGACGTCGCCGCGGCGAAGGAGCGCGGCATCCCGATCCTCCATCGCTCCGAGCTGCTCGCCTGGTTCGTCGCGCGGGAGCGGACGATCGCGGTCAGCGGCACCAGCGGCAAGTCGTCGGTCGTGGCGATGGTCTGGGAGGCGCTCGCGGGCGCGGGTCGCGATCCGTCGGTGATCACGGGCGGCGATCTCGAGGCGTTGCGCGCGCGCGGCCTGTGGGGGAACGCGTGGAAGGGCAAGAGCGACCTGCTCGTCATCGAGGCCGACGAGAGCGACGGCTCGCTCGTGCGCTACGCGCCGGCGGTGGGCGTGATCCTCAATCTCCAGAAGGACCACAAGCCCGAAGCCGACGTCTTCCGCATGTTCGAGACATTCGAGTCGCGCACGCGCGAGGCGCTGGTCGCCGGCTCCGGGGAGAACCTCGCCCCGCTCGTCGCCGCGGCCCGCGGCCGCGGGCTGCCCGTGACGACGTTCGGCTTCGACGATCGCGCCGACGTGCACGCCTCCGACGGGTCGATCGAACTCGGGCCCGACGGCAGCGCCTTCGCCGTCGACGGAACCGCGTTCCGGCTCCCGGTGCCGGGGCGGCACAACGTCGCGAACGCGCTGGCGACGATCGCGATCGCCCGCGCGCTCGGCGTGCCGGCGGAGTCGCTCGTCGCGCCGCTCGCTTCGTTCCGCGGCGTGGGTCGCCGCTTCCAGTCGATCGGCACCGCCCACGGCGTCGAGGTGATCGACGACTTCGCGCACAACCCGGCAAAGATCGAGGCGGCGATCGCGACCGCCCACGGCCGGGTCGGCCCGGGCGGCCGCGTGCTCGCCGTCTACCAGCCGCACGGCTACGGACCGACGCGCTTCCTGCGCGCCGATTTCGTCGCCTCGTTCGCGCAGGCGCTGGGCCCCACCGACCGGGCGTGGTGGCTCGAGGTGTTCTACGCGGGAGGCACGACGACGCGGGACTTCTCCTCGGCCGACATCGTCGCCGACCTCGCTGCGGCGGGGCTCGGCGCACGCGCGGCCTTCGCGGCGTCGCGACCGGAACTCGTCGCCGCGATTGCCGCGGAAGCGCAGCCCCGAGACCTCGTGCTCGTCATGGGCGCGCGCGACCCATCGCTGACGTTGCTGGCGAAGGAGATCGTGGCGGCGCTGGGGCGCTCGTAGCGACCGTGCGCGTCCTGCTCGCGCCCTTCGGCAGTCGCGGCGACGTCGCTCCCCTGCTCGCGCTCGGGCGGGCGCTGCGCGCGCGGAGTCACGAGGTCCTCGTGGCGCCGCCCGGCGATATGGCCGCCTGGGCGCGTGGGCTCGGCTTCGACGTCGCCGACGGCGTGCCCGCCTTCCGCGACTGCTTCGACGGAACGCACTTCGAGGGCGCCGTCCTGATGCGAGCCATGGCACGTGTGCCCGCCACGTACGCCGCGCTCGAGCGCGCGGCGCTCGACTTCCGCCCGGACCTGGTCGTCGGTTCGATGATGGCGTGGACCGCGCCCTCGATCGCCGCGCAGGTCGGCGCCCGCTACGCCTACGCGGTCTTCAGCCCGCTCTACTTGCGGAACTTCACGCTCCCGCTGCTGGCGATCCCGTTGCGCCGCACGCCCCGCTTCCTCGCCCGAGCGCACTGGTGGCTGAGCGACCACGCGCCGCCGATCACTCATCGCACGCTCGACCGCGAGCGCGCGCGGCGCGGGCTTCCCCCCGCCGGACGGCTCTACGATCACCTCGTCGAATCGGGCCGGATCCTCCTTGCGGCCGATCCAGCGATCGCCCCCCTGCCCGACGACGCCCGCTCCCTGGCCCGTGCACCGCTCGACGTGACGCCGGCATGGGTGCTCGACGAGCCGGCCCCGGCGCTCCCCGAGCTCGACCGGATGCTGGCGACGCCGGCACCGCCGGTCGTCTATCTCGGGTTCGGGAGCATGGTGCACGGGGATCGAGCGCGGCTCGCGCGCCTGCTGCGCGAGGCAGTCGCGCTCGCGGGCGTGCGCGCGGTGGTCGGCGCAGGATGGAGCGGGGCCGATGGCACGACGCTCTCCGGAGCGGACCGGCTGGTCCTCGGCGACGTCCCCCACGGAGCGGTGTTCCCGCGCATGGCCGCGATCGTCCATCACGGCGGCGCGGGCACCACGGCGCGCGCCACGCGCGCCGGCGTGCCGCAGGTCGTCGTCTCGCACCTGGGCGACCAGCACTGGCACGGGTGGCGCGTGCACGAACGGGGGCTCGGCCCCCCACCGCTGATCGAGCGCGGCGTGACGGCGGTGAAGCTCGCGCAGGCGATCCGCACCGCGCTGGAGAGCGAGGCCATGCGCGCGAACGCCCGCGCGCTCGGGGACGAGCTCGCGGGCGTCGACGGTGCCGCGGAGGCCGCAGGGCTCCTCAGCGGCGATACGTGTTCTTGATCTGACCCCAGGTCGAGCGATCGGCCGGCACGGCGCCGTTCACGCCGAGCGACCCGTTTCCGACGTCGAAGAGAATTTCCTCCCCGGTCGACTGACGAATGTAGCTCGCAGCCAGGAGGCGAAGGACCATCGGCGTCTCGAATCCGCCACAGTCGGTCCCGGGCGTCGTCGGCCCGAACACCGAGAACGAATGGTCGAAGTAGAACCGGACGAGGAACTGCCGCTGCGCCGGATTGGACTGCTGCCCGTCCGGGTAGGCGTTCACGAGGATCTCCCTGGCGCCGGACCGGAGGGCCCCGGTCGGTCGTCCGGTTGGAAACACCAGGACATCACGGCGGGGGGAGAGGTCGTGGAGGCTCCAGGAGTGGGAGCGGGTTCGCCAGCGGCGACTTCGGCCAGGGGTGCGCCGGGGGCGACCTGTCGCGCCTAGAGCGCCACGAACTCGAAGTGCGGGAACGGAGTCGCCGCGCCGGGGAGTTCCGAAAGCGTGGCGAACGTCGAGCAATCGCTGAAGCGCTTCCACAGCGCGAGCACGGCCGGATTGTGATGCGCGGACTCGACGGCCTCCTTCGACTTCCACTCGAAGATCTCGACGATCACGCCGTCGGGTGCGCGCAGCACCGTGACCTCGCGACCCGTGACGAGCCCTTCCTTCCGCAGGATCGGGTGGTGATCGCGGACGCAGGCGAGGAGCGCGGCCTCGTGGCCGGGCTTCGGGCGGTAGGCGGCGATGACGTATTCGGGCATGGCGCAGTCCTCCGGTCTCGGATGTGGCTTCGAGGCGACTCACGAAACATCAGCGACGATACTGCGACTTGATTCCGCCCCAGGTGGAGGCGCGTGCGGGGACCGAAGGACATCCGGTGGAGCCGTTCGTGGTCAGCCAGCCATTCGAGCCGGACAAGAAGCCGAGCGACACTCCGTCGGGGCTCCGCGTGAACCCGGAACCCTCGCCTCCCCAGAAGCCGTCGAAATCGAGCGCCAGACACATCCCGAGTTCCATCCCGCCGCAACTCACACCAGGGATGGATACACCGTCGATCGACGCGGAGTGATCGAACTGGAACTGCGCAAGAAAGTACCGCCGCGCTGGATCCGGTCGCACCTCGCGATCGAACGAGCTGCCGAGGAATGCACGCAACAGGAGCCGGTCGGGACCACGCCAGACGAAAGGAAAAACCGTGATGCCGGAGACGCCCAGGGACTGGGCCGTCCCGCCGAATGCAGGACAAGTGTTCACCAGCGCCGGCGGCGGGACACCCCGCACGATCGCCGAGGCCGACCCCTGGCAGCCTTCCGCATCGAAGCGCCATGCGTCGGGAAGGGTCCCGTCCCAGTGCCCGAGGATGACGTGGACGCGATAGGCCGTGAGCGGAATCTGGTGATCGTCGACGAACACGGTCACGGTCGCCGTCTCGCCGGGCCGGGGAGCCACGTCCGCGACGATCGGCGAGCACTGGTTGCCCCAGGTGAGACCCATTCGGCCGGGAAGCTGCGCCTGCGCAACTCCGGCCGCCAGCACGAGCAGGCCGATCGAGCCGAGCGCTAGTTCGACAGCACGCATCATCCGCCCCCGGTGACTCAGCCGCCCTTCGGCCGCTCGATGAGCGCCATCACCGCGCCGGCCGGATCGCGGACGACGGCCATCCGACCGTACGCACCCATGTCGCGCGTCGGGGTGACGACGGCGCCGCCCAACGCCTTGCAGGCGGCGAGGCTCACCTCGAGGCTCGGCACCGCCACGTAGACGAGCCACTGCGCGGGCAGGCCGGTGTTCGCCCCGCGCGCATGGCAGATGCCGGACACCGGATCGCCGCCGTCGGGGCTCATGGCGTAATCGGAGTACTCCCCCATCTCGACGTCGGTGGCGATCCAGCCGCAGACCGCCGCGTAGAAGTCGCGCACGGCGGGCGCGTTGGCGACCGTGAGGTCGGCCCACGCGATCGCGCCGAGCGGCGGGAGTTCGTTCGTCTCGCTCATCGTCGGCTCCGGGGATGCAGGCTAGTCGCGCACCAGGCGCTTGTAGCGCATGCGGTGCGGGGTGGCGGCGTCGACGCCGAGGCGGCGCTTCTTGTCCTCCTCGTAGTCGGTGAAGTTGCCCTCGTGCCACATGACCTGGCCCTCGTCCTCGAAGGCGAGGATGTGGGTGGCGATGCGGTCGAGGAACCAGCGGTCGTGCGAGATCACGACGACGCAGCCGGCGAAGTCGAGGATCGCATCCTCGAGCGCGCGCAGCGTGTCGACGTCGAGGTCGTTGGTCGGCTCGTCGAGCAGCAGGACGTTGCCGCCGCTCTTGAGCAGCATGGCCAGGTGCAGGCGATTGCGCTCGCCGCCCGACAGGTCCTTGACCCGCTTCTGCTGGTCGGCGCCCTTGAAGTTGAACGACGCGACGTAGGCGCGCGAGTTGATCGTGCGGCCGCCCACTTCCATCACGTCGAGGCCGCCCGAGACCGCCTCCCACACGTTGTGGTCGGGGTTGAGGTCGTCGCGCGACTGGTCGACGTACATGGTCTTGACGGTCTCGCCGATCTTGATCGTGCCTGAGTCCGGCTTCTCGAGGCCCATGATCATGCGGAACAACGTCGTCTTGCCGGCGCCGTTGGGGCCGATGATGCCGACGATGTCGCCCTTGGGCAGCTTGAACGAGAGGTTCTCGATGAGCAGGCGGTCGCCGAACGCCTTCGACACGTTGTCGGCCTCGATCACGACATCGCCCAGGCGCGGGCCGGGCGGGATGAAGATCTCGACGTTCTCGATCTTCGCCTTCTGCTCCTCGGCGAGCAGCTTGTCGTACGCGGACAGACGCGCCTTGCCCTTGGCCTGCCGCGCCTTCGGCGTCATGCGCACCCACTCGAGCTCGCGCTCGAGCGTTTTCCTGCGCGCGCTGGCGGTCTTCTCTTCCGACGCCATGCGGGCCTGCTTCTGCTCGAGCCACGCCGAGTAGTTGCCCTCGTACGGGATGCCCTCGCCGCGATCGAGCTCGAGGATCCAGCCGGCCGCGTTGTCGAGGAAGTAGCGATCGTGCGTCACCGCGACGACCGTGCCCGCGTACTCCTTGAGGTAGCGCTCGAGCCACAGCACCGACTCGGCATCGAGGTGATTCGTCGGCTCGTCGAGCAGCAGCATGTCCGGCTCGGACAGCAGCAGGCGGCACAGCGCGACGCGACGGCGCTCACCGCCGGAGATCTTCGTCACGTCGGCGTCGGGCGGCGGGCAGCGCAGCGCGTCCATCGCGATCTCGAGCTTGCGGTCGAGGTCCCACGCGTTGGCGGCCTCGATCTTGTCCTGCAGCTTGCCCTGGCGCTCGAGCAACTTCTCCATCTCGTCGCCGTCCATCGGCTCGGCGAACTTCGCGCTGATCGCGTTGAACTCATTGAGCAGGGCCTTGGTCTCGTGCACGCCCTCCTCGACGTTCTCGAGCACGTTCTTCGTCGCGTCGAGCTGCGGCTCCTGCGGCAGGTAGCCGACACGGATGTTCTTCGCCAGCTGCGCCTCACCCAGGTGGTCGTGGTCGATGCCGGCCATGATCTTGAGCAGCGACGACTTGCCGGCGCCGTTGAGACCCAGGACACCGATCTTGGCGCCATAGAAGAACGACAGCCAGATGCCCTTGAGGATGACGCGATTCGGCGGAACGACCTTGCCCACGTCCTTCATGGTGTAGATGAAATCGGCCAAACGAACCTCCGGGCCGCCGGGGCGGCGAGTCGTGCGCGGGATGGCGCTCGGGCTGCGGGATCTGGTGCTTCGGGTGGGGCCGCACGGGGCGGCGAACGAGGCGATTGGACCAGAAACGGGGCGTGTCGGCAAGGGGCGGACGGATCGGGCCGAAAACGCGCAAGGGGGTGCATGCGGTCGTGGTGGACCGCGCACCCCCTGCGGAATCCCCTGCGGCTTCGCCGTTACGTGGCCAGCGGCCTCCGCGGCGCGAACCACGCCCGCAGCGCGAACCACAGCCCGCCGCCCACGATGATCGCCGGCGCCAGGAACGCGAGCAGCACGATGCCGATCGTCAGCAAGACCAGCCCGATGGGCACGAGCAGCGCGATCAGGAGGACCGGCCCGGCGAAGAGGAACCCGAGCGCCGAGACGAGCCAGCCGAAGATCACGAACGGCAGGGCGATCAGCCAGCCGAGGACGCTGAATGCCGCGCCGACGAGCTCGCCGAACACGTGGAACACCGCGCCCAGCATGCTGAAGACGATGAGCGCGACGACGATCAGCGCGAGGATGACGAAGAGTTCGATCATCGGGCGCCCCGCGCATGCGTACGGCGCATGTGGCCGAACGCGAGATCCCGGACCAGGTGGATGCCCCCGCCGAGGAACGAAACCATGGCCGCGAGCAGGATGAACCCACCGGCCCACCACGTCTCGGAGGCGAGGCCGTTGGTGAGGACCATCAGCGTGAGCACGAACGGCAGAGTCACGAGGAAGCCGAGCCCGTGCAGGAACCAGCTCGCGGCGCCGAAGGGCATGCCGGCGAGCCGGGCGACGATCCGGGCCAGCCACGAGACGACGGCCATGGCCACGCAGCTGACGAGCAGGGCGGTGATCACGAGGGTTTCGACCACGGGCGCATCCTCCTTCCGGCGGGAACGAACCTGACGACGACTTGCCAACTTACGCAGGCTTGGCCGGCGGGTTGCGTCGGGCTAGAGTGCCGGCGTGCCACCCCTCCGCTCCGTCCTTGGAACCGTTGCCGCCGTCGTCGTGGCCGCCACCTGTATCTCGTTGGGGCTCTGGCAGTTGGGACGCTATCGCACGCGCACCGCGGACAATCGAGGCCTGGCCGCGGCAATCGCGGCACCGCCGCGGCTCTTGCCGTCGCGGACCACGGACCTACCTCCGGCCAGCCTGCTCGGGGTGGGCCGCTGGACGGTGCGCGGACGCTTCGACGAGGCGCGGCAGATCCTGCTCATCGGCCGTTCGCGCGACGGCTACCCCGGCGTGCATGTGGTGACGCCGCTCTTGCGCGAGGACGGCGGCGACGCCGTGCTGGTCGATCGTGGGTTCGTCCCCGCCGACGATGCGGCGACGGCGATCCCGCCGGCCGAGCCGGACACGGTCGCGCGGGCGGTGACGGGACTGGTTGAGCCGATTGCGCTGCGCGCTGGCGATGCGCTGTGGCGCCTGACGCCGACCGCGCGGATGATGGTGTGGTCGACGCGCTGGCTGGTCGCCGATTCGGTGGCGGCCGCGCTGCCCTATCCCGTCGCGCCGGTGCTGCTGCGCGAACTCGAAGGTGAGGGCGTGCCGGCGGCGCCCGCGCGCTCCCGGGCACGCTATGCGAACACCGCGACGCACCTTGGTTATGCCGGACAGTGGTTCTGCTTCGCCCTCATGGCCCTCGTCGGGCCGTTCATCCTGGCCCGGGCGCGCAAGCGCGCGGCCGCCGAATCCTGATCGTACGGAGGATCGTCATGCGTCGTGCCGTCGTGCTCCAGCTCCTGCTCACGCTCGTCGTCGCCCTGCCCGTGGCGGCGGCCACCGCACCCACGCCGGCCGCAGGTGGCGCGCTCGACACGCTGTGCGACGACTACTGGCAGCTGCTCATGCGCATGTCGCCGGAGTGGGCGACGCAACTGGGCGACCGGCGCTACGACGCCCTGCTCGCGGACAACTCGCCCGCGGGACGCGAGCACGCGCTCGCCGCCCTGCGGGCGATCCGCGTACGCGCCGAGGCGATCGACGCTGCCGCACTCGACCCGGCGCGGCGCACCACGCGCGGGCTCCTGATCGGCGAGATCGACGATGCGCTGGCGCAGGACGCGTGCCGCTTCGACGAGTGGGTCGTCGACCCGATGGGCGGGCCGCAGGTCGCGTTCCAGACGATTGGCGAGCTCACGCCGATCCGGACGACGAAGGAGGCCGACGACTTCGTCGAGCGCGTGCGCGCGATGGGACCGTCGCTCGACCAGCACGTCGCGAACCTGACGCGCGGGCTCGACAGTGGCCGCACGGCGGTGATCGAGCCGGTGGACAAGACGATCACGCAGCTCGCCTCGCTCGAGTCCGTGCCGCCCGCGCAGTGGGCGATCGTCGACGTGGCGCGCCGCCCGCGCCCCGAGGGCCTGGGCGGGGCCGACAGCGCGCGCTTCGAGCGCGAGCTGACCGCGGCGGTGCACGATCGCGTGAAGCCCGCCTACGCGCGGTACCACGCGTTCCTGCGTGACCGTGTGCGCCCCGCGGCGCGGCCGCAGGAGAGGCCCGGCCTGGCCGCGCTTCCGGGCGGCATGGACAGCTACAGGAACATGATCAAGGTGCACACCTCGCTCGCCAAGACACCCCAGGAGCTGCACGCGTTGGGCGAGTCCGAGATCGCGCGCATCCGCGCCGAGCTGTCGGCGCTGGGCGCGAAGATGATGGGCACGTCGGACGTGGCCGAGATCCAGAAGCGACTGCGCAACGACCCGGCCCTGCACTTCACGTCGGCCGAGGAGATCGAGGCGAAGGCCCGCGAATCGCTCGCGCGCGCGAACGCGAAGATCGGCGACTGGTTCGGGATCCTCCCGACGGCGCCCTGCGAAGTGAAGGCGATGAGCGCGCTCGAGGCGCCGCAGTCGACGATCGCCTACTACCAGCAGCCCGCGACCGACGGCTCGCGCCCGGGGCTCTTCATGATCAACACCTACGCGCCGACGACGCGTCCCCGCTACGAAGCCGAGGCGCTGGCGTTCCACGAGGCGGTGCCCGGACATCACCTGCAGATCGCGATCGCCCAGGAGCTGACGGGCTTGCCCGAGTTTCGCAAGCACACCGGAACGACCTCGTTCGCCGAGGGCTGGGGCCTGTAC
>JANPEF010000111.1:0-35915 GCA_031431875.1 Candidatus Eiseniibacteriota bacterium | reverse complement strand
GGCGCCACCTGGGTCCATGCCGCGTCGGTCGGCGAGGTCGCGGCGGCGGCACCGCTGGTGCACGCGCTCGGCGCACACCGGCCGGCCGATGATCGCCTCGTCTCGGCGGGGACGGCCGGAGGGCTCGCCGCGTGGCGGCGCCACCTCGAGCGCCGCGCCACCGGCGGGGCGCCCGTGGCGATCGCGGCCTGGCCGCTCGACTTCCCGGGCGCGGTCCGCCGCGCGTTCGAGCGCCGCTCCCCGCGCCGCCTGCTCGTGATCGAGACCGAGATCTGGCCGAACGCTCTGGCCGAGGCGTTCGCCCGTGGCGTGCGCGTGGCATTCGCCAGCGCCCGCCTGTCGGATCGCTCGTGGGGACGCACCCGACTGCTGGCGCCCCTGCTGGCGCCGCTGCTGACGCGCGTCACTGCCTGCGCCGCCCAGGGCGAACTCGACGCCGCACGCTTTCGCCAACTCGGCGTGCCGCGCGACGCGATCGCAGTGACCGGCAACACGAAGTTCGATGGCGCGCTCGCCGCACCGCGCCCCGGCGAGCGCGAGGCCTCCCGCGCCGCCGCCGGCCTCGCGCCCAGCACGCTGGTCGTCGCGTGGGGCAACCTGCGGCCGGGCGAGGAGCCCGCGCTCGCCGCCCTGGCCCGCGGCCTCGCAGCGTGGGGCGCTGCGCACGCGCGCGATGTCGCCCTCGTCGCGGTTCCCCGCCATCCCGAGCGCGCACCCGCACTCGCCGCCGAGCTCACGCGCGAGGGGATCACGCCCGCGCCGTGGACACCCGGCGCGGCGTGGCCGGTCGCGATCACCCCGGCGTCACCGCAGGCGGCGCTGCCGCTCGCCTGGGCGCCGACGCTCGGCGGGCTGCGCGACGTCTACGCCCTCGCCGACATCGCCATCGTCGGCGGCACCTTCGCGCCGTACGGGGGGCACAGCGCGGCCGAGCCCGCCGCCCTCGGCACACCGGTCGTCGTCGGCCCGCACCACGGCACGACCGCCGATGCGGTGCGAGCGCTGGTGGCCCGCGACGCAGGACACGTCGCCTCCGACTCGCGCGACACGGTCGCGGCGATCGCCCGCTGGGCGGCCACGCCGGCGACGCTTGCCCGCGCCCGCGGTAGCGCACGACAGGCGATCGCGAGCCTGGGCGGCGCGTCGGCCCGCACGATCGGCTTCCTCGAAGCGCGCGGATTCTGGGGATGAGCGGCATTCCGCACGGGCTCGGGCTGACCGCGCATCCGCCGGCCCGCCGGGATCCGGAGGACGGGTTCGTCGGCGGCTGGGCGGGATTCGCGCTCGAGAGCGCCTACGCGCGCCTGGCGGCCGCGGCGCGCCGGCGCGCACTTGCCGGCCCACGCGTGCGCGTGCCCGTGCCGGTGTTCAGTGTCGGGAATCTCGCCGTGGGCGGCACGGGAAAGACCCCCTGCACCGCGTGGCTCGCGCGGCGCCTGCTGGCGCGCGGACTCCGCGTTCGCATCGTCGTGGGGCGCGTCGGGCGGCCCGTCGACGGCGGCGCCAGCGACGAGGCCGCGCTGCTGGCCCGCCTCGTGCCGGAGGCGCCCGTCGGCGTGGCCCGGCGGAAGGCCGATGCGGTGCTCGCCGCCTGCGCGGCGGGAGCGACGGCGATCGTCGTCGACGACGGATTCTCGCACCACGCGCTCGATCGCGACCTCGACCTCGTCCTGCTCGATGCGAGTCGCCCGCTGGGCAATGGGCACCTGCTGCCCTACGGGCCCCTGCGCGAGGCACCGGCCACGCTGGCCCGCGCCGGCGCGATCGTGCTGACGCGTGCCGACCGCGTGGATGCCGCGCGGCTGGAGCAGACGCGCGCCGCCATCGCCGTGCTTGCCCCCGGCGTGCCGCTGGCCGCGGCCAGGCTGGTGCCCGACGGATTCCGCGCCGGCGGCACGGGCGCGCCGGTCGTGGTGCCCGCGGGCCAGCGGGCGGTGTGCGTCAGCGGGCTCGGGCGGCCGCGGGACCTGGCGCACAGCGTGCGCGCACTTGGCGTCGAAGTGATCGACGAGCGGGCCTACGGCGATCATCATCGCTTCACGCCCGCCGAGTGGGGCGCCGCGCGCCATGCCGCCAGGCGAGCGGGGGCGTGGCTCGTGGTCTCGGGCAAGGATGCGGCGCGCCTGTCGCCGGCGGCGCTCGCGGAAACGCACGTCGTTGACGTCACATTCGCGTGGCTGGGCGACGCGACGGCAGTGGAGCGGGCGATCGATCGTGCCGCGGAAGGGAGGTCGGGGTGACGCTGGTCGCAGGGCAGGGACGCGACGCCGACGTGCTGGTTCTGGGCAGCGGCATCGGCGGGCTGTTCCTCGCCTTGTCGGTGGCCGAGCGCGCGCGGGTGACGATCGTGACCAAGCGGCAGGATCACGAATCGAACACGAACTACGCGCAGGGCGGCATCGCCGCCGTGCTGTCGGGCACCGACTCCTTCGCGCTGCACGTGCGCGACACCATGGTGGCCGGGGCGGGCCTCTGCCATCCGGACGTGGTGCGCGACGTGGTGCGCGGCGGGCCGGACGCAGTGCGCGAGCTGGCGGCGCTCGGCGCACGCTTCACCCGCGAGGGGGCCGACTTCGAGCTGGGGCGCGAGGGCGGGCACTCGGCGCGGCGCATCGTCCACGCGGGCGACCTGACCGGACGCGAGATCGAGCGAGCGCTGCTCGCCGCCGCCGCCCGCAACCCGAACGTGACGCTGCTCGAGAACCACCTCGCGGTCGATCTGCTCCTCGAGTCGCACCTGGCGCCGCTTTCGCGCCAGGAGGGCCGGGCGGCCGGCGGCACGCGCCGGCGCGACGCGGTGTGGGGCGCCTACGTACTCGATCGCACGAACGGGCGGATCCAGCCGTTCCGCGCCCGAGCCACCGTTCTCGCGACCGGTGGCTCGGGCAAGGTGTATCTCTACACGTCGAACCCCGACATCGCGACCGGCGACGGCGTCGCCATGGCGTGGCGGGCGGGGGCTCCGGTGGCGAATCTCGAGTTCGTCCAGTTCCACCCGACCTGCCTGTACCACCCGCGGGCCAAGTCGTTCCTCATCTCCGAGGCCGTGCGCGGTGAGGGCGCCGTGCTGCGCGCACTCGACGGGACGCGCTTCATGGAGCGCGTGCACCCGCAGGCCGACCTAGCCCCGCGCGACATCGTGGCGCGGGCCATCGACGCGACGATGAAGAAGAACGGCGACGACTCGGTGCTGCTCGACTGCCGCCCGATCGGCGCGGCCCGGCTGCAACGCCGCTTTCCCAACATCGTCTCGCGCTGCCGCGAGCTCGGCTTCGATCCGGCCAAGGAGCCGATCCCGGTCGTCCCCGCCGCGCACTACCAGTGCGGCGGGGTGCTCGCCGATCTTGACGGCCGCACCGCGCTCGACCGGCTGTATGCCGTCGGCGAGGTGGCGTGCACCGGGCTCCACGGCGCCAATCGCCTCGCCAGCAATTCGCTGTTGGAGGCCGTCGTGGTCGCCCGCCGTGCCGCCGAGCAGTGCGTTCAGCGCGCCGCCGCCGGGGGACGCCTGCCGAGCGTGCGCGGCTGGGATGCGCGCGGCACGCGCAAGCCGCGCGAGGGTGTGGGGAAGACACACAACTGGGATGCCGTCCGCCGCCTGATGTGGAACTACGTCGGCATCGTCCGCACCGACGAACGCCTGGAGAAGGCGCGCCGCGGGCTGGCCCACATCCGCACCGAGATCGAGCACGACTTCGAGCGGCACGTCCTCGACGCCGACCTGATCGAGGTGCGCAACCTGGCGTTGGTCGGGGCGTTGGTCGTACGCTCCGCCCGCCGGCGCCCCGAGAGCCGCGGCCTCCACTTCAACCTCGATCACCCGCGACGCTCGGCCGCACTACGCCGCGACACGGTGCTTCGGCGGCGGCGCAGCGACGCCCCCTCGCCGAGTCGATAGGATCGCTGCTATCCTGCGCCCATGGAATCCGCCGTCTTCGACTTCTGGGAACGAGTGCACGCCATTCGCGAGAAGGACCCGCGCTTCCGCCGCGAAGCCTACGAGTTCGTGATGCGCGGCCTCGAGCACACGACGCAGCGTGTGGTCGGTCAGCGCCGCCACGTCAGCGGGCAGGAACTCCTGCGCGGCCTCATCGACCTGGCACGCCAGGATTACGGCGAGCTCGCGTGGACCGTGTTCCATGAGTGGGGCGTGACCCGCAGCGAAGACTTCGGGACGATCGTCTTCCACCTCGTCGCGGACGGCCTGCTCGGTCGCCAGCCCGACGACACGCTCGCCGACTTCAGTGGCGGGCTCGACCTCCAGGTCGAACTCGAACCGCCCGCCCGACCGCGCCCCCTGGCCTGACCCCGAAAGGACGGAATGCACCACTCGTTCGATCCCCTCGAGTATCACTCCTCCGGTCGCCCCGGAAAGATTGCGGTCGTCCCGACGAAGCCCGTCTCGACCCAGCACGACCTGTCCCTCGCCTACACGCCCGGCGTCGCCCAGCCCTGCCGCGAGATCGCGCGCGATCCCGAGAAGGCCTACGACTACACGGCGAAGGGCAACCTCGTCGGCGTGGTCACCAACGGCACCGCGGTGCTGGGGCTGGGCAACATCGGACCGCGGGCCGGCAAGCCGGTCATGGAGGGGAAAGCCGTCCTGTTCAAGAAGTTCGCCGACATCGACGTCTTCGACATCGAGGTCAACGCCACCGACCCCGAGGAGTTCGTGCGCATCGTCGCCGCGCTCGAGCCCACCTTCGGCGGCATCAACCTCGAGGACCTGCGCGGGCCCGACTGCTTCTACATCGAGCGCGAGCTCAAGCAGCGCATGTCGATCCCCGTGTTCCACGACGACCAGCACGGCACGGCGATCATCAGCGCCGCCGCGTTCCTCAACGCCCTCGACCTCGTCGAGAAGGCGATCGACCAGGTCAAGGTCGTGTTCTCGGGCGCGGGCGCGGCCGGCATCGGCTGCGCCACGCTGTTTCTCGAACTCGGCGTGCGCCCCGGGAACCTCCTGCTGTGCGACAGTCGTGGCGTCCTCTACGAGGGCCGCGAAGACTTCAACGAGTGGAAGCGGCCATTCGCCCGCCCCTCGGCGGCGCGGACGCTGGCCGACGCGCTCGACGGGGCCGACGTGTTCGTCGGCGTCAGCGTCGCTGGCGCGCTGACGCCCGCCATGCTGCAGAAGATGGCCCCGCGGCCGATCGTCTTCGCCATGGCGAACCCGGACCCCGAGATCCCGTACCCCGACGCCGTCGCGGCGCGCCCCGACGCGATCGTCGCCACCGGGCGGAGTGACTTCCCGAACCAGGTGAACAACGTCCTCGGCTTCCCGTTCATCTTCCGCGGCGCGCTTGACGCCCGGGCGACCACGATCCATCCGCTGATGGTGAAGGCCGCCGTGCGCGCGCTCGCCGACCTCGCGAAGCAGGACGTGCCCGAGGAGGTGGCCCGGGCCTACGACGTCGACGCGCTGCGCTTCGGCCCCGAATACATCATTCCAAAGCCGTTCGATCCGCGCGCTCTCCTGTGGGTCGCGCCCGCGGTTGCCGAGGCCGCGGCCGAGGCCGGCGTGGCGCGGCGCCGCCTCGATCCCGAGGAGTACCGCCACCGACTCGAGCGACTGCTCGGCTTCGAGCGGCAGTTCAAGCGCCGCGTACGCCTGCGCGCCTCGCGCACACCCAAGCGCATCGTCTTCCCCGAGGGCGGGCACGACAAGATCCTCCGCGCCTGTCACATCATCCACGAGGAACGAATCGCCCGGCCGGTTCTGCTCGGGGACCCGGCGCTGATCCGCCTCAAGATCGGCGACCTGGGGCTCTCCATCCCCGACGTCGAGATCGTCGATCCGACCGACGAGTCGGCGCACGACGGCTACCTGGCGCGCCTGCTGACGCTGCGCGGCCGCCGCGGCGTCGCCGCCGTCGAGGGCCTGGCCATGCTCGAGGACCCGACGACCTTCGGCCTCCTCATGGTCGAGGGCGGCGACGTCGACGGATTCGTCGGCGGCATCGACCGCCACTATCCCGAGACCCTGCGCCCCGCGCTGTCGATCGTGCGCACGCGCGAGGGAGTCACCCGTGCCTGCGGAATCTACGTGCTCATGTTCGAGAGCGAGCTCCTGTTCCTCGCCGACACCACCGTGAACATCGACCCGGACGCCGAGGCGCTGGCCGAGATCGCGCGCCTGACCGCGCAGGTGGCACGGCGCTTCGAAGTCGAGCCGCGGGTCGCGCTGCTGTCATTCTCCAACTTCGGCTCGGTCGACCACCCGCACTCGCGCAAGGTGGCGCAAGCGGTCGAGATCCTGCACCGCCTCGAGCCGTCGCTCATGGTCGACGGTGAGATGCAGGCCCAGGCCGCGCTCGATCCCGAGTTCCGCGCCGAAGCGTTTCCGTGGTCGAACCTGAGCGGGCGCGCCAACGTGCTCGTCTTCCCGGACCTGCAGTCGGGCAACCTCGCCTACCAGCTGCTGACCGGCCTGAGCGGGGCCGAGGCCGTGGGCCCCATCCTCGCCGGCATGCGCCGGCCCGTGCACGTGCTGCAGACCGGATTCGACGTCGACGACGTGGTGACCATGACGGCGATCGCCGTCCTCGATGCCCAGGAACGCGCGTGAGCACGACGCAACGCCTGCTGTCCTACCTCCGCCCGTACGCGCCGCGCCTCGGGGCGGCACTCCTGTGCATGGCGCTGTTCGCCGCCTCCTCGGGGCTCGCGCTCGGCCTGTTCTCCCCTTTCCTGCAGATCCTCTTCGCCCCGGCCGACACGCAGGTCACCGCCGGCGCCCCCGCGAGCCTGCCCGGCGGCACGGGCAGGGGGAACGCGCCCGCGATCGACGGCGGAATCCCGGGTGCCGTCGGCGGGGGCGGTTGGGGCAATCTCGACCGCTGGCCGGCCTTCCTGCGCGGGCCGCTCGAGGGCTTCCTGTTCAACCGGCCGCCGCTCGAGGCGCTGGGCCGCCTGTGCCTGCTCATCGTGTTTGCCTTCCTGCTCAAGAACCTGTTCGACTACCTGCAGACGTTTCTCATGACCGCAATCGAGCAGGGCGTCGTGCGCGACCTGCGCAACCGCCTCTACGCGCACGTTCACACGCTGTCGCTGTCGTTCTTTCACGGCGAGCGCACCGGCATCCTCGCCTCGCGCATCGTCAACGATGTGCAGTACGTGCGCAGCGCGCTGGCGGCCGGGATCTCGAACGTGGTCAAGGAATCGCTCGTCCTGCTGGCGGCGCTGTTCTGGGTGTTCTGGGCGTCGTGGAAGCTGGCGCTCATCGCGATCCTCGTGCTGCCGCCCGCGGTCGGCCTGATCGTCTGGATCGGGCGGCGCATGCGCCGCCGCTCCGAGGCCATGCAGGGCCGCCTCGCCGAGTTGCAGGGCGTCCTGCACGAGACGCTGGCCAACATCCGGGTCGTCAAGTCGTTCGCCGCCGAGGAGTTCGAGAACGAGCGCTTCGCGCGCGAGAACGACGCATTCTACCGCTCCTACCTGCGCCTGCGCCGCGTGGCCGAGGCGGGCGCCCCGCTCACCGAGACGCTGATGGTCCTCGTCTCGGCGCTCGTGCTGTACGTCGGCGGCCGCCAGATCTTCATCGCCCGGACGCTCGAGCCCCACAACTTCTTCCTCTTCGTCGTCGCGCTGCTGTCGATGATGTCGCCGCTCAAGCGGCTGTCGAACGTGAACTCGATCGTGCAGGAGGGACTCGCCGCCGCGACACGCGTGTTCCAGCTGCTCGACACGCCGGCCGAAATCGCGGATCGCCCCGGCGCACGGCCCGCCGGAGCGTTGCGCGACGCGCTGCGCTTCGAGGGTGTGACCTTTCGCTACGGCGACGGGCCCGACGTGCTTCACGACCTCGACCTCGTCTTTCGCCGCGGCGAGACGGTCGCGCTGGTCGGCCCCAGCGGCGCCGGCAAGTCGACCCTGGTCGATCTCCTCGCGCGCTTCCACGACCCGACGGGCGGCCGCCTCTCGCTCGACGGGACGGACCTGCGCGACCTCACCCTGCAATCGGTGCGCGAACTCTACGGCGTGGTCCCGCAGGAGACGATCCTGTTCCGCGACACGATCGCGCGCAACATCGCCTACGGGCGCGCCGATGCCGACCGCGGCGCGGTCGAGGCGGCGGCGCAGGCGGCGAACGCGCACCCCTTCATCGCCCGCCTGGCGCAGGGCTACGACACGATGATCGGCGAGCGCGGCGTCACGCTGTCGGGTGGCGAGCGGCAGCGCCTCGCGCTGGCCCGCGCCGTGTTCCGCGATCCGCAGGTCCTCATCCTCGACGAGGCGACGTCGTCGCTCGACAGCGAGAGCGAGGCGCTCGTCCAGGAGGCATTCGAGCGCTTGCGTGCCGGGCGCACCGCCGTCGTCATCGCGCACCGGCTGTCAACCGTGCAGCGGGCCGACCGGATCGTCGTGCTCGAGCGCGGCCGGATCGTCGACGAGGGGCGGCACGACGAGTTGCTCGCCCGGGGCGGGCTCTACGGCCGCCTGCACGCGCTGCAGTTCCAGGGCGGCTGAGCGGTGGAGGTCCTGCTCGTCCGCTTTGGCGCGCTGGGCGACGTGGTGCTGACACTGGCCGCCACCGCCGCGCTCAAGCAGGCGCGACCCGACGTACGAACCACGTTCCTGGTGAAGCGCGAATATGCCCCGCTGGTCGAGGGGCAGGAGGGGGTCGATCGCGTGTGGGCGCTCGAGCCCGGGACGCAGCGCGGGATCGGCGGGGGGTTCGCGCTCGGGCGGCAGGTGGCCGCCGCCCGCTTTGCCGCCGCAGTCGACTGGCAGTCGAGTCTGCGCAGTCGGATCGCCACGTTCGGCGTGCCCCAGCGCCTCGCGTGGCGCGCCGAGCGCCTTGCCCGGCGGCGCTGGGTGTCCCTGCGCTGGACGAACCCGCCGCCGCTCCGCCCGGCCTGGCAGCGCTACGTCGATGCGCTGGCGCCGCTGGGCGTCGATCCTGCCAGCGCCCGCCCGCCCGCGTTCCGCCCCCCCCCGGCTGCGCTGGACGAAGCCGCGATCTTTTTCGCCGCGTGGGACGCGATCGCCCCGGCGGAATCGACGGTGGCGATCGCCCCGGGGGCGCGCTGGGCGACGAAGCGCTGGCCGCTCGAGCGCTTCGCCGCCGTCGTCGCCGCCCGGCGGGCGGGCGGGGAACGCGTCCTGCTGGTCGGCGACCCGCCTGATCGCGCCGCCGCCGGAGCGCTGGCCGAGCCGTCCGACCCCGGAGTCCGCTGGTTCTCCGGCGGGCTGCCGGCGGTCGCCGCCGCCCTGGGCCTGACGCGCGGGATCCTCGCCAACGACTCGGGCCTGCTCCACCTCGCTGCGGCCATGGGCCGGCCGGCCGTCGCGCTCTTCGCCTCGACCCATCCGGCCCTTGGGTTTGCCCCGGCGGGAGCGGGTGTCGTGCTCTGCCAGGAGCTCGCCTGCCAGCCCTGCACGCTTCACGGCCGCGACTCGTGCCCCCTGGGACACCACGCCTGCGCCCAGGGGATCGCCGTCGCCCAGGTCGAGGCCGCGCTGGCGAGCCTCCCTGCGGTCGCCCCGTACCTGTCGCGCCGAGAGGCGGCCTGCGACGGGCATTGACGCGGGCGACCGTAATCGGCAAGATTCGTGCGCCCCGCGGCCATCGGGTTCGCGGGATTCGAAATCGTCCAGGCATCCTCATCGCCCCGAGTTTCCCCCCTCGTTCCGTCTTTCGGAGGTGGCCTATGGTTTCCGCCCGCCGCCCGGGTTCCGTCCACGTGGCAGCCATCACCCCGTTGGCGATGCTCGCCATTGCCCTGCTCGCCGCCGCTCCGGCGCGGGCTGCATGGACTCCCGTCCCGCGCTCGCGGCTGCTCGCCGCCGACGACCTGCTGCCGCGCAACGCCGGCGAAGTCGACGCGATGCGGATGGCCAAGCGCGCGCTGCCGCCGGGCTCGCCGCTGGCCAAGGTCGAGTCCGCCGTCCAGGACCGGGTCGCGCTGCTGCTCGCCGCCACCGATCCGCGCCGCGGCTCGCTCGTCTCCGACTTCGTCACCAGCTTCGACACGCCGCTCATCCCGGTCGACGATCGCGGGCGGCTCCTGCTGCGCATCGACGGAACGAACGCCGACTCGCGCGTCGGCGAACTCACGCCTCTCGGTGTGGAACCCGTGGCGGTCGCCATCGGGTACGGATTCCTCGAGGCATGGATCGCCGCAGACAAGGTCGACGACGTCGCCGCGCTGCCATGGGTTCGCCTGGTCGCGACACCCGGCCTGCCGGTGGCGGAGATCGGCCTGCGCCTGAGCGAGGGCGACGCCATCCACCGCGCCGATCTCGCGCGTACCGCCTTCGCCGTCAACGGAGCCGGTGCGATCGTCGGCGTGATCAGCGACGGCGTGTCGAACCTCGCCGCCGCGCAGGCCTCGGCCGACTTGCCCGCCGCGGTCAACGTGGGCGTCGTCGGCAGCGGTGACGAAGGCACGGCGATGCTCGAGATCGTGCACGATCTGGCGCCGGGTGCCGGGCTCGCTTTCCACGGCGTCGGAGCGGGCTCGGCCGGCATGATCACCGCGCAGAACTGGCTCGCCGGAACTGCCGGCGCCCGCATCCTCTCCGACGACATCTGGCTCACCCGCGAGCCGTACTTCGAAGACGGACCGGTCGCCCTCAACGCGGCGGCGCTCGTCACCGGTAGTGACGTCGTCTACTTCACCTCGGCGGGCAACCGCGCCCAGCGCCACATTCCGCAGGTCTTCCGCGACGGCGGCGCCCGCAACCTCGGCATTCTCGGCGCATCGCGGCCGCACGACTTCGGCAACGGCGACGTGACGGCCGACGTCCGCCTGCGCAATCCCAACGGCACTGGAGTGCGCCATACCATCGTGCTGCAATGGAGCGAGGCGTTCGGCACCGCCGCCCGCGACTTCGACCTGTACCTGGTCGATCCCACGTTCTCGAACATCCTCGCCCTCAGCATGAACGCGCAGGCTGGCGCCGGCGCCCCGCTCGAACTGATCGACTTCACGTACAACGGCCCGGACAACGTGCCGGCGCGCCTCGTCGTTGACTACGCCGGCGCACTGCCCGCGCCGGTGGGCATCACGCTCAAGGTCGCGGCCAACGGTCCGACGTTCCTCGAGTACGTCAACTCCGCGGGCAGCATCAATCCGCACGCCACGCATCCGCTGGTCTACGCGCTCGGCGCGATCGACCAGGCCGAGCCGGGCAACGACGCCGTCGAGGGTTTCTCCTCGCGCGGACCGGCCGAGTCGTTCTTCCCGCTGCGCGTGGCGCGCAACAAGCCCGACGCCTCCGCGGTCGACGGCGTGACGGTCACCGGCGCGGGCGGATTCGCCTCGCCGTTCTTCGGCACCTCGACCGCATCGCCGCACGGCGCCGGCATCGCCGCACTGCTGCGCGGCGTGCTGCCGGCGCTGACCTCGGCCGACGTGCGCAACGTGCTCTCGACAACCGCAGTCGACATCGGTGCGGCCGGCTTCGATGCGGCGAGCGGCGCGGGCCGCCTCGATGCGTTCGCCGCCCTGGCCTCGCAACTCAACGAGCCGCCGGTCGCCGACGCCGGGCCCGACACGACTGTCGAGTGCAGCGGGAGCGGGGGCACGCCCGTCACACTCAACGGTGTGCGCTCCAGCGATCCCGACGGCGATCCACTCACCTTCGCGTGGTCGGCCGCGGGGATCACGTTCGTGGATCCCACGAGCGCCACGCCCACCGGCTCGTTCCCGCTCGGCGCGACGACGGTGACGCTGGTCGTCTCGGACGGGATCGCGGACGACAGCGACGAGGTGATCGTCTCCGTCGAGGACACCACCCCGCCGACCGTCACGGTGACGCTCGATCCCGACGCCCTGTGGCCGCCCAACCACAAGCTCGCGCCGATCCACGCCACGGTGCTGGTGGCGGACGCCTGCGACGCGGCGCCGGCGGTGCGGCTGCTGTCCATTGTGAGCGACGAGCCCGACAACGGCCTGGGCGACGGCGACCGGCCGCTCGACATCCAGGAGGCGTCGTACGGCGCCGCTGACTTCGACTTCCTGCTGCGCTCGGAGCGGCAGGGCGCGGAGAACGGCCGCGTCTACACCGTGTGCTACGCAGTCGAGGACGCCTCGGGCAACGTCGGTACCGGCTGCGCGACCGGGATCGTCACCCACGACCGGCCGGCGCTCGCGGCCTTCGCCCCGGCCGCGGCCGAGGCCGATGTCACGGTCGACGGCGGCTGGTTCGAGGTGACGCAGGACGGCGACGCGATGCTCGGACTGGTCACCGGCGACGTGCCCGACCTCGGCGGCGACGCCTTCGCCCGCATCGAGGCGGATCCCGCCGCGTCGACCGACGACGAGGCGGCGAAGCGGCAGGCGAACGAACTCGGCGGCGTCCAGGTCGACGGTGCGACGGTCCGCTGGTTCATTCCCGGGGCCATGGTCCGCCGGATCCTGGCCGGTGCCGAGTCGCCCGTGCTGTATGCCCGCTTCGAGCGCGACGGCGTGAGCCTGCTCGCCACCGCGACCCTGCCGATCGCACCGGACGTGTTCGCCGCGGTCTCCGCGGCGGGTGGCACGCCCGCCCCCGGCGCCGAGGGATTGCGCGCCCCGGAGATTTCCTCCGCATCGGCGAGTGCCACGGACAGGCTTGAGGTCGGCATCGCGACTCCGGCGAGACTTCTGCTCGCCGCACCCAATCCGCTGCCGCGCGGCGGCATCCTGCGCTTCAGCGTGCCGGTCGAAAGCCGCGTGCGCGTGCGCCTGGTGGCGGCGAACGGACGGCGCGTGGCGGTCCTCGACGACGGCGTGCGCAGCGCGGGGTGGCACGCGGTCGCAATGCCGGCGACGCTCGAGCCCGGCACCTACTTCGCGATCGCGGAGCGCGCCGGCGAACGCGCCGTGACGAAGGTGACCGTCGTGCGCTGACGACGCACGGATGAGGCAACAGCGGGGCGGGGGGCCATGGCGGCCCGTCGCCCCGTTCGCTTGGGCTGCCCGCGCGGACCTGCTACGATGCCGCGCGAGGCAGTCCACGCCGCGCCCCAACCGGAGTCCCCATGGCCGAAGAGACGCAGAAGACCGTTGAAGAGCTGGGCGACGTCACCGACGATTTCTCCCGCTGGTACCTGGACGTCATCCAGAAGGCACAGCTGGCCGACTATGCCCCGGTGCGCGGCTGCATCGTGTTCCGTCCGTACGGTTACGCGATCTGGGAGCACATGCAGCGCCTGCTCGACGCCCGCATCAAGGCAACCGGCCACGAGAACGCCTACTTCCCGCTGCTCATCCCCGAGAGTTTCCTGCGCATGGAGGCCGACCACATCGAGGGCTTCGCACCCCAGGTGGCGTGGGTGACGCAGGGCGGCGACGACGTGCTCGAGGAGCGCCTCGCCATCCGCCCGACATCCGAGGCGATCATCGGCAAGATGTACGCGAAGTGGATCGACAGCTGGCGCGACCTGCCCGTGCTCATCAACCAGTGGGCCAACGTCATGCGCTGGGAGAAGGTGACGCGCCCGTTCCTGCGCACCGCCGAGTTCCTCTGGCAGGAGGGGCACACCGCCCACCGCACGGCCGACGAGGCGCAGGAAGAGACGCTCAAGATGCTCGAGGTCTACCGCGCGTTCGCCGAGGAGGACCTCGCGATGCCGGTGCACAAGGGTGCGAAGACCGCGAGCGAGAAGTTTCCCGGCGCCGACATGACCTACTCGATCGAGGCGCTCATGCGTGACGGCAAGGCGTTGCAGGCCGGCACGTCGCACAACCTCGGGCAGCACTTCGCGAAGGTCTACGACATCACGTTCCAGGACCAGGACGGCGAGCGCCGTCACGTCCACCAGACGTCGTGGGGGGTGAGCACGCGGCTGATCGGCGCCATCATCATGAGCCACGGCGACGATCAGGGCCTGCGCCTGCCGCCGCGGGTCGCTCCGGTGCAGGCGGTGATCGTGCCCATCTACAAGAAGGAGGAGGAAAAGGCCGCCGTCCTCGCCTTCGCCGAGCGGGTGCGCGGCGCGCTGCTCGCCGCGGGCGTCCGCGTCAAGCTCGACGACCGCGACCAGTACACGCCGGGCTGGAAGTACAACGAGTGGGAGCTGCGCGGCGTGCCCGTCCGCGTCGAGGTGGGGCCGCGCGACGTGGCCAAGGAGTCGGTCGTGTTCGTGCGCCGCGATGACCGCGCCAAGTCGTTCGTGCCGTTCGCCGAGGTGGGAGCTACGATGGTCGCGCTGCTCGACGTGCTGCAGCTGGCGATGTTCGACCGCGCGCACCAATTCCGGGCCGACAGCACCCGCCGGGCCGATGACCTGGCCACGCTGAACACCATCATCCGTGACCAGCGCGGCTTCGTTGCCGCCCACTGGTGCGGGGACGCAGAGTGCGAGGCGGCGATCAAGACCGAGACCTCGGCCACGATCCGCAACCTGCCGCACGACACGCCCGAAGAGCAGGGAACCTGCGTGCGCTGCGGCAAGCCCAGCCGCCACCGCGTCCTGTTCGCGAAGTCGTACTAGGGCCGGCGTGACCGGCTCGCGCGGCAGGCGCCCCGGACTCGCCGTCCGCCTGCCGAACTGGCTCGGCGACCTCGTGCTCGCCGGACGCGCCGTCGATGCGCTGGCCGCGCGTTTCGCCGATCATGACCTCGTGCTACTCGGTCGCCCCTTCGCACCGGCGCTGGCCGCGGCGCACTGGCCGCAGGCCCGCTGGCTCGCCGCACCGGCGTCCGGTCTCGCCTGGCTGACCGCGGTCCCCGCGCTCGCCGCGCTCGGCGCGCGCACCATCCTCACCTTTCCGCCTTCGCTGTCGGCCCGCCTGCACGCGGCGTGCGCCGGCATCCCCGAGCGCGCGGGCCTGGCGCACGAGGAGGGCGGGTTTCTCCTGACCCGCACCGCCCCGCGCGGTGCCCGTGGCACGCGCCATCTCGAGGACGAATACCTCGACGTCGTCCGCACGCTCGGGGCCGACCCGCTCCCGCGGCGGCCGTGGACGCTGGCGCCGAATGCGTCCGGGTCGGCCACCACGGCGCTCGCTGCGGCGGGGCTCGACCCGGGTGCCGTCGGTACCGGGCCGTGCCTCGTCGTCGCGCCCGGCGCCCGCTATGGCCCCGCCAAGCGCTGGGCACCCGAGCGCTTCGCGGCCACGGCTGCGGCCTGGGCCGAGGCACAACCCGCTCCGTCGCGCGCGCACGTGTTGCTGGTCGGGGGAGGCGAGGATCGCGAGGAGGTCGCCGCAGTGCGTGCCGCAGCGGCCACGGGTCCCGCGCACGTCGTCGCACTCGCCGGCGGCACGGACCTGCCGGCGCTGGCCGGACTGCTCGCGGGCGCCGATGCGGTGCTTGCCAACGACTCAGGCGTGGCGCATCTGGCCGCCGCACTCGGCCGGCCCACCGTGGTGATCTTCGGCTCCACCGATCCGCGCTGGACCGCGCCGCGTGGCGCGGCGGTCCGCGTGCTCGCCGAGCCGCCCCGCTGCGCGCCGTGCTTTCGCCCGGACTGCGCGGTGGCCGAGCGCTACCGATGCCTGCGCGCAGTGCGCGTCGAGGATGCCACCGCGGCGCTGCTTGCGCTCGCGCCCGGTGCCGCGGGCGCCGCACGCAATCCCGGGAGTCGCCCGTGAAGCCCGCGGTCTTCCTCGATCGCGACGGTACGCTCAACCGCGAGGTGGGCTACATCGGCGATCCAGATGCGCTCGAGATGCTGCCGGGAGTCTCCACGGCGCTCGCGCGACTCGCAGCGGCGGGATTTGCCCTGGTCGTCGTGACGAACCAGTCGGCGATCGGCCGAGGGGTGTATTCCCGGGGGCAGATCGACGCCGTGCACGAGCGGCTGAAGGCGAAGCTAGGCGCCTCCGGCGTCCAGCTCGATGCCATCTTCGTCTGTCCGCATGCGCCGGAGGACGCGTGTGCATGTCGCAAGCCGCGCCCCGGCCTGTTCCTGCAGGCGCGCGACGCCCTCAGGCTGGACCTGGCAAAGTCGTGGATGGTGGGGGATACGGTGAAGGACATGGCCGCGGCGCGGGCGGCCGGGGTGCGCCCGCTCTACGTGACGACCGGTTGGGGTGAGCGGGATCGTGCGGCGGCCCTGGCGGATGGACTCGCGGCGATCGACATCGTGCCGCACCTCGCCGCCGCCGCCGGGCGGATCCTCGAGCTCAGCGCTTCGGGGCGCTGAGCTCGAGCGCGTAGCGCGTCCCGCCGTCGGCGGGGGCGTAGGTCATCGCGTGACCCGCCCCGCGCGTCTGCTGGGTCGTGAACCCGCCCGCCTCGACGAGCTCGTCGCGGCGCGTCGGGTACTGCCCGCGCTCGACCCGGTAGACATCGAGCGCGAAGCGAACGTCGGCGAGCGCGAGGGCGCCATAGGCATCCCGCGCGGCCGGCACGGCGGCGGGTGCAGTCCTCCACCCCGCAAGCTGCATGACCACCACCAGCGCCACGGCGGCCGCAGCAAGCATCGCATCGGTGCGCCACGCCGGGGCGAGCCCGCGACGATTCGCGGACGGGTCGGGTGCGGGGGCCTCTTCGCGCGCCCGACGGCCCTGGATCTCGATCCATCCGGCTTCCACGAGGCGATACAACGCCTCGAAGGCCTCGTACTCGTTGAGCGGCGCCTCGGCAACCAGTTCGCCCAGCGTGCGCCGGCCGTCGACCAGCCCGAACAGCTCCTTCTCCTCCTCGCTCAACGAGGCATCCGGGTCGGGCAATTCCTTCAGGCCGAGCACCAGTCCCGGATCGCCGAGCGTCCCCTGGTAGCGCCGCATCTCGTCGGTCCGCCGCACGGCTTCCATGAGCATGGACTCGGTCGAGAGCGACATGGGGAGGACGCTCTCGGGCGGGTTGCCGTTGGCGAATGAGTAGACGCCGTCGTCCCACGAGATGACCTCGTGCAGCACGTCGAGGACGAGACGCTCGTAGAGCACGGTGAGCTCCTCGCGCTCGAGGTAGCGGCCGTTGAGCAGCAGGTCGACGAGGTCGCGCCCGCTCTCGGCATGGATCGAGCTGATGCCGCGCATCTGCTCCTCGGAGAGCCGGTGGATCCGGCGCAGGAACCCGGCGAGCGGATCGTCGCTGCCCATCCCGCGATCGCGCACGGCGGCGATGCGACCCTCCAGCAGGTAGACGACGCGTGCTTCCGAATCCCGCGTCACGCGCAGGCATCCGGTCTTCCGCTGGCTCGAGAGGAGCTGCAGGATTTCGCTGAGCGAGAACTCGCGAAGACTTCCGGAGAGGGCCATGGCGGTCTCCTAGGCGGCGCGCTTGATGCGGGCGACGGACTTGCCCGAGGACGACTCGAGCCCGATCTCGTTCTCGCGGGCGCGGCCCTGCCACGACAGCGTCGAGAAGAGCGAGATGAGATAGACGACGATGAAGACCGACAGCGCGAACATCGCGCCGGGTCGGGGCGCGTCGACCAGGACGCGCGGATCGTAGGGGAACGGAGCCGTGCCGCCGAAGGCGAGCAGTCCAGCCAGCGCGGCGACGGCGGCAATCGTCCAGCCGGTGAGCACGCGATCGAACGCGATCGCGCCGTACCCGGGCACGACGGCCGCGAGAGCGAGCCGGATCCAGCCGTCGCGGCGACGGGTCTCGCGTCGGCGCTTGAACAGGAGCAGGCGCCCGAACTCGGGCGTGCTGGCCGTACCCACGACACCCGAACACGCGACGCACAGCACCGAGTCCCGGCGGCGCGTCGCGCAGCGACGGCACACCGTCGAACCGCAGTTGCCGCAGATGCGGGCCGGCAGGTGATGGCGCAGCACGAGCCCGGCGCCGAGCCCGATCGCCCCGAACAGCAGCGTCCACACCGCGACCGGAAGGCCGCGACTCTCGAACCACGGACGCCACGCAGGCGGTACGGCATCGGCGCCTTCGTCGGCGGCGCCGGCGGCGAAGACCGCCGGCCACTGGACGGACGGTTCGAGCCACTCCTCGGCCAGCGCCGGCGCCTGGCTCGACGACGAGCGAGCCTGGAGGCTGCGCACGAGATCAAAGTCGAGCGCGGTCGCCTGCGCAATCTCCTCGCTCGCCTCGGCATAGCGGAAGCGCGCGGTGTAGAGTTGGCCCAGGTTGTAGCGCGGCGGGGCCCAGCGCGGCGACAGCATGATCGCGCGCTTGTAGTGCATCTCGGCGGCCTCGCCGTTGCCGCGCAGCGTCTCGATGTTGCCCAGGTTGTTCGGGATGCGCGCCTCGCGCGGCCACAGCTCCTCGGCGCGGCGATAGGCGATCACGGCGGCGTCGTACTGCTTGCCCTTCTGCGCCGTCCAGCCTTCGGCGAAGGCGAGGAACGGGTTGTCCGGATGCTGCGCGGCGAGCGCCGACAGCTCGGCCATGCGCTCGGGCGAGTAGGGCTGCTGCGGGACGCGCAGCGTCGAGTAGAACGGTGGCTCGCCTTCGCGCAGCGGCAGCGAGAGCTCGCCGAAGAAGGATAGGGCGGTCGGGCTGGCCACCAGCAGCGCGGTCAGCCCGATGAACACCATCCGCTCGGTCTTCTTCAGGTAGCCCCACAGCATCGCCAGGGTGAACGTCGCGGGGATCGCCACGCCCAGCCCGAACGCCCACGGCAGCAGCAATCCGACGGTGGCCCACACGCGCGCGCGCGGCTCCGGCATGCGGCGCTGCAGGAGCTCGGTGTAGACGTGGCGCAGCCGGTCGCGGTGACGCCAGCAGAGCAGGAGGGCCACCGCGATTGTCGCCAGGTACAGCGCGCTCAACCCGTAGAACAGCGCGTAGCTCGTGAAGTGGTGCTGGAGCCGGAACTGCATGCGCGCCAGCCCGACGATGCGCCCGATCTCGATCAGCCCCTGCGCCGGGTCGCGCGAGACAAAGTGGCCCGCCAGGCGCAGGCGCGGGGCGAGGTAGCTGGGGTCGAGTTCCTCGGCGCCGCGCCACAGCCGAACGGCGGTCTCGTTGTCGCCGCGCCGGGCGGCGTCGTGGCCGAGGCGGTAGACCAGCGTCGCCGCGTGCGGCAGGGCCGGCAACTCCTCGGCCTGCATCCATGCCAACCAACCCTGGACGTCGGCCGGATCGCTCGGTGGCGTGACCACGGGGCGCCCGACGGGGCCCTCCACCGGGGCCGCGGGGGCGGCGGCGGCGGGGGACCCGGAGAGGCCGGAAAGCGTCAGGAGCAGGGCGCAGGCGACCCCGTTCACGAGGCTTCGGATCGAGCTAACGTTCGATTCCATCGAGTCTTTTCCTTGACAGGCTTTGTCGCCTGCCGATAGCGTCCGCTGCGTCACGGAGTCGCCGAGACCCTCTCGGTCGCCCCGTTTATCGGCTTCCTTCCAGCCTTCTTGAGGATCATTGCGCCCCTCGCGTCCGGCGGGGGGCTTCCCGTTCCGGGGTGCCCGTGTCCGAGTCCGCTTCCATTCCTTCCGTCCGCATCGCCGACCTCGGCCAGCACGTCGGCGCCGAGGTCGACCTCCACGGCTGGGTCCACCAACGGCGGGGCAGCGGCAAGGTCAAGTTCCTGGTCGTCCGCGACGGCAGCGGGCTCGTCCAGGCCGTCGGCGTCAAGGGCGAGATGCCCGACCCCGCCTTCGACGGACTCGATACGCTCCCGCAGGAGTCGGCGGTCGTCATCCGCGGGATCCCGAAGGCCGACACCCGCGCCCCGGGCGGCTACGAACTCGCGCTGCGCGGGGTCGAGGTGGTCCACTCCGCCCTGCCGTACCCGATCTCCCCCAAGGAGCACGGCACCGAGTTCCTGATGGATCATCGGCACCTGTGGCTGCGCTCGCCACGACAGCACGCGATCCTGCGCGTGCGCGCCACGCTGATCCGCGCCCTGCGTGACTACTTCGACACGCGCGGCTTCACGCTCGTCGACGCGCCGATCTTCACGCCCAACGCCTGCGAGGGAACCTCGACGCTGTTCGAGACCGCCTACTTCGACCAGAAGGCGTACCTGACGCAGAGCGGCCAGCTGTACATGGAGGCCGCGGCCATGGCCTTCGGGAAGGTGTACTCGTTCGGGCCCACGTTCCGCGCCGAGAAGTCGAAGACCCGCCGCCACCTCATCGAGTTCTGGATGCTCGAGCCCGAGATGGCGTGGGCCACGCTCGACGACGTGATGGCGCTCGAGGAAGACATGCTCGAGCACGTGGTCGGGCGTGTGCTCGAGGAGCGCGCCGAGGAACTGAAGCGCATCGAACGCGACACCACGCACCTGCAGCGCGTGAAGAAGCCGTTCCACCGCCTGCACTACGACGACGCGGTGAAGTTGCTCAACGAGAAGGGGCTGCCGTTCGAGTGGGGCGGCGACTTCGGCGCGCCCGACGAGACGGCGATCGCCGAGTCCTTCGATCGCCCGGTGTTCGTGCACCGCTTTCCGACGGCAATCAAGGCGTTCTACATGGAACGCGACGCGGACTCCCCGCACCACAGCCTGTCCGTCGACTGCCTCGCGCCCGAGGGGTACGGCGAGATCACGGGTGGGGGGCAACGCTCGGCCGACCTGGCCTACCTCGAGTCCCAGATCGAGGCCCACGAGCTGCCCAAGAAGGCCTTCGAATGGTACCTCGACCTGCGCCGCTATGGCTCCGTCCCGCACGCCGGGTTCGGCATCGGTGTCGAGCGCACCCTGGCCTGGATCTGCGGCCTCGAACACGTGCGGGAAAGCATCCCGTTCCCCCGCTTGATCAATCGCCTCGAGCCCTGAAGTCACGTCCTGGCAGTGATCTGCACGATCCGCTGCAGAAGCGACTCGAAGCCGGCGCCGGGCCGGCGGATCGATTGGGGCTCCGCACCTGCGTCAAATGGGTGTCGGGGGTGAAACATCCTGTGGCCGGACGGGTACCTTGCGGGCAGAACCCACCCGCCGGAATGCCCGCCGTCCGCTGCGGGCGGAAGGAGCCGCAGGCGTTGACGCCGGTCCTGTCGTTGCTTAGAATCGCCGCATCGCCGTCGCGTCCGGGCTGGATCCGCCTCCTTCGGGTCCTTCCCGTACTGCTTCTGGCGACTGGCTGCGGCCCGGACGTGCAACACCGGGAGCGTCTCGAGGACTCGCCGACCAGCGGGCTCCTCCGGGTCGTCGCCGAACCGGACGTGGCCACGCTCGTCCGGGCGACCACCGACGCGTTCGTCGCGGGATATCCGGACGCGCGCTTCGTGGTCGCAGCGCGCACCTCGCGCGAGGCGATGGCGGACGTCTTCGCGAACCGGGCGGACCTGGCCGTGATCGGCCGTGAGATCGAAGCGATCGAGCGGCAGGCGGCGACGGAGGCCGGACTCGAGATGGAGGCGTACCGCTGGGCTCGCGATGGGGTGGCCGTGATCGTCCACCCGTCGAACCCCGTTCTCCAGGTCTCCTACGACGATTTGCGTGACGCTCTCTCCCGCCCGGCGGTGAGCTGGGGCGAGTTCGGCGGATCCGACCGATCCGTGGTTCCCGTCCTGCCCGGGCCCGAGACCGGCCTGTCGCAGTTCGTCGCCCGGAGCCTGCTCGAACGGGCCGATGTCCCGGCGCCGGCGATCACGACGTCCGGCGATTCGGCCACGCTGCGCACCGTGCGCGGCCAGGTCGATGGGATGGGGTTCGTCTCCGCCGCTGCGGTCGGCGCCGGGGTCCGGGCGCTGGCGCTGTCGCGCGCGAAGGGAATGCCGTATGTCGGGCTCGACGCGGAGACGGTGTATCGAAAGGAGTACCCGCTCACGCGGACGTTCCACATCGTCACGCGGGTCCCGGGGGTCGCGCTCGGCGGCGGATTCATCACCTTCGCCACGAGCGACGACGGGCAACGACTGGTGAAGGACGCAGGGTTCGTGCCGGCGACGGTGCCGGTACGCTTCACGCGACGCCTGCCCACGGCGGCGACGCACCAACGCGAGTCGGGACCCGCCCCCGGCTCCGGAGAAAGGGATTCGTCACGATGAATTTCGGCTCGATCGCTCGTCTCGACGTTTCGCGTCCCGCCACGCGTTCCATGGGGGCCCGCGCCTTCCTCGCGCTCGCCCTCGTCCTCTTCACCGCCGCGCCGGCCTCGGCGCAGACGATGAAGGAGGGGAAGGACGCCCTGGCCCAAGGTCGCTACGACGACGCGGTCAGCGCCTATCGCGCGGTGGTCGCCGCCTCGCCGGACGATGCCGAGGCCCGGATCGGCCTCGGCAACGCCCTCGAGAAGAAGCGCCAGTGGCAGCCGGCGCTCGACGAGTACCGCAAGGCGGCCGAACTCGATCCGCGCCTGGCCGAGCCGCAGCGTGGCATCGGCTCGATGCAGCTGCGCCTCAACCAACCGGTCGAGGCCGAGGCCGCTTTCCGCAAGGCCACCGACGTCGATCGCAAGTTTCCCGAGGCGCAGCTCGGCCTCGGCGACGCGCTCGTCGAGCAGAAAAAGATCTCCGAGGCGATCGCGGTCTACGAGCAGGGCGTGAAGTTCGGCGCCAAGACCGTTCCGATGTTCTACAAGGGCCTGGGCGAGGCCGAGGCAGCGCGCGATTCGTTCGCCACCGCGAACGTGTGGCTGATCAAGGCGCGCGAGGCGGCGCTCAACATGCCGCCGTCGACGCAGGGCCCGATTTACCGTGCGCTCGGTGACCTCTACATGCAGCGGCGCATTCCGTCGCTCGCCATCGAGAGCTACCAGCAGGCGAAGACGATCGATCCCAACGATCTCGACACGCGCATGGCGCTGGGCAACGCGTACTACAAGGGCGCGCTCTACAACGACGCACTCAACGAGTACAAGGCGGTGGTCGACGCCGATCCCCAGTACGCCGATGGCTGGCTCAAACTCGGGCACCTCTATTACCTCGCCTCGCAGTCGGACCCGCAGCGCGTGTTCGAGTCGATCGACGCGCTCGACAGGTTCCTTGTGCTCGCGCCGAACAACCTCGAGGGCAAGGCGTTGCTCGCCCAGGCGCACTTCAAGAAGGGCGGCCCCGCTGGGCGCGCCGAGGCCAGGCGCCTGCTCGACGAGATCAGGAACAGCGGCCAGCCGTTTCCGCCCGAGGCGTGGCGAACGATGGGCATCATCCAGTACGAGTCGAAGGACTATGCGAACGCCATCGCCTCGTTCGGCAAGGCCGCGAAGCTCGAGCCCGTCGACTACATGCGCGTCGCGGATTCCTACCGGCGTCTCGCCGCCGAGCAGCCGGACTCCCTGGCCAAACGGACCTTCTACGCCTCGGCGGACAGCGCCTACGGCCAGATCATCGCCCGCGACTCGACCTCGGCAGACGCCCGGAAGGCCCAGATGGAGCGGGGCAAGATGAAGTACCTGGCCAAGGACTACCCCGGGGCGCTGGTGGAACTGGACAAGGCGTTAGCGCTTGACCCGAAATCGGCGGAAGCCGTTTACTACCAAGGCCTCTGCCGGCGGGGGATGGGGGATGACGCGGCGGCCAAGGCGCTGATCCAGAAAGCTCTCGAGATGGATCCCAACCAGCCGGGTTGGTGGCTGCAGCTAGGTGCGATCGAGGACAAGCTGGGGAATCCGGCCGAAGCAAAGCTGGCGTTCGAGAAGGCGGCTTCCGACACCAGCACCGTCGGCGCGATCGCCAAGCAGCAGCTGGGTTACGCGGAACTGAAGAACAAGAACTGGGGTGGCGCCGTCGACTTCCTCGAGGACTCGGTGAAGCGCGATCCGAAGCAGGTGCAGTCGTGGATCTGGCTCGGCCAGGCCCACCAGAACGCGGGCAATCGCGCCCGTGCCGTCGAGTGCTATCGCAAGGTACTCGAGCTCAAACCGGGCGAGCCGAACGCGACCAAGGGTCTCAAGTCGCTCGGGCTGTAATCGTCGACCGGAACCGGGAACCGGAGGAGAGAATGCACGTCAAGCGTCGCACGGTGGAGAGCATCGAAGTCCTCACCCCGAAGGGTTATCTCGTGGGCGGGGAGGAGACGGACGAGCTGGAGAAGCTCACCCGCGACCTCGCGGCGGAGGGCAACCTGCATCTCCTCATCGACCTGGGCGAGACGCAGCACATCAACTCGACCGCGCTGGGCGTGCTCATCACCGCGCACACGAGTTACCTGCGTCGCGGCGGCCAGATGAAGCTCTGCCGCGTCGACAATCGCATCAAGAACATCTTCGTCATCACCAAGCTGTCGCTGGTGTTCGACGTCTACGACGACGCGGAGAAGGCCCTTGCCAGCTTCGCCCAGGGGCCGGCCAAGACCTGAACTTCGAGGTCACTGACACCATCGAGGCGGGCTCGCCGAGCGCGGCCGCTCGAAACACCGTAAGGAGGATGCATCGTGCAGCGTTTTCTGTGGCCGATCTACATCGTCGCTTCCCTGGTCGTGTCGTTCCTGATCTTCAAGCAGCTGCCGCACTTCCTGCAGGAGGGCGGGCCGCTCGTCGCCTCGCTCATCTGGCTGTTGATCATGGTCACGACGTTCGTCGTCGAGCGCGGGCTGTCCCTGCGGCGCGCCCAGGGCAAGAGCCCGCTGCCGGTGTTCCTCACCGCCGTCAAGCGTCACCTGCGTGACGGCGACGTGAAGGCTGCGATCGAAGCCTGCGGCAAGCAGGGCGGCTCGGCGGCAGCCGTGATGCGGGCCGGCCTCGAGCGCTTCCAGTCGGCGAAGGCCGACGGCCTGCCCAAGGACAAGATCATCACCGAGACGCAGGAAGCCATCGAGGAAGCCAACGGCCTCGAGCGCCCGCTGCTCGAGCGCAACCTGGTCGCCCTGTCGACGATCGCCTCGATCGCCACGATGGTCGGCCTGCTCGGCACGACGATCGGCATGATCAACTCGTTCGCTGCCCTCGGCACCTCGGGCGCCGTCGACGCGACGAAACTCGCGCTCGGCATTTCCGAGGCGCTGGTCAACACCGCCGGCGGACTGCTCGTCGCCATCCTCGGGATCGTCGCCTACAACGTGTTCACCACCAAGGTGGACAACTTCTCGTACATGATCGACGAAGCGTCGTTCGAGGCGGTCCAGTTCCTCTCGACCCGCGCCACCGACTGATGTCGGGATCGAGGACGCGATGAGCAAGGTCAGGAAGCCGAAACGAGTCGGGATCGCGATCGACATGACGCCGCTGGTCGACGTCGCGTTCCTGCTCCTCATCTTCTTCATGACGACGACGCAGTTCCAGCCGCCGGAAAAGGAAAAGATCACGCTTCCGGAGTCGGCGTCCGAGTTCAAGAAACCCGAGTCGAACATCATCACGGTCAACGTGACCCGCGAGGGGCGACTGGGCATCGAGTTCACGGAGCGGCGCGAGAAGAAGTACATGCTGATCACGCCGCAGGACTTCGGGCAGTGGCTGACGACCGCGCGCTACTCGGCCCCGTCGGCGTTCGTCCTGCTGAAGGCCGATCGGGATGCGCCGTTCGGCGTGGTCGAGCAGATCATGAAGGAACTGCAGGAGCAGAACGCGAATCGGTTCAACATCGTGACCGACGCCAAGAAGAAGCAGAGGATTGCCGCTCCGGCGGCGAACTAGGGGGGAGGTGAGGATCCATGGGTGCCGTAGACACCCCGCAGCCAAGCGGAGGCGGTAAATCCAAGAAGAAACGGCGGGTTGGAATCCGCATCGACATGACGCCGCTGGTCGACGTCGCGTTCCTCCTCCTCATTTTCTTCATGGTCACCACCGTATTCCGGACTCCCCAGGCGCTGGAGATCAACCTGCCGCCGAAGGACAACCCGCCGGTGCCGATCGCGAAGTCGAACATCCTCACCGTCTTCGCGCTGCCCGGCGACCGCTACAAGTGGACCGTCGGTGAACTGCCGCCCGAAGAGGTGGATTGGAAGTCCCTGCCCGGCATCTTCAAGCAGGAGCGGGACAAGAACGAGAAGAAGATCGTGGTCGTCATCAAGGTGCATCCGGAGGCGAAGTTCCACTCCATGGTGGACATCATCGACGAGCTCGACGCGCTGAAGATGAATCGCTTCGCGCTCGCCCCGCTGACGGAAGAAGACAAGAAGGAGGTGGGCGTCCAGTGAGCAGCGCGACTCTCACCCCGGCCGACTGGCAGCTCGAGTCGGGCCAGATCGACCACCTGAGAAAAGTCCGGGCGGCGCAGACGAAGAGCCTGCAACGCTCGCTGACCTATTCCTCGATGGCGTACCTCACGGCGATGGTCCTCATCATGCTCGCCCTCCTCGCGCAGAGGAACGCGCCGAGGGAGGACCGACAGATCGTCGTGCCCTACCGCGAACTGCAGGCTCCGCCGTCGCTGCAGCAGACGCCGCCGTCCGTGTCGGTGGCCGCCCCCACGGCGGCCCCGTCGGCCGGCATCCCGCTGCCGACGGATGAGGAGCAGATCGAGGAAGAGCAGACCATCGCGACGCAGGACGAACTGTCGCAGTCGATCGGCGCGGGCGAGACCGGCGGCACGGGCGACTCGCTCGTGATTGCGCCGCCGTCGGACAACATGCCCGGCTACGGCGAGTACGTCTACGTCGAGGAACTGCCCGAGGCGATCACCCGGGTCACGCCGGAATACCCGGACCTGGCCCGCCAGTCGAACATGGAGGGCAGCGTCGTCATCCAGGCCCTGGTGGGCAAGGACGGCCGCGTCAAGGACACGCGCATCGCCAAGTCGAATCCCGTGTTCGACCAGGCGGCCGAGAAGGCGGTCAAGCAGTACGTCTTCAAGCCCGCGCTGTCGAACAACAAGCCTGTTGCGGTGTGGGTCGCGGTTCCCATCCGCTTCACGCTGAACTAGAATCGTCGGGAGCGGGCGCCTGCGTCTTCGACCGCGGCGTCCGCTCCGCACCATCCTTCGACCGCCTGGCCGGGCGGACGTTCCCGCACCTCGACCGGGACCGAGGAGGATGGACCATGACACTTCACGACCAGATCCGCCGCGACCAATCCCTCGTCCTGCGCGACAGCCTGCTGGGCTCGTCGTTCTCCTGGCTGACCATCGTCGTCGGCGTGCTATTGGCGGCGAGCCTGCGCTCCGCGCCGGTGATCGACGAGGCGCCCGGGTTCCTCTACGAGTTCGACGAACGCCTGATCGAGAAGTTCGTCCCGATCGCCGACGGCGCGGCGCCAATGCCGACAATCGTCCCCCCCACGCAGGTGGACGGACGGCTGGTTCCCGTGGACGATGCGCTGCTGCGCGAAACGCAGGTTCCTTCCTCGATCGAGATCGCCGAGCCTGCGACCGGCCCGCTCGACGCGGGAAAGGGCCACCCGGGCTCCGCCGGAACGGGCCCGCTCGAGGGAGCCAGCGGACCGACGCCGGAGGTCATCCCCGACGCGGGAACGTGGATCTACCGGGATGTGGATCCCGAAGCGGTCACCCGGGTGACCCCGCTCTATCCCGAGCTGGCTCGCCTGGCGCGGCTCGAAGGCCGCCTCGTCGTCCGCGCCTTCGTCGGTCCCGATGGCCGGGTGCAGCGCGCGGAGGTCGAGAGCGGCCCGGCGCTCTTCGCCGACGCGGCGACTGCGGCCGTCGCGCGCTGGGTGTTCACGCCCGCACTGGCGAACGGGCACCCGGTGGGGGTCTGGGTCCGCGTGCCGGTGCTCTTCCGGCTGGATTGAAGGGATTGCCGGACCCGCCGCGAACCAACTTCTTCGCGGGTTGAAGAAGTCTGGCGGCCCGACCCGTGAACTCTTTGTATTTCCTCAGCTTGGCGGGGGCGACCGCTTGACGGTCGTCCCTCGCCGACCGTAACCTCCGGCGGTTCGCGCGAATGCGACCGCATGGCCCGGTGTCAGCGGCGCATCCCACGAAGGTCCGGCCGGGACCTGCCCCGGCCTCCCGGGAGCCCCCATGACTGAGCCCAGTCCTGTCGTCGCCGCTGACGACGCAGTCGCCCGTGCCGCCTGGCCGTTTCCGCGCCGCCTCGCCGCCGTCTTCACGTCGCCCCGCACCCTGTTCGAGCACCTGGAACACCGGCCGACCTGGCTCGTGCCGTTTCTTCTCATGCTCGCCTCCGCCGTGGTCTACGTGCTCACCACGTGGGACGCCGCCTGGGTGCCCATGATGACCGAGAAGCTCGACGAGGCCGGCGCCGAGGAGGCCGCGTACCAGATGGTCGGCGCGACCGGGAAGATCATGTACTCGTGCATCATTCCGATCTTTGGCGGCGTGTTCACGGTGGTCTACGCGGCGATCGTGATGGGAGCGGCGAACTTCGTGCTCGGTGGCAAGATGAGCTTCAAGCAGACCCTGTCGGTCGTGTGCCATGCCGGCCTGGTCGGCCTCGTCGCGCTGCCCATCCGCATCCTGCTCGCCAACATGGCGCAGAACGCGCAGGTCACCCTGGGACCCGGCGCGCTCTTCCCCCTCGCGGACCAGGAGGGCTTCGCCACGAAGTTCCTTGCCGGATTCCTCCAGTCCTTCGATGTCTTCACCCTCTGGCAGACCGTGCTCGTCGCGATCGGCGTCTCGGTGATCGCCCGCGTCGGGCTCAAGGCATCGCTGATCGCGATGTTCGGGTTGTTCGTGGTGTTCTCGTTGATCGGCGCCCTCGGCTCGACCTTCGGCGGCTGAGGCCACCGAAGGCGCAACCGAAAGCGGGGCACGTGCGTAGAGCACGGGTCGCCCGGCACGGCGCCGCGGCATGGAGAGGAGATCGAGCATGACGATGATTGGTTCGACGGCCCGGGTTGCACGCGCGGGCGCCCTGGTCGCGTTCCTTGCGCTCGCCGGCGCCGTTCCGGCATTCGCCCAGGACACGGTGCCCCTGCGGGGCACGATCACGGTGGAGGAGGCGGTCAAGCGCGCCCTCGATCGCAACCACGACCTTCTGACGGCGCGTGAGAACATCAGCTCTGCCGAGGGACGCCAGAAGCAGGCGGTGCAGCGCTACCTGCCCGGGGTGGATGCGTCGTTCAGCTACCGGCGGAGCTTCGACAACAACTTCTTCCTCCAGGGCGACACCCCGATCCCGACCAACCCCGACAACTACTCGACCAACTATTCGCTCGGCCAGACGATCGTCGACTGGGGCGCGTACAAGTCGATCCAGGCAGCGGGGAGCAATGTCGCAGCGAACAAGCACGACTACGCCCAGGCCCGCGCCGACCTGGTGCTGGCGGCCAAACAGCAGTACTACGCACTGTTGCGCGCCCAGCTCCTGACCGAGGTGGCCGACTCCGCGCTCGTCGTTTCGCAGCAGGAGTTGCGCCGGGTCAACAGCCTCTTCGAGCTCGGGATGGTCGCCCGCGGCGACGTGCTCAAGGCCCAGGTCCGCGTGTCGCAGACCAAGCTCGACTTGATCACGAACCGCAACTCGGTCGTTCTCGAGCGCTCCCGCCTGGCTCGCCTGATCGGCCAGGATCCGCACGACGATCTGGCCGCCGCGCGCGACATCACGCCGACGCCGGCCATCGTCGACTCCGCAGCCGTGTTCAACGAGGCCCTCGCCAACCGCTCCGACCTCAAGGCTGCCGAGGCGGCGCTGGCATCGGCGAACCAGAGCGTGGGTGCGGCGAAGGCCGGCTACTACCCGACGCTCAACGGCGGGCTCAACTACTCGCACAGCGACGAGGACCCGACGCTCGCCGGCGCGCGTTCGCGCACCGGACAGCTGTCGCTTAACGTGCCGATCTTCAGCTCGTTCTACGGCACCAAGGGCTCGATCCAGCAGAACCAGGCGGCGGCAAACCAGCAGCGCTACGCGTTCGAGAAGAAGAAGCTCGACGTCGAGGTCGAGGTCCGCGAGTCGGTCTCGACCGCGCAGCAGGCGAACGAAGGATTGACCGTGGCGATCGACCAGGTCGAGTCCGCGCGCGAGGATCTCAAGCTGTCGCAGGAGAAGTACAACGTCGGCTCGGGCACCATCCTCGAGCTTCTCGACGCCCAGGTGGCCCTGCAGCGCGCTCGCAGCAACTACGTGCAGGCACTGACGCAGGTCCGGATCGCCGAGGCCAGCCTCGAGCGGGTCCGCGGTCGCACGTACTGAGCGCGTCCTTCCCCGCCCCCGGAGACGACCTGGAATGAAGTTCTTCAAGAGCAAGTGGCTGTGGATCGCCCTCGGTGTCCTCGTGCTCGCTGGCGCAACGGCAGCGACCCTGGCGGGGAAGAAGGGGAAGGTTCAGGCGGTGACGCTGTCCCCTGCGAAGGTCAAGGAGATCACGCAGAAGGTGAAGGCACCCGGCGCGATCGAGCCGCGCACGACCGTCAAGATCAGCGCCGACGTGTCCGGACGCGTGACCCGCCTCGCGGTCGAGGAAGGGGACGTGGTCAGGCGCGGCGACCTGCTGCTCGAGATCGACAACACGCGCTTCGTTTCCTCGGTGCGCCAGACGCAGGCGCAACTGACCGCTTCGCGGGCGCGCCTTGAGCGGTCCACCGATGCCCTGCGCATCGAGACCCAGGCCTACGAGCGGCGCAAGGCGCTGTTCGCGCAGAAGCTCCTCTCCACCCAGGAGATGGACCAGGCCGAGAATTCGTACATGAATGCCCGCACCGAGCAGGCCAACGCGCGCGAGGAGACGAGCCGTCTCGAGGCCGCCCTGACCGGCGAGCGCGACTTGCTGTCGAAGACCACGTACCGCGCCCCGATCGACGGCCGCATCGTCGGCCTGAACATCGAGGCGGGCGAGATCGTCGTCGTCGGCACGATGAACAATCCCGGCACGCAGATCCTCTCGGTCTCGGACTTGTCGCGCATGCAGGTCGTTGCCGACGTCGACGAGACCGACGTCATCGACGTCCAAGTCGGCCAGACGGCGACGATCACGGTCGACGCGCTGCCCGACACCACGTTCGAAGGCATCGTCACGACGGTCGGCAACAGCGCGTCGCAGACCAGTGCCGGCGGCGCAACCGGCGAGACGAACTTCGAGGTCGAGGTGCTCTTCTCGCACACCGTACCCGCCGTGCGCCCCGGCATGACCGCCGACGTCGAGATCGACGTCAAGCGCATGGAGCATGCGCTGGCCGTGCCCATCCAGTGCGTCGTCGTGCGCCAGCCCGAGGATCTCGAGGAGCGCGGCAAGAAGAAGGCGAAAGCGCCCAAGGCCCCGAAGGAGGGCAGCGCCGCCAACGCCGCGGCGCAGACGTCGGACGAGGAGCTCGACCCCAAGGAGCGCAAGAAGCGCGAGATCACCGGCGTGTTCGTCATCGACGGCACGAAGGCCGCGTTCCGCCGTGTCGTCACGGGCATCTCGTCCGAGACTGACATCGCGATCACCGGCGGCGAGCTCAAGGCCGGCGAGCGCGTCGTCACCGGGCCGTACAAGGTGCTCCGCGACCTGCGCCCCGGCGACGGGATCGAGTTACAGAAGAAGGGGAAGGGCGGCAAGCCGGGCGGCCCGAGCTGACATGGGCGCCACCGAGCCGCTTCTCATCTTCCACGACCTGACCAAGGTCTACCGGGTCGGCGACGAGGAGGTGCACGCCCTCGCGGGCGTCTCGCTCGACATCCAGGAAGGCGAGTATCTCGCCGTCATGGGACCATCGGGCTCGGGCAAGTCGACGCTGATGAACATCCTCGGCTGCCTCGACTCGCCGACGGGGGGCCGCTACCGCCTGAAGGGCCGCGAGATCGCCCGCCTGTCGGACGACGAACTGGCCTCGATCCGCAACAAGGAGATCGGCTTCGTCTTCCAGACGTTCAACCTGCTGCCCCGTTCCGACGCGCTGCACAACGTCGAGCTGCCCCTGATCTACGCGGGCATGGGCCCGAAGGAACGAAAGGAACGCGCCGCCGAGGCGCTCGCCACCGTGGGCCTGTCCGACCGCATGCGCCACCGGCCGAACGAGCTGTCGGGCGGCCAGCGCCAGCGCGTGGCGATCGCCCGCGCGCTGGTCAACCGGCCGTCGATCATCCTCGCCGACGAGCCGACCGGCAATCTCGACACCAAGACCGGCAACGAGATCCTCGCCGCCTTCGAGGCGATCTACGAGCAGGGGAAGACCGTCATCATGGTCACCCACGAGGAGGACGTGGCATCGCACGCCCATCGTGTGGTCCGCCTGCGCGACGGCAAGGTCGAGAGCGACCGCGCCCAGGAGGCGCGGCGCATCGAGGGCATCGCGGCGGGCTCGGCAATCGGGCGCATCCGCGAGGCGGGGGACTGACGTGGAGTTCAGCGAGAGCGTGCGCATGGCCCTGGGGGCGCTGCGCGCCAACAAGCTGCGCTCGTTCCTGACCCTTCTCGGGACGATCGTCGGCGTCACCGCCGTGATCGCCATCATCTCCCTGATCCAGGGCATGAACGCCTACGTGTCGGACAAGCTCCTGGCGCAGGGCGCCAACGTGTTCACCGTCGACAAGTTCGGCTTCATCCTGTCGGACGATGATTTCCGCGACGCCCTCAAGCGCAAGGACATCACCCTCGGCGACGCCGAGGCGATCGCCGGCCTGTCGCGCTCGGCAGGCGCCGTCAAGGCCGAGGTCGAGCGCGGGGACGACGTTCGCTTCGGCTCGACCCGCCTGCGGCGCATCCCGATCAAGGGCGTGCAGGGCGACTACGCCGAGGTCGACCGCACCGAGCTGGCCGAGGGCCGCCACCTGACGGCCAACGACATGGCGCGCCGCCGCGCCGTCGCCGTGATCGGCTACGAGGTGTGGGAAAACCTGTTCGACGGCCGCACCGCGAACGGCCACGAGATCCGCATCGGCGACGTGAAGTACCTGGTCGTCGGCGTGGCCGAGAAGAAGGGCAGCGCGTTCGGCCAGAGCCAGGACAACTTCGTGATCGTGCCGCTGGCCGCCTGGCAGAAGGCGTACGGAACGCGCAACTCGATCTCGATCAGCGTCACCTCGATCGACCAGGCCTCGTTCGAGTCCGCGCAGGAGGAGGCGCGCGCGATCCTGCGTGCCCGCCGCGGTGTCGCTCCCGGCAAGCCCGACGACTTCGGCATCGTCACCGCCGAGATGTTCATGGACCTCTACCGCAACTTCACGTCGGCCGCATTCGTCGTGCTGGTCGGCGTCGCTGGCATCTCGCTGGTCGTCGGCGGCATCGTGATCATGAACATCATGATGGTCTCGGTCACCGAGCGCACCCGGGAGATCGGCATCCGCAAGGCGCTGGGGGCCAAGCGCCGCGACGTGCTGATGCAATTCCTGGTCGAGGCCGCCACGCTGTCGCTCACCGGCGGTGCGATCGGCGTGCTCCTGGGCATCGCCCTGGCGCTGCTCGTCGCGGCGGTCTCGCCGCTGCCCGCCGCGGTCAGCTGGATCGCGATCGTGCTTGGCCTGGGCATGTCCACGGGCATCGGCCTGCTGTTCGGCATCTACCCTGCGGCCCGTGCCGCGCGCCTCGATCCGATCGTGGCGCTGCGCTTCGAGTAGGCGGCCCCGTGGCGCGCATTCCCGGGGTGAAGGCGGCGCAGTCGGGACTGCTGGGCGAGATCCTGCTCATGTCCTGGCAGGCGCTCAAAGCGAACAAGCTGCGCTCGCTGCTGACCGTGCTCGGCGTCATCATCGGCGTCTCGACCGTCATCGCCATGGTGTCCCTGATCCAGGGCCTCAACAAGTCGATGGCGAACCAGATCCAGTCGTTCGGCTCGAACACGATCTACATCCGCAAGTGGCGCCCGCAGGTGATCATCGGGCAGCTGCCCGATTCGCTCCGCAGCCGGCGCGCCTTCACGCTCGACGACCGCGACGCGATCCTCGCCCGCTGCCCGGCCGTGCGTGCCGTCTCCCCACTGAACTTCATCGAGGAACAGCCGGTCATCCGCTATCGCAAACTGGCGACCAAGCCCACGTTCGTGCTGGGTACCGACCAGGCGTACCAGGAGACGAATGGCTACGACGTCTCGGAGGGACGCTTCTTCACCCAGATCGAGGTCGATCACAAGGCAAACGTCGCGCTGCTCGGGAAGGAGACCCTGCAGACTCTGTTCCCCAACCAGGGGGCGGTGGGGCAGACGATCCACATCGGCAACCAGGCATTCGAGGTCGTCGGCGAGCTCGAGGGACGCGGCAAGTTCCTCGGCTTCAACATGGACGAGATCGTCCTCATCCCTCACACCAGCCTGCGCAAGTACTTCCCCAGCGACCGCTCGTCGTTCCTCAAGGGCAACGAGGTCCTCCTGAACGCGGTCGCCCGCTCGCCCGAACAGATGGGCCAGGCGATCGAGGAAATCGGCGCCGTCCTGCGCCTGCGCCGCGGCCTGCGCGCCCACCAGGACAACGACTTCGCCGCGATGACCGACGAGGCCCTGCTCAACCTCTACAACCAGATCACCGGCGGCTTCTACGTGGTGATGATCGCAGTCGCGTTCCTGTCGCTGCTGGTCGGCGGTATCGGCGTGATGAACATCATGCTGGTGTCGGTCACCGAACGGACGCGCGAGATCGGGATCCGCATGGCGTTGGGCGCCAGGCGCTCGAGCATCCTGTGGCAGTTCCTGATCGAGGCCTGTGTGCTCACCGGGGCGGGGGGGGCGCTCGGCATCCTGCTCGGGGTGGGCATCGCGAAGATCGTCGACGCGCTCACGCCGCTGCCGTCGACCGTGCCGCTGTGGTCGGTCGTTCTCGGGCTCGGATTCTCGTGCGGCGTCGGGCTGTTCTTCGGGATCTACCCGGCGGTGCGGGCCAGCCGCCTCGATCCGGTCGAGGCGCTGCGGTATGAGTAGTCTCGAGCCCTACCGCACGCGGCCGCGCTTCCACAGGAAGTAGACCGGCGCTCCCAGCGCCGCGATCCCCACGCCCGCCCACGCGCGCCAGCCGCTGGCCGAGAGGTCGCCGAACACGAGCCCCGCGGTCACCACGATGAACAGGACCGGCAGCACCGGGTAGAACGGCATGACGTAGCCGTCGCGGGGCGCGCCGTGGCGCCGGCGCAGCACGAACGGCGCGGCCATCGTCAGTCCGTAGAACAACCACGAGGTGGTGACGAACCAACCCGAGACGTCCTCGAACCCGCGCGCAGCCAGGAGCCACACGATCGACAGCACCGCCTGCAGCACGAGCGCGACATCGGGCGTGCCGCGGCGCGCGTCGACGTGCGCGGCGGCCCGCCACAGGAGCCCGTCGGCGGCCATCGCCTGGGTGATGCGCGGGCCGGTGAGGATCGCGCCGTTGGTGGTGCCGAACGTCGAGATGGCGACCAGCAGCGCGAGCGCGGTCGCGCCGCCCTCGCCGAGGAGGCGCCGCACCGTCTCCGAGCCGACGGCCGGAATGGTCGCCACCTCGGCCGGGGTGAGCACCGTGTAGTAGGCGACGTTGGTCAGCACGTAGAGGACGACCACCGCGGCCGTGCCGCCGAGGATCGCCAGCGGGAGGTTCTTCCGCGGGTTCTTGATCTCGCCGCCGACATAGGTCGCGTCGGTCCAGCCGTCGTAGGCGAACAACACGGAGATCATCGCGGCTACGAAGCCGGCGTACAGCGGCGGCGGAACGAGCGCCGGCGGCAGCGGTTCGCCTGCGGCGGAGCCGGCGTGCGGCAGCAGGAATGCGGCGGCGCACAGTCCCACGATGCCGACGATCTTGAGCCCGGTGAACAGCGTCTGCGTGCGCGCGCCCTGGTGTACACCGAGCAGGTTGACGATGGTCAGGACGACGATGGCGGCCACGCCGACGGCCGGCTCGAGACCCGACGGCAGGCGCAGCGCCTCGCAGCAGTAGAGCGCGAAGACGCTGACGATCGAGGCGATCACGGTCGGCTTGATCACCCACAGGCTGGCCCAGCCGAACAGGAACGCCCACAGGTCGCCGAACGCCTCGCGGATGAAGACGTACAGGCCGCCGCTCTTCGGGTGCAGCACGGCGAGCTCGACCAGCACCAACGAGCCGGCAAGCGAGAGGAGCCCGCCCAGGACCCACGCGGCGAGCACCAGCGGCAGGCCCTCGAGCTGCTGGGCGACCGAGTGCGGGGAGCGGAAGATGCCCGAGCCGACGATGTTGCCGACGGTGATGGCGCACGCGGCGACCAGGCCGATGCGACGCAGCAGCCCGGAGGGATCGCGCTCGGCGGGGGACGGGGCGGGCGCGGCAGGCGCGGTCGGCGGCATGGCCGCGTTTCTAACACCCGGGACCCGCCGGGTCCACGGTATACTGCGCCCGACCCCAACGGATCGCCGGAACCCAGGATCGAGGAGCCTCCCTTGGAGCACGCCCCCGGCGGCGGAATCGTCATCCGCGGCGCCCGCGAACACAACCTGAAGAACGTCTCGCTCACCCTGCCCCGCCACAAGCT
>JANPEF010000110.1:0-3674 GCA_031431875.1 Candidatus Eiseniibacteriota bacterium | reverse complement strand
GTCTTTCTCCCTCGCCGGTGCTACGCTCCGCGGTCGCCATCGGATGGACGAATCATGAGGCAGCCATGAGATCGATCGACCCTCATCGCCACATTTCGGCTTCCGTCCTGCTCTGCTCGATCGCCCTTGCGGTCGGCCCGGCAGCGACGCCCGGGCCGGCCGCGTCTGCGACGACCACGACAACCACGACCACCACCACCACCAAAACCACGCACACCGAGCTCGTCCCCTGGGACCAGAAGGGCGACTTCGCCGCCACGCTCGCGCGCGCGAAGAAGGAGAAGAAGCTCGTCTTCCTCGACTTCTATGCGACGTGGTGCGGGCCGTGCAAGATGATGGACCGCCAGACCTACAGCGACTCGGCGGTCGGCGTGGCCGCGGCGAAGTTCGTGAACCGAAAGATCGACGCCGAGAAGGGCGAGGGCATCGAGCTCGCCCGGCGCTACAAGATCGAGTCGTACCCGACGCTGGTGATCGTCGACGCGAGCGGAGTGCAGGTGAATCGCAAGTCGGGTTTCTATCCGCCGCCGGTGTTCCGCCGCTTCCTCGAGGACACGCGCGAGGGCCGCACCAGCGTGGCCAGCATCGAGGCGCTGATCGCCAGGGGCAAGGACACCTACGACAACCGGATCGCCCTCGGCGAGAAGGCGGCCGAGGCCGGCGACTGGACAAAGGCCCGCGCCCAGGTCGATCGCGCGCTCACGTTCGAGCCGAAGAACGCCGGCGGGCGTGTCGCCGACCTCCTGCTGCAGGTGGCCGCGGGGGAGCGTGCGAACGGTATGCACGAGGCTGCGGTCGCCGATTACCGGCGCTATCTCGAGCTCTTTCCCGCGACCGCGCGCGACACCGAGGCGCGGACCGGACTTGCGGTGAGCCTGGCCGAGACCGGGCATCCGGACGAGGCGTTCGCCACGTTCAAGCAGGTCGTCGCGCAGCAGCCCGACGATGCCAGTCTCCAGTCCGCGCTGGCACGGTTCTCCGCGGCGCTCAAGGTCGGGCTCGATGACGGGCTGGCCGCGGGCAAGCGCGCGGTCGAGTTGACGCAGGGCGGCGCCACGGCGTACGACGCGCTGGCCGAGGTCCATGCCGCGCGCGGCGAGTGGGACGACGCGGTCGTCGCCTCCGAGCGTGCGCTCGAGAAGCGCCCGAGCGACAACTACCTGCGCGGCCGACTCGAGAAATTCCAGGAAGGCGCGGTGAGCAACCGCACTCCGCGCTAGAACCCCTTTCCCGGGAGATCCGCCTCGTGCCCGCAGCCACGCAACTCAAGGTCGGAAACGTCATCCTCCACAACGGCAAGCCATACCGCATCTCGAGCGTCATGCATGTCACGCCCGGCAACTGGCGCGGCATGGTGCAGACCAAGCTCGTCGACCTGGTGAGCGGGAACGCCACCGAGCACCGCTTCCGCTCGGAGGACAAGGTCGACCTCGCCGACATGGAATCGAACACGCTCAAGTTCATGTACCGGGCGGGGGACACGTTCCACTTCATGAACGCCGAGACTTACGAGCTGATCGAGATGGAAGAGGGCGCGGTGGGCAAGGCGAAGCACTACCTGATCGACGGCATCGAGATCACGGTGCACTCGTTCGAGGGCCGCGCCGTCGCGGTCGATCCGCCGATGTTCGTCGAGCTCGCGATCACCGAGACCGATCCCATGGCGAAGGGCGCCACGATCTCCGCCTCGCCCAAGCCCGCCACGCTCGAGACCGGGCTCGTCATCCGCGTGCCGCAGTACATCAACGTCGGCGACCGCATCAAGCTCGACACCCGGGACGATACCTACATCGAGCGCGTGTAGCGCGCTCGAGTGGGGAGGTCGCCCGGACAAACTGGCCAATTGACTCGCACCAGTGCGAGTCAATTGGCCAGTCCCCGAGCTCGCGACAGGTGACGCCGCTTACCGGACGCTGCCTCCAGCCGGGACCGGGCCGAATCGCGTGATAGACTTCCGTTCGTGACCCCCTTTTCGCGATTCGTGACTGCCCCGGGCGCCCTGCTCCTCGCCGCCGCCCTCGGACTCCTGCCGCCGGTCGCGCCGGCCGCGCGCGCTCCGGCCTCCGCGGCGCTCTCGGCCCGCCTCGACTCGCTGGCCCACGCAGAGTGCCGCGTGCCCTGGGAATCCGGCCCACCCGACAGCGCGCTCGCCCGGGCCGTCGCTCGCCCCGTCTTTCTCGATTTCTACGCCGACTGGTGTGCGCCCTGCCGTTGGATGGACCGCGCGGTCTATCCCGATCCGCTGCTCGCCGAGGCGGCCGCCGGCGTGGCCATGATCCGCGTCGATATCGAGACGCTCGCGGGTCGCGCGCTCGCGGCGCGCTTCGACGTGCACCAGTACCCGACGCTGGTGTTCCTGGCACCCGGCGGGCGCGAGACGCTGCGTTGGCCGGGACCGCTGTCGCTGCGCGACACGCGGCTCAACCTGTCGCAGACCGCGTCGCCGTCGAGCGGGCGCTTCGCGGTGGAGTCGGCCCGCGCAGCCCGACCCGGCGACATGGCCGTGCAGGCCGAGGCGATCCGCTGGTACGGCGGCCGGGGCGAGGTCGAGCGCGCGCGCGCGATCGCCGACTCGCTCGAGTCGATGCTTGCCGCTGCGGCGCCGACCCCGCAGCGGCAGGCCGGGCTCGCGCTGATCCGCCTCAATCGCGGCAAGGCCGAGGAGATGGCCGGGCGTACGGGACGCGCGCGCGTCGCCTACGAGGCCGCGCGCGACGCGGATCCCGACGGTGCGCTGGCGTGGCGCGCGTGGCTCGGGCTCTCGACCGCCGCCGAGGCGTCGCGCGATCGCGCTGCGGCCGCAGCGGCTGCGCGCGAGGCGTATGCGAGGAATCGCCAGCCGTGGCTCCTTGCGCGCGTCGAGCGGCTCGAGCTGTCGGCCGGCGCGCCGGCACTTCCGACGCCTCCCGGCGTCGACGATGGGGATGTCGGGACCCGCGGAGCCCGTCGGGCTCGACGCCGCGCGGGCGGCGTTCGACGAGCTGGCCCGGGCGCGCTTCCCCGCGCTCTACTCGCGCAACTTCCGGCTGTACTGGATCGGCCAGGGCGTCTCTCTGATCGGCACGTGGATGCAGAGCGTGGCGGTGGGCTGGCTCGTCTGGCGACTGTCGCATTCGCCGTTCCTGCTCGGGCTCGTCGGCGTGGCGATGACGCTGCCCATCCTCGCGTTCTCGCTGTACGCGGGCGTGTTGGCGGATCGCTTCGTGCGCCGCCGCGTGATCCTGATCACGCAGGTGCTGGCCATGATCCAGTCGTTCACGCTCGCCGCGCTGGTCACCTTCGGCAATCCGCGGGTCGAGGTCGTGCTCGGGTTCGTGTTCGTCAGCGGCCTGATCAACGCGTTCGACCTGCCCGCGCGCCAGTCGTTCGTGGCCGAGACCGTGGACCGGGCGCACCTGCCCAACGCGATCGCCCTGCACTCGACGATCTTCAACTCGGCGCGCCTGCTCGGCCCGGCGTTCGCCGGGATGGTGCTCGCCACGTTCGGCGAGGCGTTGTGCTTCTGGATCAACGCGTTTTCGTTCGTCGCCGTACTCACGGCGCTTTTGCGCATGGACCTGCCGACCGTTGCGCCGAAGCGGGACGACGACTCGGCGCTTGCGCGCATGGTCGAGGGCGTGCGCTACGCCTGGGGCGACACCAGCCTGCGCAACCTGCTCGTGCTTCTCGGCACG
>JANPEF010000109.1:0-39878 GCA_031431875.1 Candidatus Eiseniibacteriota bacterium | reverse complement strand
CGCCGGCGATCGCGGGCGAGCCACCCGCACGCGAAGCACAGCGCGATGCCGAGCAGGAGGAAGACGAGCGTGGCCGCGCGCATCCGGTTGGCGACGCGGACGATCCACTCGGCACGATCGCCGCCGGGCAGGGACTTGAGTGTCCCGACCGCAGCGGTCAATCCACGAGGCAGCTTGCCGGCGATGCCGGGCTGGTTCGCGACGGCGCTCTCGAGCAGCGCTCCGACATCCTTCACCGTGAGGACGATGTCCTCGGCCGTTCCCGTGGTGATCGCGTGGTGAAGCGTGCGCGCGGCCCGCTTGATCGCCGCACGGAACGGGGCCGATGCGACGACGCCCCGGCTGGTGCCGACGAGAATGGGCCGCAGGCCGACGAGGTCCGGCTTGGCGCTGATGATCCCGTCGGCGATCTGCTCGGCGGCGAAGTTGGCGACCCGCGGATCCTCGAAGCTCTCCGCGACGCGCGCGGCAAACGCGCGCTCGTCGAACAGCGAGCGCCGCGCGTAGCCCAGGAGCACGGCGGCGAGGATCAACAGGATCCCGAGAACCCCGCTGACGATCGCGAGGACATGACGGGTGCGGCCGTGGTGCATGAGCGGGCTCCGGGGCGGGTGGGCAACTGCGTTCGGGCCACCAATCTAGCACGTCGTTCCGCCCCGCGGCCGCCCCGCCAATACGGCCGGAGCCTCCGGCGCGGGTGCCCTCGGGTGCTGGGGTATCCTCGCCCCATGCGCGCTCCCGACGTATCCGCCCCGTCCGATCGGATCGTGGTTCTCTTCGATGGCGTCTGCAACCTGTGCCACGCCGGTGTGCGTTTCGTGATCGCGGGCGATCCCCACGCGCGCATTGTCTTCGCGCAACTGCAGTCGGAGACCGCGCGCGGGCTCCTCGCGGCACGCGGCGGACTCCCACGGGGAACCGACAGCGTGGTCGTCCTGGCCGGCGACGCCATGCTCGTGCGCAGCGACGGGGCGCTCGCGGTGGCCGCACAGCTGCGCCAGCCGTGGCCGATCCTCGCACGACTCGCGCAGCTCGCGCCGCGCGCCTTACGCGACTGGGCGTACGATCGTATCGCCCGCTCGCGCTACCGTTGGTTCGGCCGCCGCGATGTCTGCACGTTTCCCACGACCGACGCGCCGGATCGCTTCCTCGACGGGGGCGGCGAAGGCGAGTAGCCCCGCACGCTTCGTTGGTTCCCGCACGCGTCTGGACTATCCTCGGGCCATGCGCACGCTTGCAGAACCATTGAAGCCTGGTGGACCGCCCGGGATCCTGCACTGGCGGCGCGTCCTCTTCACGGTTGCGGTCTCCGGCGCCATCGGCCTCCTGCTGAGCCACTCCGGGTGGAAGTCCGGGTCCGCGTCCGCGATCGTGCGCACGGTGACGCTCGGGCTGATCGCGATGCTCGTGTTTGGCCTGTTCGAACGCTGGCCACGGCGCCTCCCCCGCTGGATCGCGCGCTGGGTGCTCCAGGTGGTAGCGGTCGGGGTGTGCATTCCACCCAGCGTCGCGATCCTCTACGCGCTGTCGACACCGGCCGGCGCGCCGGCGTTCTATCTCGTCAAGTCGCGCATGGAAGGCTTCTCCATCCTGACCGTGCTCGGGCTGTTCGTCGCGCCCTGGATGGCCCTGGGTGCGCTGGTGCGGCAGAAGGAGGCGCTGGCACGCCACCAGGCTCTCGCCTTCGACCTGGAACGCAGTGAACTCGGTCGGCAGGCGCTGGACGCCCGGCTTCGCCTGTTGCAGGCGCAGGTCACGCCGCACTTCCTGTTCAACACGCTGGCCAACGTGCAGGCGCTGGTCGAGGCGGGATCGCCGCGGGCTCCGGCGGTGCTGCAGAGCCTGGTTGCCTACCTGCGCGCGGCGGTGCCCCGCCTCGACGAGCCGGCCACCACGCTCGGGCAGGAGCTGCAGCTCGTCCGCGCCTACCTCGAGCTCATGCACATGCGCATGCCCGATCGACTGCAGTTCTCGCTGCACGGCGACGAGGCGGCGCTGGCGCTGCCCTGCCCGCCGATGACCTTGCTGACGCTGGTCGAGAACGCGGTGCGCCACGGGATCGACCCGGGCGAGGAGGGCGGCCGCATCGACGTCTCCGTCGAACGACGCGGCGAGCGCTGCATCCTGCGGGTCAGCGACACGGGCGTGGGTCTGCGCCCGACCGGCAACGGCCTGGGCACCGGCCTCGCGACGCTGCGCGAGCGTTTGCGGTTGGCCTTCGGCGAGACGGCAGAGCTCCGGGTCGTCGCGCAGTCCCCGCGCGGGGTCTCCGCCGAGGTGAACATCCCCGTCCGCGGGTCGACGGACTGATGCGCTCCCACCCGACGGCACTGATCGCCGACGACGAGCCGCTCCTCCGCGAGGCCCTGGCCCGCCAGCTGGTCGGCGCGTGGCCGGAGCTCGAGATCGTCGCCCAGGCGCGCAACGGCCGCGAAGCTGTCGAGTCTTTCGAGACCCACCGGCCCGACATCTGCTTCCTCGACGTCCACATGCCGGGGATGTCCGGCATCGAGGCGGCCCGGAAGATCGGCCGCCGCGCACACCTCGTCTTCGTCACCGCGTTCGATCACTATGCCGTGCAGGCGTTCGCCCAGGGCGCGCTCGACTACGTGGTGAAGCCCGTCGAGCCCGAGCGACTTGCCGAGACGGTCGCGCGCCTGCAGGAGCGCCTGCGCTCCGCGCAACCCGCGCACGACGCCGATGCCGTGCTGCAGCAACTCGCCGCGCACCTTGCGCAGATCCAGTCCGGCGCCGCCCCGGAGCCGCTGCGCTGGATTCGCGCCCAGGTCGGCGAGACGTTGCGCCTGATCCCGGTCGAGGAGATCGACTACCTGCGCTCCGACACGAAGTACACGCTCGTGGCGTGGCGCGGCGACGCCGGACAGCCCGCCGAGGCGCTCTTGCGCGTCGCGCTCAAGGACCTCGTCTCCCAGCTCGATCCCGCGCAGTTCGCGCAGGTGCACCGTTCGGTCGTGGTCAACCTGCGCGCCATCAGCCACGTCACGCGCGGTGACAACGAGACGGCGGACATCCACCTCAAGGGCCGCGCCGACGTGCTGCCCGTCAGCCGCAACTACCTGCACCTGTTTCGGCAGATGTAGGCCCGGCAGGCCCCGTGGTTCGTCCGCCCCCACCGCCATTCAGTCCCTCCGTTCTGCCACTCGTCGCAACCGGCTTCCGCGGACCCGGGACGGCGCTCATTCTTCCTGGCATGCAGCAGTCGTGCATGTTCAGGAGGTTCGCCATGCGACCGTTCATCCGAAGATCCGTTCTCGTGCTCCTTGCCTCCGTGGCCCTGCTCTGCGGGGCCGAAGCCCGACCTGCCAGCGGCTGCGTCCTCGAGCAGCTGTCGTCCGCCGGAGCGGCCGAGACCCTGCTCCGGGCTGGCCGCCTCGTCGTCGTCAAGACGACGGTCGCGTTCGCGCGTGCGCTCAAGCACGAAGCCCTCGCGTATCGCGGCGCCATCGGCACTGTGCGGACCGGGGGGCGCTGAGGCATGCTGCCCCTGCTGTTGGCCCACATCCTCGCGGGCGGCCTCGGGCTGGTCTCGGGGTTCCTCGCGCTCCACGCGGCGAAAGGGGCGCCGCTCCATCGCAAGGCCGGAGTGTTCTTCGTCGCCGTGATGCTCACCATGGCGACGACCGGGATGGTCCTCGCCGTACTGCACGGCGCGTGGGCGGTGATCAACCTCGCCGCGGCGATCGTCACGGCCTACCTCGTGGTCACTGCGCTGCTCACCGTGCGGGCGTCGACGGTCGCGGCGCGGCGCGTCGAGTTCGCCACGATGCTCGTCTGGGTGTGGCGCGTGCGTGTACGGAAGGCCCTGCGCGGCCTCGTCGTCGCGGGCGCGGCGGAGTCGGCATGAGCGCACCCGCCGTGGTCCCGGACTCGATCGACCGGCGCGCGAAGGTCGCTGGGAGGCTGTATTTCCTCATGGGGCTCATCGCCCCCATCGGACTTCTGTACGTCCCCGGCCAGCTCATCGTCGCGCGCGACGCGACGGCCACGGCCGAGCGCATCCGCGCGTCCGCCTGGTTGCTCCGCGTCGGGATCGCCAGCGAACTGATCCACCAGGCGATCGCCATCTTCGTCGTGCTGGCGTTGTACCGCCTGTTCAAGGACGTCGACGAGCGCCTGGCGAAGCAGATGGTGGTCCTCGGCGGCCTGGTGTCCGTCCCGATCACGTTCCTCAACGTCGTCAACGAGCAGGCCGCGCTCACGCTGCTCGGCGGCGCCGACTTCCTCGCGGTCTTCGAGCCCCGGCAGCTCGATGCTCTCGCCTACCTCTTCCTGCGCCTGCACGACAAGGGAATCATCGTCGCCTCGATCTTCTGGGGGCTCTGGCTGTTTCCGTTCGGGCGGCTCATCGTGCGCTCGGGGTACTTCCCCCGCATCCTCGGGTTCGCGGTGATGGTCGCCGGGCTCGCCTACGTCGTGAACGCGTTCACCGTGATCCTGCTGCCGCAGTTCGCACCCGCCGTGGGACAGGTGGCGTTGATCCTCGAACTCGGCGAGCTGCCGATCATTTTCTGGCTCGCGTTCCGCGGGGTGCCGGGGCGCCGCTCCTCGTGACGCCACGCGCCCCATCGACCGCGCGCCCGACCCGTGGCACGATGTCCCGCATGACCGATCCCACCGCCGCGCCCACGGAAGCCCGTGTCACGATCTCCACCGCCGACGGACCCATGGACGCCTGGCTCGTCGCGCCAGCGTCCCCCGGCCCGCACGCCGCACTCGTCGTGGTGCAGGAGGCGTTCGGCGTCAACGCGCACATTCGCGACGTCTGCCGCCGCTTCGCCGCGGCGGGCTACGTCGCGCTCGCGCCCGAGATCTTCCACCGGGCCGGCACCGGGATCGAGATCCCCTACGCGGACATGCCCCCCGCCATGGTGCAGCTCGCACTGCTCACCAACGCGGGACTCGAGCAGGACCTCGCCGCCGCACTCGCGCACCTGCGCGAGAGCCGCGACGTCGATGCCGCGCGTGTCGGCGTGGTCGGCTTCTGCGTCGGCGGCTTCGCGGCATTCCTCGCCGCGAGCCGGCTCGATCCGGCGGCCACCGTCTCGTTGTATGGAGGAGGCATCGTGCGTCCGCGCCCGGGCCTCGCGCTCACACCGCTGCTCGACGAGGCGGACGGGATCCGCGCGCCGCTGCTATGCCTGTTCGGCTCCGAGGACGGCGGCATCCCGCCGGCGGACGTCGAGGCGATCCGCGCGCGCATCGACGGCCTCGCCGAACCGCACGAGGTCGTCGTCTACGAGGGAGCAAAGCACGCCTTCTTCTGCGACATGCGCCCGGCGTATCACCCCACGGCCGCGCAGGCCGCATGGGAGCGGACGCTGGCGTGGTTCGGGCGGCACCTCGGCGCGGGCGGAGCCACGGCCGGCGACTGACCGGCGCTCAGCGGGCTGGTGCCGCCGCGGAGACCAGACCCCGCCGTGCGGACAGCGCCGCGAGGATCATGCCGTCGCGATCGTAGACGTCGGGCCCGTAGCGCACCTCGCCGGAAACCCCCACGCTGACCGTCCAGTAGACGATGAGCACCGGAAGCGGTGTCGTCAGGTCCACCCCCTTGGTCTCCCCCGTCGCGATGACGTCATTGATCTTCGCGTCGTCGTAGCCCTGGTCGGAGAGGAGCTGCTTCGCGAATCCGATCGGATCCTCGAGCCGAATGCAGCCCGAGCTGAACGTGCGCTCTTCGGAGGCGAACAGCTCACGACTGGGCGTGTCGTGCAGGTAGATGTTGTACGAATTCGGCAGCATGAACTTCACGCGACCGAGCGCGTTGTCGAGGCCGGCGTCCTGGCGCAGCGTGTAGGGAAAGTTCCCCGCGGTCGCGTTCTTCCAGTCGACTGACTTCGGGTCGACGAGGTTGCCATCCCCGTCGTAGACCTTGAGCTTCTTCTTCGCCAGCATGTCCTCGCCGCGTGCGATTCCGCCCAGCACGTCCTCGGCCAGGATCGTCGGCGGCACCGTCCACGTCGGATTGAAGATCACCTGCTTCATGTCGGCACGGAAGATGGGCGTCTGGCGCGCCTCCTTGCCGATCTGCGTGCGCGATTCCCAGACGGACTTGCCGTCACGAATCAGGTAGGCCTTGAACGCGGGGAGGTTGACCAGCACGAAGTCGGCCGTGAGACCGGGCAGGACCCAGCGCGAGCGCTCGAGGTTCACCTTCACCTGGTCGATCCGGTCCTCGACGGACACGTTCATTGCGGCGAGCGTGCCGGCATCGAGCCTTCCGTCATCGATCAGGCGATGCCGTGTCTGGAAGCCCTTCACCGCCGCCGCGAGGTCGCTGTCGTAGCCGACGGAGTCGTCCACCGTCGCCGTGCCCTGCGGCAGCTCCCCGGTCGCGGCGAGCCGCGCGCGAACGAGCGCGATCCGTGGATCGCGGGCGCCGGGCACGAGGACGCCGCCCGCAGGAATCGCCGACCAGCCGCCCTGCTGCGCGACCTTCGAAAGCCGGTCCAGCTCGCCCTTCAGGCCGACGTAGATGAAGTGATCGAGCTTTTCCTTCTCGAGCCCCGCGGCCGGCGACACCGACCCGGCCACGCGGGCCAGCGCCTCGGCGATCGGCGGCGCATCCTTGCGCGGATCGACGTTCCAGTGCTTGTCGAGCGAGGCCGGCAAGACGCGACCGTACCGCGCGTGGTCGATCATCCCCGCGACGGCGTCGCTGAACAGGATCTCGAGTTCGGCGTCGCGCTCGTCGGTGCGCTGCTCCTTGCGCCCCGCGAGCAGCGAATCGATCCGTGCGAGGTGGTACTCGTCCGGATCGAGGCCGTCCTGCCCGATGCCGGCGATCGCCTCGCGAATCGAGGCCGCGCCCGGACCGAGATCCCAGGCGGGCTTGAACTTGCGGTCCTGGTAGAACGCGATGACCGCATCGCGCTGGAGCAGCGTCTCCCCGGCGACGGACTCCTTGGGCTTTTCGATGAGCCGGGTCACGCGCGGCTGGAGCTTCGCCTGGTCGAGGGAAGAGCCGGAGCAGGCCCCGAGGAACAGCAGGAGGCCGAGAGATGCGACGAATCGAAGGGCGGCAGGCACGCGGATCGTAGGTTTCATCGTCTGACCGTAGGGCAAAGTCCCCGGGCCGGGGGGATCATCTGGGTCAAATCGGGGGGCGCGCGGCAGACCGCCCCCGCCACTCCTTGCCATTACGCGCCGATGGCTCCCGTATCCATCCTCCGGCGTTCCCGCGATCGACCGGAAATCGCCCGGGACTCCGGTCACCGCAGCAGGAGGAATCGTCCCGCCCCCGGCGCCCCGAGGCGTTTCGGGAGGGTGACGAGATAGAACCCTGCGGGGACGGCGCGGCCCTGCTCGTCGAGCCCATTCCAGGCGATGCTCCGCGTCGATACTGAGCCCTCGTCGCGCAGCGTCCGGATGCGTCGCCCCGTGGCGTCATGGATCGCGACCACCAACGGGCCCGCGGCGACACCGGAGCATGAGATCGTGGTCCGCCCGAAGCCCGGGTTCGGGGTGATGGTGATGCGGGGGCCACCGACTCTCGAATGCGGATCCGACACGCCGACGGCCCCGGGGCAGGGAGTCTCGTTCGTGTTGCTCGCCCAATCGGCACCGGAATCCGTGTCCACCGTCGATGCACGCTGCAGGGTGACGGCGGTGTTCGCCGCGGGGACGGCGGCTGCGGGACTGAAGCAGGTCGTGCTCGTTCCCCAGGAGACGCAGTCGACGTCGGTCCCCAAGTCGTCCCGGAGAACGATGAAGTCCGCGGCGTTCTCGAGGCCGGCGCCGATGCTTCCGACCTGGACGACTCTCCCGGAATAGCCCGGATGCGATGTGCTGAAGTTCGAGCCGTTCGTGGCCAGAACGACACACTCCCCGGGCCCGAGCACGATCGTCGGGAGCGCGTCCGAGGCCTGGTTGTCGGCCATCGTCCAGTCCGTGAGCGTGCGCGTCTGGTCGCTGATGTTCTGGAGTTCGAACCACTCGTAGGGCGAGTCGAAGCCGAGCTGGACCGGATCGGCCTCGACTTCCGTGATGAGGATCGTGGTCGAAGCGCCGAGCGCAGGGCCTGCCGCCAGGAGAGCAGCCACGACGATACCGGCGGCCGCCCGGGGACGATTCGCACCGGCGAATCCGTGATGTCGAGCCATGTTGCCTCCGCGATGCTCGTGCGACCGGAGCCGTTCGCTCAAGCCCGGCGGGGCAACAAGTGTAGCACTCCGGCGAAGGGATCATCGACGCAATGCGGCGCATTGACGGCACGGGCGACTTTGCGCAGAATGCCGCCATGCCCTTCCCGCGTCACCGCAGACTGGCCGGCCTCTGGCTGTGCCTCTGGATCCTGGCCGCTGGCAGCAGCCAGTTGATCCAGCTTCATGTGGTCCTTGGGCATGCTGTGGACGATCACCCCAAGGCGCAAGGAGTCGCGGCGCTGTTGGACCATCACGGACCCGACTCCGATCACGATCACGATTTCTCGAGCCCGGTCGATGAGCGGGCCCGCCTCGGATCTCGCCCCCAGACTACAGCCCCCTCGCTTGCGTTCGCGCTCCGCCCGCTCGATTGGCGCCTTGGAGCGGCATGTTCGTCCGAGCTTTCCCTGCCTGACTTGCCCCCACGGGGAGCGCCCCCAGGACTCCGGAACCCCCACATCCTCCGCATCTGATCGAGCCGGTTCAGGGATTCGTTCTGCCCCGACACTGGCCACTCGTCGTGTTTCCTGACGCTCGATCGGAGATCCCATGCGGTATCCATACCCCCTTGCCCTTGCGTGCCTCCTTGCCGTCCTCGACTCGACCACGCCCGCCCTGGCTCAGGATCACGTCACTGAAACCGAGTTCCTGAAGGCGTTGGACGGTGGACAGTCCGCCACTGCCGCACTCTCCGACCGTCTGGGTGCGGCGCAGGCCGAGCACGCCCGAGCCGGGCTCTGGCCCAATCCGGTCGTGGAATTCGAGCGCGAAGCTCCGCACGACGCGGCGGAACAGACCACGTGGCGGATCGCATGGACGCCGCCGTTCTTCGACGGCCGTCGCGGTGCCGCCGTCGGAGCCTCGCGCGCGGGCCTGCAGGTGGCGACCTACGACCTCGAAGCCAGTCGGCTGAAGCTTCGATCCGACTTGCGTGCCGCCTTCGCCGACTGGGCCCTGAACGCCGAGCGGCAGATCGTGCTCGATCATCATCTGGAATTGATCCAGCGCCTGAGCTCGCAGATGCAATCGAGAGCTCGCAGTGGAGAAGAGTCCGGGCTGGCCGCACGCCGTCTGTCCCTGGTTGCCCTGGAAGTCCAGGCGGAGGCGGTCCAGGCCGAAGCGAAGGCGACTCTCGCCAGGGCGGTGGCGCTCGTGTGGCGTCCGGATCTGACTGACGAAGCGTCGCCAGAACGACCGGATCTCCCAGTCGTGAGCGATACAGCGGCGACACCGATTCGTGCTGACCTCCTGGCACGACGGTCGGAGGTCGAGGAAGCCGAGTGGGAGCTTCGAGCGGGTCGGCGTGTAGTCCAGTTCCCCGAACTCTCCTTCGGCTGGCAACGCATTCGAGACGACGTCAGCGAGACCGCAGGCCCCGTGATGGGCGTGAGCTGGCCGTTGCCCCTCTTCGATCGCCAGCAGCCGGAGAAAGCCGCGGCCTCGGCCCACCTTTCGGCCGCGCGGGCGCGTCTCGAACTGGCGACCGCTCGCGCTCGCGCGGAGTTGCCCGCAGCTCGCGTCTCCTACGCGCGACTCCGCGAAGCCGCACTCCTCGGGCTCGAAACCGCCGCCCATGTCGACACGGTCGAGCGCAGCGCCACGGCGACCTTCCGGCTCGGCGAGAGCCGCCTCACGGATCTCATCGAGACGTTGCGATCGGCGCTGAGCGTGCGCCTCGCCGCCCTCGACCTCTACGCAGCCGCGCTTCAGGCGCACCGCGAGCTCGAGCTCGCCGCCGGCCGACCCCTCACCTCGGATGGAGGTTCCCGATGAAGGTTTCACTCTCGCTGCTGGCGCTCGTGATGGCCGTCGCGGCCGCCGGTTGTCAGGGTCGCTCCGACAATCAGGGCACCGCAGGGCACGAGGAGGAAGAGGGCTGGGCGGTGACCGCATGGGGGGATCGCTACGAGATTTTTGCCGAAGCCGACCCGCTCGTCGTCGGCGAAGTCTCGAAGTCGCATACCCACGTGACGATCCTCGACGGCTTCCCACCGCTGAAGGAGGGCGTCGTCGTCGCAGTCTTGCGCGACCCGCAGGGTGGAGAGCAGCTCTTTCGCCAGGAGAAAGCGCTGCGCGACGGCATCTACTCGATCGAGCTGAAGCCTGCGCGCCCCGGCGTCTTCGACCTTCTCTTTCGCGTCGAGAGCGCTGCGGGCACCGAGAACATCGCGTCAGGACAGGTTCGGGTCGCCGAAGGCGACTCCGTGGGGGGGCTGGTCACACCGCCCACGTATGGGCCGCCATCGGCCACCAGCGCCGGAACTCCTTCCGGAGAGCCGATCAGCTTCCTCAAGGAGCAGCAATGGCGCACCCCCTTCGCAACCGAGTGGGCACGCCAGGGAACGGTGCATCGCACTGCATCCGGGCCGGCGCGCATCCGTCCCGCCGCCGGCGGTGAGGCGCTTCTGATCGCGCCGCTCGACGGAATCGTCGCGGCCACGACCCAGGCCTTCGTCGGAATGGATGTCGCACGCGGCGCCGGCGTGATCAGCCTCACTCCGCGGGTCGCCTCCGACCGCAGCCTGTCCCAGATCAGCTCGGACCTTCAGCTGGCGCGCGCTCGCCTCGAGCGTCTCGAGGAACTGCTGAAGCTCGAAGCCGTCAGCTCGGCCGAGGTCGAAGAAGCCCGCGCGCGTGTCAGCACGCTCTCGTCCGAACAGCGCGCCATCAACGGAGGTGGAACGCCTGTGCCGGTACGGGCCCCGATCGCGGGCCGCATCGCCGAGCTCTCGGTGGTGCCGGGACAGGCGGTCACCGCCGGGACACCGCTGGCCCGGGTCGTGCGCACGAATCCCCTGTGGGTCGAAGTGGCGCTGAGCCCTGCCGAAGCCGGAGCGCTCGGCCAGAGCGTCTCGGGGCTGGTCCTCCATCCACCGGGCGATCAGCCACCGATCACGCTTGGCCCCGATGAGGTTCGCCTGGTCTCGCGAGCACCCGAGGTGGACCGCACGACAGGGTCCGTCGGCGCCATCATCGAAGTGCGAACGAGCAGCCCCCTGCGACCCGGAATGGCCGTGACCGCCGACGTCCTGCTGCCCCAGGAGGTTCGCGGCATCGTGGTGCCGACCACTGCGGTGATCGACGACGGCGGTGTTCCCGTCGTCTACCTGCAGCTCGACGGAGAGAGTTTCGTTCGGCAGGAAGTGCGAGTGACCGCGACACAGGGCGATCGCGTCCTGGTCGAAGGAGTCTCGGAATGGAGTCGCGTCGTCACGCGTGGCGGCTCTGCCATCCGCCGCGCTGCACTACTGCGTTCGGGTCCGCCGGAAGGCCACGTCCATTAACCGAGGGAGAACGACATGCTCAATCGTCTGATTCGTTTCGCCCTCCTGCACCGGACCCCGGTGCTTGTCGCCGCCGGGCTCCTGCTGGTCCTGGGCTCGTTGTGGATGGCACGCATGCCGGTCGACATCTTCCCGGACCTGACGGCGCCGACCGTGACGGTCATCACCGAGGGTCCGGGCATGGCGCCCGAGGAAGTGGAGCTGATCGTCACGTTTCCCCTCGAGTCGACCCTCAATGGCGCCCCCGGCGTCCGGCGGGTGCGCTCGGTGTCGGCGGCGGGGATCTCGGTCATCTGGGTGGAATTCGCCTGGGGCGAGGACGTCTATCGAGCCCGCCAGGTGGTCGCCGAACGGGTGCAGGGTGTGAGCCTGCCGTCCCATCTCGAGGCCCCGGAGCTGGGGCCGATCAGCTCGATCATGGGCGAGATCACGTTCATCGCGCTGACCTCGGACGCGAAGACGATCTCGGCCATGGAGCTGAGGCGGGTGGCCGAGACCACAGTCCGTCGCAGCCTGCTTGCCATCCCGGGAATCTCGCAGGTCGTCCCCATTGGTGGTGACGTTCGCGAGTACCAGGTCGAGCTCAACGCGGCCGCTCTCGCCCAGCGATCGGTCACCGTCGACGACGTCATCGAACGCCTCGGAGAGGTGACGCAGAGCCCGGCCGCGGGGTTTCACGTCGACCAGGGTCAGGAATATCTCGTCCGGGGGCTCGGTCGAGCGCGAGGGGTCAACGATCTCGCTTCCGCCGTGGTCCGAGTCACCGAGAACGGTACGCCGATCACCGTGGGGGATCTCGGCACCGTGCGCGAGGGGCCGGAGCCCAAACGGGGAACGGCGGCCTACAAGGCGGAACCGGCCGTGATCCTCAGCGTCCAGAAGCAACCGGGAGCAAACACGCTGGTGCTGACGCGCGAGATCGACGCGGTCCTCGTGGATCTGCAACGCAGCCTGCCCAAGGGTGTCGTGATCGCGAAGGAGAACTTCCGCCAGGCCGACTTCATCGACGTGGCGATCGAGAACGTCGTCGCCGCGCTCCGGGACGGGGCGATTCTCGTCGTGTTCATCCTGTTCATCTTCCTGGGCAATCTGCGGACCACGGCGATCTCTGCGATCGCCATTCCGCTGTCCCTGCTGGCGGGAATCCTGACCATCTCGCTCTTCGGCGGGACGATCAACACGATGTCGCTCGGCGGCATGACGATCGCGATCGGCGCCCTGGTCGACGATGCCATCATCGCGGTCGAGAACGTCTTCCGGCGATTGCGCGAGGAATATGGGAAAGCCCAGGAGGCTCGCCGGTCCGTCTTCGACGTGGTCTATGCGGCGACATCCGAGGTCAGCAATCCGATCTTCTTCGCCACTGTGATCATCGTCCTCGTGTTCCTGCCGCTGTTCGTCCTGCCCGGAATCGAAGGCCGCCTCCTTCGACCCCTCGGTTTCGCCTATATCGCCGCCATTGCTGCATCGTTTCTCGTGTCCCTGACCGTCACCCCGGTGCTGTGCTACCTGCTCCTGCCGGGGTCGAAGGCGCTCGACCGCGAGGAGCCATGGCTACTGCGAACCATCAAGGGGCGTTACGAGCGGATCCTCGGCCCGGCGATGGGAAGGCCACGGATCATCTACGTCGTGACCGGCGTGCTCCTCGTCGCCGCCCTGACCCTCCTGCCGTTCCTCGGCCGCAGCTTCCTGCCGCCATTCAATGAAGGTTCACTCACCGTGTCCGTCGTGAGCGCCCCGGGGATCACGCTCGCGGAGAGCGACGAGATCGGGCGTGAAGTCGAGCGTTCGCTCCTGTCGTTTCCGGAGGTGGTCTCGACCAGCCGGCGCACGGGTCGGGCCGAGAAGGACGAACACGTGCAGGGCGTCAACGCCTCGGAAATGGAAGTCGTGCTGCAGCCCGGCCGGCCCAAAGAGGAGCTGCTGGCGGCCATGCGCCGCGCCGTCTCCACGATTCCTGGGGCCGAGGTCAGCTTCGGGCAACCCATCAGTCATCGCATCGATCACATGGTCTCGGGCAGCAAGTCGAACCTCGCCGTGAAGATCTTCGGGCCGGACCTCGCCGTGCTGCGCGCCCTGTCGGGCCGCGCCGAGCAGCTCCTGAGCGGGGTGCGGGGGATCGTCGACCTGAGCAACCAGGAACAGGCGAGCGTCCCCCAGTTGCTCATCGACTTCGATCGCACAGCCATGGCCCGCTACGGGCTGAGCGCAGGATCCCTTGCGCGGACGGTGGAATCACTGTTCCAGGGTGCCCCGAGCGGCGAAATCGTGGAAGAAGGAGTCGTCTCTCGCGTCATCGTCCGCTTCCCCGAGCACCTGCGCATGAATCGCGGGCAGCTCGAGGCCTTGCCGGTGACCACGCCTGCGGGGAAGGTCATTCGCCTCGGCGAGGTGGCGCGGGTGCGGTTCGACCTGGGACCGAGCATGGTCCGCCGCGAGAACGTCGAGCGGATCGCGATGCTCACGGCCAACGTCTCCGGTGCCGACCTGGCCGGGACGGTCGAGGAGGCCCAGCGCCGGCTGAATCGCGGCCTGACCCTGCCGGCCGGATACCGCGTCACCTATGGCGGCCAGTTCGAGCAGGCGATCTCGAGTGTCCGCAACCTGGCAGCCCTCTCGATCCTCATCCTGCTGGCCATGTACGCGCTGCTGTATGTCGCATTCCGGAGCCACCGGCACACGATGATCGTTCTGGTGAACCTGCCCCTGGCGCTGATCGGCGGCGTCTTTGCGGTCGCACTGGGCAGCGGGACGCTTAGCGTGGCGGCGCTGGTCGGGTTCATCACGCTGTTCGGGATCGCGACGCGCAACGGAGTCCTGCTCGTCAGTCACTATCAGCACCTGATGGCGGAAGGCATTCCCCTGCAGGAGGCCGTGCGGCGCGGCTCGCACGAGCGTCTTGCGCCGGTGCTCATGACGGCGCTGACCGCGGGATTGGCACTCATTCCCCTCGTCATCGCCGGCGGCAAACCGGGCAACGAGATCCAGAGCCCGATGGCGCAGGTCATTCTCGGCGGGCTCCTCACCTCGACCTTCCTCAACATGGTCGTCGTCCCCGTGCTCTTTGCGCGCTGGGGAGGAGAGGCTCGCCCGAAGGGCGTGTGACGCGAGGGGTACTCCATGCCGACCATTCCGGATTCCAGTGCTCGCCGCCGATCGCTTCGCGAGGCGGAGGCCAAGGCGGTCGCGCTCTTCGCCGAGGCCGGCAGGCGCAATCTCATCGCGCCCGGGGTCTCCGAAGCCGAGCTCAACGAGGACGTTTACGCCCTCGCGTTCGAGATGTACGGGATCAAGAAGTACTGGCACAAGCGGATCGTCCGGGCCGGCGCGAATACGCTCTGCTTGTACAGGGAGAATCCGCCTGAGCTCGTCCTTCAGGAGGACGACATCGGCTTCTTCGACTTCGGCCCCGTGTTCGAGGAGTGGGAAGCCGATCTCGGGAGAACCTTCGTTCTGGGCACGGACGCAACGAAGCTGCGCATGCAACGGGACATCGAGGAGTGTTGGGGACTCGGCAAGCGCCACTTCGACTCCCACCCCGACATCACGGGGAACGAGCTCTATCAATTCTTCGTGAGCGAATGCCACGCCCGCGGTTGGGAGTATGCCCTCGCGCACTCCGGGCACCTGATCGGCAACTTTCCGCACGAGAGCATCCACGGAAACGACGCGACCACCTGGATCCGCCCGGACAATCACGTCGCCATGCGAGCGCCGGCCAAGGACGGCAGTCCGCGTGACTGGATTCTCGAGCTCCAGTTCATGGACCGCGACAAGCGGATCGGCGCGTTCTTCGAGCAGCTGCTGACCGTCGACGGATGGCGCCGGCCGATCCTCATGCCGGAATTCGTCGAAGTGGCAGACGTGACTCAGGATTTGCTGAGCCAGCCGACCCTCGCCCCGTCACCCGACGCGTCGACCAGGCCCACTGGAAGTAGTGAGCATTGCGCTGCCTGCCAAGCTGGCGGTCAACCCGGTCATCGAGTCAGGGAACGGGTCCATCTCGCACTTCCTGAGGTGCGCCTCGCAGCGGGCTGAAAGTGCCCGGAAACAAGGGTGGGGATCACACGGAAGCCCGGCGGACTTCCCCACCGTGAGACACGGGCGTGATTCTTGCGAGTCTGGTCTTCCTGGATGGTCCGTGCCCGGACCGTCGGGAGGCGCAGGGTCGGACCGATGATTCGCACTCGTATCACCAAGCTGGCAATCGCCGCCGCGCTCGCGCTGCTCATGCCGGTCGAGTCGGCTCACTGTCCCTTCATGGGATGCAAGGAGCACCCGGCGCCGACCCCCTCCGAAACGGCCGCCTCCCGCGAGTGTTGCGTGTCCCCCGGGGCGGTGACGAGTGGCCACGCCTCGACGTCCGATCGGCCCGATCGAGACGCTTGCCCTTGGGGCTGTGCGTGCTTCCGGCTCCCGAGTGCGATACCGGCCTCGGCGATCGAGCTGGTCGCGGCCCCCATCCCGACGACTGCACTGATCGTCTTCGGCAACACTCGCATCGTCTTCATTCCAACGATCACCATCCGGCGGGTTCCGGCGCTCGATGTCGGGAGACCCTCACTCCCCGATGATCCCGGCGCGCATGGCCGGCGCGCGCCGCCCGTTTCCGCCTAGTTCTCCCAGATTGCCGGGCTGAGCACGCGCGCATCATGCGTGTGCCCTGCCCAGCCGCTACAGTTCCAGCGGGCTGCAGGCCCGCGGCGCGGATCAGCGGCCCTGCGGCTTGAGCGGGAGACTCTTTTCCACTGACTGATCGTCCATCGGGCTCCTCGGCCCATCGTGGCCAGACGGGAGAAGTCCATGCAGCTCCGCATCGGAACCGTGGCACGGGTGGCGGCCCTGGCTGGCAAGCGCCACGCGAACCTTCCAGGCGTTGGCCCGGAGCGGGCACTCCGAGCCCCGCGCAGGATCGTGACGTATCTCGCCGTCACTCTCGGCCTCGGGGTGGTGCAGCCCGTGGGTGCCGCGCCGGGCACCGAGGAACCTGGACGGGACTCCGTGATCGCAGGCTTGCTGCGGGAGGCCCTCGGCAGTCGCCCTGAGCTCGCACAGGCGCAGGCGACGGCGGATGCGGAACGGGCTCGCATCCCGCAGGCGCGCGCACTGCCCGATCCCGTGATCTCGCTGGGGATCCAGAACGACGGATTCAATGGCCTCCAGATCGGGGAGATGGAGACGAGTTGGTGGTCCATCGTGGCTGCGCAGACGTTTCCCTGGGTCGGAAAGCGCGGACTCCGTGAGAGCGCGCAGTCGCTGGGGGCGGAGCAATCCGAAGCCGATCTTGAACGGGCCCGCCTCACGGTGCGGGCCGAAGTCGAGCGCGGATACGTGGACTTGCTCCTCGTCCGCGACCAGAGCAGAGTCCTCGGGACGCTCGAAGCACTCTGGATCCAGGCGGAGGGGCTCGCCCGCTCACGATTCGAGACCGGCGAAGGCGCGCAATCGGACGTGTTGCGAACCCAGCTGGAGCGAAGCCGGCTTCAGCAACAACGCTGGGCGCTGGTGTCCGAGGAGAGGCGTCGACTGGCCGTGCTCAATCGTTCAGTCGGTCATCCGCTCAATCAACCGATCCGGACCACGGTGTCCCTGGGGGACATTGCGGATCCCCCGCTGCCGGATTCCTCGATTGCCGAGGCCGAGGTCGAGGCCCGCACTCCGGAGCTGCAGAAGGCACAGTTCGCAGCCGAACAGTCGGGCGTTCTCGTGTCGCTTGCGAAGAAGGACTACTTCCCTGACCTGACGGTGATCGGGGGCGTGATGCCGCGGGGTGGCACGTTCGAGACGATGTGGCAGGCGGGCGTGTCCTTTCCCCTTCCGCTCTGGGCCGGCAGCAAGCAGTCCCGGGCCGTCGATGAGTACCAGCTGCGCCGGAAAGCGGCCGCGAGCGCCTGCGAGACCATCCGGCGGCTCGCCCGGCAGAGGCTCGAGGAACGGCGGGCGATGCTCACGGCGCTGCTCGAGACCAACCGCCTGTATCGCTCGGGGGTGCTCATCCAGTCGCAGGCAACGGTTTCGAGTGCCATGGCGCAGTACAGCGTGGGGCGCGTGCCGTTCGCCTCGGTGCTCGACGCCCTGAGCGGCTATCTCGCCGACCTGGTCGGCTTCTACGAATCGGTCGGCGCCACTCTGCGAGTCGAAATCGCCCAGCGCGAACTCAGTCTCGACCCGGTCCCAGGCCCGGCGCTCGGTGTGCTGGGAGGCGCTTCCATGCCCGGTCGCAGCGGAATGGGTGCAGCCTCGGCGCCCGCTGGCAGCACGCCCCCCGCCTCGGCCGCGGGGACCACTTCGTCAGCCATGCCGAGGATGTAGCGCGGAGGAGATCGTGAAGACCGAAGACGAAGAACTCGGGAACAGGGCGGGCAAGGCGACGCGGCCGCAGACGTCGTGGTCGACGACACGGCTCCTCGCCATGGGCGCCGGGCTGCTTCTTGCCGGCGTCGTGGTCGGCGGCGGCGCGACCTGGTGGACGATACACCGCTCCGCAGGGGGACACGACAGTGCGTCGGCTTCCGCGGACAGTCCGTTGTACCAGTGCCCGATGCATCCCACGATCACTTCCGATCATCCCGCAGACTGTCCAATCTGCGGAATGAAGCTGGTCGAAGTGAAGGCGGCGGCGAAGGCCGGCGCCCCCGGAGCGGGCGAGCGAAGCATCCGGTTCTACCGCTCCCCCATGGATCCCAATCAGACTTCGCCCACTCCCCGCAAGGACGAGATGGGAATGGACTACATCCCGGTGTACCAGGGCGAGGAGAGCAATGCGGGGCCTTCGGTGGAGGGCCGTGCGTCCGTAACCATCGACCCGGCGCGCCAGCAATTGATCGGGCTGCAGGTCGCACCCGTGACGCCCGGGCCGGTCTCGGGCAGCTGGCGGACGGTCGGCCGGGTCGAGGTCGACCCGACTCGTGTCCGCAAGGCGAACATCAAGGTGGAGGGCTACGTCGAGCAGATGTTCGTCGACTTCGTGGGAAGGCCGGTGCGCCGCGGCCAGCCCCTCTTCTCTCTCTACAGCCCCTCGATGCTGGCCGCCGAGAACGAGTACGTCCTCGCCCTGCAGACGCGGGACGCCCTCGACAAGGCAGGCTCGACGAACAACAGCGGTGCGTCCCTCGTCGAGGGCTCACGGCGGAAGCTCGAGCTGTGGGATGTCCCGGCCGCCGAGATCCAGCGGCTCGAGCGGACCCGGACCCCGTCGAAGACGTTCACGTTTCACTCGCCGATCAGCGGCGTCGTCACGGCCAAGAGCGTCGTGCAGGGTGCGAGTGTCAGGGCCGGGGACACCCCCTTCGAGATCACCGATCTCGCCGAGGTGTGGATCATGGCCGACGCCTATGAAGGCGACCTCGCGTTCGTGCGTGTCGGCATGCTGGCAGCCATGACGCTCAAGGCCTACCCGGGCCGGACCTTCCGCGGAAGCGTCGCGTTCATCGATCCGCTGCTCGATCCGGCGACGCGAACGGCGAAGGTGCACATGCACTTCGCGAACCCGGACATGGCACTCAAGCCCGAGATGTATGGCGACGTCGTGCTCGAGGGCCGCGACCGGGAGGGCCTGCGCATCCCGGCGGATGCGGTGATTCGTGCCGGCACGAAGGATGTCGTCTTCATCGCCCTCGGGGACGGCAAGTTCTCGCCGCGCGAAGTCCTGCTCGGCGCACGGAATGGCAGTGACGTCGAGGTGAGAAGCGGTGTGGAGGTGGGCCAGCATGTAGTGACACGGGCCGACTTCCTGGTGGACTCCGAGTCGCAACTGCGGGCGTCGCTCGCCGCCATGTCGGAGAAGAGGCCATGATCCACGCGATCATCCGATTCTCCGCGAACAACCGGTACCTCGTCATCGCGGCGACGCTCGTGGCCCTGCTGTTCTCGTTCTGGACGATGAAGCACATCCCGCTGGATGCGCTGCCGGACCTCTCGGACACCCAGGTGATCGTCTATTCACGATGGGACCGCAGTCCCGACATCATCGAAGACCAGGTCACGTACCCGATCATCACGTCGCTGCTCGGCGCGCCGCGAGTCAAGGCGATCCGCGGCTTCTCGGACTTCGGTTACAGCTTCGTCTACGTCGTCTTCCAGGACGGGACCGATCCTTACTGGGCCCGCTCGCGCGTGCTCGAGTATCTCTCCAAGATCTCGTCCCGGCTTCCCGCGGGCGTCGAGACCGAGCTCGGACCTGATGCGACGAGCGTCGGATGGGTCTTCCAGTACGCGCTCGTCGACCGGTCCGGGAAGCACTCCACCGACGAGCTCCGCAGCTACCAGGACTGGTTCCTGCGCTACGCGGTGCAGAGCGTGCCGGGCGTTTCCGAGGTCGCGACGGTCGGCGGTCAGGTACGCCAGTACCAGATCACCGTGCACCCCGCGAGCCTGGCGGCGTACGGGCTGCCGCTCGACGCGGTCGTCGAAGCCGTACGCAAGGGCAACAACGACGTGGGCGGGCGCCTGGTGGAGATCTCCGGCCGCGAGTACATGGTGCGCGGCCGCGGATACGTGAAGTCCATTGCCGATCTCGAGAAGCTCGTGCTCAAGACCGAGAACGGCACACCCATTCAGGTCAAGGACGTCGCGACGGTGGCGATCGGGCCCGAGATGCGACGCGGCATCGCCGATTACAACGGTGAAGGCGACGTGGTCGGCGGCATCGTGGTGATGCGGCAGGGCGAGAACGCCCTCGACGTCATCAGCCGCGTCAAGGCCCGGCTCGAGGAGCTCAAGCCTTCCCTTCCACCGGGCGTGGAGCTGGTGACCACTTACGACCGATCCGAGCTCATCGATCGGGCGATTCACAGCGTCCGGAACAAGATCATCGAGGAAGTGATCATCGTCTCCCTGGTGATCCTGCTCTTCCTCTGGCACATCCCGTCGGCCACGGTCCCCATCCTCACCATTCCCATCAGCGTCGCCCTGGCGTTCATCCCCATGTACCTGATGGGACTCAATGCGAACCTGCTGACCATGGCCGGCATCGCCATCTCGATCGGCGTGCTGGTGGATGGGGCGATCATCGAGGTCGAGAACGCCTACAACAAGATTCATCACTGGCAGGCCGACGGCATGAAGGGCGACTTCCGCGAGGTGCGATTGTCGGCACTCCTCGAGGTTGGGCCATCGGTTTTCTTTTCGCTGCTCATCATCGCAGTCGCGTTCATGCCGGTGTTCACCCTGGTGGACCAGGAGGGCCGGCTGTTCAGGCCGCTGGCCTACTCGAAGAACCTGGCGATGGCGATCGCGGCGGTGCTGGCGATCACCTTCAATCCCGCCGTACGGATGCTCTTCGCGCGCATCGAGCCGTTCACGTTCCGACCGCGCTGGCTGTCATGGCTCGCGACGCAGCTCCTGGTTGGCCGTTACTACTCGGAGGAGCGGCATCCCATCAGCCGGCTCCTGCACCGTGTCTACGAGGGTCCATGCCGATTCGTCGTCCGCCATGCGAAGGCGACGGTGATCGTCAGCCTCCTGCTGGTCGCCTCGACCGTGCCCGTCTACCTGTCGCTCGGCTCCGAGTTCATGCCGCCGTTGCGCGAGGGCTCGCTGCTGTACATGCCCTCCGCCGTCCAGCCGGGCATGTCCGTCGCCGAGGCGCAGAAGGCGCTCCAGGTTCAGGACAAGCTCCTGCTCACGTTCCCGGAGGTCGCGACCATCTTCGGCAAGGCGGGTCGGGCCGACACGCCCACGGATCCAGCGCCGTTCTCCATGATGGAGACGACGATCCTGCTCAAACCGGAGTCCCAGTGGCGAGCACGGCCTCGCTGGTACTCCAGCTGGGCGCCGGAATGGATCAAGGCGGGCCTTCGGCCGTTCTGGGGGGATCGGATCACCGAGGAGCAGCTCGTCGACGAGATGAACTCGGCGTTGCAGCTTCCCGGCATCAGCAATGCGTGGACCATGCCGATCAAGGCACGGCTCGACATGCTGTCGACGGGCATCCGCACGCCGGTCGGGATCAAGGTGAGCGGGGCGGATCTCCAGATCATCCAGAAGACGGCGATCGAGATCGAGTCCGCCCTGCAGGATGTTCCGGGCACCCGCAGCGTCTACGCCGAACGTGTCGCGGGCGGCTACTTTCTCGACTTCGTGCTGGATCGCGATCAACTCGCGCGCTACGGCCTCTCCGTGGACGACGCGAACATGATGGTCATGACCGCGGTGGGTGGAGACAACCAGACGACGACCGTCGAGGGGCGTGAACGCTATGGCGTCAACGTGCGCTACGCGCGGGACTATCGCGATGACGTGGAGGCGCTGAAGCGGGTGCTGCTGCCGCTGCCGGGCGGCCGCAGTCAGATTCCCATGTCCGAGATTGCGGACGTCCGCATGGTCGAGGGACCGTCGATGATCCGCGACGAGAACGGGCTGCTCACGGGATACGTCTACGTCGACTTCGACGTGTCGAGGACGGATATCGGGCGTTACGTCGAGCGCGGCAAGCAGGCTGTTGCCGCGAAGGTGAAGCTGCCGACCGGCTATGCGGTCTCCTGGAGCGGGCAGTACGAGAACATGCTGCGCGTGAAGGAACGCATGAAGCTCGTCATCCCCCTCACGCTGCTGCTGATCTTCGGCCTCCTCTTCCTGAACACCAGGTCGATGTTCAAGTCGGGCATGGTCATGCTCGCCGTGCCGTTCTCCCTGATCGGGGCGGTCTGGCTGCTGTACCTGCTGGACTACAACATCTCCATCGCGGTGTGGGTGGGCATGATCGCGCTGGCGGGTCTCGACGCGGAGACGGGGGTGTTCATGCTGCTGTTCCTCGACCTGTCCCACGACGAAGCCAGGGCACGCGGCCGCCTGCGCACGACCGGAGATCTCGTCGAGGCCATCATCCATGGCGCGGTGAAGCGCGTCCGCCCCAAGGCCATGACGGTGGCGGCCGCGTTCATGGGACTGCTGCCCATCATGTGGTCCATGGAAACCGGCTCGGACCTCATGAAGCGGATCGCCGCGCCGATGGTCGGCGGCCTCGTCACCTCGTTCCTGCTCGAGCTGCTTGTCTATCCGGCGATCTACTACCTCTGGCGCCGCAAGGAAGTGACCGAAGGGCCCGCCGCCGTCGAGTGGGCGGCCCCGGAGGCGCATCCGGACCGCATGCCCGTTCCCGTGGCCGGCGCATGATCGCCGGCCCGGGCACCGTGGGCTTCGACGCGAACGGCATCCACAACCTCAGCCTGAGCGACAGCAACGAGGCGCGAGCTGGTTCGATCCTCAGCAGCTTCGACGCCGCCGGGCGGCTCGTGCGGCAGCAGCAGGCACGGGGTGGCGAAGATGGGGATCGGTGAGTGAGCCGCATCCATGCGACTCCGCACGAATCTTCGCTCCTGGCTACCTCGACGGGTAGACCATGCGAATGCGCAGGATCAACGTCGGCTCGGGGAAGTCGGCGGGAAGGGGCTCGATCGGGGCCATCGAGCGAAGCGCACTGTGTGCCGCGCGGATCAGCGACGGGTGTCCCTGCTCATCGCGGAGATCGAGGCGCAGCACTTTTCCGGAGCGCGTGATCTCGACCTCGATCAACGCCCAGCCCCCCTCCTTGAGGATTCCGTAGCTGTACGCGGGAGGGGCATACCATCGCTCCCGGAGCTGCATGCCGAAGCGCTGGAGCCAGGGAGCATAGTCCCAGGCAATGGTGTTGAGGCTCACGTCCCCAAGGAACGTGGCGTTGCCGGCGGGATGTGCCATCTCGGGCTGATCGATGCCCGAGTTCCCCAGCGAACCGCGACGGGCCTCGTCCTCCGGCACGCGCACGAGCGCTTCGCCGTCCGGCTTCTGCGGGGCGACCCGGGAGTCCGCGGCGCGCAACCCCACTTGCTCGGTCGGCTGTTGCGGTGAGGCCGCGGCGGAGCTCGACGACTTCTTCTCGGGTGCGAGCTTCACTGTCGGGGCATCGCTCTCGCCCTGCATCCTCGGAGTGTCGGTGTCGCCGCCGGAAATACGATCGCGCGCGCTGCTCGTCACGTTGCTGAGGACGTCCGGCTTTTTCGGCGCCTCGCCCGCCCGGTCGGGAGGAAGCTCGGAAAAGAAGGGCGGCGCCTCACTCGGTGTCGTGAGCACGACGTTGATCACTTCCGGCCGGTGTCTCGTCGCCGGGGCCGCCATGAGCATCGGCAGGAGGAACAGGATCGCACCCGCGTGCAGGCCCAGGGACAGGACCCAGGGGACGAGCCGGCCGTTGCGATCCTCGTGGCGATTGAACAGGGTGTTCCTGCCTTTGGTGTCGAGCGCGCGCTGGTGCGCTTCCGAGCGATCGAAGGTCCTCTTCCCGCAGCCGGAACATTTGGACCATCCGGGGCGATTCACTCCAGGTACTTGACGAAGACCACCTCGTTGCGCAGCTCGTTGTAGATCAACTCGTCGACCTGCGCCTTCACCATCACGAGACCGAAGCCACCGGGACGGATGCCCTTGTCTTCGCGCACGGCGACGTGCCCGATCGGATCGTCCTCGGCGTGGCCCGCCGCCGCGTGCTCGAGACGCTCCGGATCGAATCCCGGCCCGGGGTCGGCGATGCGGTAAAGGATCATGCGCCTGGCGCGCAGGCAGGCAATGCGGACCTTGCGCTCGGGATCGAGCCCGCCGCCCCACTCGATCGCGTTGAGCAAGAGTTCCCGGAACGCGGAGGACACGGACTCGCGGACCTCCTCCGTGAGATCGGCCTCGAGATGGCGCATCACGTCCTCGATGCGGGCCGCGGACGCGCGCGTGCAAGGCACGACGAGCTCGACCCACTCCGGACGGGCCGAGACGACCTCGATCGGTAGCGGCGGCCCTGCCGACTCGAGCACCTCGCGCAGGGTCTCGATGAGCTGCGCGGGATCGATCGGCTTGTGGACGTAGCGACAAGCCTGTTCGCGCACGGCCTTGAGCAGCGTCTCCGGAGTGTCGTCGGAGGTCATCACCACGACGCGCGGCTTCACCTTGCGGCCGCGCAGGCTCGCCAGGAGCTCGATGCCGTTCATGCGCGGCATCCAGACGTCGGCGAGCACGAGATCGAAGCGGCCGCGGCGCAGCCGCTCTTTCGCCTCGAGCCCGTCGTTGGCCGTGGCGGTCGTGAATCCGGCGCGCGAGAGCACGCCCTCGAGGAGCCTCAGCGTCGCGCGATCGTCGTCAACCACCAGGATCCTCGGCATCGTTCCTCCTCCTAGCGCAGCTTCGGGGTCGGTCGTTTCCATGGGAGCCGCCGCGCAATCCAGCCTCCGGCTGCGAGCGCCTGGTCGAGCCGCGCGAGCTCCGCCCGAAGCGTCGCGACGCCGGGCGGTCCCGATTCCGTGTCCCCGGCGACGGCGAGCTGTTCGAGCCGATGGGCCTGGTCACTCACGAGCGTCGCGCCGATCGTCGCCGCCGACCCGCGGAGCGCGTGGGCAGCCTCGCGCAAGCCGCCGGCATCGCCCTTCTGGACGGCGCGCTCGATGCGGCGCAGCGTCCCGGTCACGTCCGCGCGGAACAAGCCGATGATCTCGCGCAGCAACGACCGGTCCCCGGCCGTGCGCCTGAGGGCCAGCGCTTCGTCGAAGGGCGATGCCGCGACGGTGACCGCCGGCGCGATCAGCGCGATCGGCGCGTCAACGCCGGGCGCCGCCGACTCGACCGCCCGGATGAGCCCGTCGAGATCGACCGGCTTCGTCAGGTAGTCGTCCATGCCGGCGGCGAGGCAGCGCTCGCGATCGCCCTTCAGCGCGTGCGCGGTGAGGGCGAGGATCGGCAGGTGACCGCCGATGGCCTTCTCCCATACGCGAATCGCGGCGGCGGCCTCGAAGCCGTCCATCTCGGGCATTTGCACGTCCATGATCACGAGATCGAAGCCGCCGCGGCCGGCGCGAGCGACGGCGTCCACCGCCTGCCGCCCATTCTCGGCGCTGGTGACGCGGTGACCTCGCTGGCCGAGGATCGTGACCACGAGCTTGCGATTGACCGCGTTGTCTTCGGCGACGAGCACGCGGAGCGAGCGGGCGGCGACCGCCGTCGCGGCGCCCTCACTGCGCGACGTCGCGCCGGCAGCCCGATCGTCGCCGCAGGCAGCGGCGATCGCCTCGAGCAGGTCGGAGTGCTTCACCGGCTTCGTCAAGCAGGCGTCGATCCCCGCCTCGCGGCTGCGCTCCACCTCGTCCGGTCGTCCGGCCGAGGTGAGCATGAGGATTGGAGTCCGTTCGTAGCGCGGGAGGCGCCGGATCCGCCGGGCCAGCTCGATGCCGTCCATCTCCGGCATCTGGTAGTCGGTGAGTACGAGGTCGAACGCCTTCCCGGTTTCGGCCAGCGCCACGAGTGCGTCGGCGGAGCCGGCGACGGCGACCGGCCGCATGCGCCAGCTCGCGAGCATCGCTTCGAGGATGCGTCGGTTCGTCGCGTTGTCGTCGACGACGAGCACGGACAGGCTCCCGAGCGCGGAGGCGCGGGCGGGCCGGCGCGGCGGCGCGGCGGCCGCGTCCGCCTGCGGCGTCGCGAAGGTCGCCGTGAAGTGAAACGTGCTGCCGCCGGCTTCGTTGACCTCGAGCCAGAGTTCGCCCTCCATCATCTCGACCAGCCGGGCGGCGATCGCGAGCCCGAGGCCCGTGCCGCCGAAGCGGCGCGTGGCGGAGCTGTCGGCCTGCACGAACGCCTCGAAGATCTCCTCGCGCCGGTCCTCGGGCACGCCGACGCCGGTGTCGCGCACCGAGAAGTGGAGCCGCACGCCGCCCGGTTTCGTCGAACCCTCATTCTCGACCGAGAGCAGGATTTCCCCCCGCTCGGTGAACTTGATGCCGTTGCCGAGCAGGTTGACGAGGACCTGGCGCAGGCGGCCGGCGTCCCCGATCACGACCTCGGGCACGTCGGATGCGATCGAACAGGCGAGCTCGAGTCCCTTCTCGACGGCGCGGAAAGCGAGCAGTCGCGCGGTGTCGCCGACCGACTCGCGGAGATCAAACGGCGCACGATCGAGATCGAGCCGCCGCGCCTCGATTTTCGAGAAGTCGAGCACGTCGTTGACGATCTCGAGCAGCGCCTGCGACGCCGACTTGACCGAGTTCAGGTACTCGCGCTGCTCGGCGGTCAGGCTGGTCCGCACGGTCAGCTCGGTCATGCCGAGGATCGCGTTGAGCGGCGTGCGGATCTCGTGGCTCATGTTGGCGAGGAATTCGCCCTTCGCCTCGGCCGCCTGCTCGGCCCGGCGCCGCGCGACGACCAGTTCGTGCATGAGCTGGGTCTGGCGCGACGCCTGCTCCTCGAGCGAGCGCCGCGTCTCCTCCTGCTCGCGTGCGTAGCGCCCGAGCGCGGCCTCCGCGTCCTTCCGCTGCGTGATGTCGTGCGCGGCCGCATAGGTCCACCGCCGGTCGGGCGAGGGCGTGGCGGTCCACAGGAGCCAGCGGTAGGAACCGTCCTTGCAGCGATAGCGATTCTCGAAGGAAACGATGCGCTCGCCCATCGCGAGCCTCGAGCCCTCGCGGGCGCTCGCCTCGCGGTCGTCCGGGTGGACGAAGTGGAGGAAGTGCTCGGCGAGCACCTCGGAGTCGTCCCAACCAAGGACGGCGTGCCACGCCGGATTCAACCGCTTGAAGCTGCCCTCCACGGTGGCGATGCACAGGAGGTCGCTCGAGAGCCGGAAGAAGCGGTCGAGTTCCTCCTCCGCCCGCCGGCGCTCGAGGAACAAGCCGATCTGGTTGCCGACGGTGCCGAGCATCGCCAGCAGGTCTTCATCGGGCTTGCGGATCTCCCGGCTGAAGAACTCGAGGACGCCGTGGACGACGCCCTCGTGCAGCACGGGGAAGCCGAGCGCGGCGTGCAGTCCCTCGCGGATCGCGATCGGGGCGCGCGGAAAGTTCGGGTCGACGGCGACGTCGCGGATCCAGGTCGGCTGCCCGGTCTCCCACACGCGGCCCGGCAGGCCGACGCCCGGGAGGAACGTCGCGGCGCGGCTCGCGCGCGTGAATTCGGGAAACTCGATGCCTGGAGCGTGCCAGATCTCAGCCAGGCGCATCACTCCGGCCTCGGCGTCCACGCTCCAGGAGGCCCCGTGCTCCCAGTCGAGCGCCTCGCAGATCGCCTGCAGGATGCGCGGCATCGCTTCGGCGAGCGTGGCGGACTCGACGAGCGCGCGCGCCGTGACGTGTTCGGCGGTGAGGCGGCGGGCGATGGGGTCGCCGGAGCGCGGCCTGGTGCCGGAGTCTCGTCCTGCTGGAGGCTTGGGGTCGATGCTCACGGGAGTCGCGCCTCCGTAGGAGTTCGCCTCGCGAGACCGCTCCACCCCGCAGCCACGCGTGTCGGGGAGCATACCGCGCGAGCCGCGAGCTGGGGCGTACTCGATTCGAGCATATCAACCGCCGGATTCATGGCTTTGTCGTGAGTTCGGCATCCAGGGATCTTGCCGCCGCTCTCCCCGCCATCCAGCCGGTCGACCACGCCCACTGGAAGTTGGAGTCCTCATGAGGTCGATGGCGAGCGATCGTTCTCCTCGGTTGTCGCTGGTTCTTGCACAAGACTGGCACAGCGCGCACGGCGATCAGGAACTGGGAGATTCGTCGAACCCTCGCATACGCGGCGCGCCAGAGAGGGTCAGGGAGCAGTTCGCACCCCGGTGGCATGCATTCGCCCGATGTCATTGGCCACCGGCACCCGTCTCAGATAGGACGAGATCATCGCCCCGCTGGGTGCGGGCGGGATGGGTGAGGTGTATCGCGCCCGCGACACCAAGCTCGGGCGCAAGGTCGCCGGTCCGACGGTGCTGTTCCGGGCCTCGACCGACTTGCCGGCGTGGCCGGGGCAGCCCGGCTCGATCGCCGTCCCGGGATGCCGGTATCCGGGCGCCAATCCCGGAGTCCAGAACCTGTTCGTGTTCGACGACACCCGATTCCGAGTGGGGTCCTCTTCTGCGAGGTGACGGTCGATGGAATTCGCCAGGCCCGGAAGGAGCATCCTCCCGGCACGTGCGGTTCCCCAGACTGACGAACGCGAGGTCGCGTCGTCCTAGAGGGAGACGGGGGCCACGGCGCGAGGTATGATGCGCTGACCCCCCGACATTCCGGGGGATTCCATGCCACGCTACCGTCCTGTGCTGACCCTTGTCGCCTTGTCCATTCTGTCCATCGCCCGCCCTGCCCATGCGATTCAGGTCTCCGATCCGATCGGTTTCTACGGTACGGGCGTCGTCGCCTCACCCTCGAGCATCGCGATCGACGCGAACGGCGACGCCTTCGTCTCCGACGGCTTGACGCGCCGTGTCGAAAAGTTCTCGAAGGCCGGGACCCACCTCCTGGGATGGGGTGGACTCGGCAGCGGGCCCGGCCAGTTCCAATTCCCGTTCGGAATCGCGGTCGACCCGTCCGGCACGGTCTTCGTGGTCGACGTCAATACGCACCGGGTAGAGCGCTTCACTTCGACCGGCGTCTATCTCGGGGAGTTCGGCTCGGAAGGATCGGGTAACGGCCAGTTTCAGGATCCGCGAGCGATTGCCGCCGATGGCGCCGGCCACGTGTACGTCGCCGACACCCACAATCACCGCGTGCAGAAGTTCACCTCCGCCGGCGTCTATCTCACGCAATGGGGTGTGTCGGGCACCGGGGCGGGCCAGTTCGCCCTTCCCTTCGGCATCGCGGTCGACACGCGCGGCGATGTGTACGTGGCCGACACCTACAATCACCGCCTGCAGAAGTTCGACGGCAACGGAAACTTCCTGCGGCAGTGGGGCGCCCCCGGCACGGGGGATGGTCAGTTCACGTTTCCCTTCGCCGTCTCCGTCGACGCCAGCAGCAACGTGTACGTCGTCGACACGAACAATCACCGCATCCAGCGCTTCACTTCGACGGGCGTATTCGTCGTGGCGTGGGGCTCGGTGGGCAACGGCCCCTACGGGCAGTTCCAGTTCCCGCAGGGAGTGGCGGTCGATCCCAAGGGCGACATCCACGTCGCCGACACGCAAAACGGGCGGATCCAGGTCTATCGACACCGCTATACCGGACCCCACGAAACCACCGGGATGTTCGGCGCCGCAGGGACTGGAAATGGCCTCTTTTCCGACATCCGCGGCGTTGCGGTCTCGCGCGACGGGTTCGTGTTCGTCGCCGACAAGAACGGCGATCGCCTGCAGAAGTTCACGACCCTCGGCGCCTGGGCCGGGGCCTGGGGCTCGAGCGGCAGCGGCGGCGGTCAGTTCAACGGCCCCACGGGCGTCGCGCTCGACACGAGCGGCGTGGTCTACGTCACCGATCACCTGAACTCGCGCGTCCAGAAGTTCGCGCCGGCCGGCCTCTACGTCGGTGAGTGGGGCAGCGTGGGCGCGGGGCCCGGCCAGTTCACGGGCATCTGGGACATCGCGATCGACGCAGCGAACCACGTCTACGTCGTCGACGCTCACCGCATCCAGCGGTTCGCGACGGACGGCAGCTACGTCAACGGCTGGAGCTCGCCCAACGCCGCCGGCATCGGCATCGATGCCGAGGGCTTCGTCTATGCCGCCTGCACGTCGGATCACGTGGTCCGCAAGTACGCGCCGAGCGGGACGCTGGTGAAGACCTGGGGCGCGTTCGGCACCAACCCGGCGCAGTTCAACAATCCCACCGACGTGGTGTGCGACGCGGCCGGATTCGTCTACGTGTGCGACAGCAACGGACGCGTGCAGCAATTCACCCCGATGGGCGGCTACGTGAAGGAATGGGGTGAAGCCGGGGATGCCATGCGCCAGCTTGGCGCCCCGCAGATGATGGCGACCGACCCGGCCGGCAACGTCTACGTGACCGAGTTCCTCAATGCGCGCGTGCAGAAGTTCGCATCCCCGCCCGAAATCGTCGCGATCGCGGACGTGGAGGGCGACGAAGGCGGCGCGGCGACGATCTCGTTCACGCGCAGCTCCGCGGAGCCGACGACCGCGGGCGGCGTGCTGAGCGAGTATCGGGTCGTCCGGATCGATCCCCCCCTCGGCGTGCTCGTCGCGACCGTGCCGGGGAACGCGGCCTCGACCGCGGTCGAGATTGCGACGGGCGGCAATGCGACAGCCACCCTCAACGGGATCAGTGAGTACTACGTCCATGCGTTAACGGTGGTGCAGGGCGGATTTGCGATCTCGACCCAGAACTTCGGCTTCTCGGTGGACGACCTGGCGCCGCCTGTACCCAGCCCGTTTACCGCGGTCTACGAGGCGGGCGCGACCGCGCTCCACTGGGGTGTGAGCCCCGCCCTGGACCTGGACGAGTTCCGGCTCTATCGCGACGCGGCGGCACCCGCACTCGTTCCCGCGAATCTCGTCCACGCCTCGCCCGACACGGGCTACACGGATGTCGGTCCTGCGGGCGGGTACTACGCGATCGTCGCCGCGGACACGAGCGGTAACGTCAGCGTGCCCGCGTCCCTCGATCCCCAGCAGACGGTCGCAGCGCCCGGGGACCCTGCCCTGGCGTTCGCGCTTGCGCCGATCGCGCCGAACCCCTCGCTCGATCGCTCGGTCGTGCTGCGTTTCTCGCTGCCCGATGCGGCGCAGGCCCGACTGGAGCTCGTCAACGCGGCGGGACGTCGGGTGTGGTCGCGTGAGGTGAGCGGTGCCGGTTCGCACGCCGTGCGCGTCGGGGAAACGGACACGCTGGCGCCCGGGATCTACCTCGCGCGACTCAGCCGCGGCGACCGTGCGATCGTGCGGCGCGTCGTCGTGCTCGGAGGCCCGGAGCAGTGACGCTGGCCCCCTAGAGCCTCGTCCGCTGCCGGATCACCGCCCCGTGGCGAGGAAACGCCGCCAGTAACTCGTCACGGGTCGGCATCTCGAAGTCGGCAAAGTCGAATGCCGGAGTGACCGTGCAGCCGCACAGCGCGAACCGGTGTCCGCGCACGGCCGCCGCCTGCAGGGTCCCGGCCGGAACGATCGCCTGTGGCCGCTCGCCCCGTTCGAGGTCGGAACCGAGAATCGTGACCCGATGCACGCCGTCCGGATCGATCGTGTCGAGTTCGATGGGATCCCCGACGTAGTGATGCCAGATCTCGTCGGATGCGCGGAGCCGGTGAAACGCGGAGAACTCCCCTTTCTGCAGAAGGAAGTAGATCGCGGTCGACGAAGCACGAAACGTCTCCCGGTAATACCCTCCCTCCCATCACAAGCGCGAGACGATCGCGTTCTCCAAGCGCCTGCAGAGCGGGTGCGGACGGATGGCGATCTTCGCCGTGTGGCGCAACTTGATGAAGCCGTTTTCCGAGCGGGATCGAAAGGCGGACAGGGAGTCGCCGGCCATGCGCCTGGGAATCACGGATCACCTGTGGACGGTCGAAGAGGTGCTTGCGAAGCGACGCTTCCCGAGCCGGGTCGCGCTGTCCGAGTCGTGGGCCGACTACTACTGGGGGCGGGTGCCGAGCCGCGGAACCTGTCAACGACTTTGAGACACCCGCTTCGCGAGATTACTGAGCCACGACGATGCTTTGCTCCTCCAGGGTGAGGTTTGGTTTCTCGCCGACGTTGCGGTCCTTCGGCGGGTTGATCCACACGGCGGTCGGGAGCGGCCTCGGCGCCGGTCGCCCGCGGGGGAACCGCTCCGGGTGCCGGGCGAACGCTTCGGCGAGCACCAGCGTGCGCTCTTCGCGCTTCGCCTCGGCGAGCCCATAGTGCACGTCGTGCGGCGTGAACAGCCCGAGGCCAACGTGATGATGCTCGGTGTTGTACCAGGGGAAGAAGTCGCCGCAGTGCGAACGCCCATGCTCCATCGAGCCGAAGCGTTCCGGGAAGTCGGGCCGGTACTTCATGGTCTTGAACTGCGACTCGGAGTACGGGTTGTCGTTGGAGACGTGCGGTCGGGAGTGGGTCTTGGTCACGCCGAGATCGGCCAGGAGGAGTGCCACCGGCTTCGACCGCATGGCCGCTCCCCGATCGGCGTGCACGGTGAGCTGGCGGGGCGCGATGTCCTGGCGCTCGCAGCACGTGGCGATCAGCTTCTCGGCGAGCACCGCCGACTCGCGGCGTGCCAGCATCCAGCCCACTGCGTAGCGGCTGAACACGTCGAGGATCACATAGAGGTAGAAGTAGGTCCACTTGGTGGGACCCAGGAGCCGGGTGATGTCCCAGCTCCACAGCTCGTTCGGCCGTGTGGCCAGGAGCTCGGGCGCGGCGTAGGGCGGATGCCGGAGTTGATCGCGTCGCTCGCGCACCGGAGCGTTCTCGGCCAGCACCCGGTAAAGCGTGCGCTCCGAGCACAGGTAGCGGCCCTCATCGAGCAGCGTGGCGTAGATCTCCGCCGGGGCCAGGTCCGCGAACCGGGGTTCATTGAGGAGCGTGAGCGCCGTCGTGCGCTCCTCCGACGACAGCGTCCGGGGCGGCGCCGGCCGCGGCCGCGGCGGGCCGAACCGCGGCTGACGGTTGCGGTAGTAGGTCGCCCGGGCAAACCCGAGCGCAGCGCAGGTGGGCGCAACGCCGAAGCGGGGTCCCTGTTCGCCGATGAGCGCCATCAGCGACGCTCGTCGAAGTCGGGGAGAAGCCGCAGGATCTCCGCCGCTTTTTTTTGGAGCTCAACCAGCCCCTCGGCGCGCTCGGCGCGCGCCGCGAGGCGACGGTTCTCACGTTCGAGTTCCGCCACGCGCTTGGCCAGCGGATCAACCGGCTTCGGCGTGGGGCCCCGTTTCTTCGCAGCACCGGCCAGTTCGCCCCGATCGCGGGCCTGACGCCATGCCGACAGGTGCGAGGAGTACAATCCCTCGCGACGGAGCAGCGCGCCGAGTTCCCCCGGCTTCGTGCAGCCGGCAGCTTCCTTGAGAACGCGGAGCTTCTCGGCGACGGTGAACCGTCGCCGCTTCGCCGTCGCCGTCACCTCGACCTCCGGGGTCGCCATGCGCTCAGACAGGCTCGTGGACATCTCGACTTCCCGACTCGCCCTCTACACTAAACTTCCGGGGGATCGGTGTCTCACGTACGTTGGCAGAGAGGGGGTTCTCCGCGGGCAAGATCAATCGTCCCTATTCAGTGACGGCGACCTGCGTCGTGATGCGGTAGAGCCTCGACAAGTCCGTGAACGGCGCTCTGAACTGACTCCGAGCTTTTGCCCTTGGTCGCGAGCTCGCGGCGCCTTCCACCTTGATTCCTGGGTCGTAGTAGACGGTGCCATCCATCATGGCCGTCAAGAAGCGTGCGAAGTCGGTCCCCTCGGCCAGCAGTACCTCTGGTCCGAAAGCATAGGCGGCGCTCGGGGCTGCCCGCTTCATCGACGGGACAAACGCCGCGCGGTTGTGCTTCTTGTTCCAGTGCGCGAGGAGCTTGGAGAAGCTCCAGGAGGCCGCGACCGTTCCCTCGCGATCGAGCAGCAGAATCGCCCCGTCGGCTTCCGTGATGCGGCCGCTCGTGTCGCAACCCCGGGTTTGTAGGGTCGTGCCGGTTGCCTTCGCAAACACCCCGACGCGATGTAGCCCGCCGAAGTTGAGCCGATCAATCCGGCCCATCTTGTCGGCATAGCCGAAAGCCCGCACAAACGCCTCTGGGCCGTGCTCCGCGTAGTAGCCCCCATCCGGCTCAGGCGTCATGAGCGTGATCCGTCCGCTCCCGGCGGCCTTCTTGAAGGAGGTGACCGCGTGCTGCTTGATTTCCCACCCTAGGTAGTCAGGCTCGCCCCGAGAGTTTGGGCGAATGCCGAGCTCGGCTTCGAGCGTGAAGCCCCCGCAGTTTTGACCACGGCAGGGCAGGGGATCACCGGCTCCCGAGAGGCGCCAGGGGCTAATCCACCCTTTTCCGTGAATCTCGCCAAGGTGTCGGATTAGAACGGACCTGCTGGACTCTTCGCCTTCGATGACTGCCAAGTCGACGGCGAGGAAGACACCCTGGCGTGACCCGGCCAGCGAGTGGAGCTCCATCTGTAGCGCCTGATCCATCTCGCTCGCCCACGCGACGAGGCTGCCCTGAAGCGCGCCGAGGACCAGGAGTCGATCCGGCTTCCGACTCGCAATGACGTCGTTGGGAGCGCCGTGGGAGCCGCGCAGGAGTCCGGAGAGCCGAACTTCCGGGTACTGCGGGTAGAGGATGAGTTGAGCGTGAGGTGCCGGCGTGGTCGTGCCGTCGGTCCGCAACCACTCGAGGTGGAGCGGGGCCTTCAGCTGGATGCGGCCGTTCTCGGAGGTCGAGGAGGTGACCTCACCCGAGAACGGGAGCTCCTGAAGAGTCTCGAGGTCCGGCCCGAGGTAGATCTGATTCTTGGTGTTGTCGTTTGGCGCGAGTTGCTTCAGCAGGAGCCGCGTGACCCCGAGATCTCGCATCATCCGAAAGACCGTCTGGAGGGTCATCGGGCCCGCCGAGCAACTAGGACTGGATGATCGACTGATCCCGACGCCACGCCTCGTGCATGGGCGCAGCCAGCGCCGCTCAGCGGACAATCGGCGCATCGCGGACGGGCACCGCAGACGGTCATGGTCAGATCAAGCAGCGCGTAGTTGTACTCGCGCACGCCGATGGAGGGCGTTAGGCGATCGGCCAGGGCGATCAGCCACGGCTTTCGACGGGTCTCGCCGTCCGTTGTGAATCCAAAGACGCGACCAAGCCAGCGTACGATGTTCGCATCGACAATTACGGCCCGCCGCCGGAGGTGCAGCGAGCGAAACGCGGCGGCTGCGTACGGCCCGACTGCGGGAACGGCAAGCAGCGCTGCCTCGTTGGCCGGGATCACTCCCAGTGCGTCAAGGTGTCGACCCATGTCGTGAAAGTACCGGGCACGCCAGCGAAGGCCGAGCGGGGTGAACAGGTCCTGAATCGCGGTGAATGGTGCATCGGCAACGGCCCCCGGCGCCGGGAACCGATCTCGGAGGATCTCAAATGCCGGGACGACCTGCGTCGCGCGCGTTCGCTGCAGCAGGACCTCCGTCGCGAGACCGAGCCACAGATTGGGCTCGGTCCGCCACGGATAGTCCACGAAGTTCGCTCGGCCCCAGGTCTTGAGCAGGCGCCGAATCCTGCGCACGGTCACCACGTTCAGCTCGAGACGGGGACCCGGATCTGCAGCTGCTCTCCGCGAGCCTGTGCTGCGAGTTCGGCTGCGGGTCGCGTTTTGTTTCGCTGGAGGCATGCGACGATTTCCTTCGCGATCGCCTCGACCATCGGAACGACGACCGAGTTGCCGAACTGCTTGTAGGCCCGCGTGTCGGAGACCGGGATGTTGAAGTTCTCCGGAAATCCCATCAGGGAGGCGCACTCCCGCGGCGTCAGGCGCCGCGGATTCCGATTGCGCTGGCGGATGAGAATTTCCGAGCCATCCTTATAGTACCGCGCACTGAGAGTACGGGCGACGTCCTCCGGGCCAAACAGGCCGAATCCGAAGCCATTCCCCTTCTCTTGGTGTCGCCGCGCGTACTCCTGCAAGTAGACCCAGAGCTTGTCTGACAGCGTGTACTTCTTGTCCACGGACTGCTCGAGAATGGAGCCGAGACGAGGAGCGGCCACAGGAATCGTTGGCCACCGGAAATCGAGTGGGCGCTTGAAGCCCACAATGTAGACGCGCTCGCGGTGTTGGGGCACGAAGGCGCGACCATCGAGGACGCGGTATTGAACGTCGTAGCCGAGCCGGTCGCGGAGCGTGTTCATGATGATGCCGAAAGTGAGGCCGCTGTCGTGCCGGACCAGGTGCTTCACGTTCTCAAGCAGGAACGCCCGCGGCTTCTGGGCCTCGATGATGCTCTTGATGTTGAAGAAGAGCGTGCCCTGGGTTGGGTCCTTGAAGCCGTGCAGCCGCCCGAGGCTGTTCTTTTTCGACACACCCGCGAGCGAGAACGGTTGGCAGGGAAAGCCGGCGACGAGGATGTCGTGCTCCGGGATCGACTCCGGATCGATCGTCGTAATGTCCCCGGCAATCTTGCCCGGGAAGTTCGCCGCGTAGGTCTTCTGCGCGTACTTGTCCCACTCAGAGGTGAAGACCGTCCGTGCGCCTGCGCGCTCAAATGCCAAACGCATGCCGCCGATCCCCGCGAAGAGATCGATCACCCGGTAGCTCATTTTTGGTTTGTCCTTACGCGGGGGCGAAGGCGCGTGGGGGCTGCGCGGGGGCAAGAGCGATTCCTTTCGGCTCGGAGGCGTCCGATTCCTTCGTGCGGGAGCGACGTTTGGGCATATTGCCAGCAGCGGGGCGGGTGGTCAACGAACTGGTCGCGGCCGGTCTTCCTCGACGCAGTGAACCGCAGAGTAGGGACAGTTCATCCTGAGGCCCACCCCCAATCCCCACGCTCCCCGCCACACTCCTGACCCTGAACTTTGACCCGAACCGTGGACAGAATGCCGGAGCAGTTAGGCGGACAAACTCATGGAGCAGCCACACGACCGATCGGCGTGTGCCCCAAGGTCAGGAGGACGTCGGCATGCGTGCCGATTGCAATCCTGTCGACGTCCGGCTCGATGATGGCCAGCCCCGTGGCCTTCAGCACCGAGCTCACGGCCCCGCTCGATTGCGTCCCGGTGAGCCACGCGCGGTAAGGCGCCCCCAGGCGCGCGCGCAGGAAATCGCGGCGCCCGATCTTCGAGCCGACCGCCTCGCCCATGACGGCGCGCACGAACGGGCGATCGAGCGAGGAGCGTCCGAGCATCCTCCAGATCGCGGGCCGCACCCGCATCTCGAACACGATCGCCGACGAGACGGGGATGGCGAGGGAGGCGATCACAGCGATCGCAACAGCCACGAAGCTCTGGGGCTGAAATCCCAATCCACCCCTTGCGCCGCCATCCCACATGCTACACTCACGGCCCTCACTCATACCTCCCCTTGATTCGAGGCCTACTCGGAGAACTCCGCCATGGGACCGTCCATGCCGCGCATGCTGTCCCTTGCCATCGCTGCTTGTGCGATCGCCACCGCGCTCCCGGCTCAATCCACCGAGTACCACTGGACGCCGACCGGCCCACCCTTTTGGACATCGGCAGGCAACTGGACCCCGAATCGGCTGACACCTCTCGGAACCGACCGCCTCGTGTTCGACGGCGGCGGCACAACGGGCGCAACCGGCGTGACGAACTTTGCGATCAGCCAGCTCGTCGTCACGAACGGGACCACGCTCACGCTCCAGGCGGGAGCGCCCGGCAACCAGCAGCTGATCCTGGGGGGCACGGGTCCGGATCTCGAGATCACCGCGGGCTCGGAGCTGATCCTCTCCGGCGCGAACGCGCTGCTGATCAACCTCGCCGCCGGGACGACCGGGTCGATCGCGGGCGGCGTGACGATGGCCGGCGCCGCGGACCGGCTGCAGGCGCTCGACACGGATGCCGTCACGTTCGCCGCGGGCAGCTTCGCGGTTGCCTCGACCGGTTTCATCGGCAACATGTTCGGCACCGGCTCGGGCGCCAGCGGTCTCAACTCGGTCCGCTTCCAGGCCGGCTCGGTGTATGCGCAGTTGGCCGGCTCGGACCCGTTCGGCGCCGCGCAGCCGTCCTCGGTCGTGATCTTCGAACCGGGCAGCCTCTTTCGGCTCGACTCGTCAGCCATAGCTCCATCGTTCTCGGGGCGGACCTACGCGAACTTCGAGTACAACGGCTCGGCGGGGGTGCTCACGACGGGTTCGGCTCCCTGCACGATGGACAGCATCGTGATCAACTCGGGAGTCTTGGATTGCCAGCTCACCGGCGCGCTGAGTCTGCGCGGCTCGATCCGCACGAATGGCCTGGGCGTGCTCCAACTCGGGCCCTCCAGCGGCAGCGCCAACTACCGCCTGAACGGCACGGTCACCCAACTCCTGGTCGATTCGTCGACCCCCGTGAGCGGGCGGGGGATCAACTTTCGGCCATCGCTGAAGCTCACGATCGACAATCCGGCCGGCATGGCGATGAGCTCGCTCCACACGATCCCGGGAATCCTGGAGTTCGTGCGCGGGACCGTCACCATGTCGTTGGACCTCGGGGCGACCGGCTCGATTCTCGGAGCTTCCGCGAGCACGGGCTGGCTTGTCGGCTCGCTTCGGTCCAAGCTTCCCCCCGGCAACCCGATCATCAGGCTCGAGGTGGGGACGCCCAGGCGTACCAGCCGATCGATCTTCGTCTTCACGGTGTACCCGACAGTATCCGGATCGGAGGATGGGCCATCCCCAGTCAGGGGGTCGAGGGGTGGCCGTACCAGGGCACGCAGCTCGACAGCCTGACACTCGTCCAGTCGATCTTCCTGTTCGCCACCTTCGGTACAGAGACTTTCACGAGCTTCGACGCGGTTTTTCACTACGACAGCCCGGACTACCCGGCGGGGGCTGACCCGGCGAACTTCGTGGCCCGGATGAATCCCTTCGCGTTTTCGCTCCCGTTCGATCCCAACACCGGTTGGCGCAGCACGACGACCGGCGTGCGCACGCCCACGAGCCTCGAGGTTCTCGGCGCGACGAAGTCGCTGGCGACCGACAACAACTTCTATTTCCTGGTCGGCGACCCGACCGTCGTGAAGGTATCCGTCCTCGACAGTACCAAGGTCGAAGGGACGGGGCCGATGTTCCCGCTGAAGTTCCGCGTGGTGCTCTCGGAGCCGGCGGTCGATCCCGTGGCCGTCGACTTCACCACCGCCGCCGGCTCCGCCCTGCCGGGAAGCGATTACGGCACGACGCTCGGCACAATCAGCTTCGCGCCCGGGAATACCTCGTACTATGTGCCCGCACCGATCATCGCCGACGCCACGCCGGAGGCCGATGAGACGTTTACGCTCGTCCTGTCGAACCCTTTCGGCGCCGTGCTCGACCGCGCAATCGCGACCGGCACCATTCTCGACGATGATGACGTCACGCCGCCGAGCGTGACCGTGCTCGCCCCGAACGGCGGCGAAACGGTCGTCCAGGGCGCGAGCGTGAACCTCGATTGGTCGGCGAGCGACAACGTCGGCGTCGACGCGGTCGACCTCTATCTGTCGCGCGACGACGGCGCAACCTGGGAGTCGATCGCCACCGACCTGGCGAACACGGGCAGCTACGCGTGGACCTCGACCGGGCCGCTCACCCAGCTGGCGCGGCTCAAGGTCGTCGCCAGGGACTATCACGTTCAAACCGGCGAGGACGCGAGCGACGCCGCGTGGGCGATCTCGGATGCGACGGGCGTCGAGCCCGTGATTCCGGTGGCGTTCGCGTTCGATCTCGCCTCGGCAAACCCGTCGCGCGGCACGAGCCGCATTCGCTACGCGCTGCCGCGCGATCAGCACGTGCGCCTGGCGATCATGGACGTGCGCGGTCGCGTCGTCGCGGTCCTGCGTGATGAGGACGAGGCGGCGGGCGTGCATGAGGTCACGTGGGAAGGCCGCAGCGGCGGGGGAACGGCGCCGGCAGGCATCTACTTCGTGAGCTTCCAGAGCGAGGAATGGTCGGCGCAGCGGAGGATCGTGCGCCTGCGTTGAGACTTCAGCGCGCGATCGGCGCGTGCCCTGACGTCATCAGGACGTCGGCGTGCGCGCCGGTCGCAAGCTGGTCCCGGTCCGGCTCGACGACGGCCAGCCCCGTGGCCTTGAGGACCGAACTCACCGCCCCGCTCGACTGCGTCCCGGTGAGCCACGCGCGGTAGGGCGCCCCCAGG
>JANPEF010000108.1:0-9933 GCA_031431875.1 Candidatus Eiseniibacteriota bacterium | reverse complement strand
CTCCACCCACTGGCCTTCCTGGACCGCCAGCTTCGTGATCCTCGCACTCAGGTCGGCGCTGACCTTGACCTGCACCCGGGGCTGGATCCGCCCGGTGCCATTGACCATCTGCACGATCTTCTGGCGGCTCACCGGGGTCGTCTGGACCTCGAGGTCCTTGCCTCCGCGGCCGCGCATCACGAGGACGGCCGCGACGGCGCCCACCACGAGCAGCCCGGCAGCACCGATCCACAGGACTCGTCGTTTCATGCTCGCGATCTCCACGTTGGGGTGCTTCTGGTCGATGGGGCGTTTCGGGGTCCATGCATCGCTACGGAACGGGACGGGGTTTGGTTCCCGGGCCCCAGGCAGTCTACCAAAGCGAGACCTCCTCCACCGGGCGGTGAAGGAGGTCGGGATGCTCACGGCAAGAATCGGGACAGGGAGTCGGAGCGACGCCCCAGCACGCCCCGATCTCGATCCTTCGAACTCGCCGCGGTCAGTTCTCGAGCGTTCCGTAGACGACAATTGACGCGAGGACGGCGAGAACTCCAAGCCCAAGCCCTGGAAACGATCCAGCCCGGATGCCGATCCGATTCTCCGTGATTGTTCCGGCCTGTGGAACGATCTCCCTGGCCTGGAAGACCCACGTGCTGCCCTCTCCGGGAGAGTTGGTGAGCGCATAGGTCGTGCGAGCAACCTCCTCGTAGGGATACACGGTCGTTCGCACGAAGAGGACCGCCCAATCCCGCAGACTTAGTGAGGCATCCAGGACAAATCCCGGTGCCTGCCCCGTCGTCGAAGATTCGATCCAGAGGTCCGGAGCTGGCCACTCACCTGCAAGGCGCGTCGTGCTGCCATGGATCAGCAGACCGGGCGCGACGTCGAGGGCGATGGACCCGGTCAGGTTGACTCGGATCAGTGGCGCCACGGTGAGGGTGGTCCCGGAGTCATCCGTGAAGGCCACCGTGGCGCCCACGGCGAACCGACGATCGAGCGGGTGCACGAGACCGAAGACCCAGATCCGCTCATACGAGGTGCGAATGGAGACTCCGAACTCCGTGATCGGAAACCAATCGCAATCGGTCGGATGTCTGGGTCGGAAGCACAAGGCGCACGCGGTGGAGGCGTCCCGCTCCTGCGCCTGGACCGCCGTTGGCCCGGCGAGAACCATGCCAGACACAAGAAGCGCGAGAGACGATTGGCGGCGAAAGAAGGTGGCCGCGTTCATCGAGCTCGTCCACTGTGCCGGACCCGATTCATCGACCGGCGGCCATGGATTGCAGGGCTTCGTTGATCCTCGCCACGGAGAGTCGGGACAATGCCCGCGGTTCCCGGATGAGGCGATCCGCAAGCGCCCGGTTCGGATCGGCGGTCTCCGACACATGGATGCGGTACCAGCCCGTCGTCGCGGCCAGGTAACTCCTCGCGCGACCGGGCGGCGTGGGGTCGACCGCGAAGCGGAGTTCCACGGAATCCGGACTCTCCATGACCAGCGCCTTGCCGTCTGGTCGATCGAGTTGAGATCGAACGTCGAGTCCTCGCGAGTCGCGCGCATCACTCGGTCCGATCTCCTTGGTGACGAAGCCGCGCTCCGGCGCGAGGTCGATCGCGACCCGGTCGATCAACCAGAGCGACGGCGCGGACTCGAGTCGGACGCGCACCGTCTCGCCGCGCACTGCCGAGAGATCAAGCTGCACGACCTGCCGTTTTGCCAGTTCCGGCCCCGCGCCGGGAAGAAAGCCCTGCCGCCGCCAGCCCGCACCGTCCCAAATGGAGATCTCGAGGGACACTTCGCGCGCCATGGCGGCCGCGAAGTCGTGGGCCTGCTCGGGGTCCGCCGCGAGGGCGCGGTACCACGCCCCGGTGTCCCTGCCGCGAAGCTGATGGAACTCGCCCAGGAGAAAATCCGCCCAGGTCGTGTAGCGCCCGTCGACGACCAGGCGCGCCTCGGTCGCTCCTGCCGCCCTCGGGAATTCGATCTCGAGCCCATCCCGGATGTCCTCCGCCCGTGCCGTGTCCCGCCCGGTAGGCACTGACTCCCAGCTCATGGCGTCGTTCTCGCGAATCAGCGGGAGCATGTCCCGCCGTCGGAAGTCCCGCGCCGCGGTCGGCCTGGTCAATGGCCCGAGGGCGTGGAGCACGCCGCTTGCATCCGGTGCAATGGTGCACTGGGGATCATGGTCGACCGCGAGGAGGCGGATCGCATCGACGTGCTCGGTCTCATTCGGGAGGCCCGTGACGCGCAGCCGGAGGATGCCGTCCTGGCTCCGGGCAAAGTCGAGATTGTCGACGTCTGTGCGGGCAAGCGCCGGCATGATTGCTCCCGCGAAAGTGCCGGAGTCGAGCCTCCACGCCGTCCCATCCCAGCTGTGAATGCGCGGGCAATTGGTGGCTTCATAGGTGGTCAGATAGAGCACCGCAGCCACCAGGACCACGGAGGCCCCGATGCCGACGACGAGCAACGCGGTCATGGCCCCGTCGAAGCGCCAGGCCTCCACCTTCGCGATTCGCGTGATCGGAACTGCCGCGGTGTCGCCGATTGCGTACCCACCGTCCGACTTCCCGACCCAGGCCTCCGTCCGTCCGTAGAGCGTGTCCCCACCGAACCAGGGATCGTGCAGGGTGAGCACCCCGCCATCCACCAGTTCCGCGCGCAATCGCGTGGGAGGCTCTTCACGGGCGGCCGGATCCGTGAGCGTGCTCGTCTGCTTCCACGATGAGCACGAGACGAAGAGAAGCTGCAGCGCGATGAGGAACACCGACATCGGCAGGCGGCAGTGGCTGAGGTTGCGCTTCATGATGCCTCCGTTGCTTCGAGGTGGATCCAGCCCCATCGCAGACGTCAGACGCATGGCAAATTGCACCGCGAACAACCTGCCTGAAACTCACACCTAGCGCAGTCGGCCGAGTTGCAGGGCAACTCCGAGTCCTCCCTGGGGGCCGAGAGAATTTGCCCACCCGTAAATCCCCACGCCGACAACACTCGTCGGCCACCACGCGGCCTGAAGCTCCGCGGGAATTCCAAACCCCGATGGAGAAGTCGTACCGTCAGGGGCATCGGCGTAGCCAAGCCCTGCGCCCGCCGACAAGTGGAGCCGACGTCCCGCCAGGGTGGCGTAGCTGACGATCACCCCAACATCACCGGCGTCCCCCCCGAAACATTCTGTGCATGGCTGTCCATCGTCGGATATGGACACCCGGATGGACCCGACCATGTGGGCGCGCTGGTACGAGAGCGCGAGCGCACCTCCACTTCCTCCCATCGTCGTCGGGCCAAGAGCCGCGGACAGCCAGCACGCCCATGGGGGTGAGGGACTCTCGGCAGAGCGCGCGCCGTCCTGCGCTGACGCGGGCTCCGCGAACAGAGACAAGGCGACTCCGAGAGCAATCTTCCGGCCCACCGACGCGAGCTCAGCCCGGTCTTTCATTTGATACTCCCGCCGATTGAAGGAGAGTGCAGGAACAGCGACACGCAACTGGTGAAGTTGAGACGTGCGAGCTGGAACAATCGACGCCTCCTGTCTGCCGGCGATGCGCCACCTTGCCCGGCCGGCATCTGGCCGGAAGGCTCCGCCCGAGGAGTCCCTGGTGCGATCGTGGCTGGAGGCCGCTCTTGTGGGGATGGGGCTCGGATGTGCCCTGCGGGGGTGTGTAAGTGCAGGCAACCGACGCGGAGGAGTATAGGCTCGCCACGGGGCGGCGCCGCAACCAAAGGCCATGGAGAGACGAGAATTTTCCCGGACCCGCACGCGCTTCACGTCCGGGCCCGGACGCCTGCTCCCCCCGCCACTCGCCTTGACTCACCTGGGCTTGACCCGACTTGAGCTTGCCCAGCCTCGCCCGGCGCTCTGCTCTCAGATTGGGCGTCGGTGGAGTTGCCCCGACTCCGTGGACGGTTTGCCCGGTTGCCTGATCCTCGCCCTGCTCCACAAGCTCGAGGCCGCATTCGAGTCCGTCACCAACCCCCAGCGAAAACACCTCCTCCACCAGATGGTGAAGGAGGTGCGGGTGCCCGGGCGGCTGTCCGTCGAGGTCACATCCTTCGTGCCTCAGCCGGACCCCGGGGGGAGTCCGGTTCGTACACAGCCACAGATGGCTCCCCGAGTTGCCCAGTCTGCGAACCGCCCGTTCGTCCCGGAATGCCCCGTTTTCCGCGTCTGCCATGACCTGAGGCCGGTGCCGTCATGGGCCGGACCCGCGCCGTCCGGTCCGCCGCCTCGTCTAACTTGGGCCGACTCCGTCCGCCGAGCGGCGATGTGGCGCCAGGAGTTGGCCCGCGGTGTCGTCGCCTCCCGAGCCGCCCTCGCCCGCCGCGAAAAACTATCCCGCGCGCGCGTCACTCAGATCCTTGCACTCCTGCAAACTGGCCGATCCGGCGCGTTCGGGGCTGCCCCGGGGCCATGGTTCGTCCCGTCATCTCGAACGGATGCTGGACTCCGCTGACATCGCTACCCACCGGAAGCAATCCCCGCATCGGGAGACCGCTCGCCGGTCTCACTGCAGCAGGATCAGCTTGCGCTCGCTGTGCCAGTCGCCGGCGTGGAGACGGTAGAAGTAGACGCCCGAGGAGACCTTCCTGCCTCCGTTGTCCCGACCATCGCACAGCGCCTCCTGTCGACCGGCAACCTGGTCCTTGCTCACCAGGGTTCGCACTTGGAGCGGCGACGTGTGCGTGTCATCCACAACAGCCTTTAGGCTTTTCCTTCGACTTGGCGCCGGCGGGCATCGCAAGCCACTCCTTCCGGCAATGGTCGCTGCAAAAGTAGAACGTTTGTCCATCGCGGTCGGTGTGGAGGGCGGTTCTCGGATCCACGCTCATTCCGCACATGGGATCCTTGGTCACGGCTTCTGAGAGGCTCATGGTCATATCTCCGTTCGCGTTGTTGTAGTCGGATGTCGCGTTGCGTGCTTCAACAGCAGCGGTGCAACGTACCCGCGCACCGGGGACGTGACCGCGCCTGCTCAGCCTAGTGATGCGTGGGGTGACCATCCGAGTGCGGCGTCACCGCTTTTGTCGCCATTGTCTTCATCATGGGACAATCCGCCATGGACGCTGGCGCATCCGGGCGCATGTGTTCCATCATGTGCGCCATCATCTGGCCGGCCATCGACTCATTCATCTCTCGCATGGCCTTGCGTTGCGCCACCATCTCCTCGATGACCGCGCTCATCGCCCCGAGCTTGTGGTCGCGATCCGCTACGCGCATCGTTGCCACGAGTTGGTCCAGAGTCGCTTCCATCGCCTTCATGTGCGTCATCATTCCTTCACGCTCCGCCATCACGGTCTTGCACTTCTTCATCATCGCGTCCGTCATCTCTGCCTTGTTGGCCTGGCCGGCCTTCGGCGAACCCTGCGTCCCCGGCGCCATCTGGGCACCTGCCCCGCCAGCCAATAGACAACCGACAATCATCAGTGCCATAACAGCTCTGGTCTTCATGGTCTTCATGGTCTTCGTCCTGGGTTCGGGAATTTGTGCATCCGCGGATAGGGACACGGTCAGGGGCATGACCACTCTGACGTCGGCCTCCGTCATGCTCTTGCGAGCCCCTCGCCGCTGCTTGCATGCTCTGACAGGTGCTGGAGCCACTCGTCACTATGTGCGTGCTGCGCAAGCGTCGTGCCACCGCGTCGACGTGACAAGCGATCCTTGCAAGCCGAAGGGAGAGCGGCTTTTGGGTCCCGGAGGACTTCAACCCGGCGGGGCCACGCACTTCCGATGTGGTGCCGCCCAGGGAAGATGCTGCACGCAAGACTGTAGGATGTGCCAGGCGTATGGGCAAATCGCTCCATGAGCAAAACCTGCCGGGTCGCATGGCTTGTTGGACTTCGGGACTTAAGCGGTGCCGCAGGGCCTTCTCGTCGACACCCCACGTGCATGCGATCGACCGACTGTGGGCTTGCCCCGAGTTCGTGGCCGGAGTGCCTGCCCTGCCTGAGGCGTACGGCGCTCGGGGACCCAAGAACACGACCGGGCCGGCTGGCACCGACCCAGTTCGTACACAGCCACAGATGGCTCCCCAAATAGGACTCGAACGGTTCATCCCGGAAAATTGGGTGTGCTGCGGACGATCGGGCTTCCGGGCCCCAGATGCCGACCCTTGGGTGGGAGTCGAGCCCCGGCGGTCCACCGCCGGTGGTGCTAGTGCAGGGGCAAGGAGAGGTAGCCGCGCACCTCGGGGTAGCGGTGGTGCGTGTCCTCGTAGTCCTCGTAGTCGTTGTCGGAGAGGTAGAGGAGGTACTGCGCGCCGACGTCGAGTGCGCTCGCGATGGGGACGTTCAGGCGGACACGCGTGGTCGACAGGTGGTGATCGCCCGCCGTGCCGTTGAGCGTGTGGATCCAGTACTGGCTGTGGGCGACCAGGAACAGCGGTCGGTCGTGGCGCATGATCGCCGCGGACAGCGAGGCCGACACGCCCGGACCGTAATCGTACGACCGCCCCGTGAAGCTCGCGTAATCGGACTTCACGCCGCCCAGGATGATGCCGTTCAGGTGCACCTGCGTGTCGATGGGGCCGACCGGGGTGTTCGCGAAGCGGGAGAGGAGACCGGCGCCGAGGCTCTGCTGGCCGACTTCGTAGGCGAACGTGTTCGCGTAATCGAAGTTGAGGAATGCGCCCAGCAGGTGTTGCGTGTCGTCGGACTTCTTGAGTTGCGTCGCACCGAGCAGACCGTGCGCCTTGAGGCCGGCCAGCGTGGAAGCCTCCCCGAAGTTGAGCAGCGCGGCCAGTTCGATCGAGTCGAAGGGCTTCTTGCGGTCGCCCTTGAAGGGATCGCCGTAGAAGCCGCGCAGTTCAACGAAGACGCGCGTGGTGTCGGTCTCCCAGACCTTGTCCTCGCCGACGGTCCGGAGTCCGGCGTCGAGCTGCAGCGCCTGCGAGCTCGGGAACCGCCCCTCCGGATTGGGACCGACGCGGGACCAGTCGCCCGTGACCATGCGATTGAAGCCGCGCATCGGGTTGACCAGAAATCCGCCCACCTCGCGCCAGCGCCGCCCGCCCCCCGTGGCCGTGTTGTCGAGAACCATGTCCGAGAGCCGCCACATCATTTCGCCCAGCGACGTGCCGCCGATGCTGGTGTTCACCCAGTCGTTGTAGGCGGCATGATGCGTCTCGTAGAAGTGTTCCCACATGAAGCTGCCGGCGAAGGCGAACGGGATCGACTGCCAGAAGTCGTAGCCATTGGACCGCGCGGCATTGAAGTACAGGCTCCCGTGATACGGGTGCGCGAACTGGTTGGTCGCGAAGCTGTTGTCATCCCACTCATAGCCGTTCTCGAAGTTCTCCTGCCACGAGTTGAACCCGATCCGAAATCCGGGGTTCTCGCCGCCCTGGCGGATGTAGCGGTTGTAGGACCAGATCAGGGTGTTGATCCCCACCACCTCGGAAGCAGCGAGGAGGAACCGCTTGTTCTGCGGGCCGCGATACACCGTGGTGTCGGCGACGTTTAGTTGCGGCGCCGCGGAGTCGCCGGAGGCGGCCGCGAACAGGTCGAGCGCGGGCGGGTCGAATGTCGACGCCACGAGAATCGGTGCGTCGATCATCGACGCGGCGAGGGTCGGCACGGCGGAATCGGCCGCGACGACATCCTCCGCCGAGGCGGAAGCGGCGAAGGTCGGGGCGAACGCAAGACACACGGCAGCGACGAGAAAAGCCCGGGGAACGCGTGGGAGGCGGATCATGCGCGGTAGGCTAAGCGAAACGCCCGGCGGTCGCAAGGCGGCCGTCACGCACTCCACGCGAATTTCCCCGGGTTGCATCGGCGGGATGGTGTTCACTCCGGCCGGGGACCCTGCTATGGTTCGGGCCGTCCCGCTTCGACTGCAAGCGGTGCGCTCCGGGCCACCGTGCCCGTTCACGGAGAACCTGATGAAGACTCGCCGAGGACTCGGCCTTCTGCGGACCACGACGTTCGCGCTCACGGCCGCATGCGTGATGCTTCCCCTGACCGGCGCGCCGACGCTTGCCGCCAGCCCGGTGGATCGTCACGACTGGACGATCGGACTCGCCACGCGCGTCGGACGCGCGTCCGTCGAGTTGAACGGAGGACCGGGGGAACTCGATTGGTCGCGCGGCGCCTCCCCGGAGTTCCGCGCCGCTCGCATGCTCGGCGATCACTGGTCGATCGGCCTCCAGAACCGACAGTGGCTCAACGAGGGCGGCCTGGCGGGATACAAGGTGCGGGGAAACGTGCAGAACCTCGGCCTCCAACTGACGGCCTACCCCGGGAGCACGACGAACCTGGCAAGCGGCCTGTTCGTCCAGGCCGGCTACGGGTTCGCGCACGGCCGCCTGTCCGCGCTCGAGCCCTATGAGGGCGGCTCGAACGAGTGGGGCGAGACCTACGAAGTGCTCGACAAGCACGACGCCCAAGGCTGGGGCGCCTCGGCTGGCCTGGGGTACGAGTTCCGCATCGCCCGCAACTTCGCCGCCGGCGCGTCGACGACCTACAACTACCTGAAGTTCGACGACGAAATATTCGACCGGGTGGAGTTCTTCTCGAGCGGGTTGAACCTCAACTGGTATTTCTGATCGTTCGCGGCTGAGCGAAGAATCACGAAGCGCCCCGGCGACGGCTAGAGCTTCCGGTACCGAGGTCCCCCGCCACCCTCGGGCGGCACCCAGGTGATCACCTGGTAGGGATCCATGATGTCGCAGGTCTTGCAGTGCACGCAGTTGCTCGCGTTGAGCCGCAGCTTCGTCCCGCCTTCGGTCGAGTCCATCACCATCTCGTAGACGTTCGCCGGGCAGAAGTGCTGGCAGGGGTTGCCGTACTCGCGCTTGCAGCGATCGTTGCACAGCGCCGCGACGTCCTCGGGCGTGATCACCAGGTGCGCGGGCTGGTCCTCCTCGTGGATCGTGCCGGAGTGGTAGAGGTCCGACAGTTTCTCGAGCTGGTCGGGCAGCGCGAACTTCTTCGCCACCGTCGGCTGGCCGACGATCGCCTCCACCGCGTCCGCCGGCAGCTCCTGGTCGAGCCGCCGCATGCGCGCGTGCCCCGGCTGCGTCGACGAGCCCTCGTACGGCGCCCAGCCGCCGGTCACCGTCTGCAGCCCGGTGAACGCCATGCCCGCCCACAATCCGCCGTCGAAGCCCTGGTGGAAGTTGCGCCCGGCCCACAGCTCGCGATGCGCCCACGACGCCTTGAATCGTTCGCGGTACGTGCCGAGCTGCGCGAGCGACAGGTCGCCCTTGACCAGCCCCTCGAAGATCGTCTCGGCGGCGAGCATGCCCGACTTCATCGCCAGGTGAATGCCCTTGAGCCGCGCGGCATTGAGGTTCCCGCCCGAGTCGCCGACGAACAGCGCGCCGTCGGCCACCGGCTCGGGCATCGCGTTGTAGCCGCCCAGCGGTACGGCCTTCGCGCCGTAGCCCGTGACCTTGCCGCCCTCGAGCAACGCGGCGAGCCAGGGGTGCGCCTTGAACTTCTGCAGCTCCTCGTGCAGGTCGAGCGTGGGCCGCCGGTAGTCGAGCCCGATCACGAGCCCGAGCGACAGCAGGTTGCCGTCCATCCCGTACAGCCACGAGCCGCCGTAGGTCTTCGTGTCGAGCGGATGGCCCATCGTGTGGACGACGTGGCCCCTGGGGAAGCGCCCCGCGGGCAGCTCCCACACCTCCTTCACGCCGGTGCCGTAAACCTGCGGGTGTGCGGGGCGATCGAGCCCCAGCGCGCCGGGCGCGCCCAGCTTCTTCTGCAGAGTGCCACGCGGGCCCTCGCCGAAGACGGTAACGCGCGCGCGCAGCTCACTGCCGGGTTCGTAGTTCGCCTTGCGCACACCGTGCTTGTCGATGCCCTTGTCGCCGGTGATCACCCCGCCGATGCGCGCGCCGTCCATCACGACGTCGACCGCGGGCGTCGCGGTCAGGACGTACGCTCCCGTTTCCTCGACCTTCGCGCCGAGCCAGCGCACGGCATCGCCGAGCGAGATGACGAAGTTGCCGTGATTCATCAGC
>JANPEF010000107.1:0-2993 GCA_031431875.1 Candidatus Eiseniibacteriota bacterium | reverse complement strand
GAAGCTGCTGCGCATTCGTCCGTGAGATGCGGCCGTCCACGGACCTCGCTAGACATCTCCAAAGGCCGACATCGCACCGAATGAAGCAAGTTTGTGGCGTGGCCTTTGGAGATGTCTCGCCCCGCCGGAGGCGGGGCAAAGAAACGCTGCCGCTAGCGAAGTGGAGCCGACCCGTCTTTTCTGGGCGGTTTGAGGCGGAGCTTCGCTAGACACCCGACCTGTCGGGTAGCGCAAGCTGGCGTGATGCGCTCACGATCGCATTACTCCACACCACGCAGTCCACCGAGAACCTCCGCCGCCGCCTCGATCGTTTGGTCGATCTCCGCGTCACCGTGCGCGATGGAGAGGAACGCCGCCTCGAACTGCGACGGCGCGAGGTAGACGCCGCGTGCGAGCATCGCGCGGTGGAAGGATCCGAAGCGTCGTGTGTCGGCGCACTTGGCGGACTCCCAGTCGGTGACCGGCGCGTCGGCGAAGAAGAACCCGAACATCGTGCCCACGCGCGCGCACTGAAGCGGCACGCCTGCGGCGCGCGCGGCGGCTTCCAGGCCGGAGACCAGCCGCGCCCCGGCGCGCTCCAAGCGCTCCCATACCGACGCAGCGCCGAGCACCTCGAGAGTGGCGATGCCGGCGGCCATCGCGAGCGGGTTGCCCGAGAGTGTTCCCGCCTGATACACGGGCCCCGAGGGCGCCACCATCTCCATGATCTCCCGCCGCCCGCCGTACGCGCCCACGGGCAGCCCGCCGCCGATCACCTTGCCGAGGGTCGTGAGGTCGGGCGTCACTCCGTAGTGCGCTTGCGCGCCGCCGGGGTGGACGCGGAAGCCGGTCATCACCTCGTCGAACAGCAGGAGCGCTCCGGCGTCCCGCGTGAGAGTGCGAAGCCCCTCGAGGAATCCGGCCACGGGCGGCACGAGTCCCATGTTGCCCGCGACGGGTTCGACGATGACGGCCGCGACGGCCTCGGCGTGCGTCTCGAAGAGCGCGCGCACGGACTCGAGGTCGTTGTAGCGGGCGACGAGGGTGTCGGCCACCGCCCCGCGGGTGACGCCGGGCGAGTCAGGCAGCCCCAGCGTCGCGACGCCCGAACCGGCCTTGACGAGCAGCAGGTCGGCGTGGCCGTGGTAGGCGCCCTCGAACTTGACGATCTTCTCGCGCCCGGTAAACGCGCGCGCCAAGCGGATAGCGGACATGGTGGCCTCGGTGCCCGAGTTGACAAAGCGCACCATCTCGATCGCGGGCATCCGTTCGACCACGCACCGCGCCAGATCCAGTTCGAGCGGGCTCGGTGCGCCGAAGGTCGTCCCGCGCGCCGCGGCCTCCTGCACCGCCGCCACCACTCGCGGGTGCGCGTGCCCGAGGATGAGCGGTCCCCACGACAGGACGTAGTCGATATAGCGGTTGCCGTCGACGTCGACGAGATACGCGCCCTCGCCGCGCTCGATGAAGAGCGGCTGTCCACCAACGGCTTTGAACGCCCGCACGGGCGAGTCGACGCCGCCTGGCAGCAGGCGCTGCGCGGCGGCGAAGAGCTCGATGGAGCGGTCGATGTTCTTCATCACAAGTCCTCTCGGTTCACGCGCTGGCGCCCCGTGCCGCCCGGTCGTCGACGGCCAGAGCGAGTGCCTCGTCGGCAGCCGCCTCGCCGGAAGCGATGCAATCCGGAATGCCCACGCCGGCGTAGGCCGCTCCCCCGACGAAGAGGCCGCGGTGGGCGGCCAGCCGCTCGCGGATGTGCGCCACGCGCCCGCCGTGACCGATCGTGTACTGCGGGAGCGCCGCCGGCCAGCGGCCCGCGCGCACGAGCACCGGCGGCGCCGCGATCCCGTAGGTCTGTTTCAGCTCGTGCCGCGCGGCACGAACCAGCGCGTCATCGGTTTCGCAGGTGATGTCGCCGCCCCCGTGGGCACGGAGGTAGACGCGGAAGAGTGCGTGGCCTGGCGTCGCGCGGCCCGGCCACTTGTTCGATGCCACCGTGCACGCCACCACGTCGGAGCCCTCGACGCGGGGGACGAGGTAGCCGTAGCCCGCGACCGGCCGCGGGAGGTCTCGCGCGCGGAAGGCGAGGCTCACGGTGACCGACGACGCGTACGCGATCGCGGCGTGCAGCTCGGAGAGCTCCCGGTCGAAGGCGCGCGTGATGCGCGCGGTCGCGGGCGCGGGAGTCGCGAGGATCACTGCATCGGCCTCGACGACCGCTCCGTCACCGAGGCCGAGCCCGAATCCTCCCCCTGCCCGCGGCTCCAGGGCCACCACCTCCACGCTCGTCAGGATCGACACGTCGCGCAACCGTGCCTCCAGATGCTCGATCAGCTCCCCCATCCCACCGGCAAGGGAGACAAACGGCGGCGCGGCGTCGGCCACGCCGTCATCACGCGAGGCGGCGAGACCGCGGGTGATGCTCCCGTAGCGGCGCTCGAGATCGCGGAGCTGCGGGAACGTGGCGTCCAGGCTCAACCGCTCCCCGTCGCCGCCGTAGATCCCGGCCATGAGCGGCTCGACGATGCGCTCGTACACTTCGCGACCGAAGCGCCGCGTCACGAACTCGGCGACCGATTCCTCGCGCAGGTCCCTCGGCGCGGGCACCGAGGGCTCGGCCGCGTGCGCCGCGTGCCCCCAGGGTGACAGGAGCGCGCTCTCGGTCAATGCGTCGATGCGCGTCGGGATCATGCCCGTGAGCCCCTCCGGCAGCGGGTGGAGCGCATCGCCATGCCGGACGAACGTGCCCGCGTGCTGCGCTTGCCGCGCGACGAGACGACCGGCCAGACCGAGTTCCTCGCACAGCCCCACGCCGCGGGCCTTCCGGGTGAGGAACGAATCCGCCCCGGCCTCGATCACGAACCCGTCGACGCGCTCGGTGTGGATCTTTCCGCCCAGGCGATCCCCCTTCTCGAACAGCGTCACCTCGGCGCCCGGCGCGCGCCGCCGCAGGCGAAGCGCCGCGGCGAGCCCCGTCACGCCGCCTCCGACCACCGCGATGTGCATCACGCCGC
>JANPEF010000106.1:0-108679 GCA_031431875.1 Candidatus Eiseniibacteriota bacterium | reverse complement strand
CGGTGACGAACCGAGAGCTCGATGACTCGTTCGACCATGGCCGTTACTTCCGGTGGTCCGCGTGCGGGTCTTCCACCGCGCCCGCCGGCTCGTCCCGAGGCGCGGCTGCCGCCCCATGAGCATGCCCGCCGCCGCCGCCCGTGGCGCGCAGTCGGCTTTCCGAATCCAGGAGGAACACCCCCGCGGCGACGATCCGTTCCCCCTCCTCGAGCCCGGCGCGGACCTCGACGCGATCCGCCAACTGCACGCCGAGCGTGACGACTCGCGGCTCGAACCCATCCTTGCTGGCGACGAACACGTGCTGCCGCAATCCGGTGTCGACGACGGCGTCCCGCGGGACGGTGATCACCATCCTTCCGGTCGATTCGAAGGCGACGGTGCCGTAGAGGCCCGGCCTGAGCACGCCGCCGCGATTGTCTGCCGAGAAGCGGACGCGCAGCGTGCGCGTCCGCTCGGTGAGGGTCGGATAGAGAAACTCGACACGTGCCGGAAACACGGGACGGCCTGACGCCGGGAAATCGAGCAGGGCGATCATGCCGATGCGCACCGCCGGGATGCTCGTCTCCGGAACCTCGGCGAGAATCCACACGCGCGACAGGTCGGCGATCGTCATGAGCGTCGTCGATGGATCCACGGAGGTGCCAACCGTCACGCCCCGGTTCACGACCACTCCACCTCGGGGAGCGACCACGGTGACCAGGCGCTTCGGTTCGCCGGATCTCTCGATCGCGTCGATTTCCGATGGCGTCATCCCGAGGACGATGAGTCGCGCGCGACCGCCGGCCACGACGACGCTCGTGATCCCCGAGGCCGCTGTCGTCTTCCGGGCGGCCAGGTATTCGGCCTGGGAGGAGAGGAGTTCCTGCGAGAAGATTCGTGCGAGGGGCTGACCGGCCCGGACCAACTCCCCGGTGGTGTTGATGTGGAGCTGCTCGACCCATCCCGACACTCGGGTGTGCACGTGCGAGATCATCGATTCGTCGGGCACGACGGTGGCCACAGCGCGCACCGACTGCGTCAGCGAGGTCGTTCGGACCACCTCGAGGCGAATGTCGAGTTCCTGGAGCGTCGAGGCAGGAACAACGATCGGGACTCGATCAGCGCCGGATGCCGGCGCCACTGCGCCGACCGCACTCGAGTCCCGGACCGCGGCGGCCTTGGGTCCACGGGGTGAGAAGGGCCACGCCTCGCGCGAGTGCTGCACCCACAGGGCGCCAATCACCAGTGTGGCGATCGCGACGGCGGCTGCGATCGGTGCGCCGATTCGGGGGAGGCGGGATGCGAAGGTCATGGGCCCATCCCCTCGTACGATCCGATCGCCCGCCCAAGGCGGGCCCACGCCAGCCCCAGTTCCGTGTCGGCGGCGATCAGGTCCGATTGCACCGACCAGAGCGCCTGCACGGCTTCGATCACACTCACCAGTGGCAGCCGACCCGCCGCGTAGCCGGCAACCGCCGGATCGATCACCATTCGCGCGCGCGGCAGCACGTCGTCGTGAAGCGCTTGTTGCCGATCGCGTGCGGCCTGGAGCTGGTTGACGGCGACTGCCGCGTCGCCCTCAATCATCCGGGCCATGGCCTGCAGGTCCGCCTTTGACATCGCGCGCATCGCCTCCGCTTCGTCGACGCCGGCGTTCAATTTCCCGCGCCAGACGGGCAAGCTGATGCCGACCATGGCCATCCAGCCGCGCCCCTCGGCCATCGTGGAGGCCACTCCGGTGCGAATCGTTGCCATGGGGCGGAACATGTCGCGCATCACCTGCACCTCTGCCTCGGCGCGAGAGACTTCGGCCCGGCCGGAGGCAAGCTCCGGCCTGGATGTCAGCACGGACTTGATGTCGGGCCAGGAGGGAAGCGGCCGCGCGAGTGTGACCGGAGCCAGGGGCGGGACAGGCATATCCGTGTCCTGCGCCATGCTCGTATTGAGCATCGCTTCCGCACCGCGCACGTCGCTGACGAGCGCCTTCGCCAGTGCTTCCAGACGCGCAACGCCGACCTCCGCACGGAGCACGTCGGATTGTGGCGCCAATCCGCTCGAGTATCGCGCGTTCGCGGCGTTCACCACGTCGCGGGCAAAAGCGATCTGTTCGGTGACCAGGGCCGCCGTGCGTCGACGCTCCTGCAGCATCAGGAACGCTTCGGCGGCCTGAAGACCCACATCCAGCGTCGTCCGGCTCGCGTCCGCGCTGAGCCGCTCAACGTCGGCCAGAGCGGACGCACGACGGTGGCCGCGAATCCCCGACAGCGGGATTCGTTGTTCGATGGCGATACTCACGTCCGCGCCACTCATCATGAATGGCCGGTGGTCGACCGATGGCGAGATCATCGGGTCCTCGAGCCCTGACACGATGTCTGGTCGCGCCCTCCCCGCCTGGGTGCGCGCGCGCGCCGCCTGGATCTCGTCCCTCCGTTCGCTGGCGACGCGGATGACGTCCGCGAGGGTCAGTGGCGACGGAAGCACGGATGTTGCCCGTGCTCCAGCCTCGGCCGGCAGGACAGTCGCCCCGATGACGAAAACGAGGGCGAGTCGGCGAACTGTGGACCTTGTCATGGTGGTCACCGCGAATTCATTTGGGTTCCGGCCGGTCCGGCGTCACATCGCCGGCCATGAGGGTGCGATCACGATGCGACGAACTCTCCTGAGAAGGGAACTGGATGCGCCTCGATTCGTGTCGAGCAGGCACGCGCCAGACACACGGATGGTTGGTTCGGTTTTCATTGGCCAAGAAGGCACGGCTAGGCGAGCGGAGGGGCGCGTCCGAGGAGGGAACTGCGAAGCAGGCCCTTCGATGCGGGTCTGACTCCGGGCGGGAAACCCCAGGCCGGTCGGACCGATTGCGCAGCGGCCGACAACATGCCGATCGGAGTCGCATCCAGTTCGAGGGACAGGCGAGGATCGGCAATGAGGTTCGGAGGTGCAAATGTGACCAGGGGGCCGGCGGGTGCCCAAGTGAGGCAGCAAGCGCTCGGGGCGGGCATCTCTGTTCCCTGGTCCTCACAGCCCGGATGAGAACACCCGGACGAGGATGTCGATGTCTCTGCGGACTGCTCGGAGCCTGTCACTTCAAGGGATCGACCGATCGACGCAGGCCGGACCGAGCTCTGAGTGCAAACGATCGTCGACAGCACGAGCGTAAGGCTGAGAACCGCCGATGTGCTCGCCCTGTGCGATCGCTTCATCCGAGGACTCCACTTCGGTTCACCCGACTCTGCCGATGAATCCTGTCCCGCCATGGTTGCGGCATTCGCCAAGGAGGTCAATCAGCATTTCGGCCGGAGATTGCTCGATGGCCAGAAGGGGTTAACGAATGGGTGATACAGTCCGGTCCGCAGAGGTCCCTTCCAGACCCTTGCCGGCCCCTCCAAGTGAACGCCCAATCGGCGTAACCGATTGGGCCGCTTGCAGGCCCAACGACTTTCTGGCTGCGACGAAGGGTCGGTGGCGGAGAGCTGCGAGACCGTACGACTCAGGAGTTCCCCTGGCCGCACCAAGCCGACGCGGGCGATGCCACTGGCGACGGTCATGGCTACAGTCTGGCGGGCATTGCTGGCCCCGCGTTCCACTCGCTGACCGCCCCTCGACCTCGGAGCCCTTTCAAACGATGATCTGCGGAGACTTTGCTCGGGGGCTCATGCGGGTTTCAGAATCCCTCGCAGCCGCGGGGGATTCGAAACCAGTTCTGCGCAAAAAAAGTCCCCCACTGGAGCCGTGGAGGGTCGACCCGTACACCGAAGGACGGGGCGTGCTCCCAAGGGAGCCTCGCACGTGAACCGCAGGGGACTTTCGAACTTCGGACGCGTCGCCGCGTCCTGTCTCTTCAATACATCCGGGCCACTACCTAGGTTCCATGCAGCAGCGGCGAACACATCTAGGATGCGCCGCCGCCCCCGGTTCCGTGTCCGCTGCGTGTCAAGTTCTCGCCACGGATTCGTGCGTTCCGCCGGGACCTAGTTCACGACCTCGAAGTCCGCATCGACGGCGCCGTCTCCCGGCTTCTTGCCCTTGCCGTCGCCGCTCGCCGACGCCTCGCCTGCCGGGTCCGCGCCGCCCTCGCCGCCCTGCGCCGCCGCGGAGGTCGCTGCCGCCGCCTGGTACATGGCCTGCGACGCCTCGTTCCACAAAGTGTCCAGATCGTCCGTCGCGGACTTGAGTTCCACCGCGTCGTCCTTGGTCAGCGCTTCCTTGACGCGTCCGACGGCGGCCTCGACCTTGCCCTTGAGCTCGGCCGGAATCTTGTCGCCGTGCTCCTTGAGCCCCTTCTCGGTCTCGTACACGCGCTGGTCCGCTCGGTTGCGCCCCTCGATCTCCTCGCGACGCGTCTTGTCGGCGGAGGCGTTCTGCTCGGCCTCCTTGACCATCCGCTTGATCTCGTCTTCCTTGAGGCCGCTCGACGCCTCGATGCGGATCGACTGCTCCTTGCCGCTGGCCTTGTCCTTGGCCGCGACATGGAGGATGCCGTTGGCGTCGATGTCGAACGTCACCTCGACCTGCGGAATGCCACGCGGCGCCGGCGGGATGCCGTCGAGGTGGAAGCGGCCGAGCGAGCGGTTGTCGCGCGCCAGGTCCCGTTCGCCCTGCAGGATGTGGATCTCGACCGTCGTCTGGTTGTCGGTCGGCGTCGAGAACGTCTCGCTCTTCTTGGTCGGGATCGTGGTATTTCGCTCGATCAGCTTGGTCGTCACGCCGCCCAGCGTCTCGACGCCCAGCGACAGCGGCGTCACGTCGAGCAGCACCACGTCCTTGACGTCACCCGCGAGCACGCCACCCTGGATCGCGGCGCCGATGGCGACGACCTCGTCCGGGTTGACGCCCTTGTGGGGCTCCTTGCCGAACAGCGCCTTGACCCGCTCCTGCACCTTGGGCATGCGCGTCGAACCGCCGACGAGCACCACCTCGTCGATGTCGGACGCCTTGAGCCCGGCATCGGCCAGCGCCTGCGTGCAGGGACCGACCGTGCGCTCGACCAGGTCGTCGACGAGCTGCTCGAACTTCGCGCGCGTGACGCTGATGTTCATGTGCTTGGGACCCGACGCATCGGCCGTGATGAATGGCAGGTTCACCTCGGTCTGCGCCGTGGTCGACAGCTCGCACTTGGCCTTCTCCGCCGCTTCCTTCAGGCGCTGGAGCGCCATCGGGTCCTTGCGCAGGTCGATGCCCTCGTTCTTGCGGAACTCGTCGGCCAGCCAGTCGATCAGGCGCTGGTCGAAGTCGTCGCCGCCGAGGTGCGTGTCGCCGTTGGTCGACTTGACCTCGAAGACGCCGTCGCCGATCTCGAGGATCGAGATGTCGAACGTGCCGCCGCCCAGGTCGTAGACCGCGATCTTCTCGTTGTTCTTCTTGTCGAGGCCGTAGGCCAGCGCGGCCGCGGTCGGCTCGTTGACGATGCGCTTGACGTCGAGGCCGGCAATGCGACCCGCGTCCTTCGTCGCCTGGCGCTGGGCGTCGTTGAAGTACGCCGGAACCGTGATCACGGCCTCGGTGACGCGCTCCCCGAGGTAGTCCTCGGCGGTCTGCTTCATCTTCTGCAGGATGAGCGCCGAGATCTCGGGCGGCGAGTACTCCTTGCCGTCGGCCTCGACGACCGCGAGGTCATTGGTGCCCGGCTTCACCGCGTACGGCACATTCTTGCGCTCCGAGTCGGTCTCGTCGAAGCGGCGGCCCATGAAGCGCTTGATCGAGTAGACCGTGTTCTTCGGATTAGTGACCGCCTGGCGCTTGGCGACGAGGCCGACCAGCCGCTCGCCGTTCTTCGCGAAGGCGACCACCGAAGGCGTCGTGCGGAAGCCCTCCGCGTTGGCGATGACCTTCGGCTCGCCGCCGTCCATCACCGCGACGCACGAGTTGGTGGTTCCCAGATCGATCCCGATGACCTTGCCCATGGTGGATCTCCTTCCCGAACTGCCGAGGTCCGCCGTGCGGCGGACCGGAGCCTCGTGCTCCGGCCCGTGCGGGCGGTCGATGGTCTTGCCGCGCCGAAGCGCCTTACTTCACGACGTCGATCTTGATCTCGCGCGGCATCGCCGCCTCGGCGCGCGGCACGAAGAGCGTCAGGACTCCGTCCTGCGAAGTCGCCGTGATGCCCGCGGTGTCGATCGGGCGGCGCAGCGCGAACGAGCGGGCGAACGAACCATGCACGCGTTCACTGCGGTGCGTCCGCACGCCGTCGCCGGCGGGCGGGTTCGCGTTGCGCTCGGCGGTCACGGAGAGCTGGCCGTCGTGGACGCGGATCTTCACGTCCTCGGACTTGATCCCCGGCAGGTCGAACTGCAGCATGTAGCCGGCGTCGGTTTCGTGAACGTCGACCGCCATCGGCTGGACGGCATCGACGGGACGAACCGAGGGAGCAAGCAGCCCGTCGAACAGGCGGTTGACGTCGCCATGCACGTCGAGCAGGTTGCGAGCAGGAAGGGAGCGCAGGATCGTCATGAGGGGAATCCTCCTTAGGAGGGGGTGATGGGCGGGAGCACCGCCGAGCCTGGTGACACGAATGCATAGCGCAATCCTCGTGCCAGCCCTGCCCGGATGGGAAGCCAGCCTCTAGTCGACTGCGACGCAATGTGTTACAGATGGGTTCGGGACTGACTCCGCATCGGTTTTCAGATAAGTGTTTCATATTAGCACAATGAGGAGTAACAATATGGAACGTGCGTTCTAATATGGAACACTACTCGATCGGCGCTGTGCTCCCCCACCTCCGGGTCTTCGGCGGCATCCGCCGCTACCTCTCCCTCGGCAGCGTCTGGCACTCCTGGGGCCATGACGTCGCGCTGTACACGCCCGAGGGCGCCCCCTCCGACTGGCTCCCCTTCCCGGGGCGGATTCGTTCCTTCGAAGCGCTCTCGACCGGCAGCCACGACGTCGCCTTCACGCCGCAGCCCACGCTCCTGCCCGAACTGCGCGCGCTGATCGCGACGCGCCGTATCTGGTACTGCGCGGCCGAGAACGAGCCCGGCGAGGCGCTGGCGATCCGCGATCGCAATCTCGGGCTGGCCGCCGTTTCGACGGCGCTCGCGAAGCGGCTGGCGCGCCGCGCCCGCCGTCCCGTGCTCGACGGATCGGGGGCGGTCGACGTCGACTTCTTCCGCCCCGATCGTGGAGTCCGCGACCCGGCGCGCAAACTCGTCACCGCCTACGGTCGGCGCTCGCGGCCGCGCAAGGGCACGGACCTGGTCGTCAGCGCGGCGCGACTGGTGGCCCTGCGCTACCCGGACCTCGAGCTGGTGCTGTTCGATCACGTCGGGCCGGGCAACGAGCAGGATCCGCGCGACGGGCTCGTGCCCGGCGTGAAGACGCGCTTCGTGCTCAATCCGACGGCCGACGAGCTGGCGACGCTGTACGCCGAGACCAACGTGTTCGTCGCGGCCGAGAAGCGCGCCGGCTGGTGCAACACCGCGGCCGAAGCGATGGCCTCGGGCGCATGCGTCGTGTGCACGCCGAGCGGCACCGGTGACTTCGCGCGCAACGGGAAGACGGCGCTCGTCGTCCCCGTGCGGCACCCGTGGTTTCTCGCGCTGGCAATGGCCCGCGCGCTGGGCGACGACGCGCTGCGGGCGCGCCTGGGCGCCGCGGGTCGCACCGAGATGGAGCGGCACGACTGGTCCCGCCTGGCGGCAAAGCTGCTGGTCCAGGTCGGGCTGGGCGCGGGCGTGCCGGAGGGCCTCGCCTAGAGCCCCGGGCCTACAGCCGCGGCAGCGTCACCCCGACCTGGGCCTGGTACTTGCCCTTCTTGTCGGCGTAGGAAACCGCGCACGCCTCGTCGGACTCGAAGAAGATCAGCTGGGCGATCCCCTCGTTGGCGTAGATCCGCGCCGGCAGCGTCGTCGTGTTGGAGATTTCGAGCGTGGCGAAGCCCTCCCACTCGGGCTCGAACGGCGTCACGTTGGTGATGATGCCGCAGCGCGCGTAGGACGACTTCCCGACGCAGATGGTGAGCACGTTGCGCGGGATGCGGAAGTACTCGACCGTGCGCCCGAGCGCGAACGAGTTGGGCGGGATCAGGCACGACGGCCCCTTGAAGTCGAACAGCAGCGAGGAGTCGAAGTTCTTCGGATCGACCACCGCACCGGTCAGGTTGGAGAAGATCTTGAACTCGTCGGCGATCCGGATGTCGTAGCCGTACGACGAGATCCCGTACGAGATGACGCCATCGCGCACCTGCGCGGTCTCGTAGGGTTCGATCATCTTCCTCTCGCGACACATGCGTTCGATCCACTTGTCGGACTTGATCATGGGGTCCTCGACGGCGGTGGTTGCGCCGGGCGGCGGAGCTGCCCGAGCAGGTGACGGACTTCGGGAACGATCAGGCGCTCGAGCGCCAGCACACAGGCCGCCGGCGAGCCGGGCAGCACGTAGATCACGCTCGCGCCGGCGGTGACGCACAGCGCGCGCGACAACTGGGCGGCGGCGCCCACTTCGGCAAAAGAGAGCAGGCGGAAGAGTTCGCCGAATCCGGGCAGCTCGCGGTCGCCGACGGCGCGCGCGGCCTCGGGCGACACGTCGCGCGGCGCCACGCCGGTGCCGCCCGTGACGACGATGACGTCGGCGTGGCGCACGGCGATCGCCCCGCGCAGCGCGGCCACGAGCGCGGTGCGCGCGTCGTGCACCCAGGCCCGATCCATCACCTCGAGCCCGGCCGCGGCCAGGCGCGTGGCCACCAGGTCGCCGCTCGGATCGTCGAGCGCCCCGCGCGTGTCGCTCGCGGTGATCACGACCGCACACAGCGGCGGACCCACGGCGTCGGCGCGGTGGCCCGCCGCCGGGCTCGCCGGCACGGCCGGGCGCAGCCCGGCACGACGCGGCGTCATGCCGCCCCCGCCACGCGATCGCCGAGCACGTCGTCGATCGGGCGCACCCGCACGCCGAAGTGGCGCAGGACTTCGCCGGCGTCACCGACCGAGTCCTCGGCCAGCATCGCCAGCTGGCCCGGCGTGATCGGCGGCACCGGCAGCAGCGCGGCGGCCAGGTGGACGAACGGCCGCGCCAGTGCGATCGGCACCGGCACGAACAGGACCGGCCGGCGCAGCCCCTTCGCCGTGCGTGCCAGCAGCACCTTGAACGGAATCGCCTCCGGGCCCACCACGTCGATCACGCGGTTCCACGCCGCGGGATGGTCGAGGGCACTCGCCTCGACGAGCGCGAGGTCGTCGGCGTGGACGGCCTGGATGCGGGTCGTCCCGCCCCCCAGCAGCGGCACCAGCGGAATGGCGGTGAGCTGCTTCATCACGCCGTAGAACTCCCCGTCGCGCGCCAGCACCAGCGACGGTCGCAGGACGAGCCACGTCAGGCCGCTCGTCGCGACGATGCGCTCGGCCTCGGCCTTGGTGCGCCAGTACGCGGTCGGCGCGTCGGGCCGCGCGCCGATCGCGCTCACGTAGAGAAATCGCCGTGCGCCAGCATGGCGCGCGGCCTGGACGAGCACGACGGTACCGCCGACATGGATCGTCTCGAACGTCGCGCCGCCGGCCTCGCGAATGATGCCCACCAGGTTCATCACCGTGTCCACGCCCTCGGCGGCGCGACGACACGACGCGGCGTCGCCCAGGTCGCCCGCGGCGATCTCGCAGCCGGCCAGGTGCGGAAATCCGGCGGCGCGCGCCGCCCCGCCGCGCACGAGCACACGGACCGTGCGGCCCGAAGCCCGCAGGCGCGGGACGAGCCGACGGCCCAGGTAGCCGGTGGCGCCGGCGACGAGCACGCGTTCGGGAGCGGTCACGTGCCCGCGAGCGCGCGCTCGATCTGGCGCGTGTGCGCGAGATCGTGCTCGGCCATGCGCTCGACCTGCTCGAACAGCGTGATCGGGCCACGCGTCGGGTGGATTGCCGAACGGCTGCGCGCCGCGGGCGGCAACAGCTCGAGGCGGGCGAGGTTCTCGCCGCGGGCGCGGGCGAACGCCGCGAGCGCCGCGGCGGGATCGGTCGCGGCGTCGTCGCGCGCGGCGGCCCACGCGGCGTCGCGGGCATCGACCTTGCCGGCACCGGCGAGGATCGTACTGCCGTCGGCGGCCGGATCGAGCAGGGCGGACAGGCGCGGGGCGAAGACCTCGACCTCGGCATCGCGCAGGTGGGCCAGCACCTCGAGCGCGCTCCAGCCGCCGTCGGCCGGACGCTTGGCGAGCCGTTCGTGCGGCACGGACTCGAGGTCCTGCGCCAGCCGCGCCGGGGACAGCTCGAGCAGCGACAGGAGCCCGAACCAGGCAACCTCGCCCTCGCGCGCCAGCGCCTTCTGCACCAGGCCCTCCCCTCCCGCGGGGAAGCTCGCGGCGTAGCCCTTCGCGCGATAGGCCGCACCGAGCGCCACGTAGTGGTCGACGCCGCTGGTGATCGCAGCGGTGTGTTCGGGCTTCACCGGGCCAAGCACCTTCGCAGGCGCACCGACGACGAGCGAACCGGGAGGGATCTGCTGACCCTCGCGCACCAACGCGCCGGCGGCGACGAGCGAGCCGGCCCCCACGCGCGCGCCGGTGAGGACGATCGAGCCCATGCCGATCAGGCAGCCGTCCTCGACCGTCGCGGCGTGGACGATCGCGCGGTGGCCGATCGTCACGCGGCGCCCGATGGTGGTCGGAAATCCGTGGTCGACGTGGATGACCGCGCCGTCCTGCAGGTTCGACTCCTCGCCCAGGACGACGGTGTCCATGTCGGCCCGGATGACCGCCGAGAACCACACCGACGAGCGGGCGTGCAGCGTCGCGCGGCCGACGACGGTCGCGCCGGGCGCGACGAACGCGGTGGGATCGAGGGCAAGGCCTTCCTGCAGCGCGTGCGCCGGATCGTCGGGACGCATCGTCAGATCACGTTCGCTTCGGCTTCGAGCGGGCAGCCGGTGAAGCGCGCCAGCCCGAGCTCGGACACGTCGAAGCGTGGGCGGCCGTCGACCACCCAGTCGGCGAGGAGCATACCCACGCCGGGGGCGTGCATGAACCCGTGGCCCGAGAAGCCGTTGGCGAGCAGGAAACCCTCGACGCCGGAGGGCCCGAGGATCGCGTTGTGATCGGGCGTGACCTCGTAGCTGCCGCCCCAGCCCGCGCGGTAGGCGGCGTCCTCGAGCCGCGGCATGCGCTCCATGCCGGCGAGGAAGACGCGGTCGCGGAAGTCGAGGTCGACGTGCAGGTCGAACGATGGCGGCTCGGACTTGTCGGCGAGGCCCAGCAGCAGTCCGCCGCTCTCCTTGTGCATGTACAGGCCGGTGGCCATGTCGACGACCATGGGGAAGTCGGTGGGCACCCAGTCGAGCGGTTGCGTCGTGAAGATCTGGCGCCGCACCGGCACGACCGGCAGCTCGACGCCGGCGAGCGCGGCGACGACGGCGGCGTGCGGCCCGGCCGCGTCGATCACGACGGGCGCGTCGACGCGACCGGCGGCAGTCGAGACGCCGACGACGCGGCCGGCCTCGCGGTGGACCGCGTTCACCTGGCGCTCGTACTCGAAGCGCGCGCCCAGGCGCTTCGCCGCGGCGCAGTAGGCGGCCGTCACGCCGTGCGGATCGGCCAGGCCGTCGCTAGCGCAGAACGTCGCGCCGACCAGGTCGTCGGTCGCCAGCAACGGCCAGCGCCGCGCCACGTCCCCCGGGGTGAGCAGGTCGACCGGAACGCCCAGTTCGCGTTGCATCGCCGCGCCCGCCTGGAAGGCGGCCCAGCGCGCGGCATCAGAGAGCAGGAACAGGTAGCCGACGGGCGAGTAGAGGTCACCCTCGCAGGCGAGCTCCTCGTTCATGCGCGCGAACGCCTCGATCGACAGCTTGCTCACGCGCACGTTCACCGGCGTCGAGAACTGCTGGCGCACGCCGCCCGCACAGCGGCCGGTCGAGCCCAGCCCGGGCGCGTTCTCCTTCTCGAGGACGAGCGGCTTGAGACCGCGCAGCGCGAGGTGGTAGGCGATCGAGGCGCCGATGCAGCCGGCCCCGACGATGATCGCGTCGGCGCGCTTGACCTCGCTCACGCGTTCTCCTTCCACATCGCCTTCAGGTGCTCGTAGGTCTCGGGATACTCGCCGGTGTAGCGCAGGAACGACGGGACCGGGTAACGCACGCCGCCCTTCTGCGTGCCTTCCAATCCTGCCATGATCCCCGGCGTCCACGACCACGGCCAGGCGAAGCCCATCTCGTCGTCGCCGGTCTGGCCGAAGATGCGATCGCCGTAGCACGGCAGCACGACCTGCGGCTCGCCCGCCTGGTGCGTGCGGATCACCAGCTCGGCACAGTCGACGCGCGCGGCATGGTGGCTGGCGAGCATCCCGCCGCGGGAATAGAGCGCCGCGGCGAGCAGGCGCATGACCTGCGCCCCGTTGGCGTAGACGACGACCACGTCGGGCGTGAACGATGCGCGCGCGAGCGGCGCGACGAGCAGCGCGGCGTGGTGGCCGACCGCGAACTTCGGGATGGCAGCCTCGGAGCGCGCGCCCGCGGCGGCGTCCTTCGTGTACATCTCGACGCACAGGTTGCCCTCGTCGTAGAACGGCAAGGCCGGCTCGTAGCCGAACGCGACGGCAGCGAGCGGGCACGAGAGGTCCTCGCGTCCCACCGCCAGGCCCCAGCCGTAGCGCCGCGCCAGCGCGAACGTCTGGCAGACAGCGACCTCGATTCCCAGGTCCTGCTTCGGGCGCTTGAGCTTCGCGGGCACGTCTTCCATGCGCGCCACCCACGAGACCGCGAGCGGAAACGTGGGCAGCCGCACGTAGCGCGACAGTGCCTCGTCGAGCGCGACGGGCGTGATCGCGACGGGGCTGCCGGCGGCGGTCGGAATCGAATCGGCCATGGAATGAGCTCGGGTGCGGGGAAGGAACGGGCGGTGTTCGGGTGCGGCCGGGCGCAGTCTAGCAAACGCTGCGGGGCCTCACAACGGAGCGCCCATCACGCGCACCGCTTCCCAGACGAGGAAGAACGGGATACGCCGCCGCGCCTCCCATGCGGGGTCGGCGCCAGGGGTCGACGGCGTCCCCCGGCCGGCCGGGCGTGGCTCGAACAGCCGGCGCGTCAGGAAGCCGTGCGCGGCGAGCCCCGCCGACAGTGTCGCCAGCGAGCGGTGGTGGTTCACGGTGGTGGCGGGAAACGCGGGCGAGAAACGAAAGGTCTGCCGGCCCCGCCCGGGATACGAGGCGACGCGCAGGTGATCGAGCGCGGGCGCGCCGCGCGGCACCTGCGGCAGCGTCGCCCCCCAGGTCGTGTCCGGTCCCATGAAGCACGGGTGCGGAAGCACGAGCACGAGCCGCCCGCCCGGGCGCAACGCCCGCGCCCAGGCGGCCAGCACCGGCCGCTCGCGCGCGACGTGCATGAGCGCGAGCACGCACAGCACGCCGTCGAGCCCGCCGCGTTCGAGCAGCCCGCGGGCGCCCAACTCCCCCGTCTCGAAGTGGAGCCGCCCGCGCACAGCGGTGGGCAACACTCGAGCGCGCCGTCGCGCGGCAGCGATCAGCCCCGGGGCCACGTCGACGCCGAGTACGCGTGCGCCGCGGGCGGCCAGTGCGCGCGCCACACGGCCCTCGCCACAACCGGCATCGAGCCACGCCTCGCCGCGCACGCCCGGCGTGACCCGACGGACCGCGTCGTCGAGCAACGCGGTCCGGTGGGGATCGTGATCCACGTAGCGCACCCAGGCGCGGGCGTTCTCCGCCCAGCCCCCGGTGCGCGCGTTCAGCGGCTCTCCAGCTCGCGGAGCCGTTCGCCGGCGAGCTTCGCCTCGCCCGAACGCGGATGCTTCTCGATCAGCGTGCTGTACGTGGTCCTCGCCTCGGCGGGCAGGTTCATCTTCTGGTAGGTGACGCCGAGCTTGTACAACGCCGCGGGCACCTTGTCCCCCGACGGCCAGGCCTCGACGACCTCCCGGTACTCGACGGCGGCCGAGTCGTACTGGCCCTGCGCGTAGAACGACTCGCCGACGCCGTACTGCGCGTTGTCGGCCAGATCGCTCGTGCGGTACGTGCCGACGAACTCGCGGAACTCGCGCTGCGCGAGCGGGAATCGTCCCTGCGTGAAGTCGGCCACCGCCTGGTCGTAGGCCGCGGTCGGGTCGACGCGCACGTCGCCCGGGTTCGCTGCCGCGGACGGCTTGGCCGCCTTCGCCACGCCCGCCCCCGCTGTGGCCGCACCCGCGGCACCCGGGTGCGGTGCCGTGCTCGTGCCCCCGACGCTCGTCGAATCGAGGCCGAGGCTGCGCGTGCGGGCGCGCTGCTGGATTTCGTTGAGGAGCTGCGACTGCTCTTCGAGCCGCGCCTCGATCTGCTCGACGCGGGCCGCCATCTCCTGCACCGAGGTCTCGCTGCCGGCGCGCAGCGAGCGCGTGGTCTGCCCCAGCTCGGCGCGCGTGGCGTCGAGCTCGTCGCGGGTGCGGTCGTGCTCGGCCTGCAGGGAATCGGCCTGCCGCGACAGCGACGCGACCGACTCCTCGAGGGTGCGGAATCGCTTGGAGTAGCAGCCCGGTCCCGCCACGAGCGCGATCGCGAGGATGGCACTCGCCGTGGCCAGGCCGCGCCGGGCGCCGGGCCTCACCGGACCACGAAGTGGGCGCGGCGATTCTGCGCCCACGCGGCCTCGTCGCCGCCGGTGGCGAACGGACGCTCCTCGCCGTACGACACGGTCGACACGCGCCCCGCCGGCACGCCGTAGCGCACCAGGTAGTCGCGCGCCGACTGGGCGCGGCGATCGCCGAGCGACAGGTTGTACTCGACCGTACCGCGCTCGTCGCAGTGGCCCTCGATCTGCACGGAGACATCGGCGTTGTCGAGCAGCACCTTGCCGTTGCCGTCGAGCGATGCCTGCGCCTCGGACGACAGCGCGGCGGCGTCGTAGTCGTAGAACACGTCCTTGAGCTGGTCCGCCACCGTCGGTGCGGTTTCCGTCGGGGCGGGATGGGTCGATGGCGGCGGCGCCGCCGGGGCGGGTGCGGCCTCGACCGGAGGAGGCGGCGGCGGCGTGGCCTCGGCCACGTCCTTGTTCTTCGAGCAGCCGGTCAGGACGAGGACAGCGAGGAGCGGCAGCGCCAGTGCGGCGCGCGAGGCGAAGCGTGCGTTGTGGTTCATGGATTCGTTCTCCCTGGGTTCGGGGCAGCGGCGCTGCCCAGAGTCGATCCCGGCGGTTGCACCGGGCGCGGCGACCATGCGGGGTTCGCCGCGACGGCCCCGGGCACGGCGAGCTTGCGGATCGAACGGCCCCGCAGGTCCGTGATCCACAGGCCGCGTCCGCCCCCGCGGTTGGAACTGAAAACGATTTGCCGCCCGTCGGGCGCCCAGCGCGGATTCTCGTTCGATCCGCCGGTCACCACCGCGCGCACATTCGATCCGTCGGCATTCGCAATGTACAGGTCGAAGCCTCCGCCGGTGCGCACGACGAACGCGATGCGATCCCCGCGCGGCGACCAGTCGGGCGAGTCCGCATACGGGAAACCCTGGATCAGCCGGTGCTGGTTTCCGCCGTCGCGGTCCATCACGTACACCTGCACGCTGCCGCCCCGATCCGAGGCGAACGCCAGCTGCTGCCCATGCGGCGCCCACGCCGGCGAGGTGTCGATCGCCCGGTTCGAGGTGAGCCGTCGCGGTCCCGAACCGTCAGCGCCCGCGACATAGATCTCGCTGTTGCCATCCCGGTTCGACACATACGCGATGCTGCCGCCGTCGGGCGACCAGGCGGGCGCGACGTTGAGCGTCCCCGCCCGCGTGAGCTGGCGCGAGGCGCCGCCGCGATACGGGACCGCATAGATGTTCCAGCCGGCGCCACGCAGCGAGGAGAACGCGACATCGGCGCGACTCGGGGACCATGTCGGCGAGGTGATCGGCGCCTTGAACGCGGTCAGCGCGCGCGCGCCGAAGCCGTCCACGTCGACGACCCACAGCTCGGAGCTCTTCGCCGCCTTGGAGACGAAGGCGATCTGGGTCTGCGCCACACCGGCCTCGCCGGTGAGCTGGAGGATCACGTCGTCGGCGAAGCGGTGCACGAGGCGCCGCAGCTCGCCGGTCGTGCCCTTGTACTCGCTCTTTGCAATCAGGCGCCGCGCCGGGAAATCGGACAGTCGGCCGCTCAGCGTCAGCGTCGTGCCCTTCACGGTGAGGGTGGCGCTGACCACCGCAGTCACGCCCTGCGGCGACGCGCCGGTCGCGTCCCACGCGCGGGCCACCGCGAATACGGTCGAGTTCTCGAGGTCGTTGGCCAGGATCGGATCGGCCTCGACCGCCTTCGGGCGCGCAGCGGCACGATCCCCGGCGGGCACGAAGCTCTCGACCAGGATGCCGATCTTGCGTTCGCCGCCGTCCTGGACCTCGATGCGCACCTCATCCTGTGCCCGCGCGGCGGACGCCGCCATGCACGCGACGAGCGCGACGAGCGCGACGAGCGCGACGAGCGACACTCCACGGCGACCCGATCTACTGATCCGAGTATTCGAAACCAAAGTGCACTCCCACCCAGTCGTTGGCGTAATCCTCGGGCAACCGCACCAGCGGGTCCGACACGGTCACTGCGCGCAGCGCCTTCTGATCGAAGTAGGCCACGCCCGAGGATTCGGTCAACTTCACGCTGCTCACACCACCGCCGCGATCCACCCGGAAGTAGACCGTGCAGCGAATCGGCTTCCCGCCGGTGACGATGCCCGGCGAGCCACCCCAGTTCCGATCGACTGTCGAGCGCACGGCGAGCAGCCAGTACGTCCAACGAAAGTCGCCATCGACGGCGACCGATCCCGACAGCCCGGCCACACCCATTGCCACGCTCGGCAGCCCCGTCGCACCCTGCGGCAGTCCGGGCGTGGGCCGGCGCGGTGCCGGCTTCTTCGTGTCCGGCGGCCGCACCGCGTTCTTCTCGGGCGGCGCCTCGGCCTTGTCCTCGGCCTTCGGCTCGGGCGCCGTCTTGGGGGCCGAAGCATCGGACGGGACACCGCGCGCAGGCATCGACCGCCCGGCTGGGAGGTTGACCAGCGCCACCTGGATCGTGCTCGGCAGCACGCGCGCCGGCGACAATGGCACGAAGATGAACAGCACCCACACCACGAGCGCGTGCCCGAGCGCCGACGCCGCGATCGACTGGCGGCTCATCGCCCCTACCGCCGTCGCTCGACCGCGTCCGGCTCGGTGACGAGCCCCAGGTCGGTCACCCCGGCGGCGCGCACCCGGCCGATCACCTGGGCGACGACACCGTACGGCACCTTCTGGTCGGCGCGCAGGAACACCGGGCGAGACGCGGCATCCTTCGCCTCGAGCACGCGCCCCAGCTCGGCGAGCTTGACCGGCTCCTTGTCCATGTAGATCGCCCCACTCGGGTCGATGGTCAGGGTGATCCCCTCGCGCATGTCGAGGCCCTGGGCCGAGACCTTGGGCAGGTCGACGTCGAGCCCGCCCTGCAGGAACGGCGCGGTCACCATGAAGATGATGAGCAGCACGAGCATCACGTCGACCAGCGGCGTGACGTTGATCTCGGCGATCGGGGCGCGACGTTCGTCGCGCGGGGCGGCCATCATCGCGGCGCGGCCTCGAACAGCGGCGCGCTCGGCGCCTCGGTCGCGCGCGCGCCGGCAGGGGCGGGCCGCTTGCGGCTCCGCGCTTCGCGCACCGCCGAGTCGACGAACTCGGAGACGAACGTCGAAGCGTCATTGCCCAGCGAGCGCAGGCGACCGACCAGGATGTTGTAGGCGACGACGGCGGGGATCGCCGCGGCGAGCCCGGCAACGGTGGCGATGAGTGCCTCGGCGATGCCCGGCGCGACGACGACGAGGCTGGCCGAACCCTGGACACCGATGTTGAGGAACGCGCTCATGATCCCCCACACCGTGCCCATCAGGCCGACGAACGGGGCGACCGAGCCGACGGTGGCGAGGAAGCCGACGTTCTTTTCCAGGCGATCGAGCTCGTCGGAGCGGGCGCGCTCCATGGCGCGAGCGGCCAGCTCGAGCGATTCGGTGGAGAGGTCCGCCGACTCGCCGCGGGGCGCCAGCAGGCCGAGGCCCTCCTGGGCGAGCTTGGCCTGCAGGGAGAGCGGGTGCTGCGAGGCCATGAGGCGGGTCTCGGCGAGGCCGGAGGCCCCGCGGAATGCAGCGCGAAAGCGCCGATCGGCGGCCTGGGCGACGCTCAACAGGCGCCAGCGATCGACCAGGATCGCCCAGGTCGCCACCGAGAGCACGATGAGCAGCAGCAGAAGGAACTTGTTGAAGCCGCCGGACTGCATGATGAGCGAGGGAACACTGGCGCGAACCCCGCCCTGCAGTGGCGCGATGAGACCTGGAAGCATGCCGTCCCTCCATGTGAAGCGCGGTGCCGTTGCCGCGCGCGATCCTTCCCTCGATGGCTGGCTTCAGCGGGACGGTAGCACGGGATCGCGCGCGGTCACAACCGCGATCGGCCGCGCAGGGCGCGGTCCGTTTACGCCGAGTTGACCGCGCGGCCGGCCGCAGTCCTTGTCCCCGGCGCCGGCTGCGTGCCATCCTCACGGCATGGACCTTCTCCGACTCCTCGTGCTCCTGCTCATGCTCGCGACGGCGCTCACCGCGGGCGCCCCCGCCGCAACCGCCGCAACCGCGACCGCCGCGGCCGCGGCCGGCAAACCCCGCCCGGCCGCGCCCGAGTTCACGCTGCGCGATCTGGACGGCAAGGCGGTGCGCCTGTCGTCCTACCGTGGCAAGGTCGTGTTCGTCGACTTCTGGGCGACGTGGTGCGGCCCCTGCCGACGTTCCATCCCGCATCTCAAGAACCTGCATGCCCGCTACGGGAAAAAGGGCTTCGTCATCCTCGGTCTCTCGGTCGACCACGAGGGGGCAGGCGTGGTGCGCGATTTTGTGCGCAAGAACGCGATCCCCTGGACCACCGCGCTGGCCGACGAGAAGACCATGGATGCGTTCGGCGAGATCCGCTTCGTCCCCACGGCGTTCCTGATCGACAAGGACGGCCGGATCGTCGAGCGCTACCAGGGGCTGGTGGCCGAAGAAAAGCTGGACGCGGCGATCCGCCCGCTGCTGTAGTCTCCTCCTCGAACACCCCCGTATCATCCGGATCCCGGAGGGGTCATGCCCCGGTCTTGCGCCCGCATCCTGCCCTGCGTCCTCGCCGCGCTGATCATCGCCGCGGACCCGCTCGGCGTGCGCGGCGTGTTCGCTCCCGCGGTCGCCCTCGCGCAGGAGGGCCCCACCTCCCCGGCACGGTACTTCCCGCCCCCGGGCTACCGCCCCAAGGAGTTCACGCTCGTCCGCGACGGCGGGTGGTTCCACCTGTTCTACCTGCGCGAGAACGACATTCCCAACGCCCCGACGCAGCGCTCGTTCGGGCATGCGATCTCGCGCGACCTCTACCTGTGGGCCGAGCAGGACACGATTCTCCCGGTCGTCCCGGGCACCTTCGAGGGAACGCAGGTCTGGGCACCGTCGCTGCACCGGATCGGCACTCTCTGGCACCTGTTCTACCCAGGCATGCGGCACGAGCCGCCCACCTACAACCTCGCCCAGACGATCACGTCCGCGACCTCGCCCGACCTCTACACGTGGACGCGGCGCGGCACGCCGCTGTTCGACAACACGATCTTTCCATGGGCCCACGTCGACCCGGGCGCGGGGACGGGAAGCGACTGCCGTGATCCCTTCCTGTGGTGGGATGCGTTGCACGGCGAGTGGCTGATGTACGTGGCCGTGCGCCCGGCGGCCCAGCCGCTGAGCATGACGATCGGGATCGCCGGCTCGAGCGACCTCGAGACCTGGAGCGACCGCGGCCAGATGCCGCTGGCGCTGCCGCAGGTCGCCTTCTCGGACGTCGCCGAGTCCCCGCACGTGTTCAGCCGCGACGATTCGCTCCTGCTCATCCTGTGGACGACCGACGCGGGACAGTCGCTCACCTACGGGCGCTCGACCGACTCGGTGAACGGCTGGAACACCAGCCGCCGGCTGCGCAGCATGCTCGGCTACTCGACCTCCGGCTGGTGGGGTTCGGAGATGGTGCGCGACGGGGAGCGCTGGTACTTCGGGGACGTGCACAACGAGTGGATCGACCTGTGGGACGCGAAGTGGACGGCGGTCGACACTTTCCGCCTTGCCCCGCCTGATCCCCTGCAGCTGATCTCCGTGCGTTTCGATCCGGATCGCGCCTCACCGGGGGACACGGTGCGCTTCATCGTCCATGCGGTGAACGGCGCCGGGCGCCGGCTGGCGCCGCGCTTTCTCCGCCTCGAGAGCGGTTGGTCGGCCCCCCTCCTGCCCGCCGAGCTCGCCCTGCCCGATACGCTGGACCTGACCAACGACACGACATCATTCGTCTGCGTCCTGCCAACGGCCGTCGACGGTCGCTCGTTCCTGCTCGAGGCCGCGGCGACGATCGGCAGCACGGTGCGCGACACGCTCGCCTTCGTGCCCGTCGAGGACACGGTGACGGCGACGCCCGTGCCCGAGCCGGACCCGAGCCCCGTGCGGGTGGTCTTTCCGCGCCGCAACGTGATCCGTTTCGTGCGCGCGGCAGGTGCACCGGCCGGGGCGTTCCGCGTCGAGGTCAGCGATGTGCGGGGGCGCCGAGTGTGGGCGGGCGAAGCGGGCGGCAATACCGGGGCACTCGACTGGTCGACCGCGGGTGGCGACGGAAGGCGCGTGACGGCGGGGGTCTACTTCGCTCGAGTGCGGTGGAGCGCGCCGCGCCACGGCCGTTCGTCGGCCGCGCTCAAAGTGGTCGTGCTGCCCTAGCGCAGGCGCGGATCGAGCGCGAGGAGCAGGAGCTCCGCCGGATCATCGACCGACAGGAGCGCCCCGCGAAGCGCGCGGAGGGCGCCCCCTCTGGGCGGCGCGCCCCCACCCGCGAGGATGAGGACCGGCCGCCCCGGCGCGAGGTCACGGCCGCGGCGCAGGGCCTCGGGCCACTCGGATGACGGCCGCGCACCCGCGAACACGATTGCGCACACCGCGTCGAGGTCGGGATCACCCGCCAGCTCGTCGACGGACGCGACCTGCGCGACCTCGGCCCCGAGCACCTGCGCGCACAGGAAGACGCTCGACGGAATCCGCTCAACGGCCGTGGCCTCCACCACCAGCAGCCGCAACCCGGGCGAGGCGACAGGTGCGACGGGTGGGTCCGCCACGACCGGCTCCGGCGATGTCGCCGGGCGCACCGGCGGCGGCGTGTACGTCGGCGGTGGCACGATCGAAAGCGGGGCCTTGGCGCGACGCTCCGGCGCGGGGGCCGGCCCGGGGCTCAGCGGGGCCGCCGGTGTCGGCGTCGCCGCAGCCGGCGCGCGCGTGCTGCCGAGAGCGATCAGGCGCCGCGCGCCCTCGACGACGCCGCGCGCCACGTGCTGCTCGACAGCCTCGAGCGTGTCGGCGGTGCGATCGGTGCTGCGCTCCCACTCGCGCACGTGCGCGTCACAGTACGGGCAGAGCTCGCGATGCGCCCAGCGGGCCTCACGCCCGGCACGAGCGCCGCCGCCCGGCAACAGGTCGGCGCGCAGCTCGTCCCAGGGCGGGCAGGCGCCCCGCTCGGCGCGTGCGGAGCGCAGGCGTTCCCGCAGGGCCTCGAGATCGAGCCCGGGTGTGGATTCAGGGTCTGGAAGCGGGGTGGGCGGCATCATCCGGGGGTGATCGGCAGATGTCGTGATCCGCTGAAGGCGGATCACAAGTCTTTTGGGTTTATTGTGTTACCCGCCTCGTTTGGAGCACTTTCGCAACCCCCTCAGCCGGGCGGCCAGTCCAGGCGGCGTCCGCCGAGCAGGTGGAAGTGGAGGTGACCGACCGACTGCCCTCCCTCGGGCCCCGTGTTCGCCACGAGACGGAACCCGCGTCCGGGCGCATCCAGACCCTCGGCCCGGGCGACCCGCCGGGCAGTCGCGAGCAGCGCCGCCGCGAGCGCGGCGTCCTCGCCCCCGTCGTCGGCCGCAAGCTCGGCCAGCGAGCCGACGTGGCGCCGCGGCACGACCAGCACATGCACAGGGGCCTGCGGGTCGAGGTCGCGGAAGGCGATCACGCGGTCGTCGGCGTGCACTATCGTCGCCGGAATCTCCCCCGTCGCAATGCGGCAGAAGATGCAGTCGCTCATGCGTTCGCTCCACCGTTGCCCGAAACGGATCGACCCCGCAACCGTGCAGCGCCGAGGCGCGCACGGGCGGGGTCTCCGAAGTGTGGTGCCCGGGGCGAGATTTGAACTCGCACGGGGTTACCCATACGCCCCTCAAACGTACGTGTCTACCAGTTCCACCACCCGGGCACTCGTCCTGCGATCGCCGAAGACGTCTCGAGGAGGGCGACCCCGCGCTTGCGCGCGGAACAACGGATCAGCGGCCCCCACCTGGGGCGGGAGCCGGCACTGCGCCGGTCGGCGCGGGCGCGGTCTGCGGCGTCGTCGCCGGCGGCGACGTCGGCAGGGCCTGCGGCGCTGCCGGCGCGCCGAGACCACCGGCGCCCACCGGTGCCCCGGCCGGAGCGGCGCGGCGCGCCTCCTCCTGGAGGAGGCTCCGCGTGGCCGGACGCGTCACGCCGCCGGTGAGGGCGAGCGTGAGCGACGTGACGAAGAACAGGAAGCCAAGCACCATGGTCGCGCGCGTGAGCACGGTGGTCGCACCGCGGCCGCCGAAGACGGTCGTGGCGCCGCCGCCACCGAAGGCGCCGGCCAGCCCGCCGCCCTTCCCCGACTGGAGGAGGATGACGACGATCATCAGGAAGCAGATGAGCACGTGAATCGAGAGAACGAATCCGAACATGCGAACCTCGGGGCCAAAACGACGGGGGGCCCTCGAAGAAGGCCCCGAACACACCCCGAAACATCGCATGCGGCCGCCCCCGGCGTCAACCGCTTCGATGCCCCCCCCGGCTATCCCCCGCGGCCCGCACGATGGGCAGGAACGACACGGGTTCGAGCGAGGCACCCCCCACCAGGGCGCCGTCGATTTCTTCCTCGGCGAACAGGGCCGCCGCGTTGTCGCCCTTGACCGAGCCCCCGTAGAGGATGCGCAGCGACTCGGCCGCCGCACCCCAGCGGGCCCGGGCGCGATCGCGCAGCGCCGCGTGCGCCTCGACGGCCTGGGCCGGCGTCGCGTTGCGCCCGGTGCCGATCGCCCACACGGGCTCGTAGGCCAGCACGAGCCGCGGCAGGTCGCCTGCCGTCAGCGCGCCCGGTCCGGCCTCGAACTGGGTGAGGAGCACGTCGATCGTCTTTCCGGCGTCGCGCTCGACCAGCGACTCGCCGACGCAGACGATGGCGGTGAGGCCCGCGTCGACCGCGGCGCGCGCCTTCTTCGCCACGGTCGCATCGGTCTCGGCAAAGAACTGGCGCCGCTCGGAGTGACCGACGAGGACGCAGCGGCAGCCGGCCGACACGAGCATCGGCGCCGAGACCTCGCCGGTCCACGCACCCGTGTTCTCCCAGAACACGTCCTGCGCGCCGAGGCGGATCGGCGTGCCGGCGAGGAGGTACGACACCTCGCTGAGCGCGGTGAACGGCGGGCACAGCACGACGTCACAGCCGGGCGCGGGCAGCAACTCGGCGAGCAGCGCGCGCACGAGCCGCGGCGCCTCGTCGTTGGTCTTGTGGAGTTTCCAGTTGCCGGCGACCAGCCGCCGGCGCGACGAGCTCACGACTCGACCGCGGTCGCCCGCTTCGACAACGCAGCGACCCCGGGCAGCACCTTGCCCTCGAGGAACTCGAGCGACGCGCCGCCGCCGGTCGACACGTGGCTCACGCGATCGGCGAGCCCGCTCTGCTCGAGGGCCGCCGCCGAGTCGCCCCCGCCGACCACGGTGATCGCGTCGCGCTCGCGGGTCAGCGCGGCCAGCGTGCGCGCCACGGCGAGCGTGCCATGGGCGAACGCAGGCTTCTCGAAGATGCCCATCGGCCCGTTCCACACGACGGTGCGGCAGTCGCCGAGCACGCCGGCGAACAACGACTCGGTCTCGGGGCCGATGTCGACGCCGTAGCCCTTCTCGGGCAGCGCCTGCACGGTGTGCACGCTCACCGGCTGGTCGCCGTCGAGGCTCGCCGACCAGCGCATGTCGACCGGCAGCACGACGTCGACGTCGGCGGCGCGCGCCTTCTCGAGGAACGCCTTCGCGGTGGGGACGAACGCGTCTTCGACCAGCGACTGCCCGGTGCCCAACCCCTGCGCCCGCAGGAACGTGAACGTCATCGCACCACCGACGAGCACACGGTCGCACTGGTCGACCAGGTGCTCGAGCACGGGCATCTTGGTCGAGATCTTGGCCCCGCCCAGGATCGCCGCGAACGGGCGGGCGGGCTCGAGCAGGGCGCGGCCCAGGTACTCCAGTTCCTTCTGCATGAGGAATCCGGCGGCGGCAGGCTTGAGGCGCTCGGGCACGCCGACGGTCGAGGCGTGCGCGCGGTGCGCGGTGCCGAACGCGTCGTTGACGTAGACCTCGCCCAGGCGCGCCAGCGCTTCGGCGAAAGCGGGATCGTTTGCCTCCTCGCCGGCGTGGAAGCGCAGGTTCTCGAGCATCAGGCACTGCCCCGGCTTGAGCGCCATGGCCAGGGCCGTGGTCGCCTCCCCGATGCAATCGGGCGCCAGCGGCACGGGCTGGCGCAGGAAGCGCGACAGTCGTGCCGCGACGGGGGCCAGGGACGCCTTCGGGTCGGGCCCGCTCTTCGGCCGCCCCAGGTGCGACATGAGGATCACGGCCGCGCCCTTCTCGATCAGGTAGCGCAGCGTCGGCAGCGTCGCCGTCAGGCGCGTATCGTCGGCCACGGCGCCGTCGGCGTCGAGCGGCACGTTGTAGTCGACGCGCACGAGGACGCGGCGGCCGTCGACATCGAGGTCGCGCAGCGTCATGCGATCGAGCGGTGATTCCATGGAGCCTCCCGGAAGGAGAACGACGCCTAGAGGCGCCCGAGCAGGTCGACGACGCGGTTGGAGAAGCCCCACTCGTTGTCGTACCAGGAAAACACCTTCACCATCGTGCCGTCGAGCACCGCGGTCAGTTGCCCGTCCACGATCGACGAATGCGGATCGCCGATGATGTCACTCGAGACGAGCGGCGCCTCGGTGTAACGCAGGATGCCGGCCAGCGGGCCGGCGGCGGCGGCGGCGGCGAACGCGGCGTTGACCGCCTTCGCGTCGGTCGGCTTCTTCACGATGCAGGTCAGGTCGACGACCGAGCCATCCGGGACCGGGACGCGCATGGCCACGCCGTCGAGGCGGCCGGCCAGCTCCGGCAGCACCAGGCCGATCGCCTTCGCCGCGCCGGTCGAGGTGGGGATCATGTTGCACGCCGCCGCACGGGCGCGGCGCAGGTCCTTGTGCGGCAGGTCGAGGATCTTCTGGTCGTTGGTGTAGGCGTGGGTCGTGGTCATGAAGCCGCGCTCGATGCCGAAGTGCTCGTGCAATACCTTGGCCACCGGCGCGAGGCAGTTCGTGGTGCACGACGCGACCGAGACGACCTCGTGCTTGCCCTTCACGTAGGCCGCGTCGTTGACGCCCAGCACGATCGTCGAGTCGGCGCCCTTGGCCGGCGCCGAGACGGCGACGACGCGCGCACCGGCGGTGCGGTGCGCGATCGCCTTGTCGCGGTCGGTGAACAGGCCGGTCGCCTCGAGCACGACGTCGACGCCCAGGTCCTTCCACGGCAGCTCGGCAGGATCCCTCACCTTGAGCACGCGAATGACGTCGTCGCCGATCCGGATCGAGTCGCCCTCGGCGGTCACGGCCTCGGGCCAGGTGCCGTGCACCGAGTCGTACTGCAGCAGGTGCGCCAGCGTCGGCGCGTCGGTGACGTCGTTGACGGCCACGAAGTCGATCGCCGCGCCGCGCTTCTTCGCCGCCCGCACGACCAGGCGACCGATGCGCCCGAAACCGTTGATCCCCACCTTCACCGCCATCCGCGACCTCCGTCGTGATTCAGCCCGAGACGCCCTGGATCATGTCATAGAACGAACGTGGAACCTGCTTCAGCGTGCCGGTCGCCTCGGCCAGCGGGACGGTCACGATCCCCGTGCCGCGCAGCGCGACCATGACGCCGAACTGCCCTTCCTGCACGAGGTCGGCCGCCCGCACGCCGAACCGCGTCGCCAGCACGCGGTCGTACGCCGAGGGCGCACCGCCCCGCTGGATGTGGCCGAGCACCGTGCTGCGCACCTCGACGCCGGTCTCCTGCTCGATGCGCGCCGCCAGGCGCTCGGCGATGCCGCCGAGGCGGGCGTGGCCGAACGCGTCGGTCTCGGTCGAGACGGTGATCTCGCCGGACGTGCCGAGGGCGGCGCCTTCGGAGACGACGATGATCGTGTAGAGGCCCTGCGCCTTGCGGCGCGACACCACGCCACAAACCGCGGCGACGTCGATCGGAAACTCGGGCAGCAACGTGACGTGCGCGCCGCCGGCGAGCCCCGCGTAGGCGCCGATCCAGCCGGCCTGGCGGCCCATCACCTCGACCACGAACGTCCGACCGTGCGAGCGGGCCGTGGTGTGCAGGCGATCGAGCGCCTCGGCGCAGATATTGATCGCCGTGTCGAAACCGAATGTGTAGTCGGTGCCGGAGAGGTCGTTGTCGATCGTCTTGGGCACGCCGATGACGGACAGGCCGGCCGCGGCCAGCTTCGTCGCCACGCCCAGCGTGTCGTCGCCGCCGATGGCCACCAGCGCGTCGAGCCGCTGCGCCGTCCAGGTCGTGCGGACGGCCTCGAGGCCGCCCTCGGTCTTGAGCGGATTGGTGCGCGAGGTGCCCAGCACCGTGCCGCCGACGTTCCACAGTTCCTCGACGTCGGCGGGCGCCAGCGGCCGGACCAGACCGTCGAGCACGCCCCGCCACCCGCGCAGGAAGCCGACCGTCTCGCCGCCGTTCTGGACATGACGCAGCACGAAGCCACGCAGCACGGCGTTGAGGCCCGGGCAGTCGCCTCCGCCGGTCAGGATGCCGACTCTCATCGCTCGCCCTCCTTGGTCCGACACTGAACAGAACTCCCGTCCCGCTGAACGTGCGAGGCACAATCGGCCTGAAGCCAGTAGAAGCAGGCGCCCGCGGACACAGTTCGCCCCGCCTCGTCGCGCCCGTCCCACAGGAACTCGCGAACCCCGAGCGACTGCTCCGCGCTGAATAGCACCCAAGAGCTACTTGACCGAAGTGTAGATCGCAAATCAGCAACGAGATCGCCGTCGGTTCGAGTCCTACTCGGCTCCCCGGGTTGCCCAGTGTACGAACGGGCGATTCGGCCCGGAATTCGCGATATTTCGCGTTTTTCACCGCCTGCGCCCTGAGTCCGAGTGGGACGAGACCCGGCCCCGGGCTCTTCCCCCCAGTCGGATTCGGGCCGAAAAGGCTGACCGCGCGGGGGCCTGGCGGCACGAGCTCGCGAACGGATCGATCCCATCCCGGGCGGCCCTCGCTCGCCGTGAAGGTCTCTCCCGCGCCCGGATTACGCAGATCCTCCACTCGCTCGGGGCACACCCCAGCCATTCCCTCTAGGATCATCCCCATTCTGGCCACTCGGCGTGACCTTCTTCTCGCCGCGTCCGACGGGCCGGCGCGCTCATGGCCCGGACGCGGCCCACTCGACACAACGCCACTTCACTTCTGCAGAACGATCAGCTTCCGCTCGCTGTGCCAGCCGGTAGTGTCCATGCGGTAGAAGTAGATGCCCGCCGCAACGGCCTGACCCCGGTCCGTGCGCCCATCCCAGGAGACCGACTGTGGACCGGCCGGGCGTTCCTCGTTTACGACCGTCCGCACGAGTCGTCCCAGGGCGTCATAGACGCGGAGATTGACTCGAGTCTTGTGGGCCAACGTGTAGTCGATCAAGACCGTGCCGAAGCTCGGATTCGGCCTTGCACCGCCGAGTGCGAACGCCCACGCGACTTCAGGTGTGGAGGACTCCCGAGCGATCTCCGCGGATCCCGTCGTCGTGGCCGGCTCGAGTGCGCCCCGGACCGTGAGGAAGACATCCCGAGTTTGAATCGAATTCCTTGGTGGCAGATGGAATGAGAGGCCCAGCGTATCGCCGGGCATCAGGGAGGAGGTCGATCCATCCGTTTGGCTGAGGGCGTCTCCGACTTCTCCCTGGCTCGAGTGGTTGGCCCCGGCCAGTTCGAGCGGCTGAGGTGAGACGGCATCCATCACCGTCAACTGTGATAGGGATCTCAGCTCGCAATCGCGCAGGAAGACCAGCCGAAGAAGGCTGCTTCCATCGGTCCGCACGGCGCGCCGGGCGAACTTCCGCCTCGGTTGCACCTCGGAGAGGGTGACCCAGCCGCCTTCCGGGCTCGGGCTTTGGACGAGAATGCCTCCGGAACTCGTTCCCGGCCGTGGGGCCGGGGCCTTCGATTCGAGGACGAGGGCAGAACTCGGGCCGCCGTTGAGTTGCACGAGGAACTGGTCCCCAGCCCGGCCCACAAGCGACTCGCCCGATTCCTGCCCCCGACCCAAGGTGACGGCCGCACCGGTCGCGTCCGTCACCCCGCTGACGGGTTCGACCGTCCCGAGAAGAACGCTGTCACTTTCCGCGAAGGCCTCAACTCCGGGATCATGATCCACGATCCCGACACTCAGCCGGTCGATCGCCGACCGCCAGCTTCCCGCCTGCTGCAGGCGCACCCCGTACGACCCGCCGCGCTCGCGAGCTGAAGATCCGAGGTGATGGAGATCCGCGACGAATGCCCCGTCACCGGCCCAGAGCAGGCTGTTGTCGCCGCTTGCCTCCTCGGCCGAGACGATCGAGCCCGAACCGGTCGAGGCCAGGCGCATGGCTTGTGCGCCCTCTCCGCCTTCCCCACCGCCGCCGCCCAGGAGGCCGCCGCCGTCGCAGAGAACCGCGGTATACCCGGAGCAGGTGGTCGTGGCGGAGGCGACGGCACTCAGCGGGCTCCAATTGCACCCATCATCCATTGCCTTGAGCCGGAAGTAGTGCGTCTGACAGGGGGCGAGGTAGTCCACTTCCATGCAGTACTGCGTCTGACCCGATCCAGGAATGGGCACATTCGCCGTGATGCGGTTGGCAAGGCCGAAGTTCGATTCCGTAATGGCCGCCGTTGATTGCCTCAAATCGAACTCCACCGGAGTGCCCGAGGTACCATCGTCGCCGGGCCCGGTCCAGGTCAGCTTCACCGAATAGCGGCCTGTCTGTGGATCGGCCGTGAAGCTCCCCGCCGCCGCGGGCGCCGTGTTGTCGCAACCTTCCGTTGTAGCATCACTCTGCACGCGGACCCACTTGGCGACTGAGGGTACGCCGGCCGTATTGAGGACAAAGAGCAGATAGTCACCCGGAGGAGCGGCGTTCTCGTCGGCTGGCGTCGTCACCAGAAGCCCACTCGAACACGTGCTGAACGAGAGAGGCACATAACGCTGACTCTGGTCGAACGAGTGGGTGACCGCGCCGGGACGAATCAGGCACACACTACCAATAGCCCCCACGTTGTCGACGCAAACCATGCGTTGATGCCCATAGCCCATGACGGAAGGCGCGCGCGTAATGGCCGGTCGCACAGCCAGATCTTCCCCGCTGAACAGATAGCCAGGGGAGTAAATCGTTCCCTTGAGCTGGTAGGCCCCAACGCCATCACCACCTGCGGTCATGACTCGCGCATCTGGCAGCAGTATGGCGACGGCGTGGTATCCACGGGCCGATGGGTCTTCCGGCAGCTCGAAGTCGTTCTCCCAGAGATGAGAAGCGGGGTCCCAGATTTCGGGGATCTTTACGGCCGTATTAATATCACCGTTCGTGCCGACACCTCCCGTCGCGAGCACCCTTCCATCGGGTAGCATTGTCAAGTTGTGATCCTGTCTCGCAAATGTCATAATGGCTGCTGACTGCCACCCGCCGGAAGGCGGACTACCATTGAACTCAATGTACTTCGTCACGGGAATCGCCAGCTTACTTGAGGCGGAGAGCGGGCCACCGCACTTCATCACCTTGTTAGGCGCATACATCACGCTCGAACCACCGATGAAGCCTGCGTCATATTCCGTGGCAATCCATCCCGACTGCGGGTTGAGCAGCTGTGGGTTGGTTGGTCCGGATTCAAACAGGTATCCGCTGGGCAGGAGGTGCATGAACGGATACAAGAGCTGCCACTTGGGAAACCCTGTGGCGAGTTCGGTCCAACTTCCGCTGCCGCTGGAGCTAAACTCTTCGGGAATTCGCGCGAAGACGCCAGTCGCATCGACTACGGCTGTGGCCCCCTTCCGCGGTCTTGGTCCGCTCGAAGTCGCCACTTCGATCCAGTAAGGATCAATGTCACACAGGGCGCTCCCGTCGCAGGGACTGAGGCGCCGAAGGGCCCAGGTATTTCCGTAGATGGTTGAAGGCCGTTCGCCGCCCGTGAGCACGAACTGGCCGCTCGCCCCGTCGAATGCGAGCGCAGCATTTGCACGACGCTCCGGACGCGGGGTAGCCGGGATCACGCTTTGCCAGTAGGGAGCCGAGCCGTCTTGAGGAATCCACAAGTTCCAGATAGCATCGCTTTCGATGACGCTGCTTTCGTCTTGCCGCCCACCCACGAGCAGCATGCGCCTTGCGTTCTTTGCCGGCTGGCCATGTGGCCGAGTGATGCCGTCAAACGACGCCGCGTGACCGTACCGCGCGTCCGGAACAGGGCTTCCCACCTGCAGAGTGGGAGTGCTCCAGCTATACGTTGAACCCTCCAGAGAGAGAGCCCAGACCGACGTCGTGGCGAGCTGGGTGCTGCTCGTCGCGCCACCGAAGACAAGCATCTGGCGACCAGCGTCCGTCGCTCCCCGATCGTACACGCAGCTATGGCCATAGCGCGCTCCGGGGTCGGCAGCGTCCGACACCCGCTTCCACTGCAGGGAGATTGCATCGAGGTCCAGCATCCACAGGTCGGAAAGAGCGGTGCCCGATGCGTTTCGCCCGCCATAGATGAACATGGCTGCAGTCGCAGGGTCCACGATGGCGCCGTGATTCTCGCGTGCAGACGGATAGCCCAACGTGGAGCCAAGTGCCGGGTCGTAGCCTGGTGAGAGCTTCTGCGCGGACCAGAGGTCCTCGCTCTGATCATCGTATCGCAAGTACTGCAGTTCCCAGATCTCGTCGTAGAGCGTTGTTCCGGATCGGCCACCAAATACGATCGTGCGCTGCTTGTCATGCCATTGGATGGCGGAGTGGTTCGTCCGCGCGGGCATTCCGGACACTTCGCTCTTCCAGGCTGGTGTCGTGGTCATGGTGAGCGGCTTCACGGCGGACAGCGTGCTCGTCCCGTCGTGACCGCCATATGCGATGAGCTGGCTATATTTGTTTCCCGAGAAGGTCCACACCTTGCCGTTTCCCAGTGTGACGTTGGTCGGATACCAGCGGCCGTGGGTCGCGGAGGGACCACTTCGCCAGGGCCCCTGTCCGGCCCATTGCGATCGGCGTGGATTGAAGAGAGTGCTGGGCCGGAGCCCAATGGAGCCAACGTTCCCTTCCGTCCCTCCGGTCACGAGGAGTCGACCATCGGAGAGCATCGAGTGTCCGGCACAAAAGATTGGATTGGGCGATGGGAAGCGTCGCGCAGAACTGGCATCCGACGGGTCCCACATCCGCGCGTCGACTTGTCCACTGTGCCAGTAGGCAATCTTCGTACTGTCGCCATCGCCTCGGAGCATGCACATGTGCGTCGCCTGGGCTCCAAGCTCGATGGCGCTTGTCTCCCACCGTCCCGTGTCCTGAAGCGACGCGAAGCTGTCCCGACTCGCAGCCAGGATGCCGCAAAGCACGACCACTGCCGCCGCAGCGGACGAACCACCAGTCAACCGGCGCATGACGCCTCCGTGAGTAGCTGTGAGGTTCGACTTCCTTGTCTACCGCGCCGTGGTGTCGAGCTGGTGGAGTTTTGCTGTGGCAGTCTCGGAGCCGAGTTGAGCGTGCAGGAAGTAGATCCCCGCGGAAACACGACCCTGGGCGCCTTGGCCGTTCCACGAGAGCGTCAGCCGACCCGCGGGCACTCGGCCGTGGTGCAGAGTCGCGACGCGAACCCCCCGGACGTCATAGACGTCGACTCGTCCTTCGCCGGTCCTCGAGGTGACGAGCACGGCCTCGACGGGCCCGCGAAGGGGATTCGGCGCCACCGACATCCAGGAGAGCAAAGGGGGACGAAGTTCCGCCTCGATCGTCACGATCTCGCTCCACTCGGCATGACCGGAGGCGCGAAAGAGTTCGAGCTTGTAGTCATAGCTCGAGTCGAGCAGCGCCGACGGATCGTCCCACTGAGTGGCCTCCCGCTCGAGCGACAAGGGCTCCGCGAGGAGAGGCACGAACTCCTCCGAGCCTGCAACTGCCCGGTGTGGCCGGCAGTGGACGAGAGGGTCCGGATCGGCTTGCCCGGCGAAGCGCCAGGTCAGTCGAACTCCGGTCTGAAGGCGCTCGGCCTGGAGGAAGGAGCGGGCCTCCGTGGGCCCGTCGGTGACCAGCTTCGCTCCATAGATATCGGTCGTTGCGCCTCGGAAGTCGGTCCACAGGCAGTACAGGGACGCCGTCCCCGCCAGCAGGGTCAACCCGTCGCCGATGTTCGAGACCTGGGTCGTGCGCCGCCAGTTGCTCGATGTCGTGCTCAGCCGCTGGGCCGCGAGGAACTGGCCCCCGGGTTCCATGCGCGAGAGATACGTGTCGGCGAAGAAGCCGCAGACGGGGTCGTCGCGACGGCCATACCAGGCCACGTGCACCGCCCCGGAGCGGTCCACCGCGACCGCGGGCAGTGCGTTGTCATAGAGGGACGGATCGTCATTCACCCGGATCTTGTTCTGCCAGGTGACTCCCCCATCCGGGGAGCTGACGAGAACGATGTCGCGGCTGTCGCGGGCCACGGACGAAGGATCCGGCAGCAAGGTCACGAGCGAGAAGCGGTAGAAGAGGGAGTACTGCCCGCCCGCGGTCAGCGTCCGGATGTAGTAGGTCCCGCTCCTCGGCAGGGTGAACACGGCGGGCTGGTTGTCGCGGCTCGCCGTCGCCGAGTCCGCACGCACGTCGCCCCACCTGCCCCTGGCCAGCTGCACGGTCTGCAGCGTGTCCTCCCCGCAGAGGACTTCGTAGCTTACCCATTCCAGACTCTTGCTCAAGGGCGCGGTACTTGTGACTCGGCCGTCGATCCAGACGATCGTTCCGGCCTCGCCCTCGAAGCTGAAGACGTCGTAATCGAGCTCGAAGGGCGCGGAGTCCGAGGAGTTCGCGATCCCGGAGGCTTCGGTTCCGAAGACAATCGGCGTCGCCGTCGAGAGGTTCCCGTTGGGCTCCCACTCGAACTCGCCCCGGAAGGTGCCCGTCACCGTACCGCTCGCGCGCTCGGGCCAGGCGACGTAGACCCGTCCGCGGGTGACGCCGGTCGTCTGATCCACGTCGATCGCAGGAAATGCGACCTGATAGATCCGCTGCGTATTCTCGACGTACCCGGGCGGAGCGGCGCCGCGGTTGTCCTCGATCGAGCCGCAAACGAAGGTGCTGCCGAAGCTGAGCCCGTCATCGGTGGAGCGCCGTCCCAGGATCTTCTGCTGCCGCAGGTCGTTCCAGACCACGTAGAACTCGCCGTCGGGGCCGATCGCCAGGCGTGGCCCATTGCACTCGCTCGTGCTCAAGGAGAGCGGCGCGCTCCAGGTGGCGCCGCCGTCGGTCGAGCGGACAAATTGGATCGTGCTTTCCGAGCTCGGTCCGTCAACGCGCGCAAAGGCGAGATAGAGCGTGCCCGAGGTCGAATTCCAGCGCAGGTCGGGAGCGTCGTAGTTCCTCGCCTCCACGACTTGAGGGGTCAGCGGCACGGCGTAGGTCGGACCCGACCACACCAGGGAATCGCCGGCGGGATCCCCTCGATAGATCGCCAGAGTCTCCTGGAAGCCCTCTCCGATATAGAACACCGCCGCATAGCCGGTGCCCGACGCGGTACCGCATAGCGCCGGGAGTCCATTGATGCCATGGCTGACGGGGTCCCGCAGTGGGAGCTTTGCCCCGATTCGCCAGCTTGCCCCATCGTCGAGGGATTCCGCCCAATCGACCCGGACACGCGAAGTGCTCACCGACCACATGGCAACCTGCCGATTGTCTGCGAGCACGATCTTGGGCCCGTTCTCGCTTGGGCTTCGCGTACTGACGGCGAATTCGAGCGAGGCCTCCCCGGACTGAACAGTAGGCGGCTGTATGAGAAAGCCGAGGAGAGCCGACAAGGGCCCCACGAGCACGGTGCGGATGAAATGAGGATTCGGGAGGCACACGTGCAACCGCATGGCAAGATGGCCCTTCGGTCGTGCGTCAAGGCCGGAAGTGCCCGTCGCATGAGTCGCGAAGGGCGCGCGCTTTTCTCGGACCTACTAGCTTTGCCATATTCGCCTCGCTTGTCAAGGACTTTGCAGTTTCTCCGGCCGGAGCCAGAACTTAGCCAGACAATGGCGAAGGCTGCGACCGCCTGCGCTTCGCGGACCGCTCGATCGTGCCATGCACGCGGCCGCTCGGTCTCGCCCCCGTCGCTCCACGCCACGGCCGGGTCGGAAGCGCGCGCTTCCACACCGGCCTCATCCGCTGCGGCAATTGCGACGGGGGAAGTGTTGGGGTGAGCACGCGGAAGAAGGGCCGGAAGCAACCCCGATTGCGCACGCCTCACGCGCGAGCGCGAGAAGAGTCGTCGAGCGCGGCCCTTGGCCTCACCTGGGCCACGGAACCCACACGCTCCACCGTGCCTCATGTGGTGCGCGTAACAGGATCTCCCCCGTTCGCAGATCCACAACTCGGGCACTCGTCCCGATGTACTCCCCTGCGACGAGGAGGTACGGCCCTTCCTGCTGGAAGCCGAGCGTGAGCGCGGTGGCGAAGCACCTGCGGATCTCGTGGGACGAGGCGGACGGAATCCTGGCCCGGGCCGTTCGCCGCGGTCTGGCGAGGCGGGATGTCGTGGCTCCGCGCTACGTGGGGATCGATGAGACGGCGTTCCAGAAGCGTCACGAGTACGTCACCGTGGTGAGTGATCTCGAGCGCGGCATCGTGCTCGACGTCGCCGACGACCGCAGGATCGAGAGTCTGGATGCGTTCTGGCAGAAGCTCTCGCCGTCCCAGATCGCAAACGTCGAGGCCGTCGCGATGGACATGTGGGGCCCCTACATCCACTCGACGTTCGAGCACCTGCCGGACGCCGAGTCGAAGATCGTGTTCGACAAGTTCCATGTCGCCCAGCACTTGAACGACGCCGTCGATCGCGTGCGTAGGAGCGAGCACCGGCGGCTCCTGGCCGAGGGCGACTCGTCGCTGGCGCGGACGAAGTACGACTGGCTGCGCCATCCCGGGACGCTGACTCACGCGGAGAAATGCGCGCTGGCGGAGCTTCGGGGCCACGTCCGGCGCCTGGGTCGTGCCTGGGCGCTCAATGAGATGGCGATGAAGATCTTCGATCTCACCGCGCCGTGGGCCGCCGATCGCAACTTCGAGACCTGGCTGATCGGCGCGATGAGAAGCAAGCTCGAGCCGATCAAGCGCGTGGCGCGCATGCTGCGAAAGCACTGGGGCCAGCTCCGGAACTACTTCGTGCATCGCATCACCAACGCCGGGTCAGAGGCCATGAACACGAAGATCCAGCAGCTCAAGGGGCGCGCCCGCGGGTTCCGCAATCGCGAGCGGCTCCGCCGCGTGATCTTCTTCCACTGCGGCGGGCTCGATCTCTACCCGGCCGGCGTCAGGTGCGGCCAATGAATCGGCCGACACCAGAGCCGGAAGAGCCATCTGGAATTCATTCCACCCCAGTCCTGGGCGACGACTACACTACACAGCGCGCGTGGCGCCAACTCTCTTCCTCCAGGCAGACGGCGACCTTGCTATTTGTTTTGGGGCTTCCGGCTCTGGTGTGGGTGAAATCGGCGACGCGAGCGGCGTAGCGGGTTGATAGGCTGGGGCTCGGACCTTCACCGGGAGGACGAGCCTGAGCGAGATCAAGAGCCTGTATGCCGCCGTGCTGGGACTGAGCAGCCCGTGGATCGTGGAGCGCGTTGAGACGAACCTGAGCGCCGGGGAAGTCGAGGTCTGGGTGGCGCTGCCGAAGCAGGTGCGCTGGGTCTGCCCGGAGTGTCATTCAGCGGCTCCGATTCACGACCATCAGGAGCGGAGCTGGCGACACCTGGACACCTGTCAGTTTCGGACCATCGTGCATGCGCGCGTGCCGCGGCTGAACTGCCCGACGCACGGGATCCGGCAGCTCACGGTGCCGTGGGCGGAGCCGGGCTCGCAGTTCACTGCGCTGTTCGAGGCGCTGGCCATCGACTGGCTGAAGCAGGCGAGCGTGAGTGCGGTGGCGAAGCACCTCAGGATCTCGTGGGACGAAGCCGACGGGATCCTCGGTCGCGCCGTCAAGCGTGGCCGGGCTCGCCGCGACGCGGTGGCTCCGCGGTATGTGGGCATCGATGAGACGGCGTACCAGAAGCGGCACGAGTATGTCACGGTGGTCAGCGATCTCGAGCGCGGCATCGTGCTCGACGTCGCCGACGACCGCAGGCGCGAGAGCCTGGATGCGTTCTGGAAGGGGCTGTCGCCGACGCAGATCAACATGATCGAGGGTGTCGCCATGGACATGTGGGGTCCCTACATCCAGTCGACGCTCGAGCACCTGCCCGACGCCGACTCGAAGATCGTGTTCGACAAGTTCCACCTCGCGAAGTACCTGAACGACGCGGTCGATCAGGTGCGCCGCAGCGAGCACCGGCGGCTGCACGCCGAGGGGTTCTCGCCGCTCGGGGGCACGAAGTACGACTGGCTCCGGCATCCCGGATCGCTGAGCCACCTGGAGAAGTGCGTGCTGACGGGACTGAGACGCCAGGTCGAGCGACTGGGCCGGGCCTGGGGGCTCAAGGAGATGGCGATGAAGATCTTCGACCTGAGCGCACCGTGGGCCGCCGAGCGCAACTTCAAGGCGTGGCTCTTCCTTGCGATGCGGAGCAAGCTCGAGCCGATCAAGCGCGTCGCACGCATGCTTCGCCGCCACTGGCATCACGTGCGGAACTACTTCGTGCATCGCATCACCAATGCCGGCTCGGAGTCGATGAACGCAAAGATCCAGCGGGTGAAGGCGCGCTCATGCGGCTTCCGCAATCGGGAGCGCTTCCGCCAGGCGATCTTCTTCCACTGCGGTGGGCTCGATCTCTACCCGGCCAGCGTCAGGCGCGGCCAATGAATCGGGCCACACCAAACCCGGAAGCCCCTTTGTTTTAGTGCGCGAGTGGAACGACGTTCGTGCGCTAGGAACGATTGTGGGGACGAGTGTGGGTCCTCCCGGTCGTACAGCGAAGCCCTATGCTACTGACAAGCTCCACCCCCAAGCGTGACACCCACGCATTGTACACGATACAACTCGATCCCAACCGCCGCAGACGCAAGGAGGGCACACTCGCGGCCCGTGGCTGGAGTCCTCCACCGGATGGTGAATGAGGTGCGCGTGCACAGGCGGCTGTCCGTCGAGGTCACCTACTTCGTGCCTCAACCGGACCCCGTGGGGAGTCCGGTTCGTCCACAGCCACAGATAGCTCCCCGTAAAGCCGTGACAAGTCGAGGGCCATTCAGCGGGACTCGTGCGGCCGTCGCCGCCGGGGAGGCTCGATCACTCGCTCGAATAGCCCAGCGTGTAGTTTCCGTAGCCCTGCTCGTCGACGAAGACGAACTTGCGCTGCATGCGACGCTGCGAGCCACCCTGCACGCGCTCCTGCTGGGATTCGAGGACGCGGATGTAGGTCCACACCTCGAACGGCCGCTCGTCGGTGCCGATCGACAGCGGCTTGCGGAGCTGGACCGCGGAGGGATCGTCGTCGACGACGGCGATCTCGCGTGCCACCTGCTGCACGGTGGCACCGCCGACGGGCATGACCTGCTGGCGGATCTCGTCCGGCTCGCCGAAGCGCACGTAGATGCGCCCGCGGTCCGACAGCATGCCCTTGACCACGCCCTGGAGCCCGAAGTGGTCGTTGGCGTAGCGCACACGGTCGTAGAACTTGTCGCGCTCCTCGTTCTGCGCCGACAGCGGCGTCGGGTCGCGGTCCCGCCAGTAGCGGTCGAGGTAGGCCTCCTGCTCGCCGGCGGTGAACTCGGCGTAGCGCTCCTCGAGGTCGGCATCGTCGAGCAGGAAGTGCGCCTCCTCGAGGAACTCGCGCGGATCGCGCTCCCACGACTCGGGCCGCCACGCGACGTTGAAGCGGTTCATGGACCGCGCGGTGGCTGCGCCCTGCGCCACCGTGACCTCGAGGTCGTAGGCGCCGGCCGGCAGCGTCGAGACGTCGAAGCCGAAGCGCCCGGACCACGGTTCCTGCTCGTCGACGACGGCGGAATCGACGATGGCCAGCAGTCGCCCCTCGGTCGTGCGCACGCGGGCGACCACCGTCGCCGGGCCCATCGCCTCTCGCGCCGGCCGCACCTCGAAGTAGGCGCGCGCGACCGGCGCGTACAGGCCGTAGGTGCGATCGGGATCGGGCAGGACGGGCGCGCCGCCCGGCGTGCGCCGGAACGAGCGCGCGCCGCGCGTATCGGCGCTGTCAAGCGCGGCAGCCGGCCAGGCGAGCATGGGCGTGCCCAGGGCCAGCGAATCGGCGGGGTACGTGGGGATGCGGACCAGGCCCTCGGCCGAGCCCTTCTCCGGGACCCTGCGCCCGACGTAGGCGAGGCCGGTCTTGTTCTTCTGCAGGTCCTCGAGCTTCACGACCAGCTGGTGCTGTCCCGGCGGGACGGCGAACGTCTGGACGAGCAGGTGCCCGGGGCTATAGCCGCTCGGCGCGCGTGGCGGGGCCGTGACGCGCAGCGTGCGCGACTCGCCCAGCTCCTTCTGGCCGAAACGGGTGCGGAACTCGACGGTGAGCCGCAGGTCGGCAACGATCGAGTCGCCGCGATCGACGTAGCGGAGCTGGTCGCCGGGGATGCGCAGCGCGACGTCGAGCCGGGAGCGCCCGTCGCCAGCGTGCCCGGGCGAGGCCACGATGTCGGTGATGAACAGCAAACGACCCTCGCTCCGCCAGGGCAGGGGCCGCTCTCGATCGGGATCGATCCCGGCCGGGGCGTCCCCCGCCGTCCCCGCCACGAGGGCGAGGAGGGCGGCGACGAGGGTCGTGTTCAGGCGCGTAGGCGTCGCCCGATCCTAGAAGCGGACTCGGAGCGAGAAGCGGTGCGCGGAACCGAGCGTCTTCATGTCCGTGTATGCGTAATCGAAGTTTGCGTTCGTCTTGAGGGCAGAGATGGGGAAGCGCACGCCGGCGCCGGCCGCGAAGCCCTCGGTGTCGTAGTTGAGGTTCATGCCCGAACGCAGGAACAGGAAGTCCTTGTAGGCGTACTCGGCGCCGACGTTCGCGCGCTCGGCGTTGTCGGGCGGGTGCGAGAACTCGAACGAGCCGATCAGCTTGCTGGTGCTGGTGGTGATGAGGTCCGCCGACGTGCCGACGCGAAACACGGTCGGGACCCGCGCCTCACGATCGATGAACTGGACCTGGCCGCCGATGCTCTGGATGGCGAAACCGATCTTCATGCCCGCGACGCCGACGTCGTACAGGGTCCCGAGGTCGAACGTGATCGTCTCCTGCTTGAACTCGGCGAGTCCCATGCGCACCAGGTTGACGGTCGCGCCGGCCGAGAACTTGTCCGTGAACGAACGCGCGTAGGTGGCGCCGAACGACGTGTAGCCGGCATCGAAGTACACGCCGGTGCCCTCCGGCCGGAACGAGTCGCGCACCGGCTGGTCGTCGATGGTCAGCGACCGGGCATTGACCGCCCAGATGCCGGGGAGCTTGCCGATCTTGAAGGCGAGCACCGCCTGGTCGACCGCCACGTCGGCCGGCCACGTCAGGTGGTTGACCTGCACGTTGGTCTCTTCCTCGTTCAGGCGCGCGATCCCCGACGGATTCCAGAACACCGCCGTGGGGTCGTCGGCGATGGCGACGAAGGCGCCGCCCATGCCTGCCGCGCGAGCGCCGATTCCGATCTTCAGGAACTGGCCGTCGAACGTGCCGACCTTTTCGAAGATCTCGGCGGCGCGCGCATCCGCGGCCGCGAGGCTCAGCACGGTCAGCGCGATCAGGGTCCGCTTCACTCTGGCTCCTCCTCTGTGGGGCGGTGCGTCGAAGGCTCCGCCGACTTCCGCGTCAGCGGATGATGACGAACTTGCCCTGCGACATTCCCGCGTCCGACTCGACGCTGAACATGTAGATGCCGCTCACCACGTCCTGGCCATTGCGCGAAATCAGGTTCCAGGACGCCTGACCGTCTTCAGCATTCTCTTTCTGCGGCTTCTCGTTCACCTGCGTGTCTTCGCTCGTGATCTCTTCCACCAGGTCTCCCGAGATGGTGAAGATCTTGAGCGTCCACCGCCCCTGCGGCATGTTGTAGAAGTCGACCTTGGTTCCGGTCGGATCCGAGGCGCTCGGGGTCAGATCCCACTGCGAGCTGCCCCGGTACGGATTGGGCACGACGTAGATTCCGCCCGGCTTCGAGTCCGCCGCGACCTGCGGATAGACGCCGTCCAGCTCCGTCGCGCTGCGGCGCCCCTCCTGCTCGGCGAGGGTGCCGCGACCACCGGTCTGGCTTCGCTGGCCGGTCGAGTCCTTGCCTGTCACCGAGTAGAAGTAGACGAAGCCGTTGAGCACGTTCGGATCCACGTACCGGTAGCGCCCGGCCGGGTAGAGCGCCTGCTTGTAGCCCGTCGCTCGGCGCTCGGCCCCGTTCTCCGCGAGGTACAGGCGATCGCCGAAGACGTATGCGGTGTCTCCCGGGGCCCCGGTGGACTGGACGCACGTTCCGTCGATCAGCGTCTGGCCGTTGGCACAGGGCTGGATGCCCGCGGGATCGATCCGCTCTCCGGTCTGCCGATTGAGCAGCACGGGATAGGTCGCAGCAACCAGGCTGTCGAGCCGGCCATCCTGGTTCGAGTCCACGGAGTCCCGCAGCGGCGTCAGCTCGTCATAGAGATAGAGTTCGGCGAGGAGCGCCCACAGATCCTCGGACGGGCCGGACGATCCCACGGGTCGGGTGAAGTTCGAGGCCTTCCACACGCGATACGAATGGAAGTCCAGTAGGTTCGTCGAGGGATCCGGCGTGACCTCGCTGAGGTTGTCCCACTCGAGCAGGATCCTCCTGTCCTGCGAGGTGAGGCGCAGGCCCGGATTCGGCGGCGGTGCAGCCGCGAGCCACTCGCGGAGCTCGAAGCCCGGGACGCCGGTGCAGAAGTTGCAATCGAAGTCGAACCAGACCGTGATGTCGTCCGTCACGTCGCGGGTCTGGCCCGCTTCCTCGTCGCGGCAATCGGCGAGCGATTCCGTCAGACCCGGGGGGGCCAGAAACGGGGTCTCCCGACCGCGGAGGTCCGGCGTCTCTCCCTGCGAGACTCGCTGGTACTTTCCACGGAAGGTCTTCTGGGCCTCGATCGCGTTCACGATCATCGCACTGTAGCGTTCGGGATTCGGCCAGGCCGTTCCGGAGGGATTGTCCGAAATGCGACGGTAGCCGCCGTACGTGTCCAATTCGTTCGGGAGCGGCGGGGACGGATCGTCCGCCGGTCGAGTGTAGTCACAGCGCTGGACGGCCAGGGCGATCTGGATCGAGATCGATTCGCCGTTTTCCCAGTCGAGGAATGGCCCGACGGAGCAGAGCGAGAAGTAGTCGCTCTTGGTCGACTCCTCGGCGCGCTCGTCGTTGAGCAGGCCCGTCAGCGGATCGACCCCGATGCAACAGGCGCCCTCGGAATTGAGCGAGGACATGGCACCGTAGCGCTCGATGTCGACCGCAGGCGCCCCGCCCTGCACGTACGGCGTCCCCGGCAGGTAGGCGCGGAACATGCGGAAGCCGACCGTTCGAGGGGCCTTCTGGCCCGTCGGGTCCGTGGTGTGGCCGAGCAGCAGGAAGCTCGAGCCCCCCGGTGTCCGGCCCATGTCGCCATCGTCGTCGGTCATGGTGAACCCGCGGACCTTGATCGTGTCCTGTCGGCACAGAACCGTGTCGAAGCGCGGATCGCTCGACTCGATGATCTCGAGGAAGTCCCCCTGCGGAACGCGGGCGTCCGGCAGGTCATCGGAGAAGTAGCGGTCGAGCTGCGTCGGGCCGACATCCTGCTCGACGAAGAACCCGACGAACACCGAGTCGAGCTGGTGCCCGGAATCGTTGATGACCTTGAAGTCGGCCGCCGCGAAGTCGTTCGCCCCGGGAACGGCGAAGGAGAACGAAGTCTGCTGCACCCGCAGGCCGAAGCCGACGTGCTTCTCGGCGAAGTTGCTGTTCTCGGCCTGCTCGGTGTCGTCGCGGAGTTCGCAGGTGTACATGAGCTGGGAAATGGCGGCGTAGTCCTCGTCGATGCGGCCGTCGAAGTCGTCGTCCTTGCCGTTGAAGAACTCCTCGTCGATCTGGAGGTCGCCGTCGTCGTCGACCGCGCGGCCGCCGTCCACCTGCCCGTCGTAGGACTGGTAGATCCGGTCCTCGGGCGCGAGCGTCGGCGGACGCCACTCGGTGTTGTGGCTGACGCGGCGCACCAGGGCCGGATCGGTTGCCTCGGGATTCTTTGCCGCGACATACAGGCCGATGAAGAACAAGTACTCGACGCCCGACGGGCCCGGCCACTGCGCCGACGGATCGGGCGACTGGGCCGTGAACGGGTTGCCCAGGATGCCGATGTTGGTCGTCTTCATCCACACGTTGCCCGCGGTCGAGACGCGGCCCACGCCATTGATCTCGGGCACCGCCTGCAGGCTGTACGGGGACCCGCCGCTGGCGGCGCCCGGCGCGGGCAGGAGCGTCGCGTCGTCGATCGGCGTGTCGGTCCAGATCCGGGCGAGTGCCGGGGTCGACCAGGGCAGAACGAGGCCCGCCAGCACGAAGCAGGCGAGGCCACGACGCATCGGGGCGCTGCGGATCATCGATGGCTCCTTGGGCATGTCGGCGCCCCGCTCAGAACGACACGCCCACGCCGAGGCGGACGTTGCGTCCCTCGGAGTAGACACGGGGATCGTTCACCGGCACCCAGTCCTCGACCCGGTCGCCGTTGGTGTCACGGAGGTAAGCGCCACCGCCGCGACCGGTCTCGGTGTAGTAGATCTCGTAGTCGTTCCCGACCTGGTTGATGTAGGGATTCTGCGAGTTGTCGGGCGCCAGGTTGATGATCGACTCCGCGTCGAGCACGTTGCGGGCATCGGCGAAGAACGTCACGTTCTGGCCCCAGATGCGGAAGTACTTGTCGGCCACGAGCGACAGCGTCGACTGGCTGGGCAGTCGACGCGTGTTGTTGTACGTGGGGTCCGGACGGCGATCGTTGCGGAACGTCGGCGTGTACGGCAGTCCCGATCCGTAGGTCCACAGGAAGGTGACGCCCCACTTGCCCGGGTCGCGCAGGATCAGGTTCGCATTCAGCGTGTGGCGCTGGTCCCAGTCGAGCGCCTGCTCGGCGATCGGCAGGTACAGCAGGTTGCCGTTGGCGAACTGCAATCCGTTGTTCGGATCCGAGGCGACGCCGGTCGCGATCGAGTACGTGTAGTTCACCTCGGCCGAGAACTTGTGGCTGAAGCGCTTGGTCAACGACGCCTCGAAGCCGCGCGCCGACGCGTAATCCTGGTTGACGTAGACGGGCACCTGGAGCCCGGTCACGGCATCGATTTCCTGGCGCACCGAGATCAGCCCGAAGATGTCCTTGAAGAACACGGCGAACTGCCCGGAGACGTCCTTCGAGAACAGGTGCTGCACCGCCGCCTGGTAGCTGATGTTGGTCTCGGGCTGCAGGTCCGGATTGCCGCGGACGGCCACGGTCGACTCGGAGCCGCGGTTCTCGAACACGAAGTTGCGCTGCGGCGTCTGGAACGTCCAACCGTAGTGGAACGACAGCACGTCGCGATCCGAGATCGGGTAGGCCACCCCGAGACGCGGCGAGATCTGGCTCTTGTAGCGCCCGTTCGGCAGTTCTTCATCGGGAATCTGCGGGCCCGGCGTGAACAGGTCGTAGCGCAGGCCGGCGTTGAGCACCAGGCCTTCGTACTCCCAGCGATCCTGCAGGAAGGCCGAACCCTCGGGATTGTAGTTCGTGAAGTCCGAGCGGTTGAGGCCCGGCAGGCCGTTCGCTTCCTGGTTCGGGTTCTGCATCGACAGGAGCTGGACCTCGTTGTACACGCCCTCGACGCCGGCCTTGACCGTGTGGCCCTTCCAGCGCTGGGTCGTGTAGTCGCCCTTCGCCGTCCACGTCGTCGTCAGCTGCTTCGAGTAGCGCGGGAAATCGCCGTGCGTGACGTAGAAGGGATCGAAGTCGAGGTTGCCCGACCAGTACTGCGGCGACTGCGTGTCGTACTCCCACGGCTCCTTCGACTGCACCGTCTGTTCGGTGTCGAAGATGAACCGCGACAGGCGCACCGTGTAGATGTCCTTGGCCGAGAGCTGGTGCGTCCACACCGACTTGAGCTGCTGGAAGCGATTGTCGGTCGTCGGCACGTTGTCGGCGAGGTTCTGGTACTGGTAAGTGGAGTCTTCCTCGAAGAACGACCACTTGCCGTAGCGCGGGGTGAGCTGCTGCCCGCCCGTGCTGGTGCTCGACGTGTCGTAGGTCACCGCCACGTAGCCCTTGCGGCTCCACATGTGGTTGTACGGCGAGGTCGTCGCGTGGTTGTTGATCGCCTCGAACGTCAGCTTCTTCGTCTGGGTCGGCCGCCACGCCAGCTTGGCGTTGGTGTTGATCGCGTTCGACTGGCGATCCCCGAACTTGAGGAAATCGAGCACCGTCGTCGTGCTGCGCGTCCGGCCGGCATCGAGGTAGGTGTCGGACCACACCCCCTCGTAGGTGAGGAAGTACGTCAGGTTCCGGATCGGCATGGGACCGCCGAGGCCGATGGTGAAGCGATCGTAATTGTTGAACGTCTTCGAGTTCTCTCCGTAGCGGTCGGTGTGCCACTGGAAGTCGCCGCCGAACTTGTCGCCGCCCTCCTTGGTGGTGATGTTGATCACGCCGGAGAGGGCATTGCCGAACTCGGCATCGAAGCCGCCCGACAGGACGTCGGCGCCGGCGACCGACAGATTGGCGATCGACGAGCTGCGGCCGAACAACGGATCGGAGACTTCGATCCCGTCGATGGTCTGCTTGATCTCGCCGCCGCGACCGCCGCGCACGTGCAACTCGCCGTTGGTGGCGACGATGCCGGCCTTGAGCGCGACCGCCTCGCGCAGGTTCTCGACCGGCAGGTCACTGAGCGACTCGCCCGACACCGTGTGCTTGGTGGACGAGGTCTTGGTGTCGATCATGCGCTCCGCGGTGACCCTGACTTCCGCGATCTCCTTGACCACCTTCGAGCCGCCGACGGTGATCGTGCCCACGTCGTTGACCCCGGCATTCACCGTGATCGCCAGCGACTTGGGCTCGAAGCCGGTGAGCTGCACCTTGAGGGTGTAGGCGCCGACCGGAACGTTGGGGATGGTGAAGTAGCCATCGTCATCCGTGGCGCCGCCGCGGCGGGAACCGAGGACGACCACGTTGGCGTACGCGCCGGGCTGCTTGCCCTCCATGACGCGGCCCTTGACCGTGCCCATGGCCTGGCCAAAGGCCGGCTCCGGGGCAACCCAAAGGGCCAGGACGGCCCCGACGACGAGAAGACCGGCACCCAGAAGGCGCCCGAGAAGAGACTGGCGAACCATCGTGTGCGCACCTCTCCGAGGGAGTTCGGATCGACCAGGCGAGGGGATGCCCCGGGGAAGGGCGTCGCCACTATAGGGAGCAAGCAAGGATTGAGTCAACCCGTTTGTCCTCATGCTCTTGGCCCATCCATGCGCTGCACGGACGGGTCCTCCGTAGGCGCCCCTTCCCGGACGGGAAGTGGGTGTTCAGAGCGTCGAAGGGTCCCAAATGAAACGGGACGCGTCGCCTCGCGACACGTCCCGAACACAGGTTGGGGGCGCTGGCCTCGCGAGGCCGACGCCCGGTCGAGGCATAGAGTGCCCGACCGGGCGGCGACTGTCAACCTCGAATTTTGCGGAAACCCGCCACCGGTCAGTTGAAGGACCAGCGATTGTAGAGAACGAAGCGGAAGCCCGAGCCGGTTCCATCGCCCGGATCCGGGTAGTCCGTCGTGCGATCCATGATCTCGACGCCCCCGTCGAGCGAGTACTTGCTGTTCGTGGGGCGATAGCCCGCACCCAGCGTCAGCGCGGCGCCGATCCCCTCGTTGTTCGCCGTGTAGACGTCCTGGTCGAGCGCGCGATGCCAGCCGCCGATGCGCGCCTGCCACTCGCTCGAGACGCCGTACTCGACACCCCCGCGGAAGTCGGTGATGCGCGTCCGCGCATGCACGCCCGTGCCGTCGCGCGCGTCATTGGCGCGATGGCCCTCGGCCCCCACCCGCAGGCGCGGCGCGATCAGGTAGCCGACGCCGACACCGGCATCCCAGTGCCGGATCTCCTGGCTCTCGTCGAGCACGGGCATTCCCGGGTTGACGCCGGTCCCGTTCAGCGAGGCGAGGAATTCGTTGAAGCTGCCGGGCGTGGTCGCCGCCGTGATGGCATCCTTGTGATAGAGCACCCGGAAGTCCGCACCGACGAGCAGATTCGGCAGGCCGCCCGGCGTGAACGCCAGGCGAGTCTTCAGGAAGTCGCCCTCGACGTCGCGAGCGAGACGGTCGCCTCGCGCGACGAGCGGCGTCGCCCCCTGCCCGTTCGACTGCGTGTAGCGATAGGTCTCGTCGACGCTGAAACCGCCGGTCCCCACGACACCGCCGAAGGTGAGCCCGTCGATCGGCTTGAGCGTGGTGGTCAGCGAGAACGTGTTGGAGCGGCGCGGCTCGTCGATCTCGTAGATCCGCTTGCGCGTCTCGTTGCTGCCGTCGATCGACGACTTGAGGTTGTCCCAGTTGATCGCGACGTCACCCCACGAGGCGGCCATCCAGCCGAGCCCGAGGCCGAACAACGTGCGCTTGGCCGTTGCCTCGGTGAGGTCGAAGGCGGAGGGGGACTCGATGACGTCACCGCCCGAGAGCACCGCTTCGCCGTCCTCGTTGCCGCGGGTCCGGCTCTGGCTGTCGTAGGTCTCGTTGCCGAAGCCCAGGCGGGCGCCCCAGCCCAGCTTGCCGCCGGCCATCCGGCCGCTGAACGTGGCGACTCCCTCGCGCAGCGCGGCCTTCTCATCCTGGTAGAAGCCGGGCTGCAGCGGGACGCCCGTGCCGAGGCCCTGGTAACCAAGGCTGAGGCCGAAGGCGAACTTCGACCCGTTGCGGGCCACCGCACTCAGGCCGTAGACCGAGCCGTCATAGCGATCGACTTCCCCCGGGACCCCCCCGACGGTGCGCTCGGCCGACGTCCCGGCGGCGTCAAAATACAGGTCGACGGAGTTCCCGTTGCGATCGCTCACCAGGCCGACGGTCGAGGCGCCGAAATCCCACTGGTTGATCTCGTTGTTCTCGTCATCGAACGCGAGTGTGGCGCGACCGAGCGTGGCGAGGCGCAGCGACGGTTGCCGCAAGCGCTGATCGAAGCCCGACTTCTCCAGCGCGGGCGCGAGGAACTGGGCCCCCGCCGGCGCGGCGCACAGGATCGCGGCGGCGGCGGACGCGAGGTACGCGGCGCACGCGAACACGGCACGATTCATCCATGGACTCCTTGGGGAAAACAAAAAACGCGTCGAGCCGGGGTCGCAGACCCGGGGACGCCTCGGTCGGCACGCAAGTGCGCACCGCTGCGCATCCTAGGTCGGGAAGCGGCGGCTGTCAACCGGTCCGCGAGACGGTTCGCGAGACCGCCGGGTGCCCGGTCCACCAGATCCGCCCAGGGATCTCCCGGGCGAGACGAATCCCGATCCGTGGGCCGCTCGAGAGCGGGGGTTCCTCCCCCCGCCGCGGGCGGATGATCAGCGGGGAATCGAGGAGATCGAGCCCATCGTGCGCGCGGGTCAGCCCGAGCGCCCGGGCGAGCCGGCCGGGACCCGAGGCCTCGCGCCCGACGGGGAGGTCGGATCGCCGGCCACGCCACAGCGCCCCGCCGAGCGACGGCGCGATCGCCCGGAGGAGAACCGCCGCACCCTCCCCCTCCCGTCCGGTGACGACGTTCAGGCAATGGTGCATCCCGTAGATGAAGTAGACATAGGCGTGGCCGGGAGGACCGAACATGCTCCGGTTGCGTGGTGTGGGCCCGTTCTTCGCGTGGCTCGCCGCATCCTCGGCGCCGCCGTAGGCCTCGACCTCGACGATCACACCGCCGAGCGTGCCGAACGGCGAGCGATGAACCAGCCTGGTGCCGATCAGGTCGGCCGCCACCGCGAGCGCCGGGCGGGCGTAGAAGCGGCGGGACAGGACGGCCACGGCGGGCTCAACGCGCCGCGCGCTGGGCGAGCAGGATGATCTGCGGGCTCGTGTCGTCGAAGTCGACGCCGTCGAAGTCGCCCCACAACCGGCGCACGACGAACCCGTGCGCGGCGAGCGCGCGCTCCAACTCGTAGCGCTCGAACCAGCGCAGGCGCAGTTGCGTGGTCTGCCGGCGGACCAGTCCGTCGGGCGCGACCGTGTCGAGCCAGAAGCGCGCCTCGGTCACCTGCGCCGCGCGCTCGAACGCCTGCTGGAAGAACACCTCGGTGCGCGAACCGGGCAGCCCCGGCGCCTCGCCTGACAGCGGCCCCGGCTCGGCGCGCAGCACACCCGTGGGGCGGGCCGGATCGACGCGGAACACCGAGAGCCACAGCCAGCCGCCGCGCGCGAGCGCGCCCGCCGCGCCGGCGAGCACTTTGTCCTGATCGGCGATCGTCTCGAAGTGGCAGAACGTGTTGAACGGCAGGAGGGCCAGGCGAAACTTCCCACGCGGCACCCTGAGGCGCCGCAGGTCCTGGCGCAGCGCGGTGACGCGGGCGCGCACGACGGGTGGCTCGGCGGCGAGGCGGCGGGCAAGTGCGGCCAGCATCGGCTTCGAATCGTCGACGCCGGTGACGTGGTGACCGCGGCGCGCCAGTTCGATCGCGACCCTTCCGGCGCCCACGCCCAGCTCGAGCACGGGGCCCCTCGCGCCCTTCGCCACCTCGAGGATCATGGGCAGGTCGGCGGCGAGCTTGCCCATCCACCGCTCGAACAGGCCGTCGTACAGCGCGACGTCGGTCACCGGCGCGGGACGCGGCGCCGTCCGACGGGTCGCGGCGGCGCGCTTCACCCGCGCACGCCCTCACCCGCCAGCACGTCCATCACCTCGGTGCGGATTGCGTCGAGGCGCTGCTGCGTCTTCGCCTCGAAACGCACGACCAGCACGGGTTGCGTATTCGAGGCGCGCACCAACGCCCAGCCGTCGCCGAACTTGATGCGCGCGCCATCGATGGCGATCACCTCGTGGTCCTTCGCGAAGTGATCGCGCACGCGGTCGACGATGCCGAACTTGAGGTCGTCGTCGGTGTCGAGGCGGATCTCGGGCGTGGCCACGTATTGCGGCACCGAGTCGATCAGCGTGCCCAGCGACTTGCCCGAGTCGGCGACAATTCTCAACAGCCGCAGCGAGACGTAGATCGCGTCGTCGAAGCCGTAGAAGTCGTCTTCGTAGAAGATGTGGCCCGAGAGCTCGCCGGCGAGCGGCGCCTTCTCTTCCTTCATGCGCGCCTTCATCACCGAGTGGCCGGTGCGGGCCATGATCGGGCGGCCACCGTGGGCGAGGATGTCCTCCTCGAGGCCCTGCGAGCACTTGACGTCGAACACGATCGGCGCGCCGGGATACTTGGCCAGCACCTCGCGTGACAGCAGCGCCAGGATCTGGTCGCCCCACACGATGCGGCCCTTCTCGTCGACCGCGCCGACGCGGTCGGCATCGCCGTCGTAGCCGATCCCGAAGTCGGCCTTGTGCTCGCGGACGGCCTTGATCAGGTCCTGCATGTTCGCCTCGACCGTCGGGTCCGGCTGGTGATTCGGGTAGGTGCCGTCGGGCTCGGTGAAGAGTTCCACCACCTCGCAGCCGACACGGCGGAATACGTCGGGCGCGACCGGGCCGGCGCAGCCGTTGCCCGCGTCGAGCACGACCTTGAGTTTGCGCTTCGGCGCCACCTTCGAGGCGAGCATGTCCATGTAGGCCGCCTCGGTCGGGTGGTCGCTCACCGTGCCCGGCGCCGTGGGCTTCTCGAAATCGCGCGCGAGGATCATCGCCAGCAGCTTCTGGATCTCCTCGCCGTAGACCGAGGCGAGACCGAGGTTCATCTTGAAGCCATTGTACTCGGACGGATTGTGCGAACCGGTGATCTGCACACCGGCGTCGGTCGAAAGGTGCGCGATCGACCAGTACAGGCCGGGCGTGGGCAGCACGCCGACGCGCAGCACGTCGCAGCCGACCTCGCGGATCCCCGCCTCGAGCGCGGCGGCCAGGCGCGGCGACGACGGCCGGAAGTCGCGACCCAGCGCGACTGTCTTCGCACCCTTGCGGCGCAGGTAGCTGCCGAACGCGCGGCCCAGGTCGGTGACCACGTCGTCGGTGAGATCGGTCGCGTGCAGACCGCGCACGTCGTACTCGCGGAAGATGCGTCGGTTCATGCCGCTACTCCTTGTGACGCAGGAACGCGTCGATGAACAGGTCGATGTCGCCGTCGAGGACGCGACTGACGTCCGAGGTCTCGGCGCTCGTGCGCAGGTCCTTGACCATCGTGTACGGCTGGAGCACGTACGAGCGGATCTGGCTGCCGAAGTTGATGTCCTTCTTGGGCTCGGTGAGGCCCGCCTGGCGCGCCTTCTCGATCGCCTGGAAGTGCGTGTAGAGCCTTGACTTGAGCATCTTCATCGCGGATTCCCGGTTCTTGTGCTGGCTGCGCTCGGCCTGCGACTGGGCGACGATGCTGGTCGGGATGTGCGTGATGCGCACTGCCGACTCGGTCTTGTTGACGTGCTGACCGCCGGCGCCCGAGGCGCGATAGGTATCGATGCGCAGGTCGTCGTCCTTGATGTCGACCACGATCGTGTCGTCGATGAGCGGCGTGACGTGCACCGAGGCGAACGAGGTCTGGCGCCGCTTCGCTGCATCGAACGGCGAGATGCGCACGAGGCGATGCACGCCGGTCTCGGCCTTGAGAAAGCCGAACGCATACTCGGTGTCCACCTCGAACGACGCGTCCTTGAGCCCGGCTTCCTCGCCGGGTTGCAGGTCGAGCACTGCCGCCGGCCAGCCGCGGCGCTCGCAGTAGCGCGTGTACATGCGGTACAGCATCTCCGCCCAGTCCTGCGACTCGGTGCCACCGGCGCCCGGGTGGATGGTGACGACCGCACCGAGGTGATCGTTGTCGCCGGCGAGCAGGCTCTCGAGTTCGAAGTCGTGAACGCGCACCTCGAGCGCTCCGAGGTCGCGGGCGACCGCCTCGATCGTCGCGGCGTCGGCCTCGTCGCGGGCCATTTCGTAGAGTTCCTGGAGATCGGTGTAGGTCTTCGCCGGGCTGTCGAAGCCGACGACCACGTGACGCGCGATCTTCAGCTGGCCGATGACCTTGCGGGCGTCCTCGGGCCGATCCCAGAAACCGTTCTCGGCCATCTTCACTTCGAGGCGGGCGACCTCTTCCCGGCGCGCGGGAAGGTCAAAGATACCCCCGGAGCTGGTCCAACGTGGCGCCGAGCTTCTCGAGGCGCTTTTCGAGTTCCTGCGGTTGGAGTGTCTCGTTCATGGCTGCACCTTAGCCGATCCCGGGGCGGGGCGGCCAGCCCCCGCTCGCTCCCGGATCTCCCCCGCCACCGCGCGCGCCTTTGCCAGGAACTCCGCGCGCGTCCCGTCGTTCTCGATCACGACGTCGGCGTAGGCCGCGCGAACAGCCGCGGGCAGCTGCCGCTCGACGATCGCCCGCGCCTCGTCCCCACTGCGCCCGCGATCGTGCAGGAGCCGGAAAACCTGGGTCGCGGGCGAAGCGATCACGGCGACCACTTCGTCACAGCGGTCGCCGGCGTCCCACTCGACGAGCAGCGCGGCATCGAGGATGACGAGGCCGCGGTACGTCGAGCCCGCGTAGGCGGCCAGAATCCGGTCCAGCTCGACGAGCAGCGGCGGGTGCACGATCGCGTTCAGCCGAGCCAGCGCTTCGGGCGTAACGAACGCGCGCGGGCCGAGCACGTCGCGGCGAACCGCACCCGAAGAGTCGAGCACGTCGTCGCCGAAGGCGACGGCGAGCGCTCTGGCGACGTCGCTGCGGCGCAGGATCGCGTGGCCCAGGCGGTCGGCGTCGATCACCCGGGCGCTGCCGCCGCGCGCCAGCTCGTCGACGAACGTGGTCTTGCCGCTGGCCACGCCGCCGGTCACGCCGACGACGTAGGCACCGTCGTCGCCGGGCGGGCGTCGCGGTTTCATGCGTGGACCTCGAACCAGTTGACGCCGACGCCGGCCTGCACCTCGAGTGGCACGGAGAGGTCCATCGCCCTGGTCATCGCCTCGACGAGCGCGGCCTGCGCGGCATCGACCTCGGACTCGGGACACTCGACGAGCAGTTCGTCGTGCACCTGCAGCAGGAGCTTCGCCTCCAGGCCCTTCACCTCGAGGTCGCGGGCAAGGCGGATCATCGCGACCTTGATCAGGTCCGCAGCCGAGCCCTGGATCGGCGTGTTGATCGCGGCGCGCTCGGCGTCGGCGCGGGCGCGGCCCTCCCCCGCCGTGAGCGCGGGCAGGCGACGACGGCGACCGAGGATCGTCTCGGCGTAACCCTTCTCGCGCGCGGCAGCGACCATGGAGTCGAGGTGCCGCTTCACGCCCTCGTGCGTTCGGTAATACTCGGCGATGAAGCGGCTGGCCTCAGCGACCGGGATGCCCAGCTGCTGGCCCAGCGCACGTGCGCCCATCCCGTACATCACCCCGAAGTTCACCGTCTTCGCCATGCCGCGCTGCTCGGACGTGGGTTTCGTTCCCGGCGGCAGGGAGAACACGCGCTCGGCGGTGCGCGCGTGCACGTCCTCGCCGCGCTGGAACGCCTCGACCAGCGCGGGGTCGCGCGAGAAGTGCGCCATGAGCCGCAGCTCGATCTGCGAGTAGTCGGCCGAGACGAACCTCCACCCGGGGCGGGCGATGAACGCGCGGCGGACCTCGCGGCCCAGCGATGTGCGGAACGGGATGTTCTGCAGATTCGGATCGGACGACGACAGCCGTCCGGTCGCGGCGATCGTCTGGCCGAAGCTGGTGTGGAGCCGGCCGTCGCGGGGCAGCACCATCGCGGGCAGCGCGTCGACGTACGTCGACTTGAGCTTGGCGAGCTGGCGGTAGTCGAGGACGAGGCGCGGCAGGTCGTGCATGCCCGCGAGGCCCGCGAGCACGTCGCTGTCGGTCGAGAAGCCGGTCTTCGTCTTCTTGCCGCCGGGCAGGCCCAGTTTCTTGAACAGGATCTCGGCGAGCTGGGGCGGCGACTGGATGTTGAACGCCTGACCCGCGGCGGCGTGCACCTTCACCTCGAGCCCGGCGATCTCCCCGCCCAGCCTCCTTGACATGACGGCGAGGAAGTCGACGTCGAGCAGGACGCCCTCCCACTCCATCGCGGCGAGCACGTTCGACAGCGGGATCTCGACGTCCTTGTACAGCGGCTCGAAGCCCTGGATCTCGAGCTGCGGCTGGAATCGCTCGGCCAGTTCCCACGTGCAGTGCACGTCCTCGCCGCAGTACGCGGCGACGATCTCGATCGGCACCTGGTCCATGGTGCGCTGTTCCTTGCCGCGCTTGCCGATCAGCGCCGAGGTCGGAATCTTGGTCACGCTCAGGTGATTGGCCGACAGCCAGTCGAGGTTGTGCGGCGTCTCGGGATCGAGCAGGTACGAGGCGATCATCGTGTCGCCGGCGAGCCCCGCGACGGCGTAGCCCTCGGTGCGGAAGACGAGCTGGTCGTATTTGAAGTTCTGTCCGGTCTTCTTCACCGCCGGATCGGCCAGCAGCGGCGCGATCGCCCGGTCGAACGCGTCACGCGGTGCGTTCGTCCCCTCGTTGTGCGCGAGCGGCACGTACACGGGCGCCTCGCCCCAGGCGAAGCCGACGCCGACCAGCCGGGCACGCAGCGGGTCCTCGGACGTCGTCTCGGTGTCGACGACGAAGCCGTGCGGCAGTGCGCGCAGCTGCTTCGCCAGCGCATCGAGTTCCGTGGCGGTGGTGAGGATGCGCACCTTCGGCCCGTACGCCGGAGGCAGCGTGCCCTCCTCCCACGAAGCGGGAGCGATGTTCGCGGGGCGCGGCACGACGGCCTCGGCCGGCACGTCGAAGCCGAAGCCGAGCTGTGTCTCGTCGAGGCCGAAGGCTTCGACGACCGGGGCTGCCTCCGGCGTGACACTCGCCTGCGCGCTTCGCGCGTGGGATACCTTCACCTCCCCGCCGGCATCGGCCTGGTCGGCGTAGCTCTTGAGCCGGTTGATGTCGAGTTCGGTGGCGAGCGCCCGCAACTTCGCGCCGTCGATCGGGCGCACCACCATCGTGCTCCAGTCCTCGGCGATGGGGAGGTCGTCGTCGACGGTCACCAGCTCCTGGGACAGGTACGCGGCATCGCGATTCTCGGCCAGCTTCTTGCGCACGCCGTCCTTCTTCACCTCGGACAGCCGGGCGTAGACCTGGTCGAGCGAACCGAACTGGGCGATCAGCTCGACGGCGGTCTTCTCGCCGACGCCGGGCACGCCGGGCACGTTGTCGCTGGCGTCACCCATCAGCGCGAGGACGTCGCGGAGTCCCCCCGGCGGCACGCCCCACTTGGCCTGCACCGCCGCCTCGTCCATCCACGCGTCCTCGCGCGCGCCACCACCGGGGGCGAGCACCTTGACGTGCGGCGAGACGAGCTGCTGCAGGTCCTTGTCGTTGGTCACCAGCACGACGTCCATGCCGTCGGCCACCGCGCGCCTGGTCAGCGTCGCCATCACGTCGTCGGCCTCGGTGCCGGCGACCTCGATCTTGGGCAGGCCGATCGCCTCGGCCAGCGCGAGGAGGCGCGGCAGCTGGAAGACCAGGTCCTCGGGCATCGGCGGGCGATGCGCCTTGTAGTCGGGGTACTTCACGTGGCGTCGCGTCGGCAGGATCGAGTCCCAGGCCAGCGCCCAGTGCTCGGGCTTCTCCTGGTCGCGCAGCTTGATGACCGTATTGGCGAAGGCGAACACCGCGCTCGTGTTCTCGCCGCGCGAGTTGGTGAGCGGCCGGCGGATGAACGCGAAGTGACTGCGGTAGGCCAGCGCCAGCCCGTCGAGCAGGAACAGCCGCTCGCGCTTTGCCGGGCTCACGGCCGCCCCCCGCCGGTGCGCCGGTACAGGCCCAGGCGCGCGATCGCGCGCTCGACCGCCGAGGGCACGAGGAAGCGGATCGAGCGGCCGGCGGCGACGCGCGCGCGCAGCTGCGTCGAGGACACGTCGACCGGGACGTTGCCGAGGAACTTGACTGCAGAGCGATGCCGGGCGAGCGGTCCGCGCGCCATGGCTGGGAGCTTCGTGCCCGGACGGACGGCAACGGCAAGCGTCGCGAGGGACAGGATTCGCTCCGGATCGCGCCATTCGGGGAGGTCGATGAGACTGTCCGCGCCGATGAGCAAGAACAGTCTCGCCCCGGGCTGCGCCCGGGCCAGCGACGTCAAAGTATCGACCGTGTACGAGGGACCGGGGCGATCGAGCTCGATCGTCGACAGGCCGAAGCCCGTGCCGCGCAACGCCGCGGCGAGCAGCGCGCGCCGCGTGCGGGCCGGCGTCACCGGGCGGCCGCGCTTGTGCGGGGGGACGTGGGCGGGCACGAAGAGGATGCGGTCGAGGCGCAGTTGCTCGCGCGCCGCCTCGGCGAGCAGCAGGTGACCGACGTGCGGCGGATCGAATGTGCCGCCGAGGAGGCCGATGCGGAGGCCGCCGGCCGCGCGGCGGCTCACCCCGCCGTCCCCGAATCGGAGTCGGCCGTCGCGGGCGCCGGCAACGGGCTGCCGGCCGACGACGGCGGCGAGTACGGCAACTTCTTCAGGCGATCCTCGGCGCGCTTGCGCACGGCCGCGTCCTTCGCGCTGTCGCGCACGGCCTCGAGCTGGACGCGCGCCTCGTCCTGGCGGCGCATGCCGCCCAACGCCTCGCCGCGGCCGAGCAGCGCCCACTCGGCCCACTTGCTCTCGGGGTACTCGCGCAGGATCTCGTCGAAGTAGTAGAGCGCCGGCTGCCACTGGTGGAGCGTGATGTAGAGCTCGCCGTTCAGCTTCGCCTTCTCGGCGAGCCGGTCGCGACCCTCCTGCTGCATGGCCCGCGCCTCGTCGGCGCGCGGGTGGTCGGGATAGAGCTGCAGGAAGCGGTTCCACTGGCCGAGCGCGCGCTTCGTCGGATCCTGGTCGTACTTCGGCGGGCGGGCCTGCTTCCAGTACGACACGCCGAGCCAGTAGTGCGCATCGGGCAGGCGCGGCGAGTCGGGATGATCGCTGGTCACGACCACGAACTCCCCCGCCGCCAGCGGCCACGCCTTCTGCTGCACATGGCTCATGCCGAGCAGGAAGTGCGCCTCGTCGAGGTCCGGCGCGTCGGCCCGGAACTGCACGTAGCCGTTGAGCAACTCGATCGCCTCGGTGTAGTCGTTGCGGTCGTAGCGCAGGCGTGCCATGCGCAGCTGATCCCCCGGCGAAGCCGGAGCGATCGGCCGTTCCGCGCCGGCGCAGCCGGTGAAACCCGCGAGCAACGGCAGGAGCAGCGCAGCGACGAGCAGCAGCGGGCGGGTGCGGACGATCACGGGCGGTTCTGGTAGAAGAGGCTGACCAGCCCCGCGACGAGCACGACGACGAGCACCGGCTCGAGCACCTTCTTGAAGCTCGACTGCGGCAGCACGGGACGCGTCTCGGGACGCGTGCGGTCCTCGAGCCCCGCGAGCTCGCTCTTGAGAACGACGTCGCCGATCGCGGTGTCGGCCGCGGCGCTCCACGCCACCGCGTCCGAGCCGGCCGGCGTGAGGCGCAGGGCGAGGTCCGCCCGCGCGCGCCGCTCGACCCGGTGGGAGCCGAAGATGCCGTTGCGATATTCGCGCACGTAGTCGACGCGCGCCTCCTGCACTCGCCACGTGATCACGGGCAGGTCGCGCGGCGCGGTCACGGCTGACGCGGCCGGACCGCCCGTGCTCCCGCCCGCATGGCCCGCCCCGCGCGCCGCGCGGATCGAATCGGCGCGCGTCGCCTGCGCCTCACGCTCGGCCTGCAGCCGCTCGAACTCACTCGTCCCGGCCTGCTGGGCCGCCGCCGCCCGGGCGGAAAGGTCGGCCAGGCTGCCCCCGGCGGCCGGCGGCGGCGGGGTGTCCGCCGCGGCCGCCGGCTCGGCGAAGGTCACGGCCGTGTCCCTTGCTCCGCCGACCGGCTCCAGCAGCACGCACGTGATCTGCCGCGCGTTGAACGCCTGCAGCAGCGCCTCGCGCATGTCGCCGTCGAGCTTGCTCTCGCCCTCCGCGCGCAGGCCGATGCGCGTGCCCGGCGTCAGCGGCACGTCGGCGACGAGCCGCTGCGCAGCCGCGCGCGAGGCGCGCGCGAGCAGCGCCGTGTTCGACGGCGGCAGCTCCCTCGTCACCGCGCGATCGTCCGCACACGCCGGACGCGGCGCCGCTCCCGGCGGCGCGAGCAGCACGAGCGCGAGCAGGGCGGCAAGGGCCGGCGGGATCGGGTTACGACGGAACGGAACGATCATCGAGACGCTCCCTGGAGGGCGAGAGGTCCGGGCGTGAGGGCGACAGCCCAGAGGTCGTAGGCGCTCGCGCCGGTGATCCGGACGCGGACGAAACTGCCGGGGGAGAGATCGCTGCCTTCGACGAACACGCCGCCGTCCACCTCGTACGCCTCCCCCTGCGTACGCGCGAGCCAGCGGCCCTCGGCGGCGGGACCGTCGATCAGCACGGTCTCGACGCGCCCGACGCGGCGGGCCAGCCGGCGCGTCGAAATCTCCTGCTGTGTCAGCAGCAGCCGTTCCCTTCGTGACGCCTTCACCCACTCGGGCACACGACCGCTGAACGACGACGACGGCGCCTCGCGCTCGGGCTCGTAGGCGAACACGACCACCTTGTCGAACTCCATGTCGCGCACGAACGACGTCAGCGTATCGTAGTGCTCCTTGGTCTCGCCCGGGAAGCCCACGATGAACGAGGTGCGCAGGCTCACGCCCGGGATGCGGAGCCGGATCTCGCCCAGCAGCTTCTCGGTCTTCGCCCGATTCGAGGCCCGCGCCATGCGCTTGAGCATGACGTCGTGGATGTGCTGCAGCGGCATGTCCACGTACTTGCACAGCTTGGGGTGGCCGCCAAGCGTGTCCATCAGCTCCTCGTCCCACTCGCGCGGATACGTGTACATGACGCGGATCCACTCGATCCCGTCGACCTCGACCAGCGCCTGGAGGAGCGTCGACAGGCGCGGCCGCCCCGCTGCCGGCAGGTCGATGCCGTACGCCGTCGTGTCCTGGCCGATGAGGACCAGTTCCTTGACGCCGTTCTTCGCCAGCAGGCGCGCCTCGGCGACGAGCGAGTCGAGCGGACGGCTCCGCTGGTCGCCGCGCAGGTGCGGGATGATGCAGAAGGTGCAGCGGTGGTCGCAGCCCTCGCTGATCTTGAGGTAGGCGAGGTGGCGCGGCGTCGACAGCGCGCGCGGCAGCGCGACCAGCGCGCCACCCGGCTCGTGCACTTCGTCGAGCGGACCCTGGCGTGGCAGGCGCGCCTGCGCGCTGCCGGCGGTTTTCAGCGCCGCGGCGCGCACGCCGGCGCGATCGAGCACGGCGCGCGACAGGCCGACGATCTTCTCGACCGACCCGGTGCCGAGCACGGCATCGACTCCGGGGATCTGGTCGGCGATCGTCGTGCCGTCGCGCTGCGCCCAGCAGCCGGCGACGATGAGGCCCTGAAGCGTCCCCCGCTTCTTGAGCCGGGCGATCTTCTGGATGGTCTTCTTGCTCTCCGCGACGGCGCTGCCGAGGAAGGCGCAGGTGTTGACCACCACGAGATCGGCGTCGTTGACGTCGCCGGTCGGGCGGAAGCCGTCCTTCGCCAGGAGCCCGAGCATGGCCTCGGAGTCGACCTGGTTCTTGGGGCAGCCGAGCGTGACGAACGCGAGCTTGGGGGCGAGTGGCATCATCGGCGTTCGAACTCCTCGAGCTGCGTCTCGTCGACCAGCACGTCGCGGGCCTTGCTGCCCATGAATGGCCCGACGACACCCATCGCCTCGAGTTTGTCCATGAGGCGCGACGCCCGCGAGTAACCAACCTTGAGGCGGCGCTGCAGCAGCGACGTCGAGCCCTGCTGGTGGGTGATCACCAGGCGCACCGCCTCGGGCACCAGCTCGTCGTCGTCCCCGTCAAAGCCTTCGGCCTCGGCCTCGATCTGGTCCTCGATCGACAGCCCCGGGCGTTCGGGCGCGCGCGCCTTCCAGTAGTCGGCGACGCGCGAAGCCTCGGGCTCGGAGAGCCACGGGGCGTGCACGCGGTAGGGCTCGGGCTTGCCGGCCGGGAGGAACAGCATGTCGCCGTGGCCGAGCAGCGCCTCGGCCCCATTCATGTCGAGGATGGTCCTCGAATCCACTTTCGAGGCCACCTGAAATGCGATGCGGGACGGGAAGTTGGCCTTGATCACTCCAGTCAGGACGTCGACCGAGGGCCGCTGCGTGGCGAGCACCAGGTGAATGCCGACGGCGCGCGCCATCTGGGCCAGGCGGGCGATCGGCTCCTCGATGTCGACCGGTGCGGTGAGCATGAGGTCGGCGAGCTCGTCGACCAGAACCACGATGTACGGCAGCGGCTCGAGGCTCTCGCCCTCGCCGCCGGTCGGCGGATTGGGGCCGGCCAGCTTGCCGTTGAAGCCGTCGATGTTGCGCGCGCCGGTGCCGGCCAGCAGCTTGTAGCGTCGCTCCATCTCCCCCACCGTCCAGCGCAGCGCACGCGCGGCCTTCTTGGCGTCGGTGACGACCGGCATGAGCAGGTGCGGGATGCCGTTGTAGCCGGTGAGCTCGAGCATCTTCGGGTCGACCATGACGAAGCGCAGCGTGTCCGGCCCGTGCCCGTAGAGGAGGCTGGTGACCAGCACGTTCAAGTACACGCTCTTCCCCGCTCCGGTCGCGCCCGCGACCAGAACGTGCGGCATCTTCGCGATGTCGTAGGCGAACGAGTTGCCGCCCGCGTCGACCCCGAGCACGATCTTGAGCGCTCCCTTCTCCCCCTTGTAGACGTCGGACGCGAGCACCTCCTTGAGATACACCGTCCGCGGCTTGCGGTTCGGGATCTCGATGCCAACCGCGGCCTTCCCGGGAATGGGCGCGATGATGCGGATCTGCCGGGCGCGCATGGCCAGCGCGAGGTCGTCGGCGCGGCTGGTGATCGACGACACCTTGACGCCGGCGGCGGGCTCGAACTCGAACATGGTGACGACGGGGCCCGGCTGGATCTCGGTGACGCGGCCGGTGATCCCGAAGTCGAGCATGCGCGTGGTCAGGAGCTGCGCTTCGGCGGTGAGCTCCTCGGCGCTCGGGCCCTCGATCACGGTCGGCGGATCCTCGAGCAGGTCGAGCCCGGGCCGGTCGCCCGGCACGTACGGCACCTTCGGAATCTCGGGCGTGCGCACGAGATTCCGGGCCCTGGCCCCCATCGCCTGCGCGGCGACGTTCACGCCCGACATCCCGGCCATGCCCGCGGTGAGCTGCGCCGCGGGATCGACGCCGGGCTTGGGCGCACCGTCGTCCACCGCGAGCTCGGCGTGCGTGGCCGGGTCCGAGGCGAGCGGGATCTCGCCGCTGGCCCGTGCCGGCAGCGCCTCGGCCTCGTTCGCCTTCGCGGCGCGCTCGAGCGCGCGCGCCTCCTTCTCCTGCACCCGGCGCTCGCGCGCCTCGGCCTCCTCGCGGCGGGCCTGGGCGAGCGCGTCGCCCTCGGTGATCGGACGGGGTGCGACGATGCGCGGCGCGACCGGGACGAGATCCTCGGCCGCGGGCACGACGATCGCGGACTCGACCGCCTCGGCCGGGCGACGATGGCGCGCGCGTGGCGGCGCGAGCGCGGTCGCGACCGGCACGGCGACGGCAGACTCCGCCTGCGCCGCCTCGTCGGCGCGACGGGCGCGCACGGCGGCGTGCTTCTCGCGCGCCCCCTCGAGCACGGCACGCGCCGGCGCCTTGACGAACAGGCGCCAAGCCTGGGTGACCAGGCCGAAGCCGATCTCCGAGGCGACCAATCCGGTGATGAGGAACACGGCGACCAGCGCGATCGCGCCGCCGATGTCGCCGAGCACGAGGCGCGCGGCGCCCGCGAGACCGAGGCCGATGCCGCCGGCCCACGCGCCGACGCGCACGCCGGCCAGGCCGACCAGCGCCAGCGCCTCGATCGCGATCGCCGCACCGAACGCGGTCTCGAGCGCGAGCGGCCCGGCCGCGCGATTGCGCAGCCGGTTCAGGCTCCAGGCGAAGAGCAGCAGCGGGGTGCCGAACGCGACGATGCGTCCGAACGTGCCGACCAGGGCGTGCGCGAGCCCCGCGCCGAGCGGACCGCTGGCGTTGGGCATCGACCACGCCGCGTACCCGAGAGCGGGTGCACGGTAGGTCACGAGGCTCGCCAGTGCGACGAGCCCGAGGGCGCCGAGGAGGACGCCGACGACATGCCGCCGGCGTCGCTCCGAGAGCTCGATCTTCATGGGATCCCTGCCTGCGGGGGCCTCGGTTCCCTTTGAGCCGGACGACCGCGTGCGCCGCGGCCGCCGGTCCTGCATCGGTTTCGCCACCCGGCCTAGGTTCCCTCGCTCCACTCGGCCAGGTACTTCACCTGCTCGGGCGTCAGCGTGTCGATCGTCACACCCATGGCCGCCAGCTTGAGCAGGGCCACCTGCGCGTCGATCTCCTTCGGCACCGTGAAGACGTCCTTGGGCAGGGTCGCCGCATTCTTCGCCAGGTACTCGGCCGAGAGCGACTGGTTGGCGAACGACATGTCCATCACCGAGGCCGGGTGCCCCTCGGCCGCCGCCAGGTTGATCAGCCGGCCCTCGCCGAGCAGGAAGATGCGCTTCTCGCCGATCACGAACTCCTCGACGAACGGGCGCGTCTCGTTCTTGGCCGACGCCAGCTTTTCCAGCGCGGGAATGTCGATCTCGACGTTGAAGTGGCCCGAGTTGCACACCACGGCGCCGTCCTGCATCGCCTTGAAGTGCTCGCCGCGGATCACGTTCTTGTTGCCCGTCATGGTGATGAAGAGGATGCCGCGTGACGAGGCGTTCTCCATGGTCACCACCTCGAAGCCGTCCATCGCCGCCTCGATCGCCTTGACCGGATCGATCTCGGTGACGAGCACGATCGCACCCATGCCGCGCGCACGCATGGCGACGCCGCGGCCGCACCAGCCGTAGCCGGCCACGACGACGGTCGAGCCGGCGAGCAGCATGTTGGTGCAGCGCAGGATGCCGTCGAGCGTGCTCTGGCCGGTGCCGTAGCGGTTGTCGAACAGGTGCTTGGTGTCGGCGTCGTTGATGGCCACGACCGGGTAGCCGAGCACGCCCTGCTTCGCCATCGCCTGCAGGCGGATGACGCCGGTCGTCGTCTCCTCGGTGCCGCCGATGACGCCCGCCAGCATGTCCTTGCGCTTGGTGTGCAGCACGGTCACCAGGTCGCAGCCGTCGTCCATCGTCACCTGCGGCTTGCTGTCGATCGCCGACTGGATATGACGGTAGTACGTGTCGTGATCCTCGCCCTTGATCGCGTGGGTCGAGATGCCGTAGTCGACGACGAGCGAGGCCGCGACCTCGTCGTTGGTCGACAGCGGGTTCGAGCCGCACAGCGTGATGTCGGCGCCGCCGGCCTTCAGGGTGCGCATCAGGTTCGCCGTCTCGGCCGTCACGTGCAGGCAGGCCGCAACGCGCAGCCCCTTGAGCGGCTGCTCCTTCTCGAAGCGGGCGCGGATCTGGCGCAGCACCGGCATCTGCCGGTCCGCCCACTCGATCTTCAGCTTGCCCGCGGGCGCGAGGCCCAGGTCCTTCACGTCGTGCGTGGTCGTCATCGTCTCCGCCATGGTCACAGTCCCTTCTTCAGATCCTTCGCCCGGTTGGTGATCTCCCAGGTGAAGCCATCCAGTTCGCGGCCGAAGTGCCCGTAGGCGGCCGTCTGCCGATAGATGGGCCGCCGCAGCTTGAGGTCGCGGATGATGCCGGCCGGGGTGAGGTCGAAGTTCTTGCGCACGAGCCTGGTGATCTGCGAGTCCGGAATCACGCCCGTGCCCATCGTGTCGCACATGATCGAGACCGGCTGCGCCACGCCGATGGCGTAGGCGAGCTGCACCTCGACGCGGTCGCACAATCCGGCGGCGACCAGGTTCTTCGCCACCCAGCGCGCCGCGTAGCACGCCGAGCGGTCCACCTTCGACGGATCCTTGCCCGACAGCGCGCCGCCGCCGTGGCTGCCCATGCCGCCGTAGGTGTCGACGATGATCTTGCGCCCGGTGAGGCCGGTGTCGGCCTTGGGGCCGCCGTTGACGAACCGGCCGGTCGGGTTGACGTGGATCTTCATCGTCTTCCAGTCGACCAGGCGCCTGGGCAGGATCGGCTTGAGGACGTGCTCGATGACGTCCTCGCGGATCGTCTTCGTCTTCACGTCGGGATGATGCTGGGTCGAGACGACGACGGTGTCGATGCGCGCCGGCTTGTCGTCCTCGTACTCGATCGTGACCTGCGACTTGCCGTCAGGGCGCAGGTAGTCGAGCTTCTTGTTTTTGCGCAGCTTGGCCAGGCGCTCGCACAGGCGGTGCGCGAGCAGGATCGGCATCGGCATCAGTTCCGGCGTCTCGCGGCAGGCGTAGCCGAACATCAGGCCCTGGTCGCCGGCGCCACCCGTGTCGACGCCCATGGCGATGTCGCCCGACTGGTCGTCGATCGAGGTCAGCACCGCGCAGGTGTCGGCGTCGAAGCCCACACCCGAGTCGGTGTAGCCGATCTCGCGGATGATCTGGCGCACGAGCGACGGGATCTCGACGTAGGTGCGCGTCGTGATCTCGCCCGAGACGAACGCCAGGCCCGTCGTCACCAGGGTCTCGGCAGCGACGCGCCCGTTCGGATCACCGGCGAGAATGGCATCGAGAATACCGTCGGAGATCTGGTCGGCGACCTTGTCGGGGTGCCCCTCGGTGACGGATTCCGAGGTGAAGAGATGCGGCTCGGACATGCCTGCTCCTTGCGGGTTGGCGGGGGCTCCGTGAGCTATCCCATGCTCACTTCGGAGGAGTCTCCCACGTTGAGATGGCGGAACGTCCCGCGGACGAGCGCGTTCTCGCCGATCACCGATCCTTCGAGCAGGATGCGCTCGACGACGGCGTCTTCGTTGACGATCGAATTCTTCACCACCGCCTCGCGCACCACGGCGCGGGCGGCGATCGAGACGTGCGGGCCGATGATCGAACGCTCGATCACGGCCGTCGGATCGATGGCCACCGGCGGCACGATCACCGTCCCCGCCGGGGCCATTCCGGGCGCATCGCCCTTGCTCTCGAGCAGCTCGCGGTTGGTCTCGAGCAACGTCTCGGTCTTCCCGCAGTCGTACCAGCCGTCGACTTTGAAGGGCCGGATCCGGTGGCCCCCCTCGATCATGAGCTGGAGCGCGTCGGTCAACTGGTACTCGCCCTTGGTCCGGATGTCCTTCGCCACCAGCGTGTCGAGCGCGTCGAACAGCAGCCTCGAGTCGGTCAGGTAGTAGACCCCGACGATCGCCAGGTTCGACGTGGGATGATCGGGCTTTTCGACCAGTCGCGAGGCGTAGCCGTCCTTCGTCTCGACGATCCCGAACCGCCGCGGATCCTTCACTTCGTGCACGCCGATCGCGCTCTCGCCGCCGTTCACCACCGCCGAGAAGTCGGCGCGAAAGATGGTGTCGCCGAGCACGATGAACGCCGGGTGCCCGCTCACCAGGTCGCGCGTCAGGCGCACCGCGTGGCCCAGTCCCAGCCGCTCGGGCTGGTCGACGTAGGAGCGCGTCAGGTGCGCGTAGTGCGCGTCGACGTAGGCCCGGATGTGCTCGCTCATGTGGCCGACGACGAGGACCACGTCCGTGACGCCCAGCCGCTCCAGGTCGTCGAGGATGTGCGCCAGAATCGGGCGGCCCGCCACGTGGATGAGCGCCTTCGGGGTCGTGTGGGTGTGCGGCCGCAGCCGCGAGCCCACCCCCGCCACGGGGATGATCGCCTTGATGCCGGACGGAGTCATCGGGGGGTCGCCTCCGCAGTCCCCGGCCGGTCGTCGCCCGCCGATGCGAGCGCCGCCTTGAGCCGGTCGATCTTCACGATCGGCGTGGGATCCACGCCGGCCAGCACCGCCAGGTACAAGCTCGTCCAGTCGCCCAGCACGAGCAGCGAGAGCATGCGCGCCAGCGGCGACGTGCCCACCGACCACGCCTCGTGCACGCCGACCCCCTCGTCCTCGAGGATCTCGCGGGTCACCGCCATCCGCCGCGCCAGCGCACCCGATTCGGCGCGGTCCCGCAGCAGGATCACGGCGAACCGCGGGTGCAGGTCGGCGAGCGCCTGCCAGCCCACGATCTCGTTGTGGTTCATCTCCGGCAGGACCGCGTCGAAAGCCAGGGTCTTCGCGTTCTCGTGGAGCTGACCCTTCCAGCGCCGCGCGATCGGCGCCGCGAGGCCCGCCCCGCCGTAGATGCAGACGGCGCGCCCGACCACGGCGCGGGCCAGCTGCTTCGCCGGGTTGTCGGCCTCGGGTCGATCGGGCGCGCAGCGCGTGCCCAGCTCGGCCGCGACCGCGTGCGCCTCGGCCCAGGCCGCATCGCCCCAGCCCGGAGCACCCAGTGATTCGAGCACAAGGGATAGTGACACAACAGAATAACCGAGGGCGGCCCGGGGGGGAAGGCCCCCCGGAACGACCCTCCAGGGCACCCGATCGGCCTCGCAACGGCGGGCCAGTTCGCCCCCCGTCGTGATCGCCAGTCGGGCCACCCCCCGGGCCTTCGCCTCGTCATAGAGGGCCAGGGTCTCCTCGGTGTTGCCCGAGTAGCTCGACAGCACCGCGAGCGCCCCGGGCCGGACCGCGGCCGGCCAGGTGTAGTCCCGGCACACCAGCGTCGGAAACTGCAGGCGATCGGCGGACAGCGCGAACACGAGATCCGAGGCGATCGCCGAGCCGCCCATCCCCCCCACCGCGAGCAGCGACGGCGCGGGTTGCGCGGGCCAGGGGCTCGCCGCCAGCGCCGCGCGCTGCCCCGCGATCTGCGCCGGCCACGAGGCGATCAGGGCGGCCATGCCGCCGGCGTCGCGCGCGGCGACGTCGGCTTCACTCAGCGTCGCGTGCGGCATCGTCCCCTCCCAGGAGCACGGCGGGCAGGATCGCCTCGAGCTCGCGATCGAGCAGGCGGCGGATCTCCCCGGCGGTCGGTAACTCGAGCGCGCGCGCCGCGATCTCCCGCGCGCGTGCGTGCGTCAAGGTGCGGATCACGGCCTTGACGCGCGGCAGGTCGAACGGCGACACCGAGAACTCGTCGACGTCCATGCCCAGCAGGAGGGCGGCGATCCGCGGATCGCCGGCCATCTCGCCACACAGCCCGACCCAGCGTCCGGCGGCGTGGCCGGCGGTGACCGTGGCGCGAATCGAGCGCAGGATCGCCGGGTCGAGCGGCTCGTACAGGTAGGCGATCTTCGCGTTGCCGCGATCCATCGCCAGCGTGTACTGGATCAGGTCGTTCGAGCCGATCGAGAAGAACGCCACTCGTGGGGCCATGAACTCGGCCGACCACACGGCCGACGGCGTCTCGACCATCATGCCGATCTCGCAGGCGGCGTCGAAGGGCACGTGCTCGGCGGTCAGCTCGCGCTTCACCTCGTCGCACAGGGCGAGCGCCTGGTCGAGTTCCTCGTAGGTCGTCACCATGGGAAACATCACCTTGACGTTGCCCACGGCGCTGGCGCGCAGGATGGCGCGCAGCTGCGTGCGGAACACCTCGGGGTGGTGCAGCGCGAAGCGGATGCCACGCCAGCCCAGGAACGGGTTCGCCTCGTCGTCGGTGCGCATGTAGCTCGCCACCTTGTCGCCGCCCAGGTCCATCGTGCGGATGATCACCGGACGCGGGTGCATGCGCTCGGCGACGCCGCGGTAGGCCGCGGTCTGCTCCTCCTCGCTCGGCAGGTGCGGGCGGCCCAGGTAGAAGAACTCGGTGCGGTAGAGCCCGATGCCGGACGCGCCGGACTCGAGCACGTGCCCCACCTCCTCGGGGATCTCGAGGTTCGCCGACAGCTCGATCCTCCTCCCGTCGGGCGTGATCGCGGGCAGGTCGCGCAGCGCCTCGAGTTCCTTGCCGTGCGCGGCGACGACCTTGATGCGGCGGCGGAAGCGCTCGGCCCGCCGCTGCGACGGCCGTGGCCACACCGCGCCCGAGTAGCCGTCGACGGCGACGAGGTCGCCGTCCTGCACCAGCCGCGTCACGTTGCGCAGGCCGACCACCGCCGGGATGCCGTGCGAGCGGGCCAGCAGCGCCGAGTGCGACGTGCGGCCGCCCTCGTCGGTGAGGACGGCGAGGACCTTGCCCTTGTGGAAGTGGATCGTCTCGGACGGCTCGAGGTCGTGGGCCACGACGATGCACGGCTCCTCGATGCCGGCCAGGCGCGACGGCGTCCAGCCCGTCAGGTGGCGCAGCACTCGGCGCGACACGTCGCGGAAGTCGACGGCGCGGTCGCGAAAGATCTCGGCCCCGCTCGCCTCGTAGGCCGTGGCGGCGCGGGCGAACACGCGATGGTAGGCGAACTCGGCGTTGAGCAGCTCGTCGGCGATCGCGTGGCGCGTCTCGCTGAGGACCGTCGGATCCCCGAGCAGCATGAGCTGCACGTCGAGGATGGCGTGCGTCTCGTCCTCGTGCAGCGCGTCGACCTGGGCGATGAGTTCGCCCAGTTCGCCGCACGCCGCGGCGATCGCCCCGTCGAGGCGCGCGTGCTCGGCGGCCACGTCGGCCGCCGCGAGCAGCCGTCGCGGCACGTCCTGGTCGGCGGCGGGCAGCACGCGCGCCGGGCCGATGGCGAGGCCCGACGACGCGGCGATCCCCTGGAGCGGCTCACTCTTCGCCAAACTTGTCCTCCACCAGCTGCGTCAGCGCGGCCAGCGCAGCCGTCTCGTCGGGCCCGTCGGCGCGCACGCGGATGGCGGCCCCGGGCTCGGCGGCGAGCATCATGACGCCGAGGATGCTCTTGCCGTTGACCTCGACACCGTCGCGGGTCACGAACACCTCGGCCTGGTACGCCGAGGCGAGGTGCACGAACTTCTGGCAGGCGCGGGCGTGCAGGCCCTGGCGATTCGTGATCGTGAGCTCGGCTTCGACCATGGCGCCTTTCAGAACGGGGAGAGGCCCGGGCCGATGGTGACCCAGGCGAGGACGCTGAGGGACAGGGCGACGCCCCACTCGGCCGGGCCCAGCCGCGCGCGCCCCAAGGCCAGCGCACCGAGCCCGAGCCCGATCGAGCCCGCCAGGACCTGTCGTGGCGCCGCCGGACCGTCGGGGATCAGGATCGTCGAGATCAGCAGCGCGGCGAGCACGACGCCGAGCAGGCGCAGGGCGTCGGTAAGCCGCGCCAGTCGGCGCGGCAGGTTCGCCACGTAGGCGAGCCCGCGGCGGTAGCCCTCGAACAGGCCGCGGATCCGGTAGCCCACGGCGATGACGTTGTAGCCGGCGAGGAAGGTGAACAACCCGACCGGCGAGCGTTCCTCGCGCCACGCGTAGACCGCGGCCAGCGCGACCATCGGGCGCAGCGCGTTCCAGAACAGCGGATCGCCCGCCGCGGCGAGCGACGCGCCGAGCGCCTGCTTGGCGCGCAAGAGCCCGGCATCATCGAGAGCGGGCTCGCCGGCGGCGCGCTTCTCCATCTCGCCGGCGATCACGCCGACCGCGACCGACGCCATCACCGGGTGCGTGTTGAAGTAACCCGCGTGCGGCACCAGCGCGCGGGCGGCCGCAGCCTCATCCTTCTCCAGTGCGCGCGCGACGGGCGCCAGCGCGTGGGCGAGCCCGAGCCCCTGCATGCGCTCGTAGTTCCACGTCGCCTGCAGCAGGAACAGCCGCGCGAACGCCGCACCCAGCACCTGCGACGTCAGGAGCCGGGTCCGCGGCGGTGGTGCCACGACCGGCGCGGCGACCGGCGGCTTCGGCGACTCGGGTGACTCGGGTGACTCGGGCATGGGCGGAATCACGCTCACGACGGCTGCGCCAGGCGAAGCACGAGGAAGGCGGTCAAGGCGAACCAGAAGAACAACGTCGGCCGTCGCCCGCGCACGAAGCCCTTCGCCACCAGCCCCGCACCGAAGCCCCACAACAGCGGCGAACCCAGGTGCCAGGCCTGCCCCAGGGCCACGCCCTGCGTGCGGAACAACGGGCCTGCGAGCAGGCCGAAGACCAGCATCGCAGTACCGGTCCACACCAGTCCCACCGCGGCGGCCTGCGCCACGCCGGCAACCTGCGCGCGGCCCAGCGCCCCCAGGTTGCCGGCCATCAGCTCGACGTCACACCACGCGGCGAGACGCTCGTTACGCCGCCGCTGCCACACCAGCAGCGGCTTGCCGAGCAGCGCGACCGCGAACGCGACGCACGCGCCGTAGAGCAGCGGACCGCCCTGCGCCGAGGCGACGGGCAACGCCAGGTCAACCGAGGAAGCGACCGCCACGCCGACCACGGCGCCGGCCGGGAAGTCCTCGGGCGTGCGACCACCCAGCGGCAGCACGCCACAGGCGAACAACTGGAGGATGGCGCCGAGTTCGAGGCCGATCGCCGGCCGCCCCCACAGCCAACCCGTCACCGTGCCCGCGACGATCGGCTGGCTGATCAGCAGCTGCACGAACGCCGTCGCATCGGCCGCGACCCATGCGCCCCACAGCAGCGTGCCGAAGACCGCGGGGAGGACGTTCACGCGACCCGGGCGCTCCACGCCGGCGGTGCGTCGAACGGCGTCGAGGCCGGCACGTCCTGGACGACGACGCGCACGGACAGCTCGCGCAGCGCCGCCAGCGCGGCGCGGTCCTCGGGGCCCAGGTAGACGAAGTCGTGGACGCGCTCCTTGCCGGGCGCGTGGTGCACGCCGCCCAGGTTCACGCGCTCGAGCCGCCCGCCCGCGTCGCGCACGGCGCGCGCCAGGGCCAGCGCCTCGGGCAGCCCCCGCACCAGGGCGACGGCGCTGCCGGCGCGCGCCTCCTCCTCGGCGAAGCGGCGCGCACCCTCGGCCAGTGGCACGATCGCGACCTCGGCGTCGCCGCCGCAGCTCTGCACCAGGGCGCTCTCGAACGGGCTCGCGGCCAGCGCGTCGTCGACCACGAGGTAGCGATCGGCGGCCAGCGCGCAGCCCCAGGCGAGCAGCACCTGACCGTGCAGCAGGCGGTCATCGACCCGCACGAGCGCGACGCTCATTCCGCGCCCTCCGGGGCGGTGGCCGCGGCGGGCGGCTCGAGCAGTTGCACCGAGGCCCGACCGCGCGCCTGCACGTGATCGGCCAGCGCGGCCGGCTCGAGGCGCGTGCGGTTGTGCAGGTAGTCGAGCACCATCGGCAGATTGACGCCGGAGAGCACGCGCACCGGGCCGGGCGCGCCACGGGCGGCCGCAGCCAGCGCGGCCTGTGCGCACGAGCCGCCGGCGACGTCGGCAAACACGATGCCCCCCGCCGGCCCGAACCCGGCGATCCGGTCGCCGACGGCGGCGACCAGCGCATCGCGCGACAGCCCGTCGTTGGAGATCGCCTCGAGCCCGGTAAAGGCACCCGCGATCGCGCGCGCCGCGCCGAGCAGCGCGGCGCCGAGCCCACCGTGGGTGACCACCAGCGCGGGGACGAGCGCGACCGGGGCTGCAACCGTGTCGTGGCGGGGCTCGCTCATTCCATGTCCTCGCGCACCCAGGCGCGGTTCTGGCTCTTGCGCTTCATCATCTCGAGCAGGTGACGATTGAGCTTCTCGGCCGGATTGTAGCCATAGGCCTGGGTCAGGTAATTCAGCGCGACGACCTCGGCGATGACGGTGATGTTCTTGCCCGGCACGATCGGGATCGGCACGTACGGGATGGGCACGCCAAGCACGTCGATTCGCTGCTGGTCGAGCCCCGTGCGGTCGTACTCGGTGCCCGGCACCCAGAGTTGCAGGTCGCACTGCACCTCGACGCGCTTCTGCACGCGGATCGAGCGGATCCCGAAGATGCTCTGCACGTCGATGATCCCGATGCCGCGGATCTCCATGTGGTGGCGCAGGAGCGCATTCCCCGTACCGATGAGCACGTTGCCGTGCCGCCGCGTGACCGTGACCGCGTCATCGGCGACGAGCCGGTGCCCGCGCTCGACCAGGTCGAGCGCGCACTCGCTCTTGCCGATGCCGCTCTTGCCGGTGAGCAGCAGGCCAACGCCGTAGACGTCGACCAGCGAGCCGTGCAGCGTCGTCTGCGGCGAGAAGATCGCATCGAGATACGCCGTCAGGGAATGAATGAACGGCGTGGTCGACTGCGGCGAGCGCAGCACCGGGCAGTCGGCCGCAGCGGCGCGCTCGAGCAGGTAGGCCGGCGGCTCGAGGCCCTTGGCGATCATGATGCACGGCAGCGTGAAGCCGAACAGGCGATCGATCGCCTCCCGCGCGCCCGACGGCGCGAGCTGCGCCAGGTAGGCGATCTCGGTCTGGCCCAGGATCTGGATGCGCTCGGGCAGGAAGTTCTCGTCGAACCCCATGAGCGCCATCCCGGGCCGGTGCACGTCGGCGACCGTGATGTCGCGCTGGGACGAGAGCGACTCGGTCAGCGCTTCGAGCTCGAGGTCGGCCTGTTGCTCCTCGAACAGCCGGGCCGCGGTCAGGTTCTGCACGCCGTCCCCTACCCGCGCCCGCGCCGCACGACCACTTCCTTCGGCGCGATCAGGCCGAGGTCGCCGTCCTTCCGGCGGTGCAGCACGTTCAGGCGCCCGGTCTCGGCGTTGACGAACGCCAGGTACTCGGCCGCGGTGGCGAGCAGGCGCTCGGCGGCCTCGTCGACGCTCAGCGGTTTCGTCCCCGCGCCACGCGAGGCGACGATCTTCGGCGCGGCCACGGGCAGCGCGGCTCGTGCGGCCGAGCGGATGGCGCCCATCGCCTCGTCGCCGTTCGGGCGCGTGCCGTCGTGCAGGCGCTGCGTGCTGCGCTTCTCCTTGAGCCGCTTGACGCGCGCCTCGAGGCTCTCGACCGCGGCGTCGATCGAGGTGCGCACGTCGGCCGAGACCTCGCGGACGACGACCTCCTTGCCACCGGCGCGGGCGATGATCTCGGCCACGTGGCGGTTCTTCTGCACGTCGAGGATGACGTGCACCTCGCTCAGTGCCGCGAAACGGGAGCTCTTGTGCAGCCGGTCCTCGATCGAGCGACGAACGGTCGGCGTCAGCCGTTCGTGGCGGCTCGTGACGTGAATGCGCATGGTCGATGCCTCCGGGGCCGTGGCCCCTTCTGGACGACGGGTCAGACGCGCCGGCGGATGCGGGCCGGCAGGATTCTGAGCTGCTCGCGATACTTGGCCACCGTGCGGCGGGCGATGTTGAGTCCGTCGGCCTGCAGGAGGTCCGCGATCTTCTGGTCCGACAGCGGGTCCTTCGAGTCCTCGTCCCCGATCAGGTTCTTGATCCGGTCGCGCGCCGTGCGCGCCGAGACATCCTCGCCGTCGTCCGTCGTCAGGCCGCTGGAGAAGAAGAACTTGAGCTCGAAGATTCCGCGCGGAGTCTGCACGTACTTGTTGTTGGTGACCCGGCTCACCGTCGACTCGTGCACGCCGACCTGGCGGGCGATGGCCTGCAGGGTGAGCGGGTGCAGGAATTGGATCCCCTTGTCGAAGAACTCCCGTTGTTCCTGGATGATGCAGTTCATGACGTTGATCATGGTGCGCCGCCGCTGGTCGATGGTCTTGATCAGCCAGCGCGCCGCCGACAGCTTGTCATTGACGTACTTCTTCTCCTCGCGGCCCGCCTTCTGCTTGCCGCTGAGCACCGACTGGTACGCCTGGTTGATGCGCAGCCGCGGGACATTGCGGTCGTTGAGAAACGCCACGTAGTCCTCGCCCACCCGCTCGACGATGAGGTCGGGCACGACATAGCGGGCTTCCTCGGCCGACAGCTCGAATCCCGGCTTGGGCGAGAGCGTGCCCAGGGAGTCGGTCGCGTCCTGCACCTGCTCGACCGTCACCTTGAGCGCCCGCGCGATGTCGGCGCGCTTGTTGTTCTTCAGGTTTTCGAACTGCGTCTCGATGATCCGCCAGGCGAGGGTCCCCTCCTGCCCGCGCGCCTTGAGCTGGATGAGCAGGCACTCGCGCAGGTCGCGCGCGCCCACGCCGGCCGGCTCGAGCGTCTGCACGATCGCCAGCAGGCGCAGCACCTCCTCGACCGTCGCCTTCGCGAACTCGGCCAGGTCCTCGATCGACGTCGCCAGGTAGCCACGGTCGTCGAGCGAGCCGACGATGATCTCGCCCAGCGCCTGTTCGTCCTCGGACAGGGGAAGCATGTGCAGCTCGGTCGTCAGGTGCTCGACCAGGCTGTCGCGGCGGACCGGCACCTTCTCGAAGAACTCGCTGTTGGTCTCGCCCTGCGGCATGGGCACGCGGTCGAAGTCGTCCTGCGAGTAGTCGGACCAGTCGATCTCGTCCTTGGTCTCGGTCGAGGCCTCGGACTCGGAGGTCACCGACTCCTCCTCCTGCCGCTCGAGCGGGTTGTCCTCGCCCTCGGCCTTCTGGTCCTCGACCTCGGCGAACTCGTCGACCTCCTCGAGGAACGGGTTCTGCGTCAGCTCTTCCTTGAGCATCATCTGCAACTCGAGCGTCGGCACCTGCAGCAGCTTGAGCGCCTGCTGCATCTGCGGGGTCATCACCTGGCGCTGCTGCTGCGAGAGTCCGAGCGTGGGTTTCTGGTGCATGCCGACGATCCTTCCGGGCGGGGGTCGCGTCCTAGAGGGCGAAGCGATCGCCGAGGTAGAACTTCCGGGCTTCGGGATGAGTGGTCAGGTATGCCGCGCTGCCCTCGACCAGGATCCGACCCTCGTACATGATGGAGGCCCGGTCGGTGATGCGCAACGTCTCGCGCACGTTGTGGTCGGTGATCAGCATGCCGAGCCCCTGGGCCTTGAGCCGCTGCACGATGTCCTGGATCTCGGACACGGCGATCGGGTCGATGCCCACGAACGGCTCGTCGAGCAGCAGGAAACGCGGTCGCGTGGCGAGGGCGCGGGCGATCTCGACCCGGCGCCTCTCCCCACCCGACAGCTTCGTGCCCTGACGGTCGGCCAGCGCCGTCAGGTGCAGGTCGTCGAGCAACTGGTCGAGTCGCCGCCGCCGCTCGACCGCGGGAATGGGCAGCGTCTCGAGCACCGCCAGCACGTTGTCGCGCACCGACAGCTTGCGGAAGATGCTCGGCTCCTGTGCCAGGTAGCCGATGCCGCGCCGCGCCCTGAGGTACACGGGCAGGTCGGTCAGGTCCTCGTCACCGAGGCGGATGCGCCCCGAGCCCGGACGCAGCAGGCCGACGATCAGGTAGAACGTGGTCGTCTTGCCGGCGCCATTCGGCCCGAGCAGCCCGACGACCTCGCCCGGGCGCACCGTGACGCTCACGTCGTCGACGACGCGGTGCTTGCCGTAGGCACGCACGAGTCCCGTGGCGACGAGCGCAGGGCCGCCGGGCGCCATCGGCGCGGGCTCCGCGGAGTCGACGGGAGCGACGGGAGCGACCGGCTGCGTGGCGTCGAGCGGGGAGTCGATCACTTGCCGCGGCGCTCCTCGAAACGCAGGCCGCCGCCCGGGCTCGACTGCACCTGCGCCTTCACCTCGCGCTTGATCGAGAAGTGCTCGAGGCTCGGATCGCTCTCGAAGCCGATCCCGGTCACCACGTCGCCATTGCGCTCGAAGCGCACGAACTGGTCCGACGTGATGCGCCGCTGACGCGGCAGGAAGCGCAACGACTCGGTCGCGATGCGCGTGCCGTCGGTCGTCGTGACGACCACCTTTCCGCGCGCCTCCATGTCGTTGCCCGGCTGCTGCACAGTGCCCTCGGCAGCGGTGAGGTGCGAGTACTTCTCGCCCGCCGAGTCGAAGAAGTCGATCGTCACATCCTTCGCCACGATGAGCCCGCGATGCGAATAGGTGGCCGCGTACTTCGCCTCGAGGATCCACTCGGGACGGCCGGTGTCGGATTCCTCGAGCGTGAAGTCGGTGACTTCCTGGCTGGGCAGGTTCGCGGCACGCGGGGAGAGTGGCACCGTGGTGTCGCGGCTGCAGCCGGAGAGCGGCGCGCAGGTGCCGATGGCCACGACGGCCATGAGCGCACGCAACGACGCCGCGCACCGCTCGCGCAGCGCGCGACGCGGAGCGTCCGTGTCCGACCCGAGGGTTCGCCCGTCGACCATGGAACCTCCCACCCGGGGCGTCCGCCCCGTGCATCCGCACGCTAACAAAGGAGGGAGCGAGGATTCAAGGAAAGCCTTGCAGGAAGCATGCCAGCAGCGTCCGCGGACCGCCCGGTGGACCGCTCAGCGGACCCCGAGCCGGATGCAGTCGTGCAGATGCAGCACGCCCGAAGGGCGACCTTCCGCGTCCACCACGACGAGCGCCGTAATGGGCCCCGGCTCGTTCTCTTCCATCGCCCGGACCGCAGCGGCGACCAGGGCGTCGCCGGCGATCGTGCGCGGGTGGCGATTCATCACCTCGGCCACCGGGAGCGCGAGCACGTTTTCGCCGCCCCGGGCGAGCAGGATGCGCTTGAGGTCGCCGTCGGTGAGAATGCCGCACAGCCCGCCGGCCTCATCGACGACGCAGGCCAGCCCGAGTCGTCCGGCCATGATCGCGAGCAACGCGGCATGCACGGAATCGCCGGACCACACCACCGGCAGGTCGGGTGCCCTGTGCATGAGTTCGTCGACGCGCATCGCGGCGCGCCGCCCGAGCACGCCGCCCGGGTGCAGGAAGTGGAAGTCGGCCGCAGCGAACCCGCGCTCGCGGGCCAGCGCCGCGGCGAGCGCATCGCCCAGCGCCATGCTCACCAGCGTGCTCGTGGTCGGCGCGCCGGGTACGGTGCCGGCCTCGTCAATCGGGCCGAACGCGACGACCACCGTTGCGGCGCGTGCCAGCGGCGAGTCGGCGTGTTCGGTGAGCGCGACGATCGGCACGGCGAGCCGGGCGAACAGCGGCAACAGGCCGGCCAGTTCGTCCCCTGCCCCGCTCTTGGAAAGAACGATCGCGGCGTCCCCCGCCTCGACCAGCCCGGCATCGCCATGCAGCGCCTCGACCGGGTGGAGGAAGAAGGCGGGCGCGCCCGTCGAGGTGAGTGTGGCTGCGACCTTGCGACCCACCAGCCCGCTCTTGCCGATCCCCGAGACGACGATCTTGCCGCGCCGCGCGGCGAGGAGCGAGACGGCGCGCGCGAACCCGTCGTCGAGCCGCGTCGCCACCGCGGCAAGCGCGGCAGACTGGGCGCGCAGCAACGCGCGTGCGGCCGCGAGCGCGTCGAGCTCGGTGCGCGGCGCGGCGCCGCTCATGCCGACACCGCGACATCGCCCGCGTCGTAGCGCGCGAGGATCGCCTGCCAGCGACCGGTGGCGCGCAGCAGGTGCTCGAGCGCCTCGCGCCCCGCGCCGCGCCCACCGTCGGCGACGGTACGCCACGCGGCGACCGCGTGCACGATCGGGTGCGCGTCGGCGACGGCCATCGGGTAGGCGACCTGGCGCATCACGGGCACGTCGGGCAGGTCGTCGCCGAGGAACGCGCAATCGGCGAGCGTGAGGCCGTGCGACGCGGCGAACGCGGCGAGGCAGGCGGGCTTGTCGAGCACTCCCAGGAACCCCGGCACGCCGAGCTCGGCGAGGCGCGCGTTCGTCGCCGGCGATTCCTTGCCGGAGATCACGACCACCCGTAGCCCGGCCTGCATCGCCCACTGCATGGCGATCCCGTCGCGCACGTCGAAGCGCCGCGTGCCGACGCCACGATCGTCCCAGGTGATGCCGCGCTCGGTCAACGTGCCGTCGGAATCGAAGGCGACCAGCCGCACGCGCGCGGGATCGGCGATGCCCGGCACGCTCACGGCGCCATTCCGCCCGGCAGGTTGCCCGGCATCGTCGCCGGCGCCACGGTCGGCGTGCTCGCGACGCGCGCGTTCGGCCCCGCCGCAGGCTTGCCGAGCGCGGTCCGGATGGCGACCAGTTCGTCGAGCAGCGCGGGCACGTCGGAGAGCGGAAGCTGCGTCGCCGCGTCGGACAGCGCGCGCGCGGGATCGGGATGGGTCTCGAAGAACACCGCGTCGACGCCGACGGCGACCGCGCCACGGGCCAGCGCGTGGGCGAATCGACGCTCGCCACCGGTGACGCCGTCGCCGGCGCCGGGCAACTGCAACGAGTGAGTGACGTCGTAGACCACCGGCCAGTCGGTCTGCGCCATGATCGGGAACGAGCGCATGTCGACCACCAGGTTGTGGTAGCCGAACGTGGCCCCGCGCTCGGTGAGCAGGATGCCGGTGGCGCCCGCGGACTCGAGCTTGGCCACGACGTGCTTCATGTCGTCAGGGGCGAGGAACTGTCCCTTCTTCACGTTGACCGGGCGGCCCGACGCGGCGCAGGCGACGAGCAGGTCGGTCTGGCGCGACAGGAACGCGGGAATCTGCAGCAGGTCGGCGACCTCGGCCGCGCGGCCGACCTCCTCGACCGAGTGCACGTCGGTGACGATGGGCACGCCGAACGCCCGTTTGACCGCGGAGAGCGCGGCGAGGCCGGCGGCGTCGCCGGGGCCGGTGTACGAGCGGCCCGACGAGCGATTCGCCTTCCTGTAAGACGACTTGAAGACCAGCGGCAGCCCGCGCTCCTCGCACAACGCGACCATTCGCTCGGCGACCTGCATCACCAGGGCCTCCGACTCGACGACGCACGGACCGGCGAGCACGGCCAGCGAGCCGTCACCGATCAACGCCACGCCCGCGCCCGAGCCGACGCCGACGACGCGCGTCACGGGCGAACCTTCGCCCCGGCGTCGGCACCCGGCACGCGGCCCGCGCGGTGGGCGAGTGCGGCCGCGACGAACGCGGTGAACAGCGGATGCGGCTCGGCCGGGCGGCTCTTCAGCTCGGGGTGGAACTGCACGCCGACGAACCAGGGGTGGTCGGGCACCTCGATGATCTCGACGAGATCCCGATTGTTCGGGCTCTTGCCCGTCACGGCCAGCCCGCGCGAGACGAGCTGGGTGCCCAGCTTCGGGTTGAACTCGAAGCGATGACGGTGGCGCTCGGAGACGGTCTCGACGCCGTAGGCCTGCTGCGCCTTGGAGCCGGGCACCAGGTGGCAGCGGAACGCCCCCAGCCGCATGGTGCCGCCCTTCTGCTCGACGCCGACCTGCTCGGCGAGCAGGTCGATCACCTTGTGTCCGGACTTCTCGTCGAACTCGGCACTGTCGGCGTCGGGCCAGCCGCACACGTTGCGCGCGAACTCGATGACCGCGGCCTGCATGCCGAGGCAGATGCCGAAGTACGGCACCTCCTGCGTGCGCGCCCACCCGGCCGCGCGAATCTTCCCCTGGATGCCACGCTCGCCGAAGCCGCCTGGCACCAGCACGCCGTCGACGCCGCCGAGCAGCCGCTCGGGGTCGCCAGCCTCGAGGTCGCCCGACTCGACCCACTTGAGCTCGACCCGCGTGTCGTGTTCCGCGCCGGCGTGGATGAACGCCTCGGTGATCGACTTGTACGCGTCGTGCAGGTGAGTGTACTTGCCGACGATCGCGACCTGCACCGTGCGGCTGGGTGCGGTGATGCGGTCGACCAGGCGGCGCCACGCGTCGAGCGCGGGCACGTGCGCGCGATCGGCCAGGCCGAGCAGGCGGACCACGTTCTCGTCGAGGCCGTTGTCGTGCTGCACCAGCGGCACGCGGTAGATCGTATCGACGTCGGGCGCCTCGACGACGGAGTCGGTCGGCACGTTGGTGAACAGCCCGATCTTCTTCCGCACCTCCTCGCCCAGCGGCTGCTCGCTGCGGCACAGCAGGATGTCGGGCTGGATGCCGATCTCGCGCAGCTCCTTGACCGAGTGCTGCGTCGGCTTGGTCTTGGTCTCCTGCGCGGCCTTGATGTAGGGCACGAGCGTGAGGTGCATGAAGCACGTGCGCTCGCGCCCCAGCTCGAGGCGGAGCTGGCGGATCGCTTCGAGGAAAGGGAGCGACTCGATGTCGCCCACGGTGCCGCCGATCTCGACGATCGACACGTCGGCGCCCGAGGACTCGGCGAGCGAGACGATGCGTCGCTTGATCTCGTCGGTGACGTGCGGGATGACCTGCACCGTGCTGCCGAGGTAGTCGCCGCGCCGCTCCTTGTCGAGGATGCCCTGGTAGATCTGCCCGGCGGTGACGTTGTTCTGGCGCCCGACCGTCGTGCCCGTGAAGCGCTCGTAGTGCCCCAGGTCGAGGTCGGTCTCGGCACCGTCGTCGGTGACGAATACCTCGCCGTGCTGGAAGGGACTCATCGTGCCGGGATCGATGTTCAGGTAGGGATCGAACTTCTGCATCGTGACCTTGAGCCCGCGGGCCTTGAGCAGCAGGCCGAGCGACGAGGCGGCGATGCCCTTGCCGAGCGAGGACACCACGCCACCGGTCACGAAGACGAATCGGGTCATCGGGTGGACTCCCTGGAAGGCGTTCTGGTCGCGAGTCGATCCCAATCGCGTTCGAGCGCCGCGAGGTCGGCGGGAGTATCGACACCCCGGCTGACGTACGGCGTGATCACGACGCGTACTCTAATCCCGTGCCCGAGGGCACGCAACTGCTCGAGATGTCGGGTTTTCTCTTCCGCCGTAGGCGGAAGGGCCGTGAAGCGCAACAGCGTGGCACGGGCGAAGACGTACAAGCCCACGTGACGCAGAAAGCCGTCCGGCCCGGGGCCGCCTTCGGCGGCGACACGGGTGAAATCAATCGCGTCGCCGTGCGCATCGAGCGTCACCTTGACCACGTGCGGCGAGGCCCAGGCCGCGGCGTCCGTCTCGCGATGGGCCAGGGTCACCAGCTCGGCCTCCCCCGCTGCCACCGGCGCGATCGCCGCGGCAAGCGCCACCGGATCCAGCAGCGGTTCGTCGCCCTGCACGTTGGCCACGACACCGTAGCCCGCGAACTCGTCGCGTGCGGCGACCTCGGCGACCCGATCGGTCCCGCTCTCGTGGTCACCGCGCGTGAGCACGGCCTCGGCGCCGAAGGCGCGCGCGGCGGCGGCGATCGCCACGTCGTCGGTGGCGATCACGACGCGGTCGAGCGCCGCGCAGGCCGTCGCCCTCTCCCACACGTGGGCGATCAGCGGGCGCCCCTTGAGGAGCGCCAGCGGCTTGCCCGGAAAGCGGGACGCCCCGGCGCGGGCTGGGATGACTCCCAGGACCTTCACCGGGGCGGCTCGGGCTTCAGGGGACACGGAGACGGCGGCGCGGTGGCCGCATCCTCGCGCGCAGGGCGCTCAGGCGACGGCGTCGAGCGCAAGCTCCTCGATCATCTCGCGGACGCCCTTGCCGGATGCCGCGAGCATGGCCTGCTCCTCGGCCGACAGCGAGAGCTCGATCACGCGCTCCACGCCGGCGGCGCCGACGACGCACGGCACGCCGAGGAAGAGACCCTTCATGCCGTACTCGCCGTCGAGCAGGACGGAACACGGGAGAACGCGCTTCTCGTCGCGCAGGATCGCCTGCACCATCTCGACCGCCGACATCGCAGGCGCGTAGTAGGCGCTGCCCGTCTTGAGGAGCTTGACGATCTCGGCGCCGCCGTCGCGCGTGCGCTGCGACAGGGCCTCGATCCGCTCCTTGCTCAGGAGCTCGGTGATGGGGATCCCGCCGACGGTGGTGTAGCGCGGCAGCGGCACCATGGAGTCGCCGTGCCCGCCGAGGACCATCGCCTGCACGTCGGGCGCGGCGACGCCGAGTTCCATCGCCACGAATGCGCGGAAGCGCGTCGAGTCGAGGACGCCGGCCATGCCGAGCACACGCTGCTTGGGGAAGCCCGTCTTCCGCCATGCGACGTAGGCCATCACGTCGAGCGGATTGGTGACCACGATCACGGTCGCGTGCGGGGCGTGCTTCTTCACCGCCTCGGCGGCCGGGCCGACGATGTCGGCGTTGGCCTTGAGCAGGTCCGAGCGCGACATGCCCGGCTTGCGCGGGAAGCCCGCGGTGATCACGACCACCGCCGAGCCCTTCACGTCCTCGAGCGAGTTCGAGCCCGTGACGCGCGCGGCCGAGTGCCACAAGGGCGCGGCCTGCGTCAGGTCGAGCGCCTTGCCCTGCGGCATGCCCTCGACGATGTCGATCAGCGTCACGTCGGCAAGGCCGCGTTCCGCGATGTAGAGGGCGGTGTTCGCCCCGACGTTGCCGCCGCCAACGACCGAGACCTTGACGTTCAAGCGAGCCTCAAGCCTCGACCGCGTCGGAGGTGATCTCCACCTTCAGCGGCTCGATCCCGATCTTCTGCTTGTCGCGACCCCAGCGCTTGAACCGGACGGTGCCGTGCACGAGCGCGAAGAGGGTGTCGTCGGAACCCTTGCCGACGTTGGCGCCGGGGTGGAACACGGTGCCGCGCTGACGCACGAGGATGGATCCGGCATGCACCAGCTGGCCGCCGTAGGCCTTCACGCCGAGGCGCTGGGCATTGGAGTCGCGGCCGTTCTTGACGCTGGACTGGCCTTTTTTGTGAGCCATGGTACGTGACCTCTCTTCAGGCGGCGGTCGCGGCTAGGCCGTGACCGACTCGATCTGGATGCGGGTGTAATCCTGACGGTGGCCCTTGGTGCGGCGATAGGCCTTCCGGCGCTTGAACTTGCCGATCACGAGCTTGGGACCGCGGCCGTTCTCGAGCACCGTGGCGACGACCTTCGCGGCAGCGACGAACGGGCGACCCAGCGTGACCTTGCCGGCATCGGCCACCAGGTGCACCTGGTCGAACGTGACCGTGTCGCCGGGCTGCACGCTGAGGAGCGGGACGTCGAGGATGGCCTTCGGCTCGGCGTGCCACTGCTTGCCGGCGATGGTGACGATCGCGTACATCGGGAATTCTCCTTCGCTTCCGGCGAGGCTGCCGGGAAATGCCGGCACAGGCCGGACAACAAGAAAGGCGGGTCGAGGGGCCGGCGAGTCGTACGGCGGTGGCCCTGCGATCCGCCCAACGTTCTGCAAACCAAGGTGTTTATACCAATCGGACCGACCGGACGTCAACCGCGGGGCGGCGTTGCCGCCTGGCGTTCCAGGAGATGGCCCGGTCCAGCACCGTCACAGGCTCCGGGCGCGGCCTGCGCCACGCCCGGATCCCCATGCGCGACAATGAAATACTGCGATCGACTCCGGTGGGCCAGAAAGGCTTCGCCTGGCTCAGGCCGGCCGCGGCGCGAACTGCATGATCGAGAACGTCGCGCCCTGCGGATCGGCCAGGGCGGCGGTGCGGCCGACGTTGGGGACGTCCATCGCCGGAACGACGACGGTCGCGCCGAGCGATTGGGCCTTGCTCACCGTCGCGTCGCACGCGGCCACGCCGAAGTACGGCATCCAGTGGTTCGGTACCGGGCCCATCTGCGGGACCTTCTTCATCATGCCGCCGGCGCTCGCGTCACCACGCTTGAGCAGCGTGTACTCCATCGGTTCGTCCGACCACTTCTCGGTCGTCCAGCCGAACAGTCCGTTGTAGAACGCGGCCGCCTTCGTCGTGTCGTCGGTGCACAGTTCGGTCCACACCAGCGAGTTGTCCTCGTCGAGCACGCCGATGCCGGGATTGGTCTTCGCCTGCCACAGCGCGAACGGGGTGCCCGTCGTGTCGGCGAGCACCGCCATGCGGCCGTACTCCATCACGTCGAACGGTCCCGCGACGAGCGTACCGCCCAGCTTCTGCGCGGTGGCGACCGAATCGTCGACGCTCTCCGTCGCGACGTACGACAGCCAGTGCGGCGGCACGCCCTGCGCCGCGACGTCGGGCATCATCGCCGCCCCGGCGGCGACCGGCACGCCGTCCTTCTGGAAGATCGTGTAGTGGGAGTCGGGACCCATCGGCGTCAGGGACGTGGTCCAGCCGAACAGCTCGGTGTAGAACTTCTCGGCGCCGGCCTGGTTCGACGTGGACAGCTCGGGCCAGCAGAACGTGCCGGGCGCATGCGTGGTGGTGACGATCATGACGGACTTCTCCTCGCGAGAGAGCGTGGACCGCTGGGGACCGCAGGCAAGGCTAAACCCCCTCGAGGGGGCGGCAAAGTGAGGTTCCTGTCAGGTCGCAAACCCAGTCCCCGCTTCGCGGGGACTATCTCGTCGCGTACTGGTCCGTGATCTCCTGCTTCGTCCGGGCGGAGAACATCTTGATCTCCTCGCGCCGCACCTGCGGGTCGTCCTTGAGGTCGATCGACAGTTTATAGCGGCGCTCGACCTCGGCCAGGCGGCGGCCGTTGTGCTCGAGGATGTACACCGCCACGTCGGGCGAGACGCGAATGACCAGTTCCTTCTCCTTGCCGGCGGCGGAGACGCGGCGCAGCAGGCGCTCGACCTTCACCATCACGGACTCGAGCGAGAGGATCTTGCCGATGCCGTCGCAGGTCGGGCAGTCCTCGCTGTAGTAGGCGAGGAGCGACGGGCGCTCGCGCTGGCGCGTCATCTCGACCAGGCCGAGGTCCGACACGGCGAACGCCTTCGTCCGCGAGCGGTCGTTCCGCAGGTGCTGGCGCAGCTCGTCGAGCACGGCCTTCTTGTTCGCCTCGATCTCCATGTCGATGAAGTCGATGACGATGATGCCGCCCATGTCGCGCAGCCGGAGCTGGCGCGCCGCCTCGCGGGCCGCCTCGATGTTGGTCTTGAAGATGGTGTCTTCCTGGTTCTTCTTGCCGGTGAAGCGACCGGTGTTGACGTCGATCGAGACCAGTGCCTCGGTCTGGTCGATGACCAGGTAGCCGCCCTTCTTGAGCCACACCTTGCGCTCGAACGCCTTCTCGATCTGCGCCTCGATGTCGTACGCGTCGAGGATCGGCTGGCGACCATTGTAGAGCTTCACGCGGTCGCGCAGCTCGGGCGAGATCGAACGCAGGTAATTGAGAATGTCGCGGTGGGCGTCCTTCGAATCGATGACGAGCTCTTCGACGTCTTCGGTGAAGAGATCGCGGATCAGTCCGGTGGTCAGCTCGAGCTCCCTGTGAATCAAGCTCGGCGCGCGCGCCGTCTTCGACTTGCGGTCGACTTTTTCCCACAGCTTGATCAAGTAATTGACGTCGTTGGCGAACTCCTTCTCGCCCTTGCCGTCGCCCGCGGTGCGGACGATCAGGCCCGCGCCCTTGGGTCGGTGCTCGGCGACCAGCGCCTTGAGGCGCTGCCGCTCGGCGCGGTCCTCGATCCGGCGCGACACGCCCGAGTGATCGACGCCCGGCATGAACACCGTGAAGCGCCCGGGCAGCGAGACCTGCTGGGTCACGCGCGGGCCCTTGGTGCCGATCGATTCCTTGGTCACCTGGACGAGGATCTCCTGCCCCTTCTTCAGGCAGTCTTCGATCTTGGGGACGGGGCGGCGCTGCCGCCGTCCCCCGCCGCCGCGGCTTGCGGGCTCGTCGTCGCCCTCGAACTCCTCGAGGTCGGCCAGGTTCTCGGCCAGGTCGGAGGCGTGCAGGAATGCGGTCTTGGGGAGGCCGATTTCGACGAACGCCGCCTGCATGCCGGGGAGGACCGCGTTGACGCGGCCCTTGTAGATGTCCCCGACGTGGCTGCGCTTCTCGCCGCGCTCCACCATGAGCTCGACCAGTTCGTTCTCTTCGAGGATGGCGATCCGTGTTTCGTGTGGATCGGCGTTGATGACGATGCGCTTCCGCATTCGTTACCCGGTGGCGCGGCGCTCCTCCTGGGGACGGGCCGCGAGCGTGAGCAGGTCGAAGGGCGAAAGACGGTCCTCTCCTTCGAGCTTGTAGAGCCCGGTCCGCTCGACGGCCAGCAGGCGGGAATCCGCCTGTGGCAGCAGGAGCTTCACGAACTCGTCCGGCCGTGCCTGTGCCCCGGGCGTCATGCGGATGCCCAGGTCGAGAGCGCGGGCGCCGGGCAGCGGATGCAGGCTCTCGAGCGAGAGCCGGGCGTCGAATTCCTTCACGCCCTCCGCGACCGGGCGGCGGACGACCAGCGCGGTCGCCCCCAGCAGGTCGGAGATGCGCTCGAGCAGGAGGTCCTCGAGTGCATCGGGAGAGACCTCGCCCGACTCCAGATACGAGTCGGTCAGGCGGACGCGGTAGGTCATGTGATCCACCGAGGCCATCAGCGAGGCCGTCTTGTAGAGGATGGGCCGCCAGCCGGTCAACGACAGGCCGGGCGGCAACAGCGACGACAACATCTCCTCGAAATCCACGGCCGGGGGGCGGGTGAACTCGAGGTCGAAGTACTCGGCAATCGAGGTGTAGCCCACCGACAGCGGCGGGCCGAACGCCATCTTGAAATGCTTGCGGAAGCCCTGGGTCAGGGCGATCGGCAGGGTGCTGCGACGCAGCGTGCGCTCCCAGACGCGCATCAGCTCGAGGTGCGAGATGAAGCGCAGGTCCGCACTCTTCGTGTAACGCAGGCGGAAGCGTGTCCCCAGGGCGAGGCTCGCGGCCAGCGGCGTCTTCTTCGCCCGCCGCCCGAACAGGGGCAGCGGTTGCGCTGTGACCGGCAAGCGCACGTCGTCCTGCCCCGGCCGCCGCCCGGTGGGCGACAGGCGGTCGGGGCAGTCGTCGATGCCGCAGGCATGACAGAACGCAAGGCGACAGTCGACGGTGACCTTCGCCTGTTCGGACTTCTCGCGCTCCTTGAGCAGGAACTTCCGGGTCACCGGCGAGGCGATGTGCTCCCAGCACTGGGGCACGTCGATCCGGCGCGGCTCCTGGTACTTCACGGCGTCGATGCCGAGGTCGGCGAAGACCTGCATCCAGACGTCGTACTTGAGGTGCTCGGTCCAGCCGTCGAAACGACAGCCGCGACGATAGGCCTCGAGGATCGCCACGCCCAGCCGGCGATCACCACGCGAGAACACGCCCTCGAGGAACGCGGTTTCCGAATCGCGCCACTTGAGCACGATCGGCGAGCCCCTGACCTCGCGGCGCAGGATGCGGACCTTCTCCTCGACCAGGGCGCTGGCGTCCTGCGCCTCCCACTGGAACGGGGTCTGCACCTTGGGCACGTGCGGCGAGATCGAGACCGTGATCGTGAAGTTGCGGGACGTCGCGCGTCCGGCGGACAGCGCCTTCCTGGCCAGCGCGACGATGCCGACGATGTCCTCGGGGCGCTCGCCGGGCAGCCCGATCATGAAGTAGAGCTTGGCGCCGGTGTACCCCTGCTTCGCCGCGATCGCGATCGACTCGATGAGCTCGTCCTCGCACACGCCCTTGTTGATCACGTCGCGCATGCGCTGCGTGCCCGCCTCGGGCGCCAGCGTCAGGTGCGGCTTCTTGCCCTCGGTCATGGTCTTCGCCAGGCGCTCGGGCAGCGTGCCGGGGCGGGTCGACGGCAGCGACAGCGCGACCGACGATGCGCCGCACAGGTTCTGCGTGATCTTGTCGACCGCCTCGACGATCTCGGAGTGATCGGTGGTCGACAGCGACAGCAGCGACACCTCGTCGTAGCCGGTGGCGGCGAGGCCGGTCATCACCTCGTCGACGATCTGCGCCGGCGCCTTCTGCCGCACGGGGCGGTTGATCATGCCCGCCTGGCAGAAGCGGCAGCCGCGGGTGCAGCCGCGCATCACCTCGACCGCGAGGCGGTCGTGGGTGATCTCGGACAGCGGCACCATCGGCTTGTCGGGGTAGTACTCGGGCTTGAGCGCGTCGACCCAAACCGAGTTCACGACGGCCGGGAAGCCGGGGCGGGCCTGCGGGCAGGCATAGCCCTGCGCGTTGGGGACGAGGTCATATCCCGAAGGGACATAAATGCCGCCATGTCCTGCGAGCGCAGCGAGCAGAGTCTTGCGATCAAACTCACCCTTGCGCCAGCTTTTCACCTCATCCAGCAACTTGAGAATGATCTCCTCGCCATCCCCCACGACAAAACAGTCAAAGAAATCCGCCATCGGCTCGGCGTTGAACGCGGCGTGTCCCCCGCCGACGACGAGCGTGTCGCGCTCGCCGCGATCGCGCGCGTGGAGCGGAATGCCCCCGCGATCGAGCATGGCGAGCACGTTCGTGTAGTGGAGCTCGTACTGCAGCGAGATGCCGAGCATGTCGAACTCGCACAGCGGCCGCTGCGACTCGAGCGAGAACAGCTTGCGCCCGGCCTGGATCATCGCGGCCTCGGCGTCCGGCCACGGCGCGAAGCAGAACTCGGCGGCGGCGTCGGCGCGCTGGTTGATGCGGTGGTGCAGGATCCTGAGCCCGAGGTGCGACATGCCGATCTCATAAGCATCGGCGAGCGCCAGGCAGACGGTGACCTCGGCCTGATCGAGCGGCTTGCGGGGCGCATGAAGCGCGTTCCCCACGTAGCGGTTCGGGCGGGAGACGCGAGCCAGGAGTTCCTGGCCGGGCGAGGTGATGACGTCCAAAGCAGCACCTCCGGGGCAGGCACGCGGTGGCGCGCCCCCGGGGAAAGACCGGAACGAGGGAGCCGGGAAGTCCGGGCGCGGGGAACCGCACCCTTCCCCCTTGGCGACACGGCACCGTAGCACACCGGGGGCGAACGCGGCAACCCGCTGTCATCGGAAGGGATAGCCCGTGGATCGAAGATTCCGGTTGGGCCACCGGGGCAGCCTCGGGCATGGTGCGGACATGATGACTCATGATCCCGAGGACTCGATCTCGCCGCAGACTCCGCTGGTTGAGGCAGCCGCTGCGCGGCTGGCAATCCTAGCCGCGGCCTCTGGCGGCGACCTGGATCAACTCGCCACCGCCGCCCGCGCCGAGGCCGACGCCCAGCCCGCAATGGCCGCCTTTGTCGCCCTGGGCACACGCGCCCTGCTCGTCGCCCGCAAGGCGCGCGAGGAGAGCGCCCCCCCGCCCGAGTCCGCCGCCCGAGTCGTCGCCGCGCTTGCGGCCTGGCGCACCGACTTCGTCACCGCCGGCGACGAGATCGTTCGCCGCGCGGTGGAACTCGTCCCCACGTCGGGATGGATCGCAACCACGACACGCTCGAGCCTGGTCGAGCGAGCGCTCCTCGCGGCACACGCCGCGGGTCGCCCGGTGCAGGTGTTGTGCTCGGAGAGCCGGCCGATGAACGAGGGGCGCGGGCTCGCGACAAAACTCGCCAACGCGGGCGTCACGACCTGGCTCGCCGTCGACGGCGCACTCGGGCTCCTGCTGCCCCAGGCCGGAGCGCTATGGCTCGGCGCCGACGCGATCCGCGAGCGGACGTTCGTCGCCAAGGCGGGAGTCTATGGACTGCTGCTGATCGCCCGCGAGCTGAACGTGACCGCGTACATTCTCGCCCAGCGCGCGAAGTTCCTGCCCGACCGCTGCCGCCGGCTCACGCTGCCCAGGCGCGATCCCGCCGAGGTGTGGCCCGACGCGCCCCCACGCACGCACGTCGTCAACGTGCCGTTCGAGGAAGCGCCGCTGTCGCTGGTGCGCGGCGTGCTGACCGAGGGCGGCTTCCTCGGCCCGCGCGAGATCGAGGATGCCGCGGGGCTGGCCCAGGTGGCGGCGGAGCTGCGCGAGCCCTCGCCGCCGGCCTAGGTCCGCGGCGCAAAGCGCCGCGTATTACCGATACGTCGCCTTGAGGCTGCCCCACGAACCCGGGGTCACGGGGGTCGGGCGCTGGTAGCACATCTCGAAGCGCGGCAGCACGTGCATCGTGCTTCCCGAGCGGCCGGCAAAGACGCCGACCGGATTGCCCACGAAATCGATGCGATGCGAGATGTCGATGGAACTGCTCACCTCCCAGCCGCCGCCGTTCGACGTCAGCACGGTCTGCCCCGGGCTGGGCATCCCGAAGTTCCCTCCGCCGGTGATGCGCAGCAGGTCGAAGTCGGGGTCGAGCGTGATCTGCCCCTGCAACTGCCACAGGTCCATGGCGAACGACTGCACCGGCGCGAAGGGAACGCGCGGCGCCGAGTGGCTCACGCCGGAGACGGGCACGGCGATGAAGCGGTTGTATCCGAGATACACGCCGGTGCCCGTGAGGTTGAGGTCGAGCGTCGCGTTCCACGACGACTGCTCCCCACCCAGGGTTCCGCCCGGAGACTCGACGACGGTAGTGAAGGAGTGGAGCCGGGCGGCGATCAGGACCGGACTCCCCACCGGAAGGCCATCGATGATGCTGCTCGAGCCGGTGTAACCGACGGGACAGTTGGGCGGCAGGCTGGCCGAGCCGCCCCCGTTGTCCGGCAGGATGCAGCAGGCGCCACCACCCTGGGCGAATGCCGCGGACGGGACAATGAGCGCAACCAGCGCGGTCGCGACGACGAAGCGGGAACGCAGTGTGGTCATGGGGGACTCCGGGTGGTGGGGCAGGGAGATCTCAAGCTGGGGGAGCCGACCAAGTTTAGGCCTTCGCCCCCCGCCCGTCAATCTCGGCGCCGCATCTCGGCGCCGCGGCGTGGGCACCAAGCGCACCGACGCAAAGAGGTTGACCCCGCGGCGCAGAGGGCGTTTGTTTGGTTTAGACTGCGTGCCCCGGACGTCCCGATCCGGAGCCCACGACTCGGCCCGTCGTCCGTCGGAAGCCGGGGCTGCACCGGACTCGACTCACCACCCGCCGACCATCGGAGTCCACATGGAGCCTGCCTCATGAGCCGCAAGAAGGACGCTGCAGCGGCCCGCCCAGGAAACCCGGACCCGACCGCGCGCATTGCCGATGCCGGGGCCGAGGCTCCGCTGGTCGAGCCCGCACCGGAGGTGAGCTCGTTCCCGATCGTCGGCATCGGCGCATCGGCCGGCGGGCTCGAGGCCTTCACGCTCTTGCTGCGTGCCCTGCCGCTCGACACGGGGATGGGGTTCGTCCTGGTGCAGCATCTGGATCCGGAACACGAGAGCGCGCTGACGCAAATCCTGTCGCGCGCCACGTCCCTGCCGGTGAGCGAGGTCGTGCAGGACGAGCGGGTGGAGCCCAACCACGTCTACGTCATCCCGCCGAACACTTCGCTGAGCATCAAGCACGGAGTCCTCCAACTCGAGCGGCGCACCCGCACGCGCACACCGCACCGGCCCATCGATTCGTTCTTCGAGGCGCTGGCCGAGGACCAGCAAGGCGCTGCCATCGGGGTGGTGCTCTCCGGCACGGCGACGGATGGGACGCTGGGGCTGGAGGCGATCAAGGCCGAGGGCGGGATCACCTTCGCCCAGGACGACTCCGCCAAGCATGACTCGATGCCGCGCAGTGCCGTGGCAGCGGGCTGCGTCGACCTGATCATGACGCCTGCGGCCATTGCGCAGGAGCTGGCCCGGATCGCCAGGCACCCCTACGTGGCCGCCCACCCGGTCGACCTCCCGACGCACCCGGAGGGAGATCGGGCCGCGGACACGGAACATGCGGACGATGCGACCCCGCTCACCTCGGAGAGGCACGGGTCACCCTCGATCGGAGCCGACCAGGCGCACGCCGAGGCCGCGCCGGGCGGCGACACGCGCGGCCGGGTCGGAGCAGGCGCGCTGGCGGAGACCAGCTACAAGCAGATCCTGATCGCCCTGCGCAACCACTCCGGCGTGGACTTTTCCCTCTACAAGTCCGCCACCATGCAGCGCCGCGTCAACCGGCGCGTGGTCCTGAGCCAGCTTGAAACGCTGGACGAGTATGCGCGCTTTCTCAAGGGCAACCCGCAGGAACTCGACGCCCTGTATTCCGACGTCCTGATCAGCGTGACCAGCTTCTTCCGCAATCCGGAAATGTTCGAAGCCCTCAAGCACGAGATCCTGCCCCGCCTGCTCCGCCAGAAGACGGACGATCCGATCCGTGTCTGGGTGCTTGGCTGTTCCACCGGGCAGGAGGCCTACTCGATCGCCATGACGTTTGCGGAGGCGGAGGCGGAGGCGCCGGCACCGCAAATGCGCCGACTCCAGGTCTTCGCCACCGACTTGAATGGCGCGCTGCTGGACAAGGCGCGGCATGGCCTGTACGCACGCAACCTGGCCCAGGATCTCTCGCCGGAGCGGCTGCGCCGCTTCTTCGTCGAGGAGGATGGTGGCTACCGCGTCACCAAGATGCTGCGCGAGATGGTCGTCTTTTCGCGGCAAAACCTGATCAGCGATCCGCCGTTCTCGCGCCTGGACCTGATCAGTTGCAGAAACCTGCTGATCTATCTCGAGCCGAGCCTGCAGAAGAGGGCGATGCCCACGTTCCACTACGCGCTCAAGCCCGGGGGCTACCTCCTGCTCGGCGCCTCGGAATCGATTGGCGGATTCAGCGACCTGTTCGTGCCGGTGGACAAGCGATGGAAGATCTATGCGCGAAAGGATGCGCCCATCCAGGCCCCGCACCCGACGAGCCGTCTGGAGCAGGGCACGCAGGCTTCGCGCGCGGCGTTGCCTCCGCTCCCCATGCGGCGAGCGGAACTCGCGGAGCCATCAGCGGAACCGCGGGACGAGTTCAATGCGCAGCGCGAGGCGGACCGGATCACGGTCAGCAAGTTCGCCCCTCCCGGGGTGCTCATCAACTCTGATTTGCAGGTGCTGCAGTTCCGCGGGCTCACCGGCGCCTACCTCGAGCCGCCCGCGGGCAAGGCGACCTTCGATGTGCTCAAGATGGCGCGGGAGGGTCTGATGCTGCCCCTCCGCGCCGCCCTCCAGGAAGCCCGGAAGGACATGCGGGTGGCGCGCCGGGACAAGGTCCGCATCCGACAGGACGGTCTGGACCGCACTGTGAACCTGGAAGTCATTCCGCTCAGGAATCTGCGTGAGCCCTGTTTCCTGATCCTCTTCGGGGAAGCCGATGGAATCGCCCGTGACGGCGGTCGCGGAACTCGCCCGGCACTGGACGAGCCCGCGGCCGCGGTCACGCCGTCCGAGCCCCGGCAGGAATCCGGACGCATCGCCGAACTCGAGGGCGACCTGGCGGAGACTCGCGACTACCTGCAGTCGATTCAGGAAGAACACGAGGCTTCCCATGAGGAACTGCAAGCGGCCAGTGAGGAGATCCAGTCCGCCAATGAGGAACTGCAGAGCGTCAACGAGGAGCTGGAAACCTCGAAGGAGGAACTGGAGTCGGCGAACGAGGAGTTGATCACGGTCAACGACGAGATGAACCATCGCAACCTCGAGCTCAATCTGGTCAACAACGACCTGATCAACCTGCAGACCTCCTCCCGCCTGGCCGTCGTGCTCCTCGGACGCGATCTGGTCATCCGTCGCTTCAGCCCGCAGGCGGAGAAACAATTCGAGCTGCTGGCAGGAGACATCGGACGGCCGATCAACCAGCTGCGTCTTCATCTCACGATGGTCGCGGACTCGGCATCCGGGGGGGAAGTCCCGATCGAACCGGGGGCCCTGGCCGCGGAGGTCATCGCTTCGGTGCGTGAACAGGAGTGCGAGGTGCGCGACCGGGCCGGGCGCTGGCACTCGCTGCGCGTGCGTCCCTACCTCACGCTCGACAATCGGGTGGACGGCGCGGTGCTGGTGCTGGTCGACATCGACGAGCTCAAGCGCAGCGAACAGGCCGTCGGGGCCGCCCGCGATCTCGCCGAGCAGACGATCGCGACCGTGCGCGAACCGCTGCTGGTGCTCGATTCGACGTTTCGCGTGGAGAGCGCCAACGCCTCGTTCTATCGCAACTTCGAAACCTCGCCCGCGGAGACCCTGGGCAAGGTTCTGTTCGAACTGGGCGCCAGCCAGTGGGACATCCCGCGCCTCCGCGAGCTGCTCGAGGCAATCCTGCCGATGAGCAGCAGTATCGAGGATTTCGAGCTTGAGCGCGACTTCGGGCCATTGGGTACGCGGACCCTGCTGCTCAACGCCCGTCGCGTCGTCGACCCGGGACTGGCAACGGGGCGGATCCTTCTCGCCATCGAGGACGTCACCGTGCGCAGACACACCGAAGATGCTCTCCGGACGCATCGGATCGAGCTCCAGGCGCAGGTGGATGAGCTGAACCGGTTCAACGAGATGGCGGTCGGGCGCGAGCTGCGCATGATCGAGTTGAAACAGGAGATCAATGCGCTGTGCCGCCGGCACGGCGAGCCGCCGCCCTTCAGCCTCGACTTCGAACCCGCGTCGGCGGATCGCGAGGATCAGGCGAACGCGTCGAGGCGCGAGGTCGACGAGGCGGGGAACGAACCATGAGTTCGCCTCGGCCTGACCCTGCAGCCCCACCCCCGCGGAACACCCCCGCATCCGCGGCGGATCCGGTGACGACTCTCCGGAGGGCCGAGGACGCGCGCCGGGCGGCGCTCAACCTGATGGAGGACGCGGTCCACTCCCGCCGGGCGACGGAGCGGCTGAACGTCGAGTTGCGCGAGAGCGAGGAGCGCTTCCGCACCCTCGCCGACAACATGGCCCAGTTCGCCTGGACCGCCGACGCAAGGGGATGGATCTACTGGTTCAACCGACGCTGGTATGACTACACCGGCACGACGCAGGAGGAAATGCAGGGCTGGGGCTGGACCAAGGTCCATCACCCCGACCACCTCGATCGCGTGGTCGCCCGCCTCCAGCACTCCTGGGACACGGGCGAACTCTGGGAGGACACGTTTCCGTTGCGCGGCCGGGACGGCGGCTATCGCTGGTTCCTCTCCCGGGCGCAGCCGATCCGCGATGCGAAAGGCATCGTGACGCGCTGGTTCGGGACCAACACCGACATCACCGAACAGCGGGAGATGGCGGACGAGCTGCGCCAGACCTCTGCCGAGCTGTCCGAGGCGGACCGCAGAAAGAACGAGTTCCTGGCCATGCTGGCGCACGAGCTGCGCAATCCGCTCGCCCCGCTGCGCAACTCACTGGAGATCATCCGGCTGAATGGCGCGAACAGCCCGCCCGTCGCCGCGGCGGCCGCAGTGATGGAGCGACAGGTCGGACACATGGTGAGGCTCGTCGACGACCTGCTCGACGTCAGCCGCATCACCCGGGGCCGCATCGAGCTGCGTCGGGAACGGATCGAGGCCGCCGCCCTGATCGCCCATTCCGTCGATGCCGCCCGCCCCGAGGCCGCACACCGGAGCATCGAGTTGACGGTCACCTTGCCGGCCGCGCCGGTCTATCTTGACGCCGATCCCGCCCGGTTGGCCCAGGTCGTGGACAACCTGCTCAACAACGCGCTCAAGTTCACGGATGAAGGCGGCTTCGTCCGGGTCGGCCTCGAGGTGGAAGGCGACTCCGTCGTGATCCGCGTGCAGGACAGCGGGATCGGCCTCGGCGCCGATCAGCTCATGCGCGTTTTCGAACTGTTCATGCAGGTCGACCTGTCGCTCGAACGCTCGATCAACGGGCTCGGAATCGGGCTCACCCTGGTCAAGTCACTGGTCGAGTTGCATGACGGCGCCGTCGAGGCGAGGAGCCCCGGCCTCGGGCGGGGCACCGAGTTCATCGTCCGCCTGCCCCTCGCACCCCGCTCCGCCGCCCTGCCGGAGCCGGTTCCGATCAATCCGACGAGGGCAAGCGCAATCGCCCGCCGCATCCTCGTGGTCGACGATAATGTGGATGCCGCCGAGTCGCTGGCGACCGTCCTTGACCTCGCCGGCAATGACACCCGGGTGGCCCACGACGGCATCGAGGCGCTCGCCGTTGCCGAGGCGTTCCGGCCCGAAGTCGTGCTTCTCGACCTCGGGCTCCCCCGCCTGAACGGCTACGAGGTGGCGCGAGCGATCCGGAAGCAGACGTGGGGCGAGGGCATGCTCCTCGTCGCCCTCACCGGTTGGGGCCAGGACGAGGACCGACGCAAGTCGAGCGAGGCCGGGTTCGACGCCCACCTGGTCAAGCCCGTCGCGCCGGAGGAACTGACGAAGCTGCTCACGGCACGGTCCGCCGGGGGCGGGGAGCGGTAAGCGAGACCGCACGCCGGCCAGCCTCCGTGGCGAGATATCGCCCCGTCCACGACGCCGCCAGGCCCGCGATCGCCTCGGGCGGCCCTTCGCCCACGAGCGATCCGCCCGCCTCGCCGCCCTCGGGGCCCAGGTCCACCACCCAGTCGGCATTGGCGATCACGTCGAGATGATGCTCGACCAGCACGACCGTGTGCCCGCCGATCACCAGCCCCGACAGGACGTCGAGCAAACGCTGGACGTCGGACAGATGCAGGCCGACCGTCGGTTCGTCGAGCAGGAACAGAGCGTCCCCGGCGCCCGGCATCGCCAGTTCGCGCGCGATCTTGAGCCGTTGCGCCTCGCCGCCCGAAAGCGTCGGCGCGGCCTGCCCCAGGGCGAGGTAGCCGAGTCCCACCCGCGACAGCACCGAGAGTTTCTCGACCAGCGCGGGCACGCCCGCGAAGTGCGCCAGGGCCTCGTCGACGGTGAGATCGAGTGCCTCGCGCACGTTGAGCCCGCGCCAGCGCACGTCGAGCACCTCGCGCTTGTAGCGCGCGCCATCGCAGGTCTCGCAGGGCAGCAGCAGGTCGGCGAGGAACACCATCTCGACCTCGACGACGCCGTCCCCCTCGCAGGTGTCGCAGCGCCCGCCGGCCACATTGAACGAGAACGTGCCGGGCTTGTAGCCGCGCTCGACGGACAGCGGCGCGCGCGCGTACAGGTCGCGCAGCGCATCGAAGCCCTTCACGTAGGTCAGCGGGTTGGAGCGCGGCGACTTGCCGATCGGCGACTGGTCGACGAGCACGACGCGCGCGAACGCATCGAGACCGGTGATGCGCGCGTGCGCGCCGACCGCGTCGTGCGCGAACTCGAGCGCGTTTTTCGCCGCCGGGTGCAGGATGTCGGTCACGAGCGTCGACTTGCCCGAGCCCGACACGCCGGTCACGCAGGTGAGCCGCCCCACCGGGATGCGGGCCGTGATGTCCTTCAAATTATTCTCGCGGGCACCTTCGATCGTGACGAAGCGGTTCGGCTTCGCCGGGATGCGCTTGCGCGTGATCCGCAGCTCGCCGCGCAGGTGACGCGCCGTCTCGGTGTCGGGCCCGCCGTCCTTCACCAGGTCGGCTCCCGGGCCCGACCACAGCATCGCCCCGCCACGGACTCCGGCACCGGGACCCAGGTCGACGACCCAGTCGGCGCGGCGGATCAGGAGCGGCTCGTGCTCGACCACGACCAGCGTGTTCCCCCGCCGCGCGAGATCGGCGAGGACGTCGGCCAGGCGCTCGCCGTCCCGGGCATGGAGGCCGATCGTCGGCTCGTCGAGTACGTACAACGTGTCGACCAGGTCGGCGCCCAGAGCGTTGGCCAGCTCGATGCGCTGCGCCTCGCCGCCCGACAGCGTGCGGGCCAGCCGATCGAGCGTCAGGTAACCGAGGTCGACGCGCACCAGGAACGACAACCGCGCCACCAGTTCGCGCAGGATCGTCGCGGCGATCTCGCGCCGCTCCCCTTTCAGCGGAAGCACCTCGATGAATCCGAGCAACTCGCGCACGGTCAGCGCCGCGCAGTCGGCAATCGACCGGCCCTCGATCCGCACGGCGAGCGCCTCGGGGCGCAGGCGCACGCCCGCGCACGCGCCGCAGCGCTCGGCGCGCTGATAACGCTTCACCACGAAGCGATTCCCGGCTTTATAGGACTTCTCCTGGAGTCTCCGGAGAAACGGCATGACTCCCTTGAAGCCTGGACCGCCCTCGAGCACGAGCGTGCGGTGGGCCTCGGACAGCTTTCCCCACGGCACGTCGAGCCGCACGCCATGCCGCTTCGCGAGATCCTCGAGCTTGTCCGCGAAGTGCGCGCGCCACGAACCGGCCCATGGATCGATGGCGCCCTCGCGCAGCGTGCGCCGCGGATCCGGCACGACCAGGTCGAGCGCGAAGGTGAGCACGTCGCCGAAGCCCTTGCACGCCGGGCACACGCCCAGCGGCGAGTTGAACGAGAACAGGTGCGGTTGCGGCTCGGGAAACGCGAGCCCGTCCTCCGCGCACTCGCGCCGCTCGCTGCGCGCGCGCAGCGGCGTGCCCGCGCCGACCCCGAGCAGGAGCCGGCCCTCGCCGCGGTGGAACGCAGCCTGGGCGGCCTCGGACAGCCGGGCTTCGAGCCCGGCGCGCCATCGAAACCGGTCGATCAATACGAGCACGGACTTCGTGCCGCGCGGGATTCTCGCGAGCGCATCGAGTTGGTGAATCGTGTCGGGATCGGCCGGCAGCGCGACGCGCAGGTATCCATTGGCGACCAGTCCGGCCGCGACCTCTAGCCACGGCAGGCGCGGCGGCAGCGCGACCGGGGCGAAGACGCGGATCTCCGCGTCGGGCGCGAACGTGGCCGCCTCGGCGACGATCGTGTGCGGCGCATCGGCCTCGATCGTGCGGTGGCAGCGTGGACAGACGGTGACACCGACGCGTGCGAAAAGCAGGCGGAGGTAGTCGTGCACCTCGGTCGCAGTCCCGACCGTGGAGCGCGCGCTCCGCGCGCGGTTGGTCTGCCGGATGGCCACGGCCGGTGACAGGCCGGTCACGGAATCGACGTCGGGTCGGGGCATGCGATCGAGGAACTGGCGCGCGTAGGTCGACACCGACTCGACGTAACGGCGCTGGCCTTCGGCATAGAGCGTGTCGAACGCAAGCGACGACTTGCCGCTGCCCGACACGCCCGTGATGACGGTCAGGGCTTCACGGGGGATGTCGATGTCCAGATTTTTCAGATTGTGCTGTCGCGCGCCACGCACGGTGATCATGGCACTTGCGCCATCAGGTCGGGGCACGCGATCTCCGGTCGAGGAGGAACGGGGGAGCATCGCGAGAATCGTAGCACGGTCGGAAAAGAATACGGGGGGCGACCCTCGCGGATCGCCCCCGTTGCGGACGTGCCAGGTCCGATGCGAAAGAAGTTACTTCTTCTTCTTCGCGGCCTTCTTCGTCGACTTCTTCGCAGCCTTCTTGGTCGCCTTCTTCTTGGCAGCCTTCTTCGCCATCTTGGGAATCACCCCCTCCGTGGATGTGTTGACGTCTGAGCGATGGGTCGGGGACCCGGGAACAGTTTCAGGCCGTCCTTGCCGCCTGGCCCGCTCTCGCTGCTTGCACGGCTTCGACCGTCTCGGTGACCGTCTCGATGCACTCGAGAAACTCGCCGAGATTGAAGGGCTTCCGGAAGAAGCCCGCCACCGCCAGATCGAATGCGAGACTCCGCATGCTCGCAGTTTCGTAGGCGGTCATCAGGATCGCCGGCGTCGCTTGCCCCGCGGCACGCATGCGTTCGAGGAGCTGAAGCCCGGTCTCGCCCGGCAGGCGATGGTCGAGCACGACGACGTCGAACCGTTGACTTGGGAACAGGTGGTGTGTCGCAGCCTCCGCGCTCTCGGCGGTCACCACTTGATGACCGGCATCCCGAATCGCATTGGCGAGCGTGCGGCTAAGCAGCACTTCATCGTCGACGAGGAGCACGCTCTTGGACACTTTCCACCTCCGGCCTGCATACAGGAATGGAGAGAGCACCGGTCGTGCCAATCGCACGATATGCTCCGCGAAGCGGAGGGTCTAGCTAGCCTAAACGATTGCAGAGCCATCGTTTAAGTAGAAACAAAATCGCGGGGCTCGGGGTGCTCGGAGGGCGATTGTTGCGGGACAAGGACTTAGCGGCTTCAAAAGTGTCGTGTTTCTTGACAGTCTGCCCGGCGTGAAAACTCGAACCATTTTTATATCAACGACTTACGGCGTTTGTTCGATTTTCTTACATGTCGCGAAGTTTGACATGTGTGACCGGGTTTCCCGCTCCGCGGAAACGCTCAGGCGCGGTCGCGTGCGTCTTCGAGATTGGTGCCCATGCGCTTCAACCTCTCGATCAGCGTCGGGCGCGAGATGCCGAGGATGCGCGCAGCGCGCGACTTGTTGCCGTCGGTCATGCGCATGATCTGGCGGATGTGGCGCTCCTCGATCTGCGCCAGCGACATCGACGAGGCCACGCCGGCGGCCGCCGCACCGCTCGCTGCATCGAGGATTTCGGGCGGCAGATGCGCCGCGTCGAGGCACGTTCCGTCCTCGAGCAGCACGATGCGCTCGATCAGGTTCTTGAGCTGGCGCACATTGCCCGGCCAGGCGTAGCGGCCCAGCGCCTCGGCCGCCTGGGGCGCGATGGTGGCGAAGTCCTTCTTGAACCTTCGGCTGAATTCTCGGAGAAAATGCCGGGCCAGAAGCAGCACGTCTTCCCCCCGCTCCCGCAGGGACGGGAGCGTGATGGTCACGACTTTCAGGCGATAATATAAGTCCTCCCTGAAGCGACCCCGCTCGACCTCTTCGGCCAGCCGCTTGTTGGTCGCCGCGACCAGGCGCAGGTCGACGAGGATGTTCTCGGTGCCACCCACCCGCTTGAACTGCCGCTGGTCGATGAAGCGCAGCAGCATGGCCTGCGTGCCCAGCGGCATGTCCCCCACCTCGTCGAGGAACAGCGTGCCCTTGTCGCACAACTCGACCAGGCCCTTCTTGACCTCGCGCGCGTCGGTGAAGGCGCCCTTCTCGTGGCCGAACAGCTCGTTATCGAGCAGCGCCTCCTGAAACTGGGAGCAGTTGACCTCGACCTGCGGATAGTCCGCGCGCTCCGAGCGGTAGTGCAGTGCGCGGGCGACCAGCTCCTTGCCCGTGCCCGACTCGCCCTCGATCAGCACGGTCGTGGCCTCCGAGGCGGCGACCTTGGCCAGCAGCTCGCGCAACTCGAGCATGGGCGGGCTCTCGCCGATGATCTCGTCGGCCAGCACGCGATCGAGTGCGGTGCGCTTGAACGCCTCGAGTTCGTTCTCGCGGGCGAACGCATTGGCGGCGCTCTCGACGGCGAGCGTGATCTCGTCCAATTCGTAGGGCTTGCGCACGAAGTCGGCCGCGCCGAGCTTCATCGCCTCGACCGCCGAGTCGACGTCTCCGAACGCGGTGATGACGATGACCTGCGTGTCGGCCGCCAGCGCCTTCACCCGGCGCAGGACCGAGAGCCCATCGGTGTCGGGCAGGCGCATGTCGAGAATGGCGACCTGCGGCCGGATGCGCTCACAGAGTTCGACACCGGCAGAGCCGGTGGCGGCAGTCTCGACTCTGTACCCACGAGCCTTGAGCACGCGGGTGAGCGACTTCCGGATCAGCAATTCGTCGTCGATGACGACGACGTTGGGGCTCATGGATGCCTCATGGCTGCCTCACGGCTTCTCCGCCGTCTCGGCGGGCGGCAGCGGGAACGAGACGCGGAAGGTCGCGCCCCCGGCCGGATTGTTCTTGGCGGTGATCACGCCACCGTGATCCCGGACGATTTGCAGGGAGATCGACAGGCCGAGTCCCGTTCCCATGGACCGGGTTGTGAAAAATGGATCGAAGATCTTCTCCATCGCCTCTTTCGGGATTCCCTGACCGGTATCCGTGAACGACACGTCGACGAAGGAACGCCTTGTCCTGTAACGGCGCATGCCGGTCGTCACCGTGAGCGTGCCCCCCTGGGGCATGGCCTGAATCGCGTTCAGGCTCAGATTGAGAAAGACCTGGTGCACCAGATCGGGGTCGAGCCAGAGCTCGGGCAGCTCGGCCGCAAAATCACGTTCGAGCCCGACGCCGGCGTCGGCAAGCTGCAGCTCGATGCCGGCCAGCGTCTTCTCGACCACGGACTCGATGCCGCAGGCCGACGGGCGGCCGCTCTGCGGACGGGCGAACAGGAGCAGCCCGGTGATGATCTGCTCGATGCGGTCGAGCTCCTTGATCACGTCGTCCAGGTCCTCGCGACGCGCGTCGTTGGGCTTGAGCTTGGAGGACACGAACTGAACCGTGGTGCGAATCCCCGTGAGGGGATTGCGGATCTCGTGCGCGACGTAGGCCGACAGCTCGCCGAGCGAGACGAGTCGATCAATCTTCTTCTGGAACTCGCCGTCCTCGGTCTCGGCCACCGCGTCGGCGAGCACGACCGAGCCCAGCACCTCGCCACTCTCCGAGCGCATCTGGGCGGCCTCGGCCTTGAGCGTGACCTCGCGCCCCTCGGCCGACAGCCGGAAGTCTCGCGACTCGGACGAAGCACCGCGCAGCCACTTCGCGTCGATGCCCTGGAACAGGTCCTTGGCGGCCTGGCCGACGAGCGTCTCGGGGCCGACGCCGAGGAGTTCGCCGATCCGGCGGTTGGCGTACAGCACGCGGCGATCGCGATCGAGCGCGACGACCACCTGGTCGAGCGCGTCGAGCACCTGGGCGGGCAGCGTCGCGGCAGCGGCGTCCGCGGCGGCGGGCGCGAGGACTTCATCCGATGCGTTGCGTCCGGCCATGCGTCCATGCCTTCGCAGAAGGGAAGTGCGAAACGACTCCGTGCGGTCAACGTGCCGCACCGCGCGGGCGAAGGCAAGCCTTTCATCGGCTCTGGCGCGCCGCCGAGCGGCGTGGAGCGGCGTTGAGTGCCCCCCGCCGCGCGTGCTAGAATCCGGGGTCCCTCGCCGGACGCTCGGGCCGCATGGTCCGCCCGCCTCCGGCCCTCCCGGCGTCGCTCAAGCGGAGTTTCCTGCGCATGCTCAAGCACTTTCGGAGCGGATCGAAGCGGATTCGCACCCTGTGGTGGATCCTGACGATCGGCACCGTCGTCACGTTCATCGGCGGCTTCATCTTCATCTTCGGATCCGGTGCAGGCGACATGTCCCGCGCCATGCAGGCCACGGACACGGTCGGCAAGGTCGGCGACACCACGGTCCGCCAGGCCCAGTACACGGGAGCCCTCGCCTCGGCCGAGTCCAACTACCAGGCGCAGTACGGCACCAAGGCGCAGGGCCGCGACGGCGCGCTGCTGCGCGAGCAGGCCTGGTTCAACCTGGTCACCGAGCGATCGGTCAACGCGGTTGCCGCCCGCTATGGCTTCACCGCCACCGACGCCGAGGTGGTCTACGCCGCGAAGAACACGCCCCCCCCGGACATCACGTCGAATCCAGCGTTCATGACCAACGGCAGCTTCGACCGGACCAAGTGGCAGTCGGCCCTGGCCGACCCGTCGATCGACTGGAGCCCGCTCGAGGAGCGCCTGCGCGGCATCCTGCCCGCCCAGCGCCTCGAGGAACGCGTCATTGCCGGGGTCAAGATCTCGGAGCCCGAACTGCAGCGGCTGTACGCCAACCAGTATGAGCAGGCGCAGGTGTCGCTCGTGCTGCTGCCGCTCGACATGGCCTCGGTCGACACGACGAAGCTCAACGACACCGCCCTCAAGGCCCACTACGAGGCTCACAAGGCCGAGTTCGAGGGCGTCGCGCAGGTCAAGGCCGACATCGTGCAGTTCCCGCTGTCGGTCGGCGCGTCCCAGGACTCGACGACTCGCCTCGAGGCGATCGCGCTTGTCGCCGAGGCCCGCGCCGGCCGCGACTTCGCGGCCATCGCGCAGGAGAGCTCCGAGGGACCGTTCGCCGATCGCGGCGGTGACATCGGGCAGGACGTTCCGGTCTCGCGCCTGCCGGGGCCGCTGCAACCGGTCGTCGCCACGATGCAGATCGGGGACGTCACGGATCCGATCAGGGACGGCAACACCTACTTCGTATTCAAGCTGCTGAACCGGACGCAGCCACCGGTCGGCGAGGCCACGGTCCGCCTCGCCCAGATCCAGAAGCCGATCCATCCGTCGTCCGAGTCCATGCAGGCCGATGTCGAGGCGGTCCGCAAGCTGCGTGCCGACGCGACCAAGGCCCCGATGGGCGAACTGGCCGCGGCCCGCGGCCTGGTGGCGACGAGCACGGGCTGGTTCGCGCAGGGGCAGTTCGAGCCCGCGCTCCTGCAGATGCCGCACGTCCAGCAGTGGGCCGTGCGCGCGAAGAAGGGCGACGTGAGCCGCGCCTACGGCACCGAGACGGGCTGGGTCCTGGTCCAGATCGTCGATCGTCGCGAGGCCGGTCCGCGCCCCTTCGACGACGCGAAGGAGGACGTGCGCCGCGCGGTCGAGCTCGCGCTGCGCCAGGCGAAGCCGCTGGCCGATGCACAGAAGATGCTGGCCGCGGTCAAGGGCGGGAAGTCGCTCGAGCAGGCCGCGACGGATGCCGGCACGGCGGTGATCGCGACCGAGCTCTTCCCGCGCTCGAACCCCGATCCGCGCCTCACGCCCGCGCCGCGCGCGGTCGGGCTCGCGTTCGGCCTCGCCGTGGGCGCCACTGGAGGCCCGGTCGTCGCGCCGACCGGCGTCTACCTCGTGCGCAAGGATGCAGCGGCCGCAGGCGATCCGCTCCTCTATCAGCAGATGAAGGGCAATCTCTCGAGCCAGCTCCTGAGCAGCCGCCAGCAGCGGTGGCTGCGCGCGTGGATCGATCGCACCGTGGCCGACACGAAGGTCGAGGACCTGCGCCAGGATGTCGAAGAGACTCTGTAGTTAGTTGACGGCGGCCGCGGGCCGACACGGGAGCCGGAATGACAAGAGCCCTCCTCACGGCGACGTGTGGAGGGCTTCTTGGTGAAACGATTGGTCGCGCCGACGCGATCGCCGAATTACGAGTTCGACCGGCTACGCTGGGCTCACTGGGAATTCACGTCCTTCCGGGGCGGCGTCGCGTCGTCCTTGTCTTCCTCGGTCAGCTCGCGCGCGGCCTTCTTGAACTCCTTCATTCCCTGGCCCAGGTTGCGCGCGAACTTGGGAATCTGGTTCGCCCCGAACAGGACGAGCACGGCGAGCAGGATGATGATGAGCTCGGTGGCTCCGATCTGTGGCATCGCGTCCTCACCCCTTTCCCTTCGCGGTCCGTCCCTCGCCCCACGGCACCCTGCCCCGGTCACGGCCGACGACGATCGTCACGTCGGCCTCCGAGCGGGCGCGCTGGCGCACACGCTGCACCGGGCCAAGGTAGGCGGCGACCGCGGCGGCCGCTCGCTCGCTCCCGGTGCGGTCCACGACGATCGTCCGCACGTAGTCGTAGCGGTCGCCGGAACCCACGAGGACGACATTAAACCCTCCCTCGCGCAGATACGATGCCAGTTTTGCCGCCGCCCCGGGCTCGCCCGAGCCATTCACGACCTCGATCCGGACCGGGGCCCCCTCGAACGCGGGTGCCTTCGGCCGCGCGGGCAGGGGCCGGCCGCCGCCCGGAGTTTCCCCGGGGACGAACGTGGTGAGCGACGAGGCGCCCGGCCCCCACCATTGCCACGCCGCGGACCCCGCGAAGGCGAAGACCACGAGGAGCAGCACGGGGACCAGGCCCCGCGGGGTGCCGTTCATCGGCGAAGCGCTCCCAGCGCCGCCTCGATGCGGTCATAGGTCGCGGTCAGGTCCTCGGGAAGCACACGCGTCTCCCCGACGGTGGCCATGAAGTTGGTGTCGCCGTTCCACCGCGGGACGACATGCACGTGCAGGTGCCCATCCACGCCGGCACCGGCGGCGCGACCAAGATTCACGCCCACGTTCAGGCCCTCGGGCCGATAGACGCGCTGGATCGCGCGCTCGGAGCGATCGAGCAGGCGCCACACGTCGTCGCGCTCGGCCGGGGTCAGCCCGGCAATCGTGCCGACATGCCGGTTCACCGCGACCATGACGTGGCCCGAGTTGTACGGAAACGCGTTGAGCACGAGAAACGCCCGCGGCCCGCGCTCGAGCATCCAGCGCGAGCGGTCGTCGCCCTTCTTCCTGAGTGCGCAGAACAGGCAGCCCGACGTCCTGCCCGCCGTCGCCACGTAACGCATGCGCCAGCCGGCGAAGATGCGATTCATGCGGGGCTCCCTTTCCGGCCCGCTTCGCGGGCCTCGATCTCTGCGAGGGCAAGCGCGGCCTCGGCCAATTGCTGGACGGTGTTCACGCCCAGCACTTCGCGTGGATCGTCGGCCTTGCAGGCGACGACCGTGCGCCCGCGTGCCTTGAGGATCGCGATGGTGTCCGTGAGGTAGTACTCGCCCTGGTTGTTGTCGGCGGTGACCGCGGCCAGCGCCGAGCGCACCTCCTCGGTGTCGAACACGTAGTCGGCACTGTTGATCTCGTGCACGGCGCGCTCGGCCTCCGTGGCGTCCTTGTGCTCGACGATCTTCTCGACATTGCCACTCACGTCCCGGATGACGCGGCCATACCCGGTTGGATCAGGCAGGTCGGCTGTCAGGATCGTGGCTGCGGCATGGTTTGCCGTGTGGCGCTCGAAGAGCGCTCTGACCGTGTGCGGGCGTAGTAGAGGCGCGTCGCCACACAGGACGGCCAGCCGCACCGGTGTGCCCCCTTCGTCGACGACCGGGAAGGCACAGCGCAGCGCGTGGCCGGTGCCCAGCTGCTCGGCCTGCACGGCGTAGCGCACGTCCATCGCGGTCCGGGGCCGCGCCGCGAGCCAGGCGATCACCTGCTCGCGACGCGCGCCCACGACGACGACGGCCCGGGCCACGCCCGCGTCCTCGCAGGCGGCGAGGACGTGGTCGAGCAGCGGTCGACGCGCGATCGGGTGCAACACCTTGGCGAGGTCCGACTCCATGCGCTTGCCCTCGCCCGCAGCGAGGATGACGGCGGTGGCGCTGGAAGGATTCATCGTGCGGAGCCAAGGAGTACGGGCACGTTGTCGATGAGCCGTGCCGAGGGAAAGCGCACGGCGACGAGCAGCAGGACCCGGCGTGGTGGCGCGACGTCGATCGGCGGCTGGAAAGTGTGCGGATCCACCGCCGCCGCGTAGTCGAGGCGCCCCAGGGTCGCAGCGGCGAGCACGCGCGCCATGGCGCGTTCGGCGGCGCGCGCACGAGCGGCGACCGAGTGACACCCGCCGCGCGGGGCATCACCCTCGCGCAGCGCGTCGCGCCCCGCCTTGAGGGCCTTGTACAGCAACGGCGCCTGCGCGCGCTCGCCAGGCATGAGCCACACGTTGCGCGAGGACATGGCCAGCCCGTCGCGCTCGCGCACGGTCGGGCCCACGTGCAACTGCACGGGGGAATCGAGATCCGACATCATCCGGCGCACCACGGCGACCTGCTGCGCGTCCTTCTGCCCGAGCCATAGGTCGTCGGGGATCACCGAGTTCAGCAGCTTCGCAACCACCGTCGCCACGCCGGCAAAGTGCCCGGGGCGCTTCTCGCCTTCGAGCGGACGCGCCACGCCCTCGACCGAGATGCGGGTCGCATGATCGGGCGCAACGTAGAGGCGGGGCTGCGGCGTGAACACGAGATCGGTCGCGACCTCCCCCAGGAGCCGGCGATCCCGCGACCAATCCCTCGGGTACGCGGCGAAATCCTCGCGCGGCCCGAACTGCAATGGATTGACGAACACGCTGACGATCACGCGATCGGCCACCCGCGCCGCCCGGCGGACCAGCGACAGGTGCCCCTCGTGCAGGTAGCCCATGGTCGGCACGAAGGCGATGCGCTCCCCGCGCACGCGCCAGCCCGCGACGATGCGGCGCACCGCCCCGACCGAGGAGACGGAGGGGACCTCCCGCGGGACAGCGCCCCTCGGCCGCTTACGGACCATACGACTCGTCAGCCGACGGGAACGCACCGCTGCGGACGTCGGCGGCAAAACGCGCGAGGCCGTCGGCCGTGGCGGCGTTCAGGTCGGCATAGCGGCGCACGAACTTCGCGACGTGGCCATGCCCCAGCCCCAGGAAGTCGTGCCACACGAGCACCTGTCCGTCACAGTCGGGCCCGGCGCCGATGCCGATCGTCGGGATCGTGAGCGCCGCGGTGACATCCTTCGCCAGCGCCCGCGGAATGCCCTCGAGCACCAGCGCGAATGCTCCGCACGACTCGAGCAACTTCGCCTCGCGCATCAGGCGCGACCCGGCTTCGTCGCCCTTGCCCTGCACGCGGTAGCCGCCCATCGCCAGCACGCTCTGCGGCGTGAGGCCCAGGTGCCCCATGACCGGGATCCCGGCCTCGACGATCGCGCGCACCGCTTCGGCCACGCGCGCGCCGCCCTCGAGCTTCACGGCGTCGGCCCCGCCCTCCTGCACCAGGCGGCCGGCGTTTCGCAGCGCATCGATCGGACCGGTCTGGTACGACATGAACGGGAGGTCGCCGATCACCAGCGAGCGCGGCTTCGCGCGCGTCACGGCCCTCACGTGATGCAGCATGTCGTCCATGGTCACCGGCAGCGTGGACTCGTAGCCCAGCACGACCATTCCCAGCGAGTCGCCGACGAGAAGTAATTCGATGCCCGCATCGGAGGCCAGCCTTGCCGAGGGGAAATCGTACGCTGTGACGCAGACGAGCTTTTTGCCGTCCAACTTGAGGGCCCGAATCGCAGGTGCAGTGAAACGGTCGTGCATCAATTCCCCCGCACGGGCGACTTGCCCCGGGCAGCCCGCTTGGTTTTCGGGCGCTTGGCCGAGGTGTCGGCGGCAATGCTGGTTTCGTCGTCGGGAGTGGCGGCGGTAACAGGTCCTGCGTCGGTCGAGGGCGTCTCTGCGACCGTGTCCGCAGGCTTCACCGCCTCCGGGGCATCCAGCAGCATGCGACGGCGGTCCTTCGACGGCATCGGCGTGTAGTACACGGTCCCTTCGTTGTGCGCGAGAATCCGGGCTTCGAGGTCCTCCAGGTCGGCGCGATTCCTGACGAAGTCGATCCCATTGGTATTGACGATGAGCGTGGGCGCCTCGCTGTAGTGAAAGAAGAAGTAATTATACGCCTCGTTGAGCGCCTGCATGTAGTCCCGATCCATGTCGCGCTCGAAGGGCCGGCCGCGCTTTGCCACGCGCTCGAGCAGCGTGTCGGTGCCCGCCTGCAGATACACGACGACATCGGGTCGGGTCACCTCGAGCTCGAGCCAGCTGACAACCTTCTCGTAGAGCGACAGCTCCTTGTCCGACAGGTTCAGGTTTGCAAAGATCCTGTCCTTCTGAAAGAGATAGTCTGAGACCGTCTTCTCCCTGAACAAGTCCTGCTGCCGGAGCTCCCGCTGTTGCTGGTAACGACTGAACAAGAAATGCATCTGCGTCTGGAATGCGTAGCGTGCGCGGTCGGTATAGAAGTCTTTCAGGAACGGATTCTCCTCGACCTCTTCGAGCAACAAGCGGCCATGGAGTCTCTCGGAGAGAAGCCGGGACAAGCTCGTCTTCCCGGCGCCGATCACGCCCTCGACGACGATGTAGCGGTTCTCCCCTTCGCGCGCGCTCACCAGAGCTTGCTCGTGCGCCGGATCGAGGGCCGCGCCTCGACGCGGTCGAGGAGCGTGGAGACCGGCACGCCCAGCGCCGGGTGGACCAGGTGGGGGTCGACTTCGACCAGCGGCACGAGGACGAACGCGCGGCGCGCGATCTCGGGATGGGGCAGCGTGATCCCGGGCTCGTCGAGGATCGTGTCGCCATGGATCAGGAGATCGAGGTCGATCGTGCGCGGCCCATACCGGCTGTCGGCGCGACGCACGCGCCCCAGGCGCCGCTCGATCAACAGCAGGTTCCAGAGAAACACCCTGGGCTCGAGTTCGGTCTCGAACACCGCGACTGCGTTCAGGAAGTTCGGCTGATCGAGCTCGCCGACCGGGGTCGTGTCGTACAGCGAGGAGCCCTGCACGAGCTGTGTCTCGGGCAGGAGCGCGATCTGCTCGATCGCGGTGCGGATCTGGCTCTCGCGGTCACCCAGGTTGGAACCCAGGCCGACGTAGGCTTTCATGACTTCCTCGGTTTGGCAGGGCCTGCGGCCCTGGCCGGCTTCGCCGGTCGACCCGTCCTCGCCACGCGCGTCACCTCGACCGTGACGCAGCCGCCGGTGGGCCACGCGAGGTTCTGCTTGGTGAGAGCGACCGTGCAGCGCGCGACCCCCAGCTTCTCGACGCAAAGCGCTGCGATCCGCGCCCCCAGGGCCTCGAGCAGCCGGAAGGACTCGTCCTCGACCACCCTGCGCACCAGAACCTCGATCCGATCGTACGACACGGTGTCGGCCAGGCGATCGCTCATCTCCGCGCGCGACGTGTCCAGCTCGACCTCGACGTCGACGTCGAGGCGCGTGCCGACGCGCCGCTCGCCGACCGTGGCGCCGTGCCGGCCGAAGAGGGACAGGCCCTCGAGGCGGATCAGCGCCATGACGGCTTCCGGGAATGCGCGGAATGGGTCCGGGGTCGAGTCACGGTGTCCATGGAAGCGCCACTCTAGAACCCCTCGCGCGGGCGCACAAGGGCGACGGTGCCGTGTGCTAGGCTGCGGTCTTCCCGGGCCCGGAGGCGTGGTGTTCATCCCCATCGGAGACGACAACAGCCGCCGCACGCGAGTGCCCTACGTCACGATCGGGCT